>NZ_JADPVH010000051.1 GCF_026932795.1 Paenarthrobacter sp. Z7-10 | reverse complement strand
CGGCCCCCGGGAGATCCGGGGGCCGCTCCTGTCTATCGCCTTAATGTCCTTGGTGCCGGAAGGGATAAGACCGCGAGGTACGTTTTCCGGGGCGCTGCAGGGGCACCCAGAGCTTGTATCGGTCTGCCCGGTAAAACGATACCGAGTAGTCCACCATGGCGCGGGAGACGAAGGCATGCCGCTGTATTTTCAGCAGCGGCTCCCCTACGTCCACCTTGAGCAGCCGGGCTATTGACGGTGACGCCGCGGTGGCCTCGATCATGTCCTCACCCCACTCCATCACCAGGCCGAACCGTTCGCTGAGCACGTTGTACAACGAGGTGGGCGGAGGCTCATCGAGAATACCGGGAACCCGGTGAGCGGGAATGAAGTTCTCGTCCACGCTCATAGGCTCACCGTCGGCCAGCAGCAGCCGGCGAAAACGCACGATCGGCTGACCCTCGTCGAGCTGCAGCTCGCGCGCCAGGAGGGCCGTGGCCGGTATTTGCTCGAAACTGAGAACCGTCGCGGCAGGGACCATGCCCCTTCGCTGCATTTCCTCGGTATAGGAGGTCAGTTTGACCTGCAGGTCCAGTTTGGGACGGGTCACGAAGGTGCCCAGGCCCACGACGCGGTCAAGAACTTCCTCTGCGACGAGTGAGTCAATTGCCTGCCGCACGGTCATCCGGGCCAGGCCGAAACGGAGCGCCAGCTCCCGTTCTGACGGGAAGGCAGCCCCGGGCTGGAGTTGATGTGTGATGTAGCTGCGGAGAAGTTCGCGCAGCTGCACGTACAGGGCCCTACCCGAACTGCGGTCGATCTGCCCCTGGATCTGCTCCGCAGACTGTGCCACCATGGCCGTTTCCTTTCAAATGCGTCCTTCCAGCCTAGAGGCCAGCTAGTGTTTTTACAGCACCATCCATTCTTGAGGAGAGTCAATGCTTAGCCGGAAAGCCACGGTAGCTGCCGCCGTCGGACTGCATGCCCGCCCCGCCGCCTTCTTCGTCCGGGCAGTCACCCAGACGGGGATGCCCGTTCTCCTGTCGAAACCCGGAGGTCCGGCCGTTGACGCCCGCTCGCTGCTGGAAGTCATGACGGCCGATTTCAACTGCGGCGCCGAAGTGATCCTCACTGTGGACGAACGGGGACGAGACCCACATGCGGTGGATGCGGCCCTGGACCATCTCACGGCCCTGCTGGCCTCCGACTTGACCGGAACCAACACCGCAGCCGACGGGGGCAGCTGAACGCACTGTGGCAGGCCGGGAGTTGCGGGCACACCAAGAGGGACCCCGCCGGCAGGTGGAGTCCCTCTGGGTGTATCGCTGATAAACGACCTTAGTTAGTGCGCGTGGTCACCGCGGCTGTACTCGAACACCCAGCCGACCAGTGCAATAACTGCCAGTCCCGCGGCGATGTAAACAATCCAGAACCCAACGGCCATCCCGAAGAAGGCCGTGGCACAGGCAACGCCGAGGACCAAGGGCCACCAGCTCCAGGGGCTGAAGTGGCCCTGTTCGCCGGATCCCTCGTGGATTTCGGCATTGGTGCGGTCCTCCGGACGCAGCCCCACCCGCTTGCCGGTGTAGCCCAGGTAAAACGCGATCATTCCGCACAGACCGGCAACAAGGGTCAAACCCAAACCGCCAACCCATTCCGTGAAACCGGTCATGATGCCATAAAAGATTGCCGACAGTATCGCAAAAATGCTCAAACCGCCAAAGAGTTTTGTCTCGACTTTCATTAGGGACGTTCCCCCCGGTCGGCTGCACCGAGCACTGCTGTGACGGGTGCGGAATTTGTTTGGAATGTTGACAGCTCAGGATGATGCAGATCAAGCGCGGGCCGTTCGGACCGGATCCTGGGCAGTGAGGTGAAGTTATGCCGCGGCGGCGGACAGGACGTGGCCCATTCCAGCGAGGCGCCAAAACCCCAGGGGTCGTCCACTTCGACCCGGACATTGCTGCGCCAGGTGATGTAGACGTTCCAGAAGAACGGGATCAGGGATGCTCCCAGGACGAATGAGGAGATGGTGGAGAACTGGTTCATCCAGGTGAAGTTGTCTTCGGGAAGGTAGTCCGCGTACCGGCGGGGCATGCCGAGCACGCCCAGCCAGTGCTGGATCAGGAATGTGCCGTGGAAGCCGAGGAACAGCAGCCAGAAATGGATCTTACCCAGCCGTTCGTTGAGCATCTTCCCGGTCCACTTAGGCCACCAGAAGTAGAAGCCGGCGAACATCGCGAAGACCACCGTGCCGAACACCACATAGTGGAAGTGCGCCACGACGAAGTACGTGTCGGAGACGTGGAAGTCCAGCGGCGGGGAGGCCAGGATAATCCCGGTCAGCCCGCCGAACAGGAAGGTGATCAGGAAGCCGATGCTCCACAGCATGGGCGTCTCGAAGGTAAGCGAGCCGCCCCACATGGTGCCGATCCAGTTGAAGAACTTCACGCCCGTGGGCACCGCGATCAGCATCGTCATGAACGAGAAGAACGGCAGCGCCACCGAACCTGTGACGTACATGTGGTGCGCCCACACCGTCACGGACAGCGCGGCGATGGAGATGGTGGCGTACACCAGGCCCTTGTAGCCAAAGACCGGTTTCCGGCTGAAGACGGGGAAAATTTCCGAGACGATGCCGAAGAACGGCAGCGCGATAATGTACACCTCCGGGTGGCCGAAGAACCAGAACAGGTGCTGCCAGAGCACCGCGCCACCATTGGCCGGATCAAAGATGTGTGCACCGAAACGCCGGTCCGCACCGAGGGCGAAGAGGGCTGCGGCCAGCGGCGGGAAGGCCATCATTACCAAAATGGCCGTGATCAGCGTGTTCCAGGTAAAGATCGGCATCCGCCACATCGTCATGCCGGGCGCACGCATGCAGATGATCGTGGTGATGAAGTTGACCGAGCCCAGAATGGTCCCGAAACCGGAAAGCGCCAGTCCGAAGACCCACAGATCCCCGCCCACACCGGGCGTGAACGTGGTGTTGGACAGCGGGGCGTACGCGAACCAGCCGAAGGAGGCCGCGCCCTGCGGTGTGATGAAGCCGGAAACGGCGATGGTGCTGCCGAACAGGAAGAACCAGAAGGCCAGAGCGTTCAACCGCGGGAAGGCCACATCGGGAGCGCCGATCTGCAGCGGCATGATGACGTTGGCGAACCCGGCGAACAGCGGGGTGGCGAACATGAGCAGCATGACCGTGCCATGCATGGTGAACAGCTGGTTGTACTGCTCCTTGGTGCCCAGGATCTGCATCCCGGGCTCAAACAGCTCGGCGCGCATCAGCAGCGCCATGACGCCACCAAGGCAGAAGAAGATAAAGGAAGCAATCAGGTACATATACCCGATGGTTTTGTGGTCCGTGGAGGTGATCCAGTTGACGACAATGCGTCCCTTGGACACCGGCACGACGCGTGGCGCCAGGCTGGTGACATCCTCCACGGAATATTGGTAAGTCGACACTGGTCCGGCTCCCCTTACTTCTTCTCGGTCAGGTCAGGATTACGGTCATACTTTTCACCCAGGGTTCCGGTGAAGCCCGCCTGCTTCAGCGAAGCAAGGTGTGCCTGGAAGTCCTGCTCCGAGACCACCTTGACGTTGAAGAGCATTTCCGAGTGGTACTCCCCGCACAACTCCGCACATTTACCGTCGTACGTTCCGATGGCCGTGGGCGTGAGCGTCATGTAGTTTGTCTTGCCCGGGATGACGTCAAGCTTTTGCAGGAAGGCGGGAACCCAGAACGAGTGGATCACGTCGCGGGAGTTCAGCTCGAGTTCCACGGTCTTGTTCACCGGCAGGTAGAGCGTGGGCAGCTTCGACTTATCAATCGTGGTGCCGTTGAGGTGTGCCTGGACGCCACCCTCGTAAACACTGGACGAAATGTCGTTGCCGGCGACGTAGTTGAAGTCCCAGGACCACTGTTTGGCGCGCACGTCGATCTTTACCTGCGGATTTGGATCGCGGGCAGTGATGGCCGACTGGTCGCGGTCGGTGAAGTAGAAGAACACCATGACCATGAACAGTGGCACGGCCACATAGAAGATTTCCAGTGGCAGGTTGTAACTGACCTGGCGCGGAAAGCCGACGGCGTTTTTGCGGCGCCGGTAGGCAATGATGCACCAAATAATCAGGCCCCAGGTGATCAGACCGATAACCATGGCTGTGATCCACGAATTCACCCAGAGGTCGATGACCCGGGCCGTGTGGTTCGTGGTTCCGCGCTCTGTCGGCAACCAACCGTTCTTCATCTCCGGCGTACATCCAGACAAAGCTAACGCGGCGGCAATCGCCATTCCGGAAATCGGAATGATCCTTGCGCGCCGGCTGCCGGTTCGGTCCTGCGAACTCACAGACGGCCCTTCCTCTTGTTGCTGTTGCGCCAAGCGGCGCTCCGGCCGCGGGTGCGAATTTAGTTTTACTACTCGGTGTAGAGCTTACCGCCCGCGCACCCGAAATGCGCACAGAACGCTCCGGACGCCGGCAATATTCCGCAGTCATTCATGCCGGCGCCCTACACCTGTGCCGTTCTGGTCAGTGGAATGAATCGCCACAGGCACAGGAGCCTCCGGCGTTCGGGTTATCGATGGTGAAGCCCTGTTTGGCGATGGTGTCCTCAAAATCGATGCTGGCACCGTCGAGGTATGGCACGCTCATCTTGTCCACGACGACCTCAACACCGTCGTAGTTGCGCACGGCGTCGCCGTCGAGCATCCGCTCGTCAAAGTAGAGCTGATAAATCAGGCCCGAACAGCCGCCCGGCTGCACGGCAACGCGCAGGCGCAAGTCGGTGCGGCCCTCCTGCTCGAGCAGGCTGCGGACTTTGCCCGCTGCCACCTCGGAGAGCTTCACGCCGTGCGCCGCCGGTCCTGTGGCCTGGACGGTGGTCGATTCGGCCGGAATTCCGGTGCTGATCGCTTCAGTGCTGGTGCTCATGAGAGTTCCTAACGTGGGGTACATCTATATGCTACGTCCGACGCTGTATTCGCCGTAACCTTTTCAACCGGCTGCCGCTGTGATCTGTTCCCGCCGCAGCGGAGTCAGAGTCCCTGCGCGTCCAAGGTTGCCAGCAGCAGGGCCTCGGCAAGGATCGTGTTCTCGAAGTCGCCTAAATGAAGGGACTCATTGGCGCTGTGCGCGCGCGAATCCGGGTCTTCGACGCCGGTAATGAGAATCTGTGCCTCCGGGTAGGTTTCCGTGAGGTCGGCAACGAACGGAATGGAGCCGCCCATCCCACTCTCCACCGGTTGGACCCCCCACGCAGTCCCGAGTGCCCACAGTGCTGAGCGGGCCGCCGGGGCGGAGGTGTCGGTGGCGAACGCCTGACCCTGTTCCCCCGGGGTGAACGTCACCTTCGCGCCAAAGGCCACGGTGCCGGCGTACCGCTGGAGATGACGTTCGACGGCGTCCATCGCCGATTGCGGATCCTGGCCGGGAGACAGCCGCAGGCTGAACTTCGCCCGGGCCACCGGCAGCAGGGTGTTCGAGCTCAGGGCGACGGTGGGAACGTCCATGCCGATGATGGACAGAGCCGGCTTCGTCCACAGCCGCGAGGCCAGCGACCCGGATCCGGCCAGCCGCACTCCCGCCAGCATGGAGGTGTCGGTCCGATAGTCCGCCTCCGGATAGTCGATGGCCGCGGCGTCCCGGCTTACCAGGCCCTCAATGGCGACAGCGCCGTCGTCGTCGTGCAGCGTGGCAATAAGGCGCGCCAGCAGCGTCGGTGCGTCCAGGACCGGGCCGCCGAACATTCCCGAGTGCACCGCGTGGTCCAACACTGCCACCTCAATGGTGCCATCCACCAGGCCGCGCAGGCTCGTCGTCAATGCTGGAACGCCCACCTTCCAGTTACTGGAATCCGCCACCACAATAACGTCCGCCCGCAATAATTCACGGTGCGTGGCGAGGAAGCGGGCAAAGGTCGGCGAACCGGCTTCCTCCTCCCCTTCAATGAACAGCGTTACGCCGAGGCCGAAATCCGCCCCCACGATGTCCGTGATGGCCCGCAGCGCGCCCACGTGGGCCATAATTCCGGCCTTGTCATCGGCAGCGCCCCGGCCGTAGAGCCGGCCATCGCGTTCGACGGCGCCGAACGGTTCCGTCTGCCACAGCGCCGCGTTTCCCGGCGGCTGCACATCGTGGTGGGCATAGAGCAGAACTGTCGGCTTGCCTGCTGCGGCGGGTTTACGGGCGACGACGGCCGGTCCACCAGGGGTGCCGTCCTCCTTGTTAACGCGCAGAATCTGCACGTCCTCCAGCCCGGCAGCGCGGATCAGGGCTGCCACCGCCGCGGCACTGCGTTCCAGCTCCGCCACGTCGAAGGCATCCCAGGCGATGCCGGGAATGGCCACCAGGTCAACCAGCGCGTCCACGGTGGCACGAAAGTTCCCTGCCACACTGCGCCGCAGCGCGTCCACGTCGACGCCGGGCCTGTCGCTTGAAGGATGGACAGCAGTGCCGGAACCGGCAGCTCCGTCCTTGGACGCAGACATTTTCGGGGACGCAGACGTTTTGGGCTCGATTGTCATAGTCGAAACCCTACCTTTGGCCCTGCGGGCCGCCAACTCGCGCGACCATGGGGCGCTGCAGCCGCTGTGACGGTTGTGGGACGGCGCTGCAGTCCCTGTGACCATTGTGCGACGGGGCCGACGAGGGGAGCCTTGCGTGCGGCAGCGGGGCCGCAGCGGCCGGCCAAGGTCGGGGAAGGTGCCACCAACAAGGTACTCTGGTGGGGTGTTTGGACGTAAGAAAGAAACTGCCGCCTCCCCCACCGCTGCCGACGAGCTGGCGGCCCAGGCCGCCTCCCGGCCCGTCGACCCAAGAGCGCGGAAGGGCGCGCCCACGCCTTCGCGCCGCGCGCAGGAGGCCGCCCGTCGTCGTCCGCTTGTTCCGGATGACCGCAAGGCCGCGAAATCCGCTGACCGGGACGCGCACCGCGAAGAGCAGGCGCGGATGCGGCGCGCCTTGGATACCGGTGAGGAGCGCTATCTTCCGGTACGCGACAAGGGTCCGCAGAAACGCTTTGCCCGCGACTTTGTCGACTCCCGGTTCAGCCTTGGTGAATACGTCATGTTCGCCGCCCTCGCCATCGTGATCCTCTCGCTGCTGGTGACCGTGACGAGTGAAACACAGATCATCATCTTCGGAATTTTCTGGGTGCTGGTGATCGCCGTGGGTTTGGACAGCTTCCTGCTGGGCCGCAAGCTCAAGCGCGGTCTACGGGAGAAGTTCGGTTCTGTGGATTCCGGTGTGATTTGGTACGGCACGATGCGTTCGCTGCAGTTCCGCAGGCTCCGGCTGCCCAAGCCGCTGGTCAAGCGCGGAGGCGCGCCGAAGTAGCCGCCGCGGTAAATGTCCGCCGGTGAACATCAGTAGGCTTAAGACATGGACTATCGATACCTAGGCACATCGGGCCTGAAAATAACCGAAATCACCTACGGCAACTGGCTCACTCACGGCTCCCAGGTGGAGAACGACGTCGCCACCTCGTGCGTGAAGGCCGCTCTTGATGCGGGCATCAGCACCTTCGACACCGCCGACGCCTATGCCAACGGCGCGGCGGAGGAAGTGCTGGGCTCGGCGCTGAAGACCCAGCGGCGTGAGTCTTTGGAGGTCTTCACCAAGGTGTACTGGCCGGTGGGACCGAAGGGCCCCAATGACACCGGCCTGTCCCGCAAGCACATCATGGAGGGCATCAACGGCTCGCTTCGCCGGCTCCAGATGGACTACGTCGATCTGTACCAGGCGCACCGCTACGACCATGAGACGCCGCTGGAAGAAACCATTCAGGCGTTCGCCGATGTGGTCCGTTCCGGAAAAGCGCTCTATATTGGCGTTTCCGAATGGTCCGCCCAGCAGCTGCGCGACGGTCAGGCGCTGGCCCGGCAGGCGGGCTTCTCCATTATCTCCAACCAGCCGCAGTACTCCGCCCTGTACCGGGTAATCGAGGCGGAGGTTGTGCCCGCCTCCAAGGAACTGGGCATCTCCCAGGTGGTGTGGTCTCCCATGGCACAGGGCGTCTTGTCCGGAAAGTACTTGCCCGGACAACCCGCGCCGGAAGGTTCGCGCGCCACGGACGAGAAGGGCGGAAAGAGCACCATCTCCCGTTTCATGGACGATGGCGTTCTCACCGCTGTGCAGAAGCTCAAGCCGATCGCGGACGAGCTGGGACTGAAGATGTCCCAGCTGGCCATCGCCTGGGTGCTGCAGAACGAGAATGTCTCCACCGCTCTGGTGGGGGCTTCGCGTCCCGAACAGGTGGCTGAAAACGTCAAGGCCTCCGGAGTGAAGATTCCCGCCGAGGCGATGAGTGCCATTGATGCGGCGCTCGGGGAAAGTGTGGAAAAGAACCCCGCGCTGACCGTCAGCCCGGAAACCCGGGTAGCGTAGCGCTCCAACCCCGTCTGCCGGCGCCCGGTTGGGCGCCGGCCGACAGGTCGGCTTTTCAGCCCTTCCGGGCCGCCAGCGTCCGGTTGATTCCTGCCGCCCAAAATGGTCCCTCATAGAGGAATGCGGTGTATCCCTGGACCAGCGTGGCCCCGGCATCCAGCCGGTCGAGGACGTCCTGACCGGTCTCAACCCCACCCACCGATATCAGTGTCAGGTTGTCTCCCACGGCTGCCTTGAGCGCCTTGAGCACCTGAATCGACCGGGACTTCAGCGGAGCCCCCGATAGCCCGCCGTCCCCGGCTGCTGCCACAATTCCGGGATTGCTGGTCAGGGCCTCGCGGCCGATCGTGGTGTTGGTGCAGATAATGCCGTCCAGTTGCAGCTCAAGGGCCAAGGCTGCCACGTCTGCGATGTCCTCGTCGGAGAGGTCCGGGGCTATCTTGACCAGCAGCGGAACCCGTCTGCCGGCTGCCTCGTTGGCCGTCCGGCGGACAGAGGTCAGCAATGGCCGCAGCGTCTGTACGTTCTGCAGCAGCCGGAGTCCGGGTGTATTCGGTGAACTGACATTGACCACCAAATAATCTGCCACCGCGGCCAGCTCCCGGGTGCTGGCAAGGTAATCTGCCACGGCATCGGAAAGCTCAACCGCCTTGGTTTTGCCGATGTTGACCCCTATTACCGGCCGGATCGTGCGGTAACTGCGCTGGAGGTTAAGCCGTGCCTGCTGCACCCGAGGCGCGACGGCGGCGGCACCGTCGTTGTTGAATCCCATTCGGTTGATGACGGCACGGTCCTGCACCAGCCGGAACAGCCGCGGGCGCGGGTTTCCCGGCTGTGCGGCGCCGGTAATGGTCCCTACCTCAATGTGGCCGAAGCCGAGATCCGTGAGTGCTTCGATGCCGTGGCCTTCCTTGTCGAAACCGGCCGCCAGTCCAAAGGGCGACGGAAAGCTGAGCCCCATGGCCTCGGTGCGCAGGGACGGTGCGGGCCGTGTCAGCCGTCTCAGCGCAGCGCCGGCGCCTGCCCGATGGGCCGCCTTGATCAGTGAAAAACCTATGGTATGGGCTCGTTCGGCATCCATCCAGGAAAAGCAGATGCGGAAGACGGTGGGGTAAAGGCGCATGGCTCCTAGTTTTCCGTCTGCCTCCGCCATCACCAAACCGGCCAGCTGCCCGCCGCAGGAACGACCTCCAGGGCTCGGTGCGGAACGCCGTGCGGAGAGTGTCAGTATCGGGGTTAGCATAGCCCCATGTTCTCCGATGACGATTCGCTCCGGCTGCAGGCTGAAGTGATAGTGATAGGCGCAGGCCTATCCGGGCTCGTTGCGGCCGCCGAAGCCTATAACGCCGGGCGGACTGTCCTGATCCTGGACCAGGAACCGGCAGCCTCCTTGGGTGGCCAGGCTTTTTGGTCCTTTGGCGGGATATTCCTGGTCGACTCGCCCGAACAACGCCGGCTGGGCGTGCGGGACAGCGTGGAACTTGCCTGGGCTGACTGGTTAGGCTCCGCCGGATTCGACCGTGCGCAGGACCACTGGGCTCGTGCGTGGGCGCGGGCCTACGTCGACTTCGCTGCAGGCGAGCAACGGGCTTGGCTGCATGCGTTGGGCGTGCGGTTTTTTCCACTGGTCCAGTGGGCCGAACGCGGTGGTTACGACGCCCAGGGACACGGAAACACCGTTCCGCGTTTTCACGTGATGTGGGGAACAGGTCCGGGAATTCTGGCCCCTTTTCTGGCCAAACTGCGCGAAGGCGTCGACGCAGGCAGGGTCCGATACGCCTTCCGGCACCGCGCGACGGAGCTGATAATCAGCGCCGGAACCGTCACTGGGGTGAGTGGCAACATTTTGGCACCGTCCACTGCGGCGCGGGGTGTGGCAAGTTCACGGGCCCTGGTCGGGGAATTCAGCGCCTCCGGCCAGGCTGTGATCGTAACCACCGGCGGAATCGGTGGCAGCCACGAGCTGGTTCGCCGGCAATGGCCGAACGCCGATCCGCCGGACTATCTGCTCACGGGAGTACCGGCCAGCGTGGACGGCCAGTTCCAAGACGCCGTCGGGCGGGCCGGCGGTGCTGTGATCAACAAGGACAGGATGTGGCATTACCCTGAGGGCATCCACAACCACTCCCCCGTCTGGCCAAAGCATGGCATCCGGATCTTGTCCGGTCCCTCGCCATTGTGGCTGGATGCGGAGGGCCACCGTCTCCCCGTACCGCTGTATCCGGGATTCGACTCGCAGGGAGCCCTGCGGCACATCGTTGGTACCGGGTACTCGCACTCCTGGTTCGTCCTGGATAAAACCATTCTGGACAAGGAATTCGCGCTCTCCGGATCCGAGCAAAACCCGGATCTCACGGGAAAGGACCTGCGGCTGTTGGCGCGGCGCGCTCTCCCCGGCTCGGTGGGGCCAGTACAGACGTTCCTGGACCGCGGCATTGACTTCCTGCAGGCGGACTCAGCCGCGCTTCTGGCCGCCAAGATGAACGCATTGGTCTCCCGCGACCTTATTGACGGGCAGGGGCTCTCGGACCTCATAGCGGCCAGGGACCTGCAGGTCAGCAGCGGACTGGGCAAGGACAGCCAGCTCAGTGCCATTCGCCAAGCCCGGCGGTTTGCCACCGACCGGATCATGCGTGTCGCGCCACCGCATCGGATGCTGGATCCGCGCCATGGCCCCTTAATCGCCGTCCGGCTTTCGATCCTGACCCGGAAAAGTCTCGGCGGCGCCCAAACCGATCTCGCGTCGCGGGTGCTGGACGAGGCGGGAATGCCGATTCCCGGCCTTTATGCCGCCGGTGAGGCGGCCGGCTTCGGCGGCGGTGGCATCCACGGCTACCGATCGCTGGAGGGCACATTCCTGGGCGGTTGCCTGTTTTCCGGCCGCAGTGCCGGCCGTTCGGCGGCCGAAGGGTGCGGTAGTTGATGGACGGGGACCTCCGCTGGGGACCGGATGTGCTGGGCGAACAGTTCGAATCGGCGATCCTGCGCACCCAGCACCCGGATGGGACGCATCGGGTCGCCACGCTGATCCGGCACCTGCCCGAAATGGGCAGCCGGAGCAATTCAGGAGAGACCCTGAATTCAGGGACCGCAGAAGCTGTTGCCGGTGCGAACGCCCGCGTCGTTGCCGGTACCGGTACCAGTGCCCGCGTCGGTGCTGGTGCCGGTGCCGGTGCTGGCGTCGGGGCAGGCACCGCGGCAGCGCACGGTCCATCATCGCCGCGCCGCGCCGCCGCGGGGCAGGCGGTGCTGTATCTGCACGGCTGGAGTGATTACTTCTTCAATCCCGACCTGGCGGCGTTTTGGGCCGATCTCGGAATTGCCTTCTATGCCTTGGACCTGCACAACCACGGACGCAGCCTGCGGGAAGGTGACCTGGGCGGCTTTGTCGGCCACCTGCAGGACTACGACGCAGAGCTGCACCTGGCGCTGGCCGCGGTCGCCGCCGACCTGAGAGAATTGCGCTCCGACGGAAGGATATCGGTGCCACCCCGATCGTCCGCGTCGTCGCGGTCCCCCGAGCCGCCGTCGTCTTCAGCAATCCCGGAACCGGCAACGACCCAACAGTCTCCCGGACCATCGCCGTCGCCGTCGTCAACAGTCCCCGAACTGGCAACAACCAAACGCTCCCCAGAACCGGTCCCCCAGATTGCGTTGATGGGACATTCCACCGGCGGACTTGTCGCCGCGCTGTGGGCCAGCCGGCACCCGGGAACCATCAGCCACCTGATCCTCAACAGCCCCTGGCTGGAAATGTACGGCAGCGCGCTGGTCCGTCATGCCGCATATTCGGTGGTGCAGCCATTTGCCCGGTTTTGGCCGCAGAAACGGATGCGCCTGCCGGAACGGAATTTCTATTGGCGCAGCATCAGTTCGCAGGCGGACGGCGGATGGGAGTTGGACAATGCGCTCCGGCCTCCGAAGGCTTTTCCGATCAGGCTGGGGTGGATGAGCGCCATCCTCGCGGGCCAGGCATCGGTGGCGAAAGGGCTCCGGATCCAGGTACCCATTTTGGTGCTGATGTCGGCCCGCAGCATGAACGGACCGTTCTGGAAGGACTCCATGCACACGGCCGATGTGGTGCTGGACGTGCACACTATGGCGGCTCGTGCGGGGACGTTGGGCAGCACGGTGGCGATCGAGAAGATCGAGGGCGGACTTCACGACGTGCTGCTTTCGGAACGGGCGGTCCGGGACGACGCGTATGCCCGGCTCCGGCGTTGGGTCCAGGCCTTCATGTTCATTGAGGGCCGGGCAGGAATGCCTGCTGACGGTGGAGCTGACGGAGGACCGGGGGAAGTTGACGACGGTGGATAGGGCCGCGGAGCCGCTTTGGACACCCGACTTCCTGGGTCCGGGCTACCAGCAGCTCGTCCTCGATCTGGGGTTCGACTCCGAAGGCCCGGTGATGGCCACTCTGGTGCGCCACCTGCGGTCTGCTGATGTCCACGCCCGCCAATGGTGGCAGCGTGCCAGCGGCCCGCAGGGTTCCGGGGGTGCGCAGGGATCGGTCAACGGGCAGGCCATGCTGTACCTGCATGGCTGGGCTGACTATTTCTTCCAGCGTGAGCTGGCCGAATTCTGCGCCGAACATGGCCTGGCCTTTTATGCGCTGGATCTGCGCAAGTATGGTCGGAGTCTTCTGCCCGGGCAGTCGGAGGGGTTTATCACGGATCTGGAGGTCTACGACGAGGATATTGATGCGGCCCTGTCGGCGGTCAAGGCCGACATGGCACGTCGGGGCGGAAGTGCCGACACCGTCTCTGTCCACTTGCTTGGCCATTCCCTCGGGGGCCTGATCGCCACCCTGTGGGCGGCGCGCCATCCTGGACGGTTGACCTCCTTGATCCTCAACGGTCCCTGGCTCGAGCTGCAGGGCAGCCGCTTCGTGCGCCAGGTTGCCACCCATCTGGTCGACCCCTTTGCCAGGTCCGACCCGCGCAAGGTCCTGCATTTCCCCGAGATGAAGGCCTACTGGCAAAGCGTCAGCAGCAGCGCGTATGGCAGCTGGGAATTGAACCCGCTTTGGCGGCCGGCGGCTTCCTTCCCGCTTCGGGCGGGTTGGATCAAAGCCGTGCTGGTGGGCCATGCCAAGGTGGGCAAGGGTTTGACGCTGGATGTTCCGGTGCTCATGCTGCTTTCGGAGCGAACGGTCATAGCGGCTGATTGGACTCCGGAGATGATGGGCGTGGACGCCGTCATCGATGTCAACGAAATGGCCCGCCTCGGGCTTACGTTGGGTCGGCGCGTCATGGTCAACCGATATCCGGGGGCGCTGCACGATGTGCTTCTTTCCGCGGATCCCGTGCGAAAGTTGATCTACGCCGACCTGGCCGATTGGATGAGGGCTTACGCGACGGGGTCCTGACCTGCCTCAGCCCGCCGCGTCCACGGCCGCTCCGAAGCGCCGGTCCCGTCGGGCATAGATGTCCACAGCCTCCCAGAGGGTGCGCCGGTCCACATCCGGCCAGAGTTTATCCAGAAAGACAAACTCGGCGTAGGCGGACTGCCAAAGCAGAAAGTTGGAGAGCCGCTGTTCGCCGCTGGAGCGCAGGAAGAGATCCACATCCGGCAGATCCGGGGTGTACAAGAAGCGCTGGATGGTTTTCTCGCTGACAGAGCGCGGGCTCAGTTTTCCGGCCGCAATCTGCTCGGCAATGGCCGTCACGGCGTCTGCAATTTCAGCACGCCCGCCGTAGTTGACGCACATGGTGAGGGTGACGGTGTCGTTGTCCTGGGTGCGCTCCTGGGCAACTTCAAGTTCCTTGATGACCGATCCCCACAATCGCGGCCGTCGTCCGGCCCAACGGACCCGAACGCCCCAGGCATCAAGCTGGTCCCGCTGACGCCGCAGCACATCCTTGTTGAATCCCATCAGAAAGCGGACTTCCTCCGGGGAACGTTTCCAGTTTTCGGTGGAGAAGGCGTAGACGCTCACATACTTGATCCCCATTTCGATGGCCCCGGCCATGACGTCCAACAGGGCCGGCTCCCCGGCCTTGTGGCCCTCGATTCGAGGAAGTCCGCGCTGATTGGCCCAGCGGCCGTTTCCATCCATCACTATCGCGACGTGCCGGGGAACCAGCTCGGCGGGGATTGCCGGCATGGCAGCGCCGGATGGATGCGGCCATGGTGCGACGACGTCCGGCTTGCTGCGCAGCCGGCTGCTGCGGCCGGACCTGCCGCGCGACCGGCCCGCACGTCCGTGAGCCGAATCTTCGCTGGGACCTGCCGGCGGAAACAATTCCAAAATTACACACGCTCCACATGTTTAAGGGAGCGGACCACGCGCTCCAGATGCCATTGCAAATAACTGGCCACCAGTCCGGCGGCCTCCCGGCGGTGCTGCGGCTGCGATCCGTCCGCCAATGGCCAGTTGCCGGAGAGCAGGGCCGCCAGCAGAATCATCGTCTCCGGTGCCGGCGCGGGTGAGCCGGGGGGGCGGCAGTCGTGGCATACGGCGCCGCCCAGGGCCGCCGAAAAGGCCCCATGCGGGCCGGGTTCCGAACACCGCGCGCAGTCCGTAAAGCTGGGGGCCCAGCCGCCGGTGGCCAGGGCACGGAGCAGATACGAGTCCAGGATAAGCTGCGGCGTATGCTCGCCTCGACTCAGAGCGGCAAGCGCCCCGACGAGCAGCAGATATTGTGCGGTGGCAGCTTCCCCGTCCACATCAGTGAGCCGCTCGGCGGTTTCGGTCATGGCCACGGCCACCGTGTAGCAGCCGTAATCCGCCACGATTTCCCGCCCGTAGGATCCCTTCGAGACGGCCTGAGTCACGATGTCCAGGCTCCGTCCACTTACGAGCTGCAGATCAGCCACCATGAATGGTTCCAGCCGTGCACCGAATTTGCTGCTGGTGCGCCGTACTCCCTTGGCGACGGCGCGGACCTGACCGTGATGGCGTGTGAGCAAGGTGATGATGCGGTCGGCCTCGCCGAGTTTGTGGGTGCGCAGGACGACGGCGTCATCCCGGTAGGTGCGCGCGGCAAAGGAGTTTCTGGACACGGCTCCATTGTCCCACCGGGATCCTTCCCCGGCGGGCAAGGCAGAAAGCAGGCGTGCCGGACACCAGCGCCCACACCGCGGCCCAGGCTAGAGCGGCAGATGCATCCCCGCTGCGATGTTCAACCCGGCGGCGAAAGTCAGGTACATCAGCCACAGACCCGTAACGAGGTGCCAGAAACCGAGGGCACGTTCGCCGAAGGCCTTGCCGATGCTGACAAAGAAGTCGCTGATGTAGATCAGTACCAGTCCGCAGAACAGCAGTCCCACGGGCCAGTCACCGACCTTGAAGAAGACCACCAGTCCCAGCACGGAGACGATGGTGAACGCCACAGACATGCCCATGTTTGGCCGGGGGTCGCTGCGCTGGTAGCGGTTGTAGCCGATGGCGAACCAGTGGATGCCGTAAACGGAGAAGGCCAGTGCGGCCATGTAGAGCGCCGGATCCTTGAACACCTGGAACCAGGTCAAGCCGACAAAGAGGTACACGCCGGTGAGCAACTGGCAGAATCCGGGCATCCAGATTCCCCAGATCCCGGTGGAGCGGTCAACGGCCTCGTCGCGTTTGGGCCAGCCAAATAATTCCTCCGGCCCGTAAATGAGATAGCCGGTTCCAAGGCCGAAGAAACCAAGCGCAAGTGGCACGAATGTCGATGCATGGAACATCAGATTCACGATCTTTGTCCTTTTTATTGCGGTTGCAGTTGGCAGATGCGGGTGGAGCTGCAGGTACAGGTCGTGATGAAGACGGTGCTGAGCAGCCCGTTACCGGACGGCAGTTGCCGCTTCCCGGGCCGGGGCCGGGGCCGGGGCTGGCTCGAGGCGGACGACGACGGATTTGGAGATCGGCGTATTGCTTCCCTCGGCCGTCGCTTCCAGCGACACCAGCACGTTCGCCTCCGGGAAGTAGGCGCTGACGCACCCCTTCGCCGTCGGATAGGAAATCACCCGGAACTGCCGCAGGACCCGGTCTTCGCCGTCGTCGTATTCGCTGTGCACGTCCACGAAACTGCCGTCCGCGATCCCCAGCTCCTGCAAATCCTCAGGATTGACGAACAGCACATGGCGTCCCTTTTTGACGCCGCGGTACCTGTCGTTAAGGCTGTAGATTGTGGTGTTGAACTGGTCGTGCGAACGGACCGACTGCAGCAGCAGCCGGCCGGCCGGAACCTGAATGGTCTCGAGCTCATTAACCGTCAGCATGGCCTTGCCCGTCGCCGTCGGGAACGTCCGGGAATCGCGCGGCGGGTGCGGCAGGACGAAGCCGCCCTCCTGGCGGACCTTGCGGTTATAGTCCTCGCAGCCCTTGCACACGTGAGAAATGTGCTCGCGCAGGGTGTCATAGTCCGCTTCGAAGCCGGCCCAGTTGATGCCGTGCTTGTCCCCCAGTACTGCCCGTGCCAGCCGGCTGATGATGGCAACCTCGGAAAGCACCATGTCCGAAATCGGCCCCAAGCGTCCGGCGGAGGCATGCACGGCGCAGACGGTGTCCTCCACCGTAACGAACTGCGGCCCGCTGGACTGCAGGTCAATTTCGGACCGTCCCAGCGTGGGCAGGATCAGCGCCTGCTCGCCGGTGAATGCGTGCGAGCGGTTGAGCTTGGTGGAAACCTGCACGCTGAGCGTCATCTTCGTCATGGCGGCCTCGGCCACGGCCGTGTCGGAGACGGCATTGACCAGGTTGCCGCCCACGGCCATGAAGACCTTCAGCTTTCCGTCCCGCATGGCCTGGATACTCTGTACTGCGTCGAAGCCATGGTGCCGCGGCGGATCGAAGCCGAACTCCTGCTGGATCCCGTCCAGGAAGGCGGGGGGCATCTGCTCCCAGATGCCCATCGTGCGGTCGCCCTGAACATTGCTGTGCCCGCGGATTGGGGAGGGACCTGCACCGGGTTTGCCGATATTGCCGCGCAGCAGCAACAGGTTAATGATTTCCTTGATGGTGGGTACGGCCTTCTTATGCTGGGTCAGCCCCATCGCCCAGGTGACAATCACCTTGTCCGCCTTCAGATACCGCGCCGCGAGTTCATCGATTTCCCCGCTGCGCAGTCCGGTGGCGGCGAGCACCTCCGCCTCGTCCAGCCCGGCAAGGTGGGCTTTGAGTTCCTCCAGGCCCTGACAGTGCTCAGCCAGGAACGCGTGATCCAGCACCGCCCCGGGCGCAGCTTCTTCAGCCGCCAGGACCCGCTTGCACAGTGCCTGCATCAGTGCCATGTCGCCGGCCAGACGGATCTGCAGGAACTGGTCCGCCAGGTCGGTACCGGGGCCAACCAATCCCCTGGGACGCTGCGGATTCTTGAAGTTGATCAGTCCCGCCTCCGGCAGCGGGTTGATTGCCACGATGCTGGCGCCGGCCCGTTTCGCCTCCTCCAGCGCGGTGAGCATGCGCGGATGGCAAGTGCCGGGGTTCTGGCCCATGATCATAATCAGGTCAGCCTTGGCGAAGTCCTCATAGGAAATGGCGCACTTTCCCACCCCAATGGTTTCAGTCATGGCCTTCCCGGTGGATTCGTGGCACATGTTTGAGCAGTCGGGCAGGTTGTTGGTTCCGTAGGCCCTGGCAAAGAGCTGGTATTCGAAGGCAGCCTCATTGCTGGTTCGCCCGCTGGTGTAAAAGGTTGCCTCATCCGGGCTGTCAAGCGCGTTCAGTTCGCGGGCGATAATGCCAAAGGCGTTTTCCCAGCTGATCGGCTGGTAGTGGTCCTGGCCGGCCGGCTTGTACACCGGCCGGACCAAACGCCCCTGCTGGCCCAGCCAGTACTCTGTGCGTCCCTGCAGGTCCGTCACCGAATGTTCCGCCCAGAACGTCTGCGGAATGGTCAGCGGATTAGCTTCCCAGCCGACCGCCTTAGCCCCGTTTTCACAGAACTCAGCCACCTTGCGGTGCGGCGGATCCGGCCAGGCGCAGCTCATGCAGTCGAAGCCGTCCTTCTGGTTCATCGCCAGCAATGTCTTCACCGACCGTTCCGGTCCCATTTCCCGCAGGGAACGAGGAATCGATTCGGTCAGGCTGGGAAGGCCCGCGGCCCAGGTCTTGGGCTTGCTGATCTCCAGCTGCGGATCACTGGCATCATCCGCCGGGAGTTCGGTTTTCGTCATGGCTGCCTCACCGTCCTGCGACATTGATCGTCCCGGAACCGGGTGACGATCAGGACCAACCGACGGTCCGGGGCCACGCACCAAATAGCCTTCTGCATCTCATTGGCATGACCAGGACTGCGGGCAGACCCATAGTTCTGTCTTAGCAGATTGGTTGCACCAGCGCAATAGTTTAGTTCGGCCACCAATGATGTGCGGTAGCCGGCTCCCAGCTATGCCTGACGATCCCGGATGGCTCGATTGACGGCGGAAATGACGGCTTTCAGGGAGGACATCGAGGTATTCGAGTCAATGCCGATTCCCCAAAGCACACGATCCCCGACTGCACACTCCACGTAGGCCGCCGCCCGGGCATTGCCTCCCTCAGAGAGCGCGTGCTCGGAGTAGTCCAGCACCCGCACGTCCACGCCGTCACTGTGCAGTATGTCCAGCAGTGCTGCGATCGGACCATTCCCGGTGCCCGTGCGGCGCTGCGCCACGCCGTCGATCATCATGGATGCGGTCAGGGTCATCTGACCCTCTTGGTCCGTTTCGGTGTTCAGCGAGCCCAGCGCGTAACGCCCCCACAGGTCCTGTGCACTTCCGGCCGGCCGGGGCAGGTACTCGTCCACGAAGGTCTCCCACAACTGGGCTGCGCTGACCTCGCCGCCAACTGTATCCGTGCGCCGCTGGATTACGGACGAAAATTCCATCTGCGCCCTGCGCGGCAGATCCAGGCTGTGCTCGTTCTTCAGCAAATAGGCCACGCCACCCTTACCGGACTGCGAATTGACCCGAATGACCGCTTCATAGCTGCGGCCCAAGTCTTTCGGATCCACCGGCAGGTACGGGACGGCCCAGGTGAAATCACGGACATCCTGGCCAGCCGCGGCGGCCTCCCGTTCGAGTGCCTCCAAGCCCTTTTTGATGGCATCCTGGTGGGAGCCTGAGAAGGCAGTGAAAACAAGGTCCCCGCCGTAGGGCATACGTTCCGGAACGGGCAACTGGTTGCAGTACTCGACGGTGCGGCGGACGTCGTCGATATGCGAAAAATCGATCATTGGGTCGATGCCCTGACTGAAAAGATTCAGCCCCAAGGTCACCAGATCCACGTTGCCGGTGCGTTCGCCGTTACCGAAAAGGCATCCTTCAATCCGGTCCGCCCCGGCCAGATAGCCCAGCTCAGCCGCCGCCACGCCGGTGCCGCGGTCATTGTGCGGATGCAGCGAGAGAATGATGCCCTCTCTCGGATGCAGGTTACGGCTCATCCACTCAATGGAGTCCGCGTAAACATTCGGTGTTGCCATTTCCACTGTTGCGGGCAGGTTGATAATGACCTGGCTCTGGGCCGAGGCCTCGAAGATGTCGGCCACGGCGTTGCAGACACGGACCGCGTACTCGGGTTCGGTGCCGGTGAAAGACTCCGGTGAGTATTCGTAGGTGATCTCTGTGTCCACCAGCGTTTCCTCATACTTCTTGCACAGCCGTGCGCCCTGCAGCGCAATGTCCAGGATGCCGTCCTCATCCTGGTTGAAAACCACCCGGCGCTGCAGCACCGAGGTGGAGTTGTACAGGTGCACGATCGCCTGCTTAGCCCCCACCAGAGACTCATACGTGCGTTCAATCAGATGTTCCCTGGCCTGAGTCAGCACCTGGATGGTGACATCGCCGGGAATGTGGCCGCCCTCGATGAGCTGGCGCACGAAGTCGAAATCGGTCTGCGAGGCGGACGGAAAGCCGACTTCAATTTCCTTGTATCCCATGCCGACCAGCAGTTCGAACATCTTCATCTTGCGGGCCGGGCTCATCGGATCGATCAAAGCCTGGTTGCCGTCGCGGAGATCCACCGCGCACCAGCGTGGCGCCGCCGTAATGACCCGGTCGGGCCAGGTGCGGTCCGGCAGTTCGACGGTGATCTGCTCGGCAAACGGAATGTAACGGTGGATCGGCATTCCGGAAGTTTTTTGTGCGTTTCGCATGGGATGACCTGTTCTCTTCGATCGCTGCTGGAGGGCCGGCCGGGCATCACGAGCACCGCAGCGGGGGATCGGCCGACCGCTGTGCCAACCAGATCTGCGCCTGCGAGGATCGAAGGCTATCGGTGGAACAACGGCTGTGTATCCCCGCCGCGGCAGCTAAGAAGGAGTATTTCAGAGCGCACATTTTTACCCTAGCACGGCGCGTAAGATGAATGTGAAACAGCCCACCCTTGGTCCGCGCCGCGGGCCATTTCAGCGATTTAGGCAGGTCTTTGCATGGCGAATCCCGGCATCAATCTCGGCAATCTTGACCCCGCGGTACGGCCGCAGGATGATCTGTACCGGCATGTGAACGGCCGCTGGCTGGACACCGAAACCATTCCCGCGGACCGGCCGCTGACCGGCGCATTCATTGCGCTGCGGGATGACGCGGAAATCGCCGTCCGGGAGATCATCAACCAGGCAGCACTCGATGCCTCGGGCGGTCCCGTGGAGCGCAAGATAGGGGACCTGTACAGCAGCTTCATGGATGAGGAGGCCATCGAGGCAGCCGGTGGTTCTCCGCTGGAGCCGAGGCTGGCGGCCATCTTTGGCACCGCCGATCCGGAAGAGCTCGTGACGCTGATGGGTCGGCTGGACCGGGCCGGCAACCAGGGTCTGTTCGGTGGCTATGTCAACAACGATGCCGGCAATCCGGAGCGTGCCCTGCTGCACCTGTACCAAAGCGGCTTGGGCCTGCCGGACGAGTCGTATTACCGGGAGGACAAGTTTGCGTCCATTCGATCGGCTTACCGGGACCATGTTGCCGCGATGTTCACCTTGGCCGGCGTCCGGGACTCCGGGGCGGCGGCCTCCCGGGTGATGACTTTGGAAACGGCGATCGCAGGATTCCACTGGGACAACGTCACCCTCCGGGACCCGCAGAAAACCTACAACCTCACCGGCCGTGCGGAGGCACTGGCCATGCTGCCGGTGTTGGTGTCCTGGTTTGCAGGCATGGAGCTGACGGAGAGCTCCACGGCCGAACTCGTGATTGTCACTCCTGAGTTCTTCACGGGTATGGCCACTCTGCTGACCGCCGACCGGCTCAAAGACTGGCAGGAATGGCTGGCGTTTCGGCTTATCTCCGGCGCCGCCCCGTATCTGAGCAGCCCGTTCGTGGATGCGGATTTTGCCTTCTACGGAACCACCATCAGTGGAACCGAGGTCAACAAGGACCGCTGGAAGCGCGGAGTTTCATTGGTGGAGGGAGCTTTGGGCGAGGCGGTGGGTCAACTCTATGTTGCCCGGCATTTTCCGGCGGGTCACCGGAAGCGGATGGAGCTGCTGGTTGCCAACCTGATCGAGGCCTACCGGCAGAGCATCAACGAGCTGGAATGGATGAGCTCGGACACCAAGGACCGGGCCCTGGAAAAACTGGCCAAGTTCATTCCAAAGATCGGGTACCCGAAAAAGTGGCGGGACTACTCCGCTCTGGCCATCGATGCCAAGGATCTGCTGGGGAACCTGGAACGAAGCCACCTCTTTGAGCTGCAGCGTCAGCTCGCTAAGATCGGGAGGCCCATTGACCGGGACGAGTGGCTGATGACTCCGCAGACCGTCAATGCCTACTACAACCCCACCATGAACGAGGTGGTGTTTCCCGCCGCCATCCTGCAGCCGCCGTTCTTCGACGCCGGCGCAGACGACGCGGCAAACTATGGCGGCATCGGTGCGGTGATCGGCCATGAAATCGGCCACGGCTTCGACGACCAAGGATCCCAGTTCGACGGCGACGGAGCACTGCGGAACTGGTGGAGCGAGGATGACCGGAAGGCCTTCGAGCAGCTGACGGACCGGCTGGTTGCCCAGTACAGCGCCCTCAGCCCCGATGCCGCGCCCGGCCACTTCGTCAACGGCGAACTGACCTTGGGAGAAAACATTGGAGATCTCGGCGGACTGGCCATTGCGTATAAGGCCTACGAACTGAGCCTGGCCGGGGCTCCCGCGCCGGTGCTGGATGACCTGACGGGCGCTCAGCGGTTCTTCTAGTCCTGGGCCGAGTGCTGGCGAACCAAGATCCGCCCCGAAGAGGCCATCCGCCGGCTGGCCACCGACCCGCACTCCCCCGGCGAACTGCGGTGCAACGCCGTGGTGCGGAACCTGGCACCGTTCTATGCCGCCTTTGATGTCTCCGACGATGACGCGCTGTGGCTCGCCGAGGAGGAACGCGTCAGCATCTGGTAACGGCCGGTTTTGCCGGGCAGGGCCCACCCTGCCCGGCCGCCGCGCCGCAGCCAGCGGTTAGCGCGGGTACATCTCCGGGTTGACATGCAGGCACTTTCCCTGCTGGTTCGCGGTGCTGGAGACGATGTCCGGCGGCAGCGTGGTTTTTCCAAAGGTGCTGCCCGAGGCGAAGTCCGAACCTATCTGCAACTGCACGCCGTTGATGTCCGGGGACGCTACGAACGCCTTGGACGGTATGCCGAAGAGCTTTGCCAGGTCCTGCGCGACGTCGAGGAAACCCTTGCCGTAAAGAACCTGGGTTGCCGGAAGCACCGCGGGTGCCGTGGCCTGAACCACGTTCGCGTAGCCGGCGGTCGTAAGGACGGAGACCAGCGGGTCAATGCGGCCAGCGAGTCCCGTGCCGTTGTTGACGGTAATGGGCTGGATCGTTTTGTCGTAAGCCGGAACCGTCGGTGCAGGCTTACCCGCAGCCGACGTCGTTGTCGTCGAACTGGCGCTCGCTGGCGACCCCGAAGTCGCAGCTGACGGTGACGCGGAAGCCGACGACGGCGAAGCCGACGGCGATGCCGGGGCTGTCAGGTCCACGTCCTTGCGGACGGCGGCAAAAAGATTGCCGGCGTCGGGCTGCGAGAGCACCACCCGGTTTGGATCAGCGGGGTCGGGCACGTTGGGAGCCGTCACAAAGGCGACCTTGGGCAGATCGACGTTCTGCAGCCGGTTCGCAATTGAGGTCATGCTCGGAATGTTGGCGAGCCCGCGGTCAATGGTCAGGTTCTTGGTGATGGCATCCGCGATCCGGTACACCTTCGGGAGGTCCGAGAGGGTGCCGTCACTCTTGATCTTGCGCACCATCGAGCCCAGGAAGTACTGCTGGGCCTTGATCCGGGCCAGATCGCTGGCGTCGCCGAAGGAGTGCCTGGTCCGCAGAAAGGCCAGAGCCTGTTCACCCTTGACCTTGCTCGTTCCCTTCGGCAACACCAGGCCCGACCCGTTTACGTCGTTGACCGAATGGTCCACGCATACTTCCACGCCGCCTATCACGTTGGACAGGTCTTTGACTGCGGTGAAATCCGCCAGCATGAAATGGTCGATGTTCATCCCGGTCAGCTGGTTAATCGCCGCCACTGTGCAGCCTGGCCCGCCCAGGCTCAGGGCCGTGTTCAGCTGTCCCAGCGGTTGCGCAGGGCTCGGGGTGCCTGACTTGGGATCCTTGCATGCCGGGATAGGGACCATCAGGTCCCGCGGAAAGCTGATCACGCTGACCCGTTTGTTGTCCGCGGAAATGTTCATCAGCATCATGACGTCCGAGTGCCCCGAGCCGGTGGAATCGGCGGCGCTGCCGTATTCGCTGTTGGCACCGTCGCGGGTGTCCGTGCCCAGGATAAGGATCTGGAGTGCATCAGAATTGTCGTTGGCTGCCTGGCCCACAGTGGCGCTGGCGCCGAGGTTCAGATCGGCCACCTGCACGTTGTTCTGCAGCCGCATCAGCAGCACGCCGGCGCCAGCAATGACCGCCACCAGCAGGACGGCGACCGAGGCCGCGGTTATCTTGAACCACAAGGGAAAGCCCCGGCGCGCACCAAAGTGGCGCCCAATTCGTGGCCCGTACCGGGCCGGACCCGCCCCGGCGGGGGCGGCCGCGGGGCTGCCGTTCCCGGCACTTCCCCCGCCATCTCCGGGACGACGAGGCCCCATGAATAAACCTTCCGTTGGCTGCAAACTCTAGAAAGCAGTGTACGGGCCCAAACTGGGAAGTTCCTTAAGGCATGCTGAACGTCCGGGCGCCGCGAGGCCGAATTGCCGACGGATCAGAAGCCCAGCTTTACCAGCTGTTTCGCGTCACGCTGCCAATCCTTGGCAATTTTCACGTGCAGGTCCAGATAAATCCGAGTGCCCAGCAGCGCTTCGATGCTGTGCCGGGCGTTGCTTCCCACCTCGCGCAGCCTCGATCCGGCACGGCCAATCACAATGGCTTTCTGGGAGGGGCGCTCGACGTAGAGATTGACGCGGACATCGAGCAGCTGGTTCTCCGCCGACCGCCCCTCACGAGGCACAATTTCCTCCACCACCACGGCGATGGAGTGCGGCAGTTCATCCCGAACGCCCTCCAGCGCAGCCTCCCGTACCAACTCCGCAACCATGACGGCGACGGGTTCGTCTGTCAGTTCACCGTCAGGATAAAGCGGCGGCGACAGCGGCATAAAGCCGGCCAACACCGAGGAGACGGTTTCCACCTGGAATCCGTCAACGGCCGATACCGGCACGACGTCCGCCCAGCCGTCCCCGCCCAGCACCTCACGTCCCAGCGCGGCAACCGCGAGCAACTGCTCCGTCAGCGCCTGCCGGTCCACCAGATCGGTCTTAGTCACAAGTGCCACGACGGGCTGGCGCCCCAGCTTGGCGAGCTGGGCGGAAATAAACTTGTCGCCGGGGCCAATCTTTTCGTTGGCAGGCAGGCAGAAGCCGACGGCGTCCACCTCGGCAAGGGTGTCAGAGACCAGGTCGTTGAGCCGCTGACCCAGCAGCGTCCGCGGTCGATGCAGTCCGGGGGTGTCAACCAGTATCAGCTGGAAATCCTCCCGGTGGACGATTCCACGGATGGCGTGCCGGGTAGTCTGCGGTTTGGCGGATGTTATCGCGACCTTTTGGCCCACCAAGGCGTTGGTCAGCGTGGACTTACCGGCGTTGGGCCGTCCAACAAGAACGGCGAATCCGGCCCGAAAGCCGGATTTCCCCTGCTTTCCGTCCGGTGCCTGATTCTGCGGCTTCTTCATAATTCGCTCCCTGCGGCGCTGTCCGAGTGGTTCATCAATCCTGCTATTTCAGTGTCCGCCGGGGCGGACCGGGTGGCAATAATATGGCTGACCCGGTTGCGGCGGCCCTCCAGGCGCTCCGCGTGCAGCCGGATGCCTTCGACCTCCGCCTCGCTGCCCACGATCGGCACCCGGCCAAGGTACTTCGCCAGCAGCCCACCGACCGTGTCCACTTCGTCGTCGGCAAGGTCCAAACCAAAGAGCTCACCCAGGTTGTCAATCCCCAGCTGCGCGCTGACCCGGTATTTTCCCTGACCCAAGTTCTGCACCTCCGGTGCCTCAGAGTCGTATTCATCCACGATCTCCCCGACGATCTCCTCAATCAGATCCTCGAGGGTAACCAGCCCGGCGGTCCCGCCATACTCATCAATAACAATTGCCACATGCGTCGATTCCTGCTGCAGTTCCTTGAGCAGGTCGCTGACCTGCTTTGACTCGGGCACGTAGCGCACGCCCCTGGCGATCGAGGCCAACGGCGGCGCCGCCTCACCCGGGGGCAGACGATGGGCCACAGCCACCACATCCTTGAGGTAAAGAATGCCCCGAATCTGGTCAGTGTTTTCGCCGATCACCGGGATGCGGGAATAGCCAGAGAGCAGGAAAAGCGTCAGTGCATCTTCGAGCGAGGTATCTTCGTCCACGCTGACAATATCTGTCCGGGGCACCATGACCGCGCGAACCAGGGTGTCTCCCAGCTCAAAAACGCTCTGGATCAATTCAGCCTCGTTGTCCTCAATCATTTCAGATTCACTGGCGCGGTCCACGAATTCGCGGAACTCCTCCTCACTGACGAATGCATCATCGCCGCGCGGCGCCCCGGGAGCCACCGTGCTGCCCAGCTCGACGAGCCAGCCCGGAATCGGCCCGAGCACCCAGCAGAGGAAACGCACCAGTTTCGAGGTGGCACCCACCACGGCAGCTGAATGCAGCCGGCCCCACTGCCGCGGCGATACTCCCACCAGGACGAAACCAATGCCAGCCATGACGGCCGTTGCCAACAAACCAGCTATCCAGACATTGTGCAACAGGTTCAGGAACAGCACGGCGACGGTGACGGCCGCCGCCATTTCAAACCAGACCCGCCAAAAGCGCAGGGCGTTCATGTGCGCCACCGGCGCGGAAAGAATCCGCAGCAGCGAGGTTCGGTGACCGCGCGCAGCCACCGCCTCGGCATCGTGTCGGGGAAAATAATTAAAGGCTGCCTCGGCGGCGGTCAGCACGGCAGCGATGGCCACGAAAACCAGCCCCATGGCAATCAGGGCCGCAGTGATCACTGCATGGTCTCCCGAGGTGCCTGCTTGCCTAGGAAGCTGGAGAGGAGATCACGCTGCAGCGAAAACATCTCTTCCTGCTCTTCCGGCTCGGCGTGGTCGTAACCCAACAGATGGAGCACGCCGTGGGTGGTCAGCAGAAGCAGTTCCTCGGCCAAGGGATGGCCGGCAGTGGCGGCCTGCTCAGCCGCCACCTGCGGACAGATCACAATGTCGCCCAGAAGTCCGGCCGGTGATGGACGTTCCGGTGTTCCAGGCCGGAGTTCGTCCATTGGGAACGAGAGCACGTCGGTGGGCCCCGGTTCATCCATCCACTCAATGTGCAGTTTCTCCATGGCCTCGGCATCCGCGAGGATAATGGAGAGCTCGGTCTGCGGATGGACGTACAACCGTTCCATGATGAAGCGCGACATTCGAACCAGCTCCGCTTCGGCTACGTCAACCCCGGATTCGTTATTGACCTCAATGCTCATGGCTGGGCTCCCGGCCGTTGGAGCGGACACTGTTTCCGGGCCCCGCATGCTGCTCTTCGTCCCAACGGCCATAGGCTGTGACAATGTCGGCCACCAGGCGGTGGCGGACCACGTCGGAGGCGTCCAACGTGGTGAAATTAATATCATCAATACCCAATAAGATCTGTGCCGCCATCCTCAGCCCCGAACGGGTTCCAGTCGGCAGGTCCACCTGGGTGACGTCTCCTGTCACCACCATCTTGGCCCCGAAACCGAGGCGGGTCAGAAACATTTTCATCTGTTCGGCGGTGGTGTTCTGCGCCTCGTCCAAAATGATGAAGGCGTCATTTAGGGTCCGTCCACGCATATAGGCCAGCGGAGCGACCTCGATAGTACCCGCGGCCATCAGCCGCGGTATCGAATCCGGATCCATCATGTCGTGCAGCGCGTCATAGAGCGGGCGCAGGTAAGGATCAATTTTGTCGCTGAGTGTGCCGGGCAAAAATCCCAGCCGCTCCCCCGCCTCCACCGCCGGCCGCGTCAGAATTATTCGGTTGACTTCCTTCTGCTGCAGCGCCTGTACCGCCTTAGCCATTGCCAAATACGTTTTGCCCGTGCCCGCAGGACCGATGCCGAAGACGATCGTGTTCGCGTCGATGGCATCGACATAGTTCTTCTGGTTCAGCGTTTTGGGCCGGATGGTTTTGCCACGGCTGGAGAGAATATTGTGGGTCAGGATATCGGCCGGGGACGCTGCGCTTTGCGAGTGCAGCATAGTCACCAGTTGCTCCAACACGGCCGGCGTTACAGTCGTCTGCCGTTCCACCAGGCCGCGCACCTCCTCGAAGAGGCGCAAAATGTTTGGGACCTCCACGGCCGGTCCGGTGATGGACAACTCGTTGCCGCGAGCGTTAAAACTGACGGAAGGGTAGCTTGCCTCAACGAACCGCAGTGCCTCGTCCCGGGCCCCCAACGAGCGGACCATTTGCTCCGCTGTCCCGAAGGAAACGATCTCCGTGCGCAGGTCCCCGACCGAATGCGGAAATATTGACCCGCCCGGACGCGCTCCCGAAGCCTGACTGCTGTTTCCTGCTGCTGTATCTGTCATAGCTTCGGCACGTGGCCTGAAATCTCTCCCACCGGTTAGAACCTCTCGCGAATATCTCCTGCTGGCATTTCCATTCTACGGCACGGCAATCCGACGGCGCCGGATTCCGTGCCACCCCCCGGCAGGACCTTCCCAAGATACTTATCTGCCGTATTTTGGAGCCATGTGGGCGAGGCCGCGAGGCCCGCTAAAGTGGCTAACCCTTGAACGAGGCTGCCACAGCTGTTGATTTTCTGGCCCTGATGCCGGTTCGCTGGGATGTGTGTGGTTCGACGTGTGTGTGCATTGATGGTGTGTGGATGGGCCGGGAGTTTTGTCGGTGGCTGTTTGTAGGCTGTTGGTATGGATTTGGTTCAGGGTTTCGATGCGGTTCTTGGGCTTCGGCTCGAGGAGGCCGATCGGCATGGCGAAAATCCGTTGGCGTGGGAACTGGCGGCCCATTGTGATGAGCTGGGCCGCGATGATGACGCGCCCGGAGTGCTGGATCCGATGGGGGCCGTGCTTGCACTGTTGGGGCTGGACCCCTGCGGGATTCAACACCTGCTGGATTTGGCGGAACTGCCGGCGTGGATGAACGACCCCAGTAACCCCGGCGCC
>NZ_JADPVH010000050.1 GCF_026932795.1 Paenarthrobacter sp. Z7-10 | reverse complement strand
AAGGACCTTCCCATGCTCAGCAGTAATCAGCGCCGCCAGTTCATCCACATGCCCGGCCACCAACTCACGGAACCGAAACAAGACGTTAGTGCGCTTGGACAACGACACATCACCCCAACTGTCCGCGGCCCTGCGGGCAGCGGCAACAGCAGTCTCCAAATCCGAGCGGTTAGCCAACCGCAGCTCAGCCGAAACAGCACCCGTCGCCGGGTTAAAAACCGGCTGCGTACGCTCACCCACCCCCGACGTTTCCGCACCATCAATGAAATGATTAATAGTCCTCGTCATACTGACTCCTTAGGTGTTGGTCGTGGCCCGGCTGCTCAGTCCAGCAGAGTGGCCGTAAATCGTTGTTATGCCGTTGGTATGGAAAGTGTCAGGCGTAAATTGTGGCGTAGATGCCCTGAATCTGCTCCGCGTCAGGGACGACGGGGTTGTTGGCCGGGGACCCGGATGCCAGCGCCTGTTCGGCCATCAGCGTGATTTTTTCTTCCCAGGCATCCTGATCGATGCCAAAAGCCTGTGGAGTTGGAACCTCGAGATCGCGGTTGAGCGCGTGCAGTTCGGCAACAAGCGCCTTGGCAGCGTCCCCATCTGAGCTGTCTGCGGCGAGGCCGAGAGCCCTGGCGCAGTCGGCATACCTTGGCTCCGCAGCCGAAACGGAGAATTCAGTGACGGCAGGAAAAAGCATGGCGTTGGCCAGCCCATGGGCGATATGAAAGTGCGCGCCCATCGGCCGGCTCATCCCGTGCACCAGGGCGACGCTTGAGTTTGAGAAGGCGATGCCCGCCTGAGTGGCTGCCAGCATCATGGCCTCCCTGGCCTTCTCATCCGATCCGTCAGCGTATACCCGGCGAAGGTTTACGCCAATGGTCCGGATGGCGGTGAGGGCAAAGGCATCGGAGAAGGGGTTGGCTTTGCGGCTGACGTAGGCTTCGATGGCATGGGTCAGCGCGTCAATCCCAGTGTCCGCGGTCAGTCGCGGAGGCATCGTCAGTGTGAGTTCGTAGTCGATGATGGCCGCCTGCGGGAGGAATGCGATGCCGGAGCAGAGCATTTTCTCGTGGGTATCGGAGTCGCTGATAATGGTGAACTGCGTGGCTTCCGACCCGGTACCTGCGGTTGTAGGTATCGCGACAACAGGAACCGCGGGCCCGTTGTTGTTGCGTGGAGCCTTGTAATCGCGCATCAGTCCGCCTTGGCGGCTGAGCAGTCCCAAGGCTTTGGCGGTGTCGATCGCGCTGCCTCCGCCAAGACCGATGACCACGTCGGCTGCGTGCGCCTTTGCAGCAGCGACGCCCTTTTCCAGGGAATCGGTGGTGGGATCCGGGACCACACCGGAAAAGACAGCAACTTCCAGTCCACTGTTTTCCAGTGACCGGATGATGGAGTCAACGATGCCCGTTGTCACCATGAACGCGTCGGTAACGATGAGTGGCCGCGTGCCGCCCAGTTCTTCCACGAGGGCGCCAGTTTGATGAACGGCTCCTCCTCCTACCTTCATGACTTTCGGGAGAGCAATGTTAGCGACCATGGAACACCTCTGCTGTTTGACCGTTCCAATGCGTGCCTGGACGGTGCTGTGCAAGTCAACGCTTCAAGTCTCGCTGCACTCAGACGCCAGTTCAAGAACCAAAGATGCCCTCCACAGTGCACATTTGCACGCTAGGCTGACTGAATGATTTCGGCTGACGATCTGCGTTTCTTTCTCGAAGTTGCCCGGACGGGCAAGCTAGTCGCTGCTGCCCGTGGACTAGCCGTCGATCACACCACCGTGGGACGCCGGATTTCGCACTTGGAGCGGACCACCGGGTCGCGGCTCTTCGTGCGTTCGGCAGGAGGCTGGAAACTTACTGACGCCGGTGAACGTCTTGCCGTTCATGCCGAAGCCGTTGAATCTTCCCTTCTGGCAGCGGCCGAAGAGCTCGGATCCGGACCCGGAAGATTGTCGGGAACTGTCCGGATAGCCACCCCCGACGGATTTGGTGCCTTCGTGCTTAGCCCTGGGCTCGGAGGACTGAGGAGCAAACACCCGGACCTGGCGATCGAAATAGTAACGGCGACCCGTTTGAACCTTCTGGCTACAAAAGAATTTGACGTAGGGATTTCGCTGGCCAAGCCAACAATTAGGGGTGTCGACGCCACCGAGCTGGCCACTTATCCGCTGGGACTCTACGCTGCCCCGAAATACCTTGAGGCCAGCAGGCCGATCACGCGGGTGGCCGACCTCCAGGACCATTCGGTCATCGGCTATGTGGATTTACTCCTGGACATACCTGACTTGAGGTTCCTTGATTCCGCGCTTCCAGGGCTCCGTCCCGCAATCCAGACAAACAACATCACAGGACAGTGGATGGCGGCCGTCGCGGGCCTCGGCGTTGCGGTTCTGCCCTTGTACATAGGCCAACCCGATCAGCGGCTCGTACGGATCCTTGAAGATACAATCCGCATCCGCCGAAAATACTGGCTGGCTGTTCCGCGTGAACTCCGGCGGCTGGCACGTACCCGCGCGGTCGAGGCTGCCCTGTTTGAGCTGGTGGCGACCCACCCTTATCTCGAACCGGTCACCGGTTAGCCGCTGCCCTGCGTGGCGGGTGGTGCATGGTCCGCACGGATGATCGACCGCAGCTGGTCCTGCCAGGCCCATTCCCTGTTCGGTCGACTGCACGTAGCATTGGCGTCGTGGCTCACTATACGGCGGCCGAGCTGGCAGGATTGCGTCGAGGATTGATCGCTTTCTGCTATCAGATGCTGGGATCGCCGTTCGATGCGGAGGATGCCGCGCAGGACGTCTTGGAGCGTGCTTGGCGTGCCCGGTCCTCATTTGACGCGGAGCGCGCCTCGTTGGCGACCTGGTGCTTTCATATCGCCCGGAACGTCTGTATCGATCGGTTGCGTCAAACGCCCCGCCGTCCGCTGCCCAGCGATCTTCGGGATTCCGGACTGGAGATTGGCGCACCCCTTGTGCCCGCCCTTGACGTCCCGTGGCTCATGCCGGCGCCTACCCAGTGGCGCATAACGTCCGACGTCGAGACATCCGCCGAGCTGGCACAGGACGTCAGGCTTGCGGTGACGGCAATGCTTCAGAGGTTGCCACCACGGCAGCGCGGGGTCCTGGTATTTCGTGACGTGCTGGGCTTAACTGCCGCGGAAACAGGCGCCGTGTTTGAGATGAGCGTTGCATCCGTAAACTCCGCGTTGGGGCGGGCCCGCGACGCGATTCGAAAGGGAGCGCCGCGGAGGCAGCCCTTGGCAGCTGGTGTCGTGGAGCGGTATGCGCGCGCGATTGAGCGAGCGGATGCGGACGGGCTGGCGTCGCTTGTGGCCGAGGACGTCGTCTTCGAAATGCCCCCCGTGCCGAACTGGGCGCTCGGACGTGAGCCCTATCGAGCCTTCATGAAACATCTGTTCGCCTGGCGCGGGACAGGCTGGAGCACGCGCACGGTCTCCGCCAATGGACAGCACGGCATTCTGCTCTACCGGGGAACGCCGCAGGCGTTGGAGCCACATACCTTGCAGTTGTTCGACGGCGATGGTTCCGGCGCTGTCGAACATGTGCTCGTCTACCAGGATGCACGACTTTCCGCTCTCTTTGAAGCTGAGTTCTCCACGCACCGATGAGTTTGCGCGCGCTGGTGCGTATGTCTTGGTGAAGCATGCAACTCAGCATTCACCTCAAGAAGGAGCAGACATCATGGGACGGTTGATCGTTGCCCAATTCATTACCCTCGACGGCGTCGTGGAGGATCCCGACGGAAGCGGTGGGACTGCGTGCGGCGAATGGGCCATGAGTTACGGTCCACAGGGCGTGGCCGGAGACAAGTTCGGGCTCGGCCCGATCCTGGAGCACGGCATTCTGCTTTTCGGCCGCCGGACGTGGGAGCACTTCAGCACGCTATGGCCTCCACGCGACGACCCCTTTTCCCAGGCAATAAATGGTGCCGCCAAAGGGGTCGTCACTCACCATGAGGTCGATCCAGCAGTGTGGGCCAACTCGAGCCGGATCTTCGAGCCCCTAACAACCTGGGTGGCGGCCAAAATGCAGACGCGTGACGTCGTCGTGATTGGAAGCGGCTCGATAGCCGTCCAGCTCGCCGCGGCCGGCCTCGTCGACGAGTACCGGCTGCTCACCTTCCCCGTCGCGGTCGAAGCCGGCGGGCCGGCCGGGACTAATTCCTGCCGCCCCGCGGTTAACGTTTGGGAGCCGGCACCCGGTTCCGCGGTCCAAGCGCTGTGGGCGCCGACGGAAGTGAGATTACGTGACGACAACGACTGCCGCGGAAGTTGGCTTTCGCTCCCAGCGCGGGCCCATCCTGATCGCCCTGATGCTTTCAACCGGCCTGGTTGCCATCGACTCAACAATCGTGGCAACCGCGGTACCGTCGATCGTGCACGACATCGGCGGGTTCTCCTCGTTCCCGTGGCTTTTCTCCGCCTACCTCCTGGCCCAGGCCGTCTCCGTGCCCGTTTACGCCAAGCTCTCGGATATGATCGGCCGCAAACCGATCGTGCTCGGCGGCATCGCCCTCTTCCTGCTCGGCTCGATCCTGTGCGGGATCGCCTGGAGCATGCCGGCGCTGATTGCGTTTCGAGTGCTCCAAGGCCTTGGCGCGGGCGCCGTCCAGCCAATGGCCATCACCATCGCGGGCGACATCTACACCGTGGCGGAGCGCGCGAAGGTCCAGGGTTACCTCGCCAGCGTGTGGGCAATCTCCTCGGTCGTCGGCCCAACGCTCGGTGGCGTGTTCTCCTCCCTTGGTTTCTGGCGCGGAATCTTCCTCATTAACGTCCCGCTGTGCCTGCTCGCCGGCTGGATGCTGGTCCGCACCTTCCACGAGGATGTCCGGCGCACCAAGCACCGGGTGGACTATCCCGGAGCAGTGCTGCTCACCGTCGCGCTCAGCCTGATCATCCTCGGAGCCCTGCAGGGCGGTCAGGCCTGGGCCTGGAATTCACCGATCAGCATCGCGGTGTTCGCCATCGGAGCCGTCGCCTTTGCCGTGTTCCTGCTGGTTGAGCGCCGGGCCGCCGAACCCGTGCTCCCGCCGTGGGTCGTCTCGCGACGGCTGCTGACGACGACGGCGCTAATCTCCTTCGGCGTCGGCGCCATCGTGCTGGGCCTGACCTCTTACGTTCCCACCTTCCTCGAGGGCGCCCTGTCGACGTCGCCCATCCTGGCCGGTCTATCTTTGGCGGCCCTGACCCTCGGCTGGCCAATCAGCGCCTCACAGGCGGGACGGTTTTACCTGCGGATCGGATTCCGGCGGACGGCTCTGATTGGCATTACCCTCGCCGTCATCGGGGTCACCGTACTCGCCCTCACCGCGCCCGTGCCCAACGTCGTACTCGTGGCCACCAGCTGCTTCATCGTCGGACTCGGCCTGGGTCTGGTTGCCACCCCAACACTCATCGCAGCCCAATCCAGCGTGGAATGGAATGAGCGCGGGGTGGTCACCGGCACCAACCTCTTCGCCCGATCGATCGGCAGCGCCCTCGGAGTGGCCGTCTTCGGCGCGGTAGCAAACGCGATCTACGCCGGCGATCCGCACGGGAGCACAAACCCGGACACCATCATCTCGGCGTCCTCCGCCGTGTTCGTGGCGGTCTTGATGAGTGCCGTGCTGACCGTGATCGCCGTCGTCGCCATGCCTGGCCTCAAAAGTGGGCACACGAGCTCGACGGCGAAGACCCAAGGCCAGGCAACCACCAGCTAGGGTTCGCCATGTTGGCGCGGGCTGCGCAGGGCTATTTCTTGCCGGCCTTGAGGTCGGTCACCACCTTGGCGACCCGACGGGAGCGCGTTTCTGCCGTTTTGGCATCTGCGAGCGGCTCCACATAACGACGCTGGCTGCTGTAGTTCAGCGTCGCATAGAACGCCTTCGCCGCGGGTTCCGCCTCCAGGGCGGCGGCGAGGTCGTCGGGAACGTCGACGATCCGCGGCTGCGTGTCCAATTCGATGTCCACCTCCACGGTGTCTCCGGCGGCGGCTCCCGTCAGTTCACGGTTGAGCGCGCTGACACCGACCATATTCTGGCCGCCCATCACCGCGATGCTGCTGCGGTAGCTTTTGCCGTTGATGGTCACGACGACCGGCGGCCGCTTCCCGGCACCGAGTGCGCTCACGATGTCCTCGGGGACCTCGATGCCTGCTTTGTTGCCGCTGCCTTGAATGATGGTGGTGAATTTCATCCTCAAATTATGCATTCCACCGGAGCACCGCGGTTTAGGCGCGGCGGGCGCAGGCGTGACTTTGTCTCAGGAACCGCAGCCACCCACGTCAGCGGCTGGTCAACTCTGCTGGTCACCTCTGCTGGTCAACATCAGGGAGGGCGTCGCCCGAGTCCTCAAGCGTGCTTGGGTCGGTGTTGGCACCACAGACGACGACGGCGATGCGCTCTCCCTTGCGGGGGACGTAGGCGCCTGAACTGAACGCGGCCAAGGCCGCCGCGGCACCGTACTCTGCAGGAATTCGGTATTCGCTCCATAGGTCCTGCCTGGCGGCGACTATGTCGTGGTCCCCTACCAGAACTGAAGTCGGCGGTACGCGGGAGGCCATGCTAAACGCGATCTCACCCACCCGTCGGGCGCCGAGCGAGTCCGCTGCTACGCCTGAAACGGGTACGTCGACGGGCTTGCCAGCCCGTAGGGCCGCATGCAGGGTTGGGATGTTAACGGGTTCGACGGCGACGACGTTCGCCCGTCCCTCGGCGGCTGCGGCTATACCAGCGTACAGGCCACCACCGCCAACCGCCACGGCAATTGTGTCGACGTCGGGCAGATCCTCGAAAATTTCCTCTGCGATGGTGCCTGCTCCGGCGGCGACTTCGAGCTGGTCGTAGGCATGGCAAAACAATGCGCCGCTGGACTGAACGAACTCAATGGCGGCGCCATACGCTTCCGCGTACTCTGCCCCCACCTGGCGGACGGTTGCCTTGTATTGCAGAAGCCGCTGGACCTTTATTCGGGGAGCGGTTTCGGGCACGAAGACGGTTGCAGGAACTCCCAGTCTCGCTGCTGCGTAAGCATGTGCCAGCCCCGCATTCCCACCGGACGCTGCTACGACGCCGATACCCGGATCAAGCTCCCCCCGTGCCAGGGCGGCGAGCTGTCGGTTGAAGGCGCCCCGGGCCTTAAACGAGCCGGTGTGCTGCATAAACTCGCATTTGAACCACAGGGAGGCCGCGGAGCTGCCCGCGTGGATCAACGGTGTGCGCCGAACATAGCCAGCAATCCGTTTTTGCGCCTCAAGTACGTCGCCCCGCTCGATCACGTCATGCATCCGCGAGGCGTGTCAGCAATTCCGCGTCATGGCCCGCGACGAACTCGGTGCTCGCTGCGAGCTCCCGCCGACGGCGGCGACCCTGCAGCAGCAGCGCCGACTTCGCCGTGTGCTCCTCCGCAGCGAGCTGCTCCAGCTCCCGATCAAGGTCCGCCGGCACACGCAGATTCATAGCCATCCCCCGATGCTACCAACCCAATACCATCGGACTGGGATTTGTTCCCGCGCACATTTGAGCTTCCCGCTTTATCGCTGGCAAATCCGCATCCCGCACGGTCGACCGACCAAGGTCCCATGGAAATCGCGGCGCTACCGAGCCAGATTAAGGAACTGAAAGATCGAATCATCGATTTGGAGACCCCTGAGCCAGGCGTGTGAGGCACGGTCCGAGGCAGAGACCGCACGCTTAAACAAAGGCCGACTTGCCCGTCACACCCCTGGCCACGATCAGTGAATTTATCTCGTAGCTGCCCTCGTAGGTGTAAAGGACTTCGGCATCACCAAAGAGCTTGCCCATCTCGTAGTCGCTGCTGATCCCGTTGCCGCCCATCAGAGACCGGCCCATAGCCACCGAACCGCGGGCCAGCCGAGTGGTGGTCGACTTGGCCATCGCCGCCTGGACCATCTCGAGCCTGCCCTCCTCCTGGACACGGGCCAGCTGTGCCATCAGAGCCAGCGATGCGGAAGCGTTTCCCAGAATTTCGGCCAACTGCTGCGCGATGAGCTGGAAGCGCGCCAGTTCTTTACCGAACTGCTTTCGCTCCAGCGCGTACGAACGGGCTACGTCGAATGCGGCCAGCTGGATGCCGGCAGCCTGCCAGCCAACCCAGGCGCGCGAGTCGCGCAGCAGCTCGTTGGCCTTGGAGAAGTCAGTGGCGCCGGGCAGCAGGTTTGTTTTCGGGATGCGGACCTCGTCGAGCACTATATCCGCGTTTTGCATGATGCGCAGCCCGATTTTGTTGGCGATCTTTGTGGCGGTGTAGCCGGGGCGGTCCGTCTCAATGATGAAGCCTTTGATCTGCTGGTCGGCGACATCGCGGGCCCAGACGAGGGCGAAATCCGCAATGGTTCCGGCGCCGATCCAGCGCTTCGCGCCGTTGATTACCCACTCGTCATGCTCCAGCCGTGCGGTGGTGGCCAGACCGCCCGCGATGTCCGAGCCATGGTTCGGCTCGGTAAGGGCAAATGCCCCGATCTGAGTCAGGGCGGCAAGCCCAGGCAGCCACTTGGCCTTCTGCTCCTCCGAGCCGAGCGCATCAATCATGCCGACGATCAGCTCGTTGTGGATCCCCACCAGGGCTGACAGGGAGACATCGGCCCGCGCCACCTCGACGTACATCAGGCCCTGGAACAGTTTTGAGGTCCCATCCGTCTGCAGGCCTCCAAGGCCGTATTTACCAAGCTCGGCAACGAGCCCGAAGGGGAACTCCTCACGGTTCCAGTAGTCGATCGAGGCCGCCCGGATCCTCGACTGGAGGAAGTCGCGGACTTCCTGGTAGCGCAACTTTTCCTCCGGTGGAAGCAGCTCGACGATGTACATAAGATCCGCCTCCGGGAAGGGCAGGGGCGTCATGCTGGCCTCGCTCACGGGACCGGTTGCAGGCCCTGTCGCAGTTTTAGGGCGCAGCTTCGTTTTCTCCTCAGCAAGGCTCTGTCCGCTGGCATGTCCTTGTGGCTGCACGGGCATTTTCCCTTCGTGGTGATCCGGTCATGCACTCGGTCGACTCTTCCAAACCCTTGGATGTCCTAGTATATTGCATGGTGATGGGGATCACTGGATGGCTGGTAGCCTCCGGGCAACGCCGTCGGGCCCTGAATGGCTTCGCCCCTACACTTCGAAAGGTGCTCCATGACAGTCACTGAGGAATTCCGCGCAGCACGCGACCGTCTGCTTGACCTCCGCGAAAATCACGAGGCTGCCCGCCGAGAATTCCAATGGCCGCGCTTTGAGCACTTCAACTTCGCTCTGGACTGGTTCGACCAGATTGCGGCAGACCCGGCCACAGCGGACAAACCTGCTCTCGTGATTGTCGAGCAGGACGGAACTGCCGCGCGGCGCAGTTTCACGGACCTGTCCGTGCGCTCGGCGCAGGTGGCCAACTGGCTGCGGGACCATGGCGTGCGGCGCGGCGACCGCATGATCATCATGCTCGGCAACCAGCTGGAACTCTGGGAACTTATGCTCGCAGGCATCAAGCTGGGCATCGTCATGATTCCCACCACTACCCTGATGGGGGCACCTGACCTGAAGGACCGGGTGGAGCGCGGCGAAGCGGACTGGGTCGCCGTCGGCAGCGCCAATATCAGGAAATTCGACGAAGTCCCAGGCGATTACACCCTGATCGAAGTCGGTGACGGGACAGCGAATCCGGTGGCCCTGCAGTACGCCGAATCCGTCCGTGCGGGCAACGACTTCGTCCCGGAGGCACCAACCCGCGCTGACGAGACGCTGCTGCTCTATTTCACCTCGGGCACCACTTCCAAGGCCAAGCTCGTGGAGCACACGCACACGTCCTATCCGGTGGGCCACCTGTCCACGATGTTCTGGATTGGAATGGAACCCGGCGACGTGCACCTAAACGTCGCCTCACCCGGTTGGGCGAAGCATGCCTGGTCCAACGTCTTTACACCCTGGATCGCGGAGGCCTGCGTTTTCATCTACAACTACGAGCGTTTCGATGCCAAGGCGCTCATGGAGCAGATGGACCGCGAGTCCGTGACGAGCTTCTGCGCGCCTCCCACCGTATGGCGCATGCTCATCCAGGCCGACCTGACCCAGCTTAAGAACCCACCTACGAAGGTGGTGTCCGCCGGAGAGCCGCTCAACGCCGAAGTGATCGACCAAGTGCAGCGGGCTTGGGGCCAGACCATCCGCGACGGCTTCGGCCAGACCGAATCCACGGTCCAGATCGCGAACACGCCGGGCCAGCCGGTCAAGATCGGCGCCATGGGCAAACCACTACCGGGTTACGACGCCGTCCTGGTGGACCCTGCCACAGGAGCGGAGGGAGACGACGGCGAGCTCTGCCTCCGCCTTGACCCACGCCCCGTAGGGCTGATGAAGGCCTACTACGGCGACGCGGAAAAGACCGCCGGGGCCTTCCGCGGGGGCTACTACCACACGGGCGACATGGCAAGCAGGGACGAGCGCGGCATCATCACATACGTGGGCCGAGGCGACGACGTTTTCAAATCCTCCGACTACCGGTTGTCCCCGTTTGAGCTGGAAAGCGTGCTCATGGAGCATCCGGCGGTGGCCGAGGCCGCCGTCGTCCCCTCACCCGACCCGCTCAAGCTCTCAGTACCGAAGGCATTTGTCGTCCTGGCTGCAGGGCATGAGGCCGGCCCCGCCATAGCCGAGGATATCCTGCGCTACTGCCGCGACCACCTTGCTCCGTTTAAGCGGGTCCGCCGGCTGGAATTCGCCGAGCTGCCCAAGACCATCTCGGGCAAGATCCGGCGCGTTGAGCTGCGGCGAAGTGAGGAACTACGCCACGGCGGAGGGGTAGTCCCGGCCGGCCTTGGTACGGAGTACTGCGAAGCCGACTTCCCCGGGCTGAAAGGCTAGGCTGAGCTGCATGAGACACAGGACGGGAAGCCGGAGGTGCCGTGGCGACGCCGCTGCCACGTGATCCGATCGCTGACGCCCGGCTGAACTGGGAAAGGCACGGCTGGTCCGACGTCGCGGCCCCGATGGCTGCCATCACCGCCATCATGCGGACCCAACAGATCCTGCTGGCCCGCATCGAGGGGGTCCTCAAGCCGTTCGGGGTGACATTCGCCCGCTACGAACTGCTCGCCCTGCTGAGCTTCGCCCGCAGCGGCGCGCTGCCCATGAACAAAGCAAGCTCGCTGTTGCAGGTCCACCCCACCTCCGTGACGAACACTGTCGACCGGTTGCAGAGCGCAGGACTGGTGGTCCGCTCACCGCATCCCACCGACGGGCGGACGACTCTCATTGAGCTCACCCCCGAGGGGCACACGCTGGCGAAGCGGGCGACGGCGGCACTCAACGCCGAGGTGTTTGCACAGTCCGGTTTCGTGGATCAGGATGTCGACCAGCTGATCGGCATCCTGGGCTCCTTCCGACGCAACGCCGGGGATTTCAGCTAGAGTCCCGGGCTTAAAGGCCGCAACGATGCCGGCTCAACGGTGGGTGAAGTCCGGCTGGCGCTTCTCGATGAAGGCTGCCATGCCTTCCTTCTGGTCCTCGGTGGCGAACAGCGAGTGGAACAGGCGCCGTTCAAAGAGCACACCCTGGGCCAGGCCGGTTTCGAACGCGGCGTTGACCGCTTCCTTGGCCACCATCGCCACCGGTTTGGACTTTGAGGCAATGACCTCGGCGGCCTTCAGCGCCTCTTCAACCACGTCCGCGGCCGGCACCACGCGGGACACCAGCCCGGCGCGTTCGGCTTCCTCGGCGTTCATCAGACGCCCGGTCAGGATCATGTCCATCGCCTTGGACTTGCCCACCGCACGGGTGAGGCGCTGCGAACCGCCCATGCCGGGCAGCACGCCGAGGTTGATTTCCGGCTGGCCGAACTTGGCGTTGTCGCCGGCAATGATGAAATCGCACATCATCGCGAGCTCACACCCCCCGCCCAGGGCGAACCCTGACACAGCCGCGATCACGGGGATACGCAGCCGGGTGAAGTCTTCCCAGCCGCGGAACCAGTCCGCGGCATACATGTCCATGTATACCTTGGACTGCATTTCCTTGATGTCCGCCCCGGCGGCGAAGGCTTTGGCGGAGCCGGTCAGCACGACTGCCCCCACCTCGGGGTCGGCATCCATGGCTGACACTGCGGCCACGATCTCGTCCATGGTGGCCTTGTTGAGGGCGTTCAGCGCTTTGGGCCGGTTGAGCGTCACGAGCCCCACCCGGCCGCGGCGCTCCACCAGAATGTTTGAATAGTCCTCCGTCATGCCTGTCCCCTCAGCTGCTGTTCAGGACTGTCCGGCGCCCTGCCGGTCAGGACCGGGGACGGGCCAGTGTCGGATTCGTCCCGGATACCAGCGCCGGATTTGTCCCGGATATCGGTGATGATGCCGGAGAAATCCCGGCCGGCGCCGCCGTCGGCGGCAAAGCTATCGTAAATCTCGGAAGCGAGCGGGCCCAGCCGTGCGGCAACGCCGGTGCTCTCGAGCGCATTGAGTGCCAGCTTGAGGTCCTTCGCCATCAGGGCTCCCGCGAAGCCGGGCTGGTAGTCGCGGTTGGCGGGGCTGGTGGGCACCGGTCCCGGCACGGGGCAGTTGGTGGTCAGTGCCCAGCACTGGCCCGAGGCTGTGGACGCGACGTCGAACAGCGCCTGGTGCGTCAGGCCCAGCTTCTCTCCCAGTACAAACGCTTCGCTGACCGCGATCATCGAGACGCCCAGGATCATGTTGTTGCAGATCTTCGCGGCTTGTCCCGCACCGTGCTCCCCGCAGTGGACCACGCGCTTGCCCATCACCTCGAGCATCGCTTTGACCGCCTCGAAGTCCTCCGGGAGTGCCCCCACCATGAAGGTGAGGGTGCCCGCTTCGGCCCCCACGACGCCGCCGGACACCGGGGCGTCGACGGCCCGGTGACCGGCTGCCACGGCGAGTTCGGCCGCCTCCCGGGCTTCATCCACATTGATCGTGGAACAATCCAGGAAGAGCGTGCCGGGCGCTGCGGTGGCGAGCAGGCCCTGCCGACCACCGGTTCCGCGGTAGGCGTCCAGCAGATGCTGGCCGCTGGGCAACATGGTCAGCACGACGGCGGCCCCTGCAACGGCCTCGACGGCGGTGTCCGCGGTGGTGATGCCATGCTCCCGGGCAGTTTCCAAGGCGGCTGGCACCATATCGAAGCCGGTCACGGTGTAGCCCGCTTTGACCAGGTTGATGGCCATCGGACCGCCCATGTGGCCAAGGCCGAGAAAAGCGACAGGACCGGTCGGCGCCCCGGCCGGACCTCGTTCAGCCGGCGATGAATCAGACATTGTCACGCTCCTTCGAAAGCATCAGTTCATTCTCACCCAGCGGGGCGAAATACGATTCGACGTCGCCGCGGCTGACCTCGGCCAGTGTGGCGGGCTGCCAGTGCGGGTGGCGGTCCTTGTCCACCACCTGGGCGCGGATGCCCTCGCGGAAGTCGGGCCCGGCAAGGAACCGCAGCCCCACCCGGTATTCCTGTGCCAAGGCTTGCTCGAGGCTCAGTCCCCTGACCCGCCGCAGGGATTCCAGTGCCACCTTCACGGCGACCGGCGACTTGGCTTCAATGGTGTCTGCGGCTTCGGCGGCTTCCGCGCCCACTGTGCGCAGCCGGCGCAGTATCTCCTCGGCGTCGTTGCTGGAGTAGCACTGGTCAATCCATTCCTGCTGCGCCGCGAGCACGGACGGCGGCGGCTCGCCGGCGAACCGGGCGACGGCGACGTCCACCGGCTCGCTCTCCAGCGCCTCGGCGAGGTCCTCGAGCTTCGTGGACGGAATGAAGTGGTCCGCAAATCCCAGGAACAGTGCGTCGGCGCCGCTGAGGTGCGCTCCGGTGAGGGCTGCGTAGGTGCCGGTCTCCCCCGGTGAACGGGAGAGCAGCAGGGTTCCGCCGACGTCGGGCACAAAACCGATGGTGGTTTCCGGCATGCCCATCCGGGTGCGTTCGGTCACGATCCGGACTGAGCCGTGCGCGGAAATCCCCACTCCGCCGCCAAGGACCAGTCCGTCCATGAACGCGACGTACGGCTTGGGGTAGCCCGAGATAAGCGAGTTCAGCTTGTATTCTTCGGCCCAGAAGCCCGCCGTCGCGGCGCCGCCGTCGAGCATGTCGCGGTAAATAGCGGCGATGTCCCCGCCGGCGCACAGCCCCCGGTCACCGGCGCCGCGGACCAGCACCACCGCCACTGCGTCGTCGTGTGCCCAGCGCGTGAGCTGCGCCAGCATGGCCGATGCCATGCCCGCGGTGAGCGCATTGACGGCTTTGGGCCGATTGAGCGTGACCACGCCCAGCCGGCCGCGGCGCTCGAACAGCACCTCCGCCACGAGCGGCTCCTGGGGGTGCTTCCCCGCCATCAGCTGCCTTCCGGCATGACGAAGCTGGCGCCGGTGCGAATGCCGGACGGCCAGCGGGTGGTGACGGTCTTGGTCTTGGTGTAGAAGCGGAAAGCGTCCGCGCCGTGCTGATTCAGGTCACCGAAGCCGGAGGCTTTCCAGCCACCGAAGGTGTAGTAGGCGATCGGCACCGGGATGGGGATGTTGATGCCCACCATGCCCACCTGGACCCGGCTGGCGAAGTCACGGGCGGAGTCGCCGTCGCGGGTGAAGATGGCCACCCCGTTGCCGAACTCGTTTTCGCTGCACAGGCGCAGGGCCTCGTCGTAGTCCTCCGCGCGGAGCACGCACAGAACCGGGCCGAAAATCTCTTCTTTGTAGATTGTCATGTCCTTGGTGACGTTGTCGAAGAGCGTGGGTCCGACCCAAAAGCCGCCTTCGCAGCCTTCGACCTTGAGACCGCGGCCGTCGGCCAGGAGGTCGGCACCCTCCTCGACGCCGGCCCGGATGTAGCCTTCGATCCGCTCCTTGGCGGCGGCCGTCACCACGGGGCCGAAGTCCGAGTCCTTGGCGAGGCTGTGGCCGACCTTCAGGACCGCTATCCGCTCCTCGAGTTTTGCGACGAGCGCGTCGGCGGTAGCTTTGCCGACGGGTACGGCCACCGAGATCGCCATACAGCGTTCTCCGGCGGAGCCGAAGCCGGCGCCCATCAGAGCATCCGCGGCCATGTCCAGGTCCGCGTCCGGCATAATAACCATGTGGTTCTTAGCGCCGCCGAAGCACTGGGCGCGCTTGCCGTTCGCGGCGGCGGTGGCGTAGATGTACTGGGCGATCGGCGTGGAGCCGACAAAGCCGATGGCCTGGACCCGCGGGTCCTCCAGCAGCGCGTCCACCGCTTCCTTATCGCCGTTGACGACGTTGAAGACGCCCGCCGGCAGGCCAGCCTCGGTGAAGAGCTCGGCGAGGCGCAGCGGCACCGAGGGGTCCCGTTCGGACGGCTTCAGGATGAAGGAGTTGCCCGCCGCGAGGGCCGGCCCGGCCTTCCAGAGCGGAATCATCGCCGGAAAATTGAAGGGCGTGATGCCGGCGACGACGCCGAGCGGCTGACGCAGCGAGTGGACGTCAATGCCGGTCCCGGCACTGTCCGAGAACTCTCCCTTGAGCAGGTGCGGGGCGCCGGCGGCGAACTCCACGACCTCTATGCCACGCTGAACGTCACCCTTCGCGTCGAGGAAGGTCTTGCCGTGTTCGGAGGACAGCAGGGTGGCGAGTTCGTCCAGGTTCTGATTGACCAGATCAACGAACTTGAGCAGTATCCGCCCGCGGCGCTGCGGGTTCAAAGCCGCCCATTCGAGCTGGCCCTTTTCCGCATTGGAAATCACGTTCCGGACCTCTTCGGCACTGGCCAGCGGCACCTTGGCCTGGACCTCGCCGGTGCACGGATCGTAGACATCGCTGAAACGCCCCGAGGTGCCTTCAACATGCTGTCCGTCAATGTAATGGGATAGCTCGCGAACCATGATGGAATGCTCCTTTGCACCGTGTGATTGCCGAAGTGATTACCGGGCGCCTGTGAGCCACGTCATCTTTCGCTTCTGAATATACTCGGACCTCCTAGTAAATTCCAGCACACGCTGCAGGAATGTCGCCGGCCCTGATCACAGTGGACACCGGGATGTTTCGGTCATTTCACAACAGATGATGCGCCGCCCCACCTCGGCCTATGCGGCGTACCGATCGCCACGCGCCTCCCATACGCATGGCGATTTCCCCCGGAGCCCGCACCAGGCACGGTACATCAGCTGGTCAGTACTCGCCTTTGATCACGAAGAAGGAGCCGCGGATAACGCCTGCCAGCTTTGATTTCTGCCGGGCAAATTTGAAGCGTGACGCCAGTTCCTCCGGAATCTCCATGCCTTCGGAAAGTTTGAATCCAACCGCCCGCTTCCCGCCGTCCTCGATGCTGTACATGACGTTGATCGACAGCCCCGACTCATAGAACACGTAAGCCATCCGCAAACCATCGACTTCGAAGGCGGTCGCTTCAAGGGGTTGGGAGCCGATGACGATGTCGCGCTCGTCCTTGAGGATACGACTCACCCGGTCAACGACCTCCGGAACCTCACTTGCGGGACTCACGGTGAAGGCGTGGTCATACTTGTTCCGGTAGTAGCGGCCCTCGTTGGCGCGCAACCCGGCGAGCGCCTCGGCGACTGGAGACGATTCCAGACCGAGCGTAGAAACGTCCTCGAAGTCAACAATGTACGGCATGCGCCCTCCCGGTCAGATGTGTTGGGACTAACGATAACGTGAGGACAGCTAAAGCGGGCGTCCGAACCCACGGGCCGAACAGGATGAACGGGCGGAAGAGTCCGAGCCCAGTCCGCCGCAGGTTAGGCTTGCGCTCATGGCGATTATCCACCGAGCAGAATTGCGGCCGACGAAGCTTGAACTTCTTCAGGAGTGGCTGCCCCGCCAGCCGTGGTTTCCGGAATCCGGCACGACAGCGCTGGGCCAAGTAGGTTCATACCGGTTCGATGACCCTGCCGGAGAGGTCGGCATGGAGACGATTATCGTCGCTGCCGGCAGTTCCACCATTCAAGTACCGCTCACGTACAGGGCGGAACCCTTGGACGGCGCGCAGGCGTGGTTGGTCGGAACGATGCAGCATTCGGTTCTCGGCCTTATATGGGTTTATGACGCCTGCGCCGATCCCATCTACGTGGCAGCACTTGCGGCCACCATAATGCTGGGCCAGCCCCAGGCAGAGCTGTACCTCGAAATCGAGGGACACCGAAAAGTTCTGCCCCAATCGGTCATCGTCCAAAGCACCGGCTCGAGCCACGAGGCCGTGCCCAACTTCTCAGCGGCAACGCCCCGCACCACCTCCGCCGGCACCGCTATCGAAACCGCAGACTTCCGTTTATTCGTTAACCGGCTGCTGAAACTTGATGGGCATCCAGTCGGCCAGCTCATGTTGACCGGCTCCTGGGAAGGACAAAAGGACAGCGTCAAACTCGCTGCCATAGCTGAGGCCTGACCGTCGAGTCCACCGTGGACGGTGCAGCGCTGGTGCAGTTCAGGGGTCACCTTGGGGAGATGACGCATGAAACCCAGCATCGCCGTCTTCGGCGCGGCAGCAAACGCGATCTGCGCCGGGGCCCCGAACGGGAGCACAAACCCGGAAACCATCATTCCGGCTTCCGCCGCCGTGTTAGCGGCGGACTTCCGCTGAGGAAATTGCGGGCCCGGGCATCATCCCCTCAGCTGCGCAAAACCTGATGAACGAACTGGACCGCGACCGACCCTTCGCCGACGGCCGAGGCGACGCGTTTCGTCGAGCCCGCCCGGACGTCGCCGACGGCGAACACGCCCGGAGCGCTCGTTTCGTACAGGAACGGGTCCCGATCGCCATCCACGGTACGGTGGCGTCGATCGCCGAGCGCGGGTCCGGTGAGGATGAATCCGTGGTCGTCGCGGGCGATTTGCGGCGGCAGCCAGTCAGTGCGCGGGGAGGCGCCGACAAACACGAACAACGCTGAGGAGGCCAGGCCTTCGGTACTTCCGGTTGCGGCATCCTCAATAGTCATGGTCTCAAGCCGATCTGCACCTCCGACCGAACGAACGAACGTGCGGCAGCGCACGGTGATGTTGGGACGCGCGGCGATCTGGTCGACCAGGTAGGTGGACATCTTCGCACCGAGCTCGTTGGCCCGGCACAGGATGGTCACAGAGCGGGCGTATTCGGAGAAGAAGACGGCCGCCTGACCGGCGGAGTTCGCCCCGCCGACAACGACGATGTCTTCACCGATAACCGTGTCGCGCTCACTCAGCGAGGCACCATAAAATACGCCACGGCCCTCCAACTCGGCGCTGCCGGGCACATCGAGGCTGTGGTAGGCGACGCCACAGGCGAGGATGATGGATCCGCAGCTGACCGCCGAGCCATCCGCAAGTTCCATGCGGGGGTAGGGGCCGGAGAGATCGAGGCCCACGATGGTGGTCGGCGCCAGCACCTCGACATGGAACCGCCGCGCCTGAGTCACGGCACGACGGGCCAGATCCGCCCCAGAGATGCCGGTCGGGAAGCCCAAGTAGTTCTCGATGCGTGAGGATTGACCGGCCTGCCCGCCAGGGACGAGTTGCTCGACACAGATGGTCCGCAGCCCCTCGCTGGCCCCGTAGACGGCCGCCGCGAGGCCGGCGGGGCCTGCTCCGATGATCGCCAGATCAAATGACTCGGCGTCGGCATGGGTCTTGTGGCCCAGCGCGGTAGCCAAGGTGGCGACGTCGGGGGCGTGCAGGGCGCTGCCATCCGGGGTGATGACGAGCGGAAGGACACCGTCGCCGGCTGCCTCCGAGAGGTGCCGGCCCTCCTCACTGACGTCGACGTCGAGCCATTGCATGGGTATCTGATTGCGTTGCAGAAAGTCGCGGATCTCGTGGGTACGCGCCGACCAGCGGCTGCCGACGAGCCGGGTCACGGCGTAGGTTGGCTGGTTGTGGGCATGCCAGTCCTCGAGCAGGTCGTCGATGACGGGGAACAGTCGCTCCTCCGGCGGATCCCAGGGCTTGAGGATGTAGTAGTCCAGGTGCAGGTCGTTGATCGCGCCGATGGCAACCTCGGTGTCCGCGTACGCGGTGAGCAGCACGGTGCGTACGTCCGGGAAAAGCTTCAGGGCTGCGGTCAGCACCTCAGTGCCAGTGATCTCGGGCATGCGCTGGTCAGAGACGACGACGGCGACTGGGTCACCCCGGAGCTTCAGCCGGTTGAGTGCCTCGACCGCCTCGGTGCCCCCGGAAGCCGTAATCACCCGATAATGGCGTCCGTAACGAATGCGCAGGTCCCCCCGCACGGCGCTCAGCACGGCGGGGTCGTCGTCGACGGCAAGAATGACCGGGCGCGGTGGACCGGGTGCGGTGTCGGTCATGAACGGCTCCCGGGCTGTGTGTCATTTTGCATGATCGGTAACCTGCCTTCGCGGCGGAAGCCACACTCGGAACACGGTGCGCCCGGGGGCCGACTTCACGTCGATGCTGCCACCCGAGCCGCGGATCATGTTGAACGCGATGTTCAACCCCAGCCCGGTCCCCTGCCCCGGGGGCTTCGTCGTAAAGAACGGGTCGAACACCTTGCCGAGCGCCCCGGCCGGGATCCCGTCGCCGTCGTCCTCAATCTCGACGGCGACGCCGCCCTCTGCGGCCCGCGTACGGATGGTCAAGTGCCCGGAGCCGTTCATCGCATCAGCGGCGTTGTCGATGAGATTGGTCCACACCTGGTTCAGCTCGCTGCCGAGGGTCTCGATGCGCGGCACATCGGGACCGTAGTCGCGAATCACCTCGATGCTGTGCTTGAGCTTGGATTGCAGCATGACGAGGGTGCCGTCAATGCCGTCGTGGACGTCGACGTCCTGCACGGGTGCGCGGTCCATGTAGCTGTTATCTTTAAGCGCGGCCACGATCTGCGAGATCCGCGCTGACCCGTGCCCGATCTGCGCGATGAGTCCGTAGGCGTTGCGTGCTTCGGAAAGCGCCGTGATCGCGCTGCCGAGATGGCTCGGTTCGAAGGTCATGGCGAGCGTGTCCAGGTTCGCCGCATCCATTCCCAAATCGACGAGGGAGCCAGCGGCCTCCCATGCATCGCCGAGCCCGTGCCCGTCCAGCCAGGCCTCGACGTCCTCCTCGCGATCACCCCGGCTGAGAGGGTCGAGCCGGTCGACGTCCTTCGCCTGCGCCGCACCACGGTCGATAAGCTCCGTCAACGCGGCCGCCTCGGCGGGGCTCTGTGCCGAGCGGGCAAGGATGAGCAGGGCCTTGCAGGTCTTGGAGAACGTGTCTTCCAGCAGTGCCGCGCCGCGCCGGGCAGCGGCAGCGGGATTGTTCAACTCGTGGGCCATTCCGGCGCTCAAACGGCCGAGCGTGGCCAGCTTTTCGCTCTGGATCAAGGCAGCGGAACGCTCGGCGACCTCATCCTCCAGCTGCCTTTGGTAGGCGGCCTGCAGCGCTTCTGTCTGCTTGCGGTCGCTTACATCACGGAAGAACGTGTGGGTGGCGACGAATTGCCCCTCACGGAACCTGCCCCTCGCGTTGCCCTCAACCGGGAAGGTGTGCCCGTCTTTGGCGACGAACGTTATCTCAACTCGATCAAAAGACTTTCCGGCTATGGTCTCGCCGATCATGAGCGTGCAGTGGTCATGGTCGACCTCGTCAACGATGTCGAACAAGGTCAGCCCGGGCAGCTCTTCGGGTGTGTAGCCGAGATGGTCGTGCCAGGCACGGTTGACGAACTCGAAACGCCCGTCGGGCAGAATGCTTTGCACCATATCGTGAGCCGATTCGATGAGGTCCAGGTAGCGCCGCTCGCTCTCAAGCACAAGAGCCTCGGACTCGTGCCGAGCCGTCAAATCACGCGCCACGGCCCGAAAGGCCTGCTCATCGGGCACCCCAGCGACCGTCCAAAGCAGCCACCGAGCTGACCCGTCGGCGGCCAGAAACCGGTTCTGGAAACGGGCGACGGCGGTGCCTCCCTGGGCGGCCTCCAGTTGCGCGAGCGTCGCGGCCGCATCGTCCTCGTGCACAAACTCGATCAGCGGCCGTGAAAGCAACTCCTTGACACTCCAGCCAAGCAACCCCGCCCAGGCGCCATTCGCCTCCCGGATCCGGCCGTCGAATCCAGCCACGCAGGCGAGATCGGCACTCAGATCCAACAAGCGTGCTGCCACCGAGTGCGGCCACGAATCGATGCCAAGCCCATCCTGCGGCATGGGACGCTCCTTCACGGAACCTCCGCTCGGCGGAAGGCGAGCGGTTTCTGAAATATACACCCGTTGGAAACGGTCGGCCCGAACCAGTGGCTGGCACTGATTAAGATCTTGCCGACTGGCTCAACTTCAATGCCGCGGCCATCGTCCCGGACAACGGCGGCAAAGGTGCGTGCTGAACGCGGCAGGAAAACTTTTAATCAGGCAGCTCTGTTTCTGCCAGGTCGAAAAACAGGCCGCAGGCAATTTGGAGGCCTTCCCTGGCGACGGCGGCGAGGAGGTGTTCGTCCGGCGCGTGCTGCATACAGCCCGGGTGCGAGTGTGGGATCCATAAAGTTGGCAGATCCAGGACTTCCGAGAAGACAAAGCTGGGGAGGGATCCGCCGATGTTGGGCAGGATCGCCGGTATGCGGCCCGTGGTCCTTTCAAGCGAAAGGGCCGCCCAGGAAACCCATGGATTGGCGGGGTCAAGCCGGCTGGCCGCAAAGGACACGCCAACGGAGAGCTCAACCATGGTGAATCCGGCGGCGTCCAGGTGCCTCCGGATGGCTGGTTCCAGCAAAGTGATGTCCGTCCCGGGCACAAACCGAAGCTGGAGAGTGGCGCGTGCGGATCCGGGGATGGCGTTGACGGGCTTATCGGAGTCACCGGCGCTGAAGGCCAAGACTTCCAAGGTATTCCACGCATACAGGCGTTGGAGGGGGCTGAGAGCTCCGTCGCCCCAGCTGGGATCGGGCGAAGGGTCGTCGAAGCTCGGTTGGAGGTCAAGGAGTTCAAGTGCGGCGGTCACCGAATCCGGGATGCCTGCCGGCAACAGCTCCGGAAGTCCGATTATGCCGTGCCCGTCCACAAGGGACGCGATGGCTGCGGCAATGGTGGTGGCAGGATTGCGCAGCAGCCCACCCCAGTTTCCCGAATGGTAGGAACTGCTGCGCAGATCCGCGACCAGGTCAAAGGTGATGCCGCCCCGGGCACCCAGGAAAACGGTTGGGTTTTCAGCCGCCAGGCGCGGGCCGTCCGAGCCGATAAAGACGTCAGCCTGCAGTACGTCGTGGTGTTCCGCTGCGAAGTCCGCGAGGTCAGGGGAACCTATTTCCTCCGCGCCTTCCAACAGGAACACCAGGTTGAAGCCCAGCGCTCCGCGTTGTCCGAGCAGCAGTTTCAAGGCAACGATGTTGATCCAGTGCTGACCCTTGTTGTCCGCCGAACCCCTGCCGAACCATCTGTCGCCCTCGTCGCCCAGAATCCACGGACTGCGGCCTTCGGACCACTCGGAGGCCTGCCCGTCGACGACGTCCGCATGGCCGTAACAAAGAACCGTGGGCAGGTCAGGGCTTTCATGCCGCGTCGCCACCAGAAACGAGTTGAGGCCTCCGTGCCACGAGTCATAGCGCTCCACCGAGCACCCCATGGACAGAAAGGCGGGTGCGATGACCTCATCAAGGTATGACTTCAGCGCATCTCGACCCTCCTCTGTGGAGCTTTCCGAGGGGTATGCAACCAGCTTTTCCAGATCAGTCCGGAATCTGCCGGAGTCCACAAAATTTGCTGCTTTATCTAAGAGATCACTGCGTTCCGGCATCCGGTTCCATCCTCTGCTGTTCGAACTCGAGTCCAAAACTACGTGACCGTGATACGAAGCACCAGCATCACTTTGTCGATTCGCTCGGACTTCAAAGCGACGTTCGGCCGAAAAGCAACACTAATGCGCGTGTTGCCCCGGCCCTGCTCTACTTCGGGGGCGTGCGCAGGTAGCCACTCTTGCAGAGGGCGCAGGTAGCCTCCACGTTTCCCCTTGGCCATCAGCAGGCATGCCAGGGGGCGGAGTTACTGAAGGGGGCAGGCTGTTACTTGCCTATGTCATGCCCGCAGAGGCGGAGCGGGCAGAGGTGCGCGAGGGGCTGCTCGTCGCCGAACAGAGGAAATGGCATACGCTGCCGATGGCGTGCGCTGAGGGCTTCGCCCGGTCTGGTCCCCTCAGCCATCGCGCGCTTCAGCCAGCAGCACGACGTCGAACTCGCCCTCGTCGTTGCCCGTCATCGGCAGGGATCCGGCGGGTGGCAGAAGGTGCGGCGGATCTGGCATCCATCCAGCCCAAAATGGCCGTCAAAGTAAGCGGTGTAACGTGCGACGGATTCCAGCAGGGCGGCGACCATCAGCACCAAGCCAGGATAAGCGCCATTCCCATGGCGGCCGTCGCCGGCCGCGCCGGAGCGTCAGCGCCTTTCCTGCACGGCATCTACCTAAACCACGCCAACGTCAGGCAGTCGCGAGGCACGCGGGCGTCAATGAAGCAATGACACCGCGCGGGCGATCACCAGAGCCAACAGTACGAAGGCACTAAAGGACTCCGCGGCCATAAGTACTTTTGCCCTTAGTGACAAGGGCATGGTGTCGGTGGGACTAAACGCCATGGAATTGGAAAGTGAGAAGTAAAAATAGTCGAAAAACGAGGCTACCCAATCAATCCGCTCCGATGATCTGGCCGCCACTTCTTCTATCGCATCATGGTCTTCATCCTGGGGAAACCTGAAATCCGCTGCCGGCAGTTCCTTACGCGGAGCGTGCCGACGAGCGACAGGGCCGCCGCGGTCCAGCTCCCAAAAGACCAAGGCAAAGGCAATAACGTTGGTCACCCACACCTGCAGAGCCGAGAGTAAATCCCGTGCACCATTACCAGTGCCAGCCGTGGTAAGCACAATGACGAGCTGAACCAACGCGACTTCGTTCGCTGCAACCAACAACAGTGCCTGGCCGGTCGCCACATATTTGGACCACCGGCTTTGACGCCGCATCCGATGGGGATTCAGGATCACTACCGGTATCAGCATCGTAAGCCCCACCCCTACCACGACATAGCGCAGCCCTGGCAGAAAGGCGCCCGGCAGCGCGGCGTAAAGGCCCAACGCCACGAGCAATCCGATAGCGGCCGGCCAGCGATGCTCTGCCCGTACCTGTCGCTTCCCGGTTGGCGTCATAGTCTAGAGTCTAAAGTGGGATGCGAATAGGTGGGTGTGCAATGACCAACGCTCGGGAAGGTAGCGGGTGGCAGACCTGGCGAAACCAAAAGGCACCAGCCAAAAGCTCCACCGGATCATCATCCCAAAACCGATTGACGCATCCAACGAGCACGAAGCCCCCGTCAACCAGCCAATCGGTGGGTCACAGGCTTAGTCCTTCAGGTTGGGCTGTTCAGTCCGGGGAAACCGGAGTTCGGGCCGGCCGGCATCCGCCACTGCCTTGGCCACGCTCCGGCCCAGCAGTTTGCTCCCCCTGACAAAGGCTGTGTCCGGGGGGCGGGACACAGCCGGAGGAAGCACCAACACGGGACACTCGGCCTGGTAAACCAGCCGCTGTGCAAGGCGGGGCGTCTGCGAAAAATCGGTGCGCTGCGGGGCGTCGAGGACGATCAGGGCTGCCTGCCGCGAGACCTTGCGCAACACCTTCAGTGCCGAGCCTTCAATGACCCGGCAGCTTACCTCCTGCTCCGCACCCAGGACGGCCACTACATGCGCGGTCAGCTCCGACTCCGCAGCGGCATACTCCCCGTCACGGTCGCTGGTGACGATCGGCGGCCGGGCACCGGAGGTTATCGGCAGCCGCGGCCCGCGCCAGGCACTCACGGCGAAAAGGGGGACGGACCGACGTCGAGCCTCGTCCGCGCCCCAGCGCAAAGCGGTGACCGACCCGCTGGTGGGACTCACGCCAACGATGACTGACTTGGACCCGTGCTGCGCAGGCTCAGTCATGACGCTGCCGATTTCGAGAGGGGATCGGCAATGTCCTCCAAGGACTTCCGTTCGGCGTCAAATGCGAAGAATAGGGCCACCAAGCCTCCGACCAGCATGATGCCGGCCCCCAGGAAATAGCCGATGGTCAGCGGACCGCGGTCGCTGCCTTTTCCGATCAGTACGCCGAAAATGGCCGGGGCGACGGCACCGGCGATCTGGCCGACAGCGAAAAAGTAAGAGATGGCTTGGCCGCGTAGTTCCAGGGGAAACGTTTCGCTGACAGTCAGGTAGGCGGAGGAGGCTCCGGCGGAGGCGAAGAAGAAGGCTACGCACCAGAAGATGGTCTGAGTGACAGCGTTCAGGACCCCCATATTGAACAGGACCGCGGAGACGGCCAAAGTGAGGGCCGCCAGCGCATAGGTCGCGAAAATCATCCTCCGGCGACCTATGGTGTCGAACAAGTGTCCGAGGATGAGCGGTCCGGCCAGATTACCGATCGCGAATGGGAAGAAGTAGTACTGCGTCGAGCTGGGACTGGTGCCGTAAAAGTTCTGCAGCACCAGGGCGTAGGTGAAAAAGATGGCGTTGTAGAGGAAGGACTGCGTGACCATCATGACGAACGAGACCAGAGTCCGCCGAGGATACTTGCGGAGAAAGACTTTGACAATCTGACGGAATGGGATGCTGGCCGTCGCAACGACGGAGAGGGATTTGTCCTCCGGAACGTCAGTTAGTTTGTGGCCCTCCTCCCGCACCTCCGCTTCGATGCGATCGACATTGGCTTCGGCCTCGTCCGCGGGGCCGTGGGTCAACTGCCATCGGGGGCTCTCTGGGATGTGCCGCCGCAGGTAGATGATGATTAGGCCGAGCGCCGGGCCGATAAAGAACCCGATCCGCCAGCCCCAGTCCACCGCAACGATATTCGGGTTCAGCAGGAAAATGTTCGCGAAGGCGCCGATGGCGGCACCTCCCCAGTAGGTGCCGTTGATCGCAATGTCGACACGGCCGCGGTAATGCGAGGGGATTATTTCGTCAATGGCCGAGTTGATGGCGGTGTATTCGCCGCCAATACCCATGCCGGCGATGAACCGGAACAAATAGAGGAACCAGACGGCGAAGGACAGGCCCGCCACGCCGCTGCCGATCAGGTAAATCGCCAGGGTGATAATGAAGAATTTCCGCCGACCCAGCCGGTCGGACAGGCGGTCGAAGACAAGGACTCCGAAGACTTGGCCGATCAGGTATACCGTACCGGCGAGCGACTTCCTCCGCGCTCATGTGCAGCGTCTTTTGGAAGCCGGCGGAGGCGACAAGCTCGATCTCCAGACCGTCCAGGACCCAGGAAACTCCGAGGCCAATCACCACTGACCAGTGGAACTTTGACCACGGTAGCCGGTCCATCCTGGCCGGAATCAGGCTGACCACGGGCGACGGCGTTGCTTTATCCACGAGGTTCGACACCGAACCCTCCTTCGGCTCGCGGTAACCATAAGCCTTCGGCTCGCAGCAACCATAAGTGAACTGTCAATCTTTAGGCAGGCCACTCTGACGGCCGCTCCACCGAAACACCGCATGGGAACTTTTCTCGGAAGGGAACGACCTCGACCGGGAAGAATTCCAGGTTCCTCTCGCGGTGGCGCGCGAGAACGGCCCAAAAATGTCACACTGCCCAGGAACTAGGACTGGGAGGGAAGCGATGACAAAGGCCGCCACGCACTGGCAACGCGGGGACGCAAACAACACGTGTACACGCCTTGTTCACCGGTTGGGTTCGTTTTCCTTACCGTTTCACTCGTTCTGGCCGGCCTCGCCGAAGTGCCCGGGCCGGTCCTTCGCCCTGATACGGCGGATCTCCTGAATCGGCCCCAGCGTCCCCCATTCATCGCGCCCCAACCGGGACAACGGCTCCAAAAGGTCGATCTGCGGATGGTCACCCTCCAGCACGTGCGCGGACACGACCGCGTAGACCACCTCACCAAACACCAGCGTGCAATTCCCCAACTGCAAGGTGCTGTGCAACCTGCACTCCAACGCCACCGGCGAATCCTTCACCCTCGGAGGACGCACCACCGCACTCGGTTCCCGGGATAATCCAACCGCGTCGAACTCACTCGTCTTGGGCGGAAAGTCCGTGCCAGTGGCATTTACCTCTTCAAACAACGAAGCCGGGGTGAGATTCACGACGAACTCACCCTGCGCCTCAATGTTGCGCAACGAGTCCTTCTCGCCCACCGATGTGAACTGAACAATCGGCGGATCCACGGACGCCACCGTATAGAACGAATGCGGCGCGAGATTGTCCACCCCCTCCATCGAAGTGCTGGACACCCAGGCGATCGGTCTTGGGACCACTACCGCCGTCAACAACCGATAAAAATCCCGCGACGACATCCGTGCCGGATCAAAATCCTTCCGCGCCATGTCCTACTGCTCCCTCCAGCCCCCGCCCGCCCCGACGCTGGCCCTCTCGTCCTTCCCCGACTGTACCCCTGCCCCCCGCCGACACCCCGTACGCAGGTCGACCCATCCGAGGCGCAGGCATTCCGGCCGCCGCGCCGCGATCTGCGGCTCCAGCTTTCGGGTGTAGTCCAACTTTTACTGTGCTGGAAACCGCCTACTTTGCCGACAACACTCGCGGACTTGGGGTCGCTGTTTGAGGTATTTTGTGTACCCATCGTCGCTGTCTTATTCCATGGGTTCGATTTTGGACGCGGGTAGCTGATAAGCCACATCCCAGTGCCGTCCACCGAAGTCGTAGCCTCCGCTGATCGGCACCAAGACCGGGGAACCGAACGCCTGCCCTACTTCAAAAGCGGAACCTCCAACACTGATGCTCACGGGTGATTTATTTGCCGAAGATCCTGGCGGCAGCACCAATAGTCCCTCGTCGAGATCGCCCTGTCTCGAGACTGGGCACGCATCGCTTCCGATTACCTCGATTCGTATGAGATCAGTTCTAATCGCCACAGGCCGCACCGAAAGATCAGAAATGGAATGAGTTGGAACTTTTAGCACCGGCACTCCCGAACAAGCAGATAGTAAAAAGCACACAGCGAGTGGAAACAAAGACTTTTTAAACAAGCCATGCATGTTCATGGGTTACTTCCTATGGCTCCCCCGGGGATCGGCGCTGCCCCTGTAGGCATCGGCGATGGAGGACGACGGCACATGACTGTTCGAATTTAAGTATCCAGGACCTATGTCGGTAACCATACAAGCACCTCTCACCAGACGCCCGCGGATTGAGCCAGCTCAGGCTCCAGCACTCGAGCGCGGTCAACGGGCGTCGTCCGCGCAGGAACCCTACGCTGAGCCAGGCCGCCCGTACCAGGTGCACTAAAAGCAAGAGGTTCAGGCCCAGCGCGGCAACCTTATTGGGACTAAAGCCAAACTCGCCGATACGGGACATCATCGCTGTGAGCATCACCGCGCCGACCGCGAGCGCCGCGGCGACGAGGACCAACTGCAGGACATCGAACAGACTGGGTGGCGCGAGCGAGTCGCGGGCGGAAATCGCGTAGAGCAGCAGGCACAGGACGACTACGAGGATCGCGTCCATGAGAATGAGCAGGACGCGGTCGCGGCGACAACGAGTGCGCCGGGGACAGCGAGTGCGCCGGGGACAGCGAGTGCGCCGGGGACAGCGAACGGCAGGATCCAGTCCGTCAAGACCTGTTCGAGGTCTGCGCCGACCACCTTGACCGCCGCGAAGGTGAGCCCGACCAGGACGGCGCCGCCCAGGGCCAAGAGCGTGTAATAGATCGCGAGCTCACCGGTGAACCGGACAAAGTCCATACGCCGGCGCTCGGACCGCCACCTCCCTCCCACGTAGCCCACACCGGGCCAGCAGCCACAGGACAACCGGGGCGTGTATTGCGGCGAGAATCTCGCTGGAACCGCCCGAAGCGAACGGATAGGCGTTGAGCACGACCGCCAGCGCGGCGAAAGAAACGAGCAACGTCGCCACCACCCGCCCCGTGAGCCGGCGCTTCCACCCGAAGTACGCGGCGAGGAATGGGAAGACGATCAGACCGAGGTTTCGCGCCAGGACCGAGCCGTCGTCGTCGTCGTCGAGCCAGGCGAAACCGGTCTTCACCGCCAATCCCGCCCCAACTGCGAGCGCCAGGACAACTGCCAGCTCCCGCCACGGCGGCGCACCGCCGTCGTCGGAATGCTCCGGGACGAGCACGAGTTGCTTCCACAGCCGGTCGGAGTGATCCCGGGCAAACTAGCGCGAGACAGCGTCGAGATTGTCCAGGCGCTTGATCCCGACGAGGAAGGCCTCCTCGTCGTCGAGCCCGGTCGCCTGCCGGCCGGCGATCTGCCCGCGCAGGTGGTCCTCCAGTTCGTCGACGTCGGAAGGGGAGATGGGCTGGTGCCGCTGGACGTACCCGCGCCACCTGTCGATCTGGGCCTCCAAATCCGCGTGCGACTCCATCACGCCCACCCCAAAGCTGTGGTGGAGGGCCGCTGCGCGGTCTGCCATACCTGTCGGAGCGCGTCGGCGACGACCGTCCACTGCGCATGCCGTTCCGCGAGCGCATCCCGGCCAGCCGGGGTGATGGCGTAGTGCTTGCGCCGGCGCCCAGCCTCGGACGTACCCCACGACGACGAAACGCTGCCGAGCCGCTCAAGCCGGTGCAGCAGCGGGTAAAGCATCCCGTCGGTCCACTGCATGTCCCCGCCGGTCAGCTCCCCCACGCGCTTGAGGATCGCGTAGCCATACAGGTCGCGCGGCGAGAGCAACACGCCAATCTTGATTACGCGCCGTTCCACTACTAGCGTTGCGTGACGTGGACACGACCTTCAGCGCGGAATTGTTCGAATGGCGTGGTCCGGCACCGTTCCACTGGTTGTCGCTGCCCGCCGATGTATGTGACTACGTCCGGGCCGAGGCGGCGGCGGCCACCTACGGGTGGGGCGCCATCCCGGTGCGCGTGCGGATCGGTGGCACCGAATGGGAGACCTCGTTGCTGCCGCACAACGGTGAGTACGTGCTGCCCGTGAGGAAGGACGTCCGCACGCAGGAGCGGTTCGGCGACGGTGACACGGTGACGGTCGCAATGAGCGTGGCCCGTCGCGGAGGTCGGGCCGCCAACGGAACCGGTCCGACCGTCTGAGGCGCTACCCAAGGCCTACGTGCGCGGACCGGAAGGAATCATCGTGTCCCTGGCCAAGCGGATCGGTTCACGCCGGCGTCGGCCAGTCGGACTGCCGCAGCTGCCTGGCTTTTCGTCAGGATCTGATCGACGACGTGCGTTAGTGGAGCGGTGGCGTCGATCAGGATGCCATTGGGTGGAACGTCCTCCTTCGTGCGATGAAATCGGAGGATGAGTTCCCGTTCGGCTTGTCGTCCTCCCACCCCACTCGTCCTCGGGACGCTCGTCGAGCCTGCGAGTCAGCGTCTGGACATCGAGCTCCAGCACGAAGACGCCGTCGAAGAGGTCGATGAACTTCGCGACATTGCGGCAGCCCCCGCAGCAGAACGTCTCCTCCTTCCGCCGGTCCGCGATGAGAGCCTTGACCTCGTCGACGCGCCAGATGTGATGGTCGCGAGCTGCGAGGCCCGTGACGGTTACAGGTTCACCGGTGATCGGTTCGCCCTGATAGGCCAGTACCCGGTCGCCGTGGATGGCGTGATACCCGCGCAGCGCCAACTCCTCACACACCGATGTCTTTCCCGTTCCGGAGCCGCCCTCAACAAGGAATTTTCTGCCACCCATGCTCAATGGTGAGCAGGCGCCCCGCGAAGGTCGGGCCGAGATTCGGCGCTGAGATCATCCGACCACAGCGGGCGTTCGCCTACTATCGGCTTATAGACGACTACCACGCCGCTGATGCGGCCCAGGAAGGTGGCGTTTGAAGCCGTCGTGATGCGGCCGGTGAGCGTCAACTCGGCTGTCACCAGGTCGGGAACTGGCATCAGACCTCGGGAAGGGTGCAGATGTGCCCGCCGGCGTCCACAGGATACCCGCAGAGCGGGCACGCCGGACGCCCGGCACCCACGACCTCACGGGTGCGCTTGGCGAATGCCCGGGCGGTGCCGACCGGCATTCGCACCAGCAGCAATTCGGACGCGTCAGCGTCATCTTCATCAAGCGATTCATTGTCGTCACCAGCACCGACATCAGCGACCGGTTGGGCCTCTATGACAATCTGCGCCGTCGTCGGGTCCCAACCCAGGCTCATGGCGCCGGTGCGAAACTGCTCCTGAACGGCCTCGAGCGGGTCATTGTCGACGAGTTCAATGGGAGTACTGGTGGGAATGCTGAAGGGGTTGCCCTCAAGGGTGATGAGCTGGTCGAGAATCTCGTCGATCTTCTCAGCGAGCAGAGCCGACTGCTGCTTCTCCAGGGCAACACTCACAATCTGCGTCCCTGTTCGCACCTGCAGGTAGAACGTGCGCGCCCCCGAAACGCCAATGGTACCGACGACTACCCGATCAGGCCAGGCGAACTCGTGAACAGTTGTAGGCATGTAAGCATTTTAGGCTCATGACGATCCCGGCGCCTTGACCCCTACACCACCGACCACCAGCGCGTCGTCAGAGTGGATGCTATTCGACAACCACGGCAGATCCCCGGCGGTGTTGGTCGCGTAGACGCTCAGTCGACTAGTAGTACTTTGTTATGTTGGTGCTCGTTGTCGGCAGTGGGGGCAGTAACCAAGCCATCCGGCGAGAACTCGTTGGAGTTCCCTGATGATGCCGTACAGGCTCAGGCTGCCCCAGCTGCTTTTGGGTTCTTGAGCCGCAGTCTGG
>NZ_JADPVH010000005.1 GCF_026932795.1 Paenarthrobacter sp. Z7-10 | reverse complement strand
ATCACACCGTCGCGGTGTTCCAGGTCGACCGGCTCGCGGATTTCCATAAGGACACCTTCCCGACCCTGGAAGTGTACGGCAACACCAACCGGGCCGAGATCCGGTTGATTACCTGTGGCGGCTACAACCCCGCGACCAACCTCTACGACGACAACACCGTCGTCTACGCCCACCTCACCAGCCACCACCCCGCCTAACCCCACCGGTCTCAACGCTAGGATTCAATCAATCTTTGGAGATGGAACGCCATGCCTATCAGGACAATGCCTATCAGGATAAAAGGAACGTACCTTGCTGTTGCAGCGGCGGTGCTGCTGGTAAGCGGCTGTGGGGCATCGGGCACGGGCAGCAGCCCCACCACGGCTGCAGCAGCCCCGATGGCCTCAGCATCTGCGCCGATGGCCTCCGCATCAGCGCCGATGTCCTCGGCTGCAGCGGACCAGTCCCCGGCACCGGCATCGGCTTCAGCCACCGAATCTGACATGTCTGCGGCTGGGACCATCCACATTAAGGACTTTGCTTATCAGGGCCCGGACAGTGTCGCTCCCGGCGCGATGGTGACGGTGATGAACATGGACAGCCAGGCGCATACCGTGACGGCGGATGAAGGCAGTGCCTTCGATGTCACAGTCAAGGCGGGCGAGAGCATGACCTTTAAGGCCCCCGATAAGGCCGGAACGTATGCTTACCACTGCACCTTTCACAGCAACATGCACGGCATGCTGGTCGTCAAGTGACATCCCGGCGCCGGGCGAGTCAAAAGCGGTTCTCCGTTCTGGACATCGTGCTGCGGGTACTGATCGCCGCCGCCCTTGTCATTGATGCCGTCGTCCATTTCAGGCTCGCTCCCGGTTACCAACTGTCCGCGCCGGACGGAATCGGGGGCGGGAATCTATTTCGGATCGAGGCAGTTGCGGCCCTCGTTGCCGCCATTTATCTCCTCATCCGGTCGAGCCGTCCCGCCTATGGCTTTGCCCTGCTGGTGGCCGGAGCGGGATTCATTGCGGTGATCCTCTACCGGTACGTCAATGTTCCGGCGCTGGGCCCGATCCCGGCCATGTATGAGCCCGTTTGGTTCTTCGAGAAGTCCCTTAGCGCCGTCGTCGAAGCGGCTGGCGCAATCCTCGCGGCAATCGGTTTGGCGCGCTTCCGGCGGCTTCGTGGGCGGCCCGAAAGCGCATAAGCTACAACGTTACCCCCGCCTGGGCGGGCCGCAAAGGCCTGCCGGGCGGGTTTTCTTTAACTTGACTATTAGGCTCCCTAACTATTAGGCTGTCTAACTATGAAGGATGACGCGCTGCTGGAGTTGGCCGGACGCTACCGGGAGAGCCTGCGGCACGCGGTGTACTTGATCCGCTCTCTGGATGCCGAGGGTGAACTCAGCACTGCACAGGTCAGCACGCTCAATATGGTGGCCGAGGGACCCGCCCGGGTCAGCGACATCGCGCGCAACAGCGGCATCCGGGTTCCCAGCGCCACCGAGCAGATCATCCGGCTGGAAGCGGCCCGACTGGTGACCCGCGGACCGGACGCCCACGACGCGCGGGTGGTTCTGGTGAGCCTGACGCCGAAGGGCCGCGAGGTCCTCGCCGGGGCAAATAACCGCCGAAACAAGATGCTGGCGGCCCAACTGGCGACGCTCTCCGCTGCGGACCGGGAGGCAATCACGGCGGCGATTCCGGCTCTGAACCGGCTCAGCATCGCCCTGGGCCGGCCACCATACCGCTAAATCGGCGGCTCCCGGATCCCGCTGGTTTGGGACGGGCCCCGGCAGAGCAGCTGCGCACCAGAACATTTTGAGTCAAGGACATTCTGAAGGAGGGCCCGTGGCGGCCAACATGGCGGATACCACTGTCGAAAAAATTACCACTAACGAAAAAAGTACCACTGCCGAGGAAATCGAAGACACCCTGCAGAAGGAGAAGGTGTCGATGCTGCGGCAACCCAAGGCGGTCTGGGCGACCGCGCTTGCGGCCGTCTTTGCCTTCATGGGCATTGGCCTGGTGGACCCCATCCTGCCGGCCATCGCCGTAAACCTGCAGGCCAGCCCCAGCCAGGTATCGCTGCTGTTTACCAGTTATTTTCTGGTTACCGCCGTCGCCATGCTTGTCACCGGATTCGTATCATCACGGATCGGCGGCAAGAAGACACTCATGATCGGCCTCGTCCTGATCGTCGTGTTCGCTTCGCTGTCCGGGATGTCAGGAAACGTCGCCACGCTGGTCGGTTTCCGCGCCGGCTGGGGATTGGGCAATGCTTTGTTCGTGGCCACCGCGCTTGCCGTCATGGTCGGCGTCGCCAGCGGAGGTACCGCGACCGCCGTCATCCTTTATGAAGCAGCATTGGGTCTGGGTCTTTCGCTCGGCCCGCTGCTCGGCGCACTGCTGGGTGGCTGGCAGTGGCGCGCACCATTCTTCGGCACCGCAACCCTTATGGCCGCGGCTTTGATCGCGCTGATGATCCTGCTGCCCAAAACGCCCGCCCCGGCCCGCAGGACCCGGCTGCGGGACCCGCTGCTGGCGCTGGGACACCCCGGACTGCGAACCACAGCTGCCCGTGCGCTGTTCTATAACTACGGCTTCTTCACCGTGCTGGCCTTTACCCCGTTCATCCTCGGTATAAACGCCTATGGCATCGGTGCCGTCTTCTTCGGCTGGGGCGCGGCGGTCGCCGTGTTCTCGGTCTTCGTTGCTCCGGTGCTGCAGCGCCGGTTCGGTCCCGTTCCTACCTTGCTCGGCTCGCTCGGAGCTCTGCTCCTGGTACTGGTGGGCCTGGGACTGGCAGCCGGGCATTCGGTTCCCGCCATCGTGGTCCTGGTCATCATTGGCGGTGCGCTGTTGGGCATTAACAACACGCTGTTCACCGAACTCGCCATGGGCGTTTCGGATTCTCCACGGCCGGTGGCCAGCGCCGGATACAACTTCATCCGCTGGATGGGCGGCGCCCTGGCGCCGTTCGCTGCGACCCAGATCGCCGAACACCTGGGTGTCCAGATGCCGTTTTACGTTGCCGCGTTCGCCCTCTTGGTGGGTATGGGCATTGTCCTGGCCGGACGGAAGTACATGGTGGCCCACGCGCCGAAGGGCGTCTAAGTGCCGCTGCTTTGCCTATTCCCGCTCACGCGTTCAGCGAAATTCCCCCAGCAGGTGATGCGGTCCCGACGCCGGGCGCGTACCGTTGAAATATGGCTACAGTTGAAATGACCGCACAAAATTTCGGACCGACAATCGAAGGCAACGACGTTGTCTTGGTGGATTTCTGGGCGTCGTGGTGCCAGCCGTGCACCCGCTTTGCCCCCACTTTCGAGGCAGCCTCGCAGAAGTTCGACGACGTCGTGTTCGCCAAGGTGGACACCGAGGCCGAGCAGCAGCTCGCCGCCGAGGCCAGCATCACTTCCATTCCGACGCTGATGGCATTCCGGGAGAAGGTGCTGGTGTTTTCCCAGCCCGGTGCGCTGAATGCGGCACAGCTGGACGAAGTGATTACGGCCGTCAAGGGCCTCGACATGGCCGAGGTGCATGCGCACGTGGCCAAGGAACAAGCCGCCGGGGCGGAGCCTGCGGCCGACGGTCCCGCCGCAGGCTAAAGCCGGTTCAGGGCCGTGTGAGCCGGATGGGCTCGGCAAGCAGGGCGCTGAGCGATTCGTGCAGATCCGCCACAGCCGGGCCCTTGCTGTGCGTGGCAAGGGCTTCCTCGGAGGCCCATTGTTCGGTGAGCAGGATGTCAGAGCCGTTGTCGGCGGTGATCTCATAGCGCAGGCAGCCCGGTTCGGTGACCACCTCTTCGATGGCAATGTCCAGTGCACTCCGAACCCGGCCGTGCTCGCCGTCGAGGGGGATGAAGGTGGCCGTCAGATCAACAATTTCACTCATGGCACCAGCCTAAAGGATGCGCCCTAAGGATGCCGTCAGAGGATCCGCCCTCAAGGATCCCCCGAACGGGGTTTCAGTGCCGCCGATGGTCTTGGATGGTCATCCGCGGGCCGAAGGAGGGCTTGCGGAATCCGCTCAGCACCAGCATCCGGACCACCCGCTGCCGGTGCCCCCGCCAGGGTTCCAGCAATTCCAGCATGCCGGCATCATCCACCGGCCGCCCGATCAGCGCCCAGCCGACATAGGCGGCCAGGTGGTAGTCGCCCACGGAAACGGAGTCCGGATCGCCATGAGTGCGCTGGGTGGTCTCGGCCGCCGTCCAGCGCCCCACGCCCGGGATGGTCTGCAGCATGGCGGCCGCACGAACGGCATCCTGGCCGGAGAGCCGTTCCAATGCCGCCGCGGAGCGCAGTGCCCGCATCACCGTGGCAGAACGCTGCGGGCCAACTCCCGCCTGGTGCCACTCCCAGGAGGGGACGCGGCACCACTGCTGTGCGCTGGGCGCAACCAGCAGTCCCGACGGTGCAGGCCCGCCGGGGTACGCCCCCGGCGCTGCGCTGCCGTACTTTCTGAGCAGATAGCGGTAGCCGCGCCGGGCTTCGATCGTGGTCACCTTTTGCTCCAGCACGGCCGGAATCAGGGCATCAACCATCCGCCCGGTACTGGGCAGGCGAAGGAATCGGTGTCGTCGCCGTGCCTCGATGACGATGCGGGGGAGCGTCGCAGCAAAGTCTGGCTCGTCGAACTCGGACCAGTCATCGTCGTGCCCGAGCAGCCCGGGCGCTGCGGCAAGCGCTGCGGCAGCCCCGGGACCCCAGGCCTGGGCCTGTATAGCCGCCTGCGCCGCAATCACCCGCAGCCGCAGCGTCGCCGGACCATCGGGGGTATTAAAGGCCAGCCAGGCACCGTCCGGCGCGAGCATCACGGTCGGGTCCGCCGTGCCGCGGGGAAGAATGCCCAGCGTTTGGGCCAGCGCGGCATGCCCCTCCGGGTCCGGCAGCAGGGCCTGCGCGCCGGGTTCACGATAGGCAGCTTCACTCACCAGTTAATGCTCCCACGCTTGGACGCCCGGGCCGGACGGACACTGCTAGGATGGCAGTCTGGCCGACAGCCACAGGGCCAGCACCGCCAGCGGAAGAACGACGACGACGGCGGCGAACCCCGCTGCGGCGAAGCCCCGCCAGGAAACGTTGACTGCCAACGCCTTCAACCGTTCGTGCCAGAGCAGGGTGGCCAGGGATGCCCACGGAGAAACCAGCGGACCAAGGTTCACCCCGATCAGCAGCGCAGCCAACCGCACCGGGGACTGGGCAACCGGCTCCAGGGCCAGATAAGCCGGAAGGTTATTCACCCCGTTGGCGGCAAGTGCGCCGAGCCCGGTGAGCTGCAGCAAACTCAGGTAGCTGTCCCCCTGTCCGGAGATCCGCCCCAGCAGCGCGGCCAGGCCATGTGAATGCAGCGTCTGAACCACCAGGAAGAGCCCGATCGTGAGCAGCAGGGGCCGCCACGGCAGCATGTTCGCGCGCAACGCCGAACGCCGCCTGAATGCGAACACCAGCAGCAGGAACACGGCCGCAATGCCGGCGGAGAAGGCCACCGGAATGCCTGTAACCAGGGCCGGAAGCAACAGCAGCACCGTGACGGCGGCGATGACCAGCAACGGCCGGTCAGCAACCGGGCCACGCGCGGCTGGCGTGAACGTGCCGCGCAGGTCGTGCCGGAAGCCCAGCCACAGGATGGCGGCGGGAACCAGCACGCCAACAATCGACGGAGCCCACAGGAGTTCCGCGAAACCCACAGGTGTGGTGTTCAGCTGGTGCTGCGCCAGCAGGTTGGTCAGGTTGGAGACAGGCAAGAGCAAGGAGGCCGTGTTGGCCAGCCAGATGGTGGTCAGCGCGAAGGGCAGCGGCGGGAGTTTCGCGGAGATGGCCAACAGCACCACCACCGGTGTCACCAGCACGGCCGTCGAATCCAGGGACAGGAAGATCGTGCTCACAGTGGCGAGGAAGACCACGAACAGCCACAGCAGCCAGACCTTGCCTTGGCCGTTGCTGCCCACGCCGAGCCGGGCAATGCGGTCCGTCAGCTGCCGGAAGACCCCTGCCTCATCGGCCAACTCGGTGACGATGGTCATGGCGACGACGAAGAGCAGGATCGGCACGGTACGCTCCGCCAGCACCAGGAAGTCCGGCCACGGCAGAAATCCGGTGGCAAGGAAAAACGCTCCTGCGAGGAACAATATGCCCGGCAGGGCGAACGATCGCAGGATTTTCATCGGCCGCCGGACCCGCCCCGTGCCGTCTGAACCACTGCGATTATCACTGGGATATCTTCGCACGTCGCCCTCGGAAGCCAGGGCCCTTTTGCCGCGGCTGCGAAAGGGCGGCTAGTTTTAGAGGTATGAAGTATGCCAACTCCGTCCTGGACCTGATCGGTAATACCCCGTTGGTCAAGCTGAACAAAGTTACCGCCGGGCTCCAAGCGACGGTGCTGGTGAAACTGGAATACATGAATCCGGGCGGCTCCGCCAAAGACCGGATCGCCGTGAAAATGCTGGACGAGGCCGCCAAGGCTGGCCGGATCGGTCCCGGCGGAACGGTTGTTGAACCCACCTCCGGCAACACAGGCGTCGGATTGGCTCTGGTGGCGCAGCAGCGCGGCTACAACTGTATTTTCGTTGTCCCGGACAAGGTGGGCGAGGACAAGCGCTCCGTGCTGGCAGCCTATGGCGCGGAGGTGGTGGTGACGCCGTCGGCCGTCGCTGCGGAGAGCCCGCAGTCCTATTACGGTGTCTCGGACCGCCTGGTGCAGGAGATCCCCGGTGCGTATAAGCCCGATCAATTCTCCAACCCCAACGGCCCGTCGAGCCACTATGAAACCACCGGCCCGGAAATCTGGCGTGACACCGACGGCACCGTGACACATTTCGTCGCCGGGGTGGGCACCGGGGGCACCATCACCGGAGCGGGCCGTTATCTGCGGGAAATTTCAGCGGACCGTCCTGCCTCCAGTGGCGGCGAAGTGCGGGTTATCGGTGCCGATCCGGAAGGCTCGGTCTATTCCGGCGGAACAGGGCGGCCGTACCTGGTGGAGGGCGTCGGGGAGGATATTTGGCCTGGGTCCTACGATCCTGCCGTGCCACACGAGATCATCGCCGTCAATGACGCGGACAGCTTTTCGATGACCCGCCGGTTGGCCCGCGAGGAGGGCCTGCTGGTGGGCGGCTCATCCGGCATGGCCGTGGTGGCCGCGCTTGAGGCCGCCAAGGACCTACCTGCTGGAGACGTCGTCGTCGTGCTGCTGCCGGACAGCGGCCGGGGCTATTTGGGCAAGATTTTCAACGATAAGTGGATGCAGTCCTACGGATTTCTCAAGGTCACCGACGAGCCGGCCATCGGTGAGGTGCTGCGGACCAAGAATGGTCAGTTACCCGAATTGGTGCACATCCATCCAAACGAAACCGTGCGCGACGTGATCAACCTGATGGCCGAGTACGGCGTTTCGCAGATTCCGGTCTTCACCCAGGAGCCGCCGGTGGTGATGGGTGAAGTCATCGGCGCCGTCGACGAGCGGAGCCTGACCGGCAAGCTTTTCCGCGGTGAGGCAAAGCTGACGGACAAAATCACCGACCATATGCAATCGCCGCTGCCGATCATCGGTTCGCTGGAGCCGATCTCCACCGCACGGACCAAATTGCAGGACGTGGACGCGCTGATGGTGACCTTTGTGGGTGCGCCGGTGGGCGTGCTGACCCGGCACGATCTGCTGACGTACCTCAACGACTGAGACTGACAGGAGCATTACGATGAGCCAGGGATTCAACACGCGCGCCGTGCACGCCGGGCAGGAACCGGATGCGACAACGGGAGCCGTGGTGCCGCCGCTTTACCAGACCTCCACCTTTGCCCAGGACGGCATCGGCAAGCTGCGCAACGGCTACGAGTACGGCCGCGGCACCAACCCGACGCGGGACTCACTGCAGGAGCAGCTGGCGGCGCTGGAGGGCGGAACGCACGCGTTCAGCTTCGCCTCGGGACTGGCAGCCGAGGATGCGCTGATCCGCGCCCTGCTGGCCCCCGGTGACCACATTGTGATGGGCAACGACGTCTATGGCGGAACCTACCGGCTGATCAACCGTGTGCTTGCGGCCTGGGGCATCAGCAACGCTGCGGTGGACATGGCCGACGACGACGCTCTCGCGGCGGCCGTCGCGGCCGGGCCGACGAAAATGGTCTGGGTGGAGACGCCATCCAATCCGATGATGAAGATCACGGACATCGCCGCGGCAGCCGCTGTTGCCCATGCTGCCGGCGCCCTGCTGGTGGTGGACAATACCTTCGCCTCGCCCTACCTTCAGAACCCGCTCGCCCTCGGTGCCGACGTCGTCGTGCATTCCACCACCAAGTACATAGGCGGCCATTCGGACGCCAGCGGCGGCGCCATTGTGCTCAGTGATGACGCGATGGCGGAGAAAATCGGGTTCATCCAATTCGCTGTCGGTGCCGTGTCCGCGCCAATGGAAGCCTGGCTGACCACACGTGGACTGAAAACTTTGGGCGTGCGGATGGACCGGCACTCGGACAATGCACAGATAATTGCCGAATGGCTGCAGAGCCGTCCGGAGGTGGAGCGGGTGCTCTACCCTGGCCTGCCGGACCACCCCCGCCATGAGCTCGCCGCGCGGCAGATGACGAAGTTCGGCGGCATGATTTCGGTCCAGTTCAAGGACCGGCCCACCATCAGTGGCGAGGCGGCGGCGCGCAAGGTGGCCGAATCCACCCGGGTGTTCACCTTGGCCGAGTCCCTGGGCGGCATTGAATCACTGATGAATTATCCATCCGAGATGACTCATGCCTCCGTGAAGGGAACCGAACTTGAGGTGCCGGAAAACCTGATCCGGCTCTCCGTGGGCATCGAGGATGTCGAGGATCTCATTGCGGACCTTGAGCAGGCGTTGAACAAGCTGTAAACCGCGGAAACCCGGGGTTGAATCCCTACACCATCCGCTGTCAACCGATGATTACCGGCAAATAACAATATTGTCATTATCATATCGATTTGGCATCGGTGCGCAAGTCACCTACCGTTGTAGTAATCCCTTTGGGGAAAGCTGCGCCATTCGGTGCGGCAGTAATGCTCGGTGCTGTCTTACACCGTACGCCGTCAGAACGGCAGACACCGGAAGCGAACCTCCACATCAGCAGGTTAGACGGCGACGCAAAGAAGTCCGGGGACGGATGGAGCGCAGGTGGCCCTTCGGAGCATCAACCTATGAACACCACGAAATTTAGCCGTAATGTCCGCCGCGGTTTTGCAGTTGCCGCGATCGCCGGTGCCGGCATCGCCGTATCGGGAACAGCCGCCAATGCGGCGCCCGTAAGCACCTGGGACGCGCTGGCACAGTGTGAAAGCAGCGGCAACTGGAGCATCAACACCGGTAACGGTTTCTCGGGCGGACTGCAGTTCACGCCGAGCACCTGGGCCGCCTTTGGTGGAACCGGTTCGCCGGTCAACGCCTCCAAGGCTCAGCAAATCGCAGTGGCCGAGCGCGTTCAGGCCACCCAGGGCTGGGGCGCCTGGCCGGCATGCTCCGCGAAGCTTGGCCTCACCGGCGGTGGCGGAGCCCCGGCTCCCGCTCCGGCAGCTGCCCCGGCACAGGTCCAGGTCCAGTCCGAGTCGGTGACCCCGGTGCAGACCGTTGCGCCGGCTCCGGTTGTACAGGCTGCCCCGGTTGTACAGGCGACCCCGGTTGTACAGGCTGCTCCGGTGGCGCAGGCCCCCGTGGCCCAGGCTCCCGTTGCGCAGCAGCCTGCGCTCAGCGGCAAGACGTACACCATCGCCTCCGGTGACACCATGAGCAGCATCGCTTCCAAGCTGGGGATCCAGGGCGGATGGCAGGCCCTCTACCAGGCCAACACGGACACCGTGATTCACGCGGACCTGATCTTCACCGGCGCCGTTCTGCAGCTGCCTGCGTAAGTGCCCGATAGCGCCACCGTGGTCGCCGTGTAAACGGCAGCCAACCAAGCAGTGTCCCAACTCGAACAGAGTTGGGGCACTGCTTGGTTTAAGTCCGCTTAAGTCCTCTTCGCTGTCCGGCCCGGCTGCACCAGCTTCCGGTACCGACTACGCCGGATAGCGGCTTCCATGATGACCAGGTACTGGCTTTCGCTCCGCAAGCCTTGTAGTGTCCCCTTATGCCTGTGCCCTTTGAGTGGTCCGCGGAGTGCTGCACGCCGCTTGGGTGGACTGCGGATCCCTGCACGCCGCCTGAGTTCAAGTCGTGAGCACCGGGCGGACCAGGATTTCCCCGTTTCGACAACCGCGACGGCTTCACCCCGCATGGATTGTTGCTGGCGTAGCATTCCTGGCCCTTGTTGGTGCCGCCGGGTTTAGGGCGGCTCCTGGCGTGCTGATGGTGCCGCTGCAGCGTGAATTCGGCTGGTCCACCACGATCCTTTCTTTGGCGGTCAGCATTAATCTGGTGCTTTTTGGCCTGACGGCACCGTTCGCCGCAGCCCTGATGGAGCGCTTCGGAATCCGCGTGGTCACGTCGGTGGCGCTGGTGCTCATTGGTGCGGGCAGCGCGCTGACCGTCCTGGTGCAGCAGTCCTGGCAGCTCCTGCTCACGTGGGGCCTGCTGATCGGCCTCGGCACTGGCTCCATGGCCCTTGTTTTTGCGGCCACGGTTGCAGACAAATGGTTTGCCAGCCGCAGGGGACTGGTGGTGGGCGTGCTGACGGCCGGGAGTGCCGCGGGACAATTGGTCTTCCTGCCTCTGATTGCGGCGCTGGCCGTCAGCCCGGGTTGGCGGCAGGCCTCACTGCTGATCGCCGGGGGCGCACTTGCGGTGGTGCCGCTGGTGCTGCGCTGGCTGAAGAATTCCCCCGCCGAAGCCGGCGTGCTGCCGTACGGCGCCGAGTCCAAGCCACCGGAGGCGAATTCGGGCACGGCCACTCCTGCCCCCGTGAACACCGTTCGCACCGCCCACACCAATGCCGCTGTACACGCCCTGCGGGTGCTCAGGCGGGCCAGCAAGGTTCGCACGTTCTGGGCGCTGGTGGCGGGCTTCGCCATCTGCGGTGCCACCACGAACGGCCTGATCGGCACGCACTTCATTCCCTCCGCCCACGATCACGGGATGCCAGAGACCACCGCGGCGGGGCTGCTCGCCGTCGTCGGCATTTTCGACATCGCCGGCACAATTGCCTCCGGCTGGCTGACGGATAGGTTCAATCCCAAGATCCTGCTGGTCGTATATTACCAGTTCCGTGGCATTGGTCTGCTGGTGCTGCCGGCCTTGTTGGCGTCGACGGTACGGCCGAGCATTGTGGTTTTCGTCGTCATCTACGGGCTGGACTGGGTGGCCACCGTGCCGCCGACCGCCGCCATTTGCCGAAAGGTGTTCGGATCGGACGGCAGCGTCGTCTTCGGCTGGGTCTTCGCCGCTCACCAGTTGGGCGCGGCAGCAGCCGCTCTCGCCGCCGGCCTTATTCGGGACAGCACCGGCCAATACACTTACGCCTGGCTTGGCGCGGCCGCCCTGTGCACCGTCGCCGCCGTCGTCAGCGCCAGCATCCGTAAGGATGCCAAACCGGTCCCGGATGCTGACAGACCAGCAATCCCGGAACCGGCCGCAACTTGACGGACCCCGGGATGGAGCGGAATCCCTCGGCCCTCCGCGGCGGTCTTCGCCGCTAACGTGGCTCGACGACGCCCTGCCGGGACTCGGCGTCGTAGCGGTAGACCTGCCGGCCGCCGATCCAAACCTGCAGCGCCCGCTGCATGACATCCAAGGGGTCACCGCTCCAGAGCACCAGATCCGCGTCCTTGCCCTCGGTGATGGAACCGATCCGGTGCGCCAACCCCAACACCTTGGCGGGATGGATGGTGATGGACCTCAGGGCGACGTCCCGGTCCAAACCCTCCTTGATGGCCAGCGTGCACTGGTGGACCAGGAAGTTGATCGGAATCACCGGATGGTCGGTGATAATGGAGATTTCGACGCCGGCCGCGGCCAGCTTGCCTGGATTGGCCAGCGACCGACCCCGCAGCTCAACCTTGGATTTGGTGGTGAACAGGGGCCCAATCAGCACCGGGATGCCGCGCTCCGCCAGGACATCGGCCAGGACATGCGCCTCGGTGCCGTGATCGATCACCAGTTCATAGCCGAATTCGTCGGCCAAGCGCATCGCGGTGGCAACATCGTCGGCCCGATGGCAATGCTGGCGCCAGGGGATCTCCCGGCGGAGCACCATGGCCAGTGCCTCCATGCGCGGATCCTTCGCGTTCTCGTCGGCCTTGGCCATGTAGTTCTGGGCGTCGATGAAGGCCTTCCGGATGACCATCGCGGTGCCCAGCCGGGTGGACGGTGTCTGTTTTTTCTCCCCGTAAACCCGCTTCGGGTTTTCCCCCAACGCTGACTTCAGCCCGCTGGGAGAGCGAAGCACCATCTCTTCGATGTAGCGGCCATGCGTATGCATCGCCACTGCCTGGCCACCCACCGGGTTTCCGGAACCGGGATTGACGTTGACAGACGTGATGCCGCCAGCCAAGGCGTCATCGAAGCCCGGATCGAAGGGGTCCACCGCGTCAATGGCCCGAACGGCGGCCATGATCGGATCGGTCATCTCGTTCACATCGGCGGTGGAGCCCACTTCACCCTCGGGGTGCATGCCCAGGTGAACGTGGGCATCGATGAACCCTGGCAGCAGCCACTGGCCCTGCGCATCCAATATTTCGGCGTCGGCGGGTATGTCCACGCTGCCACCCAGTGAGGCAATTTTTCCGTCCACCACCAGGACGGTGCCGTCGAAGGGTTCTCCCTCGATCGGCAGCACATGGGCGTTGGTAATGGCCAAGGTTTTGGCCGGGGAGCTGTTCCGGACGTTGGAAGCTGCGTTGCTCATTCAAATGCCCTTCGACGGAGTTCTGGATAACTGCTTCGGGCCTGCCGGGAATGCGGAAGCCCGATCTGCTTAGGCTTCCAACATACTCGCAGCCATGCGGGGAGTCACCGATGGACGCCCGCCTGATGGGGCGCACCGCTGGGATGCACTGCGGGGGAGGCACCGCAGGGGCGCAGCGGCTGGATGCTGCGGGAACTATGCTGGCCGGATGGACCGCAGAACAGCGCTGATCACCGGAGTGGGCCGCACGGTTGGAATCGGAGCCGGCATTGCCCGTCAGCTGGCCACCGATGGTTGGGATCTCGTGCTGACATATTGGCAAGGTTACGACGCGCGCATGCCGTGGGGCGTCCGTGACCAGGACGTTGACATTCTGGTTACAGAGCTGCGGGCGGCCGGTTCAAAGGTCTGTGCCGTCCCGGCGGATTTTGAGGACCCGGCAGCTGTGGACATTCTGATGGCGCAGGCGGCGGCCGATGCTGGGCCGCTGGAAGGCTTGGTACTCTCACATTGCGAATCCACTGACTCCTCCATCCTGGACACCACACTGGAGAGCTTTGACCGGCATTTTGCGGTCAACGCCCGCGCCAGTTGGCAGCTGATGGCGGCTTTTGCCCGCCAGATCCCGGCCGACGGCGGCGCCATCGTCGCGCTGACCAGTGACCACACGGTCCACAATCTTGCGTACGGTGCGTCCAAGGGGGCCTTGGACCGGATGGTTATCGCAGCAGCCCGCGAATTGGGCCACCTCGGCATCAGTTCCAACGTTCTGAACCCGGGGCCGGTGGATACTGGCTGGATGGACGAAGCTCTCAAGGAGAAGTTGATTGCGAGCCAGCCGAGCGGACGACTGGGGACTCCGGCCGACGTTGCCGGCACGGTGGGATTCCTGCTTTCACCGCCCGGACGCTGGGTCAGCGGCCAGCTGATTAAATCTGATGGCGGCTTCTCGGTCTGACTCGGGCACTGATCGAAGCGGCCGCGCCCGCCGGGGGACCGGCAGGTCATTGGTCATCGGAACGCGGCGATCCCGGTGAGATGCTGGCCCAGAATCAGGGTATGCACCTCGTCGGTCCCTTCATAGGTCCGCACCGATTCCAAATTGTTCGCATGCCGCAACGGTGAATAGTCCAGCGTGATCCCATTCCCGCCGAGAATGGTCCGCGCCTCGCGGGCAATGGCAATCGCTTCCCGAACGTTGTTGAGTTTGCCCATCGAAATCTGTTCGGGCCGCAGCGTGCCCGCGTCTTTGCGCCGTCCCAGCTGCAGGGCCAGCAGCGTGCCCTTCTGGATTTCCAGCACCATGTTGACCAGCTTTTCCTGGGTCAACTGGTAACCCGCCAGCGGCTTGCCGAACTGCAGACGCTCCAAAGAGTAGGCCAGCGCCGCCTCGTAGCTGTCCCTGGCGGCGCCCATGGCACCCCACGCGATGCCGTACCGGGCCTCATTCAGGCAACTGAACGGGCCGCGCAGTCCGCGTGCGGCGGGCAGCAGCGACTCCGGGCCAAGGCGGACATTGTCCAGCGTGATGTCGCACTGAATGGACGCCCGCATCGACAGCTTGGGTTCAATGGGAGTGGCCGTGAAACCCTCAGTCCCGGCCGGTACCAAAAAACCGCGGACGCCGTCGTTCGTTGCCGCCCACACGACGGCGACGTCGGCAATCGAGGCCAGGCCGATCCACCTCTTGGCGCCATTGAGCACCCAGCCGCTGCCGTTGTGTCCGTCGGCCTGGGCAAAGGTGGTCATGGCCGACGGATCGGAACCGGCAGTAGGCTCGGTGAGCGCGAAGCAGCCGATCAGCTCCCCAGTGGCCATACCCGGCAGCCAGCTCCGCTTCTGTTCCTCCGATCCGAAGCTGTGGATGGCGGTCATGGCGAGCGAGCCCTGGACACTGACGAACGTCCGCAGGCCGGAGTCGCCCGCCTCCAGCTCCAGGCATGCAAGGCCATATTCGACGGCGGACCGGCTCGCGCAGCCGTAGCCGTCCAGGTGCATGCCCAGCAGGCCCAGGGAACCCAGTGCGGGGGCCAGTTCCCGCGGGAACACCGCGTCCTCGTACCAGTGCGCGATTGAGGGCCTGATCTTGTCCTTCACGAATTCCCGGACGGAATTGCGCACCGCGAGTTCTCCCGACGACAGCAGCGCATCAAGGTCCAGCAAATCCGAAGTGTTCGTGCCTGCGGCGACGCTCATGGAACAGCCTTTCAATGGCGGACGTTTGGCTCCCAGTATTCCATCTGCCCGCATCTGTCTGTGAGCACCGAAGGCCGGGCCGGCAGCGCTGGCGTACAGCCTGCGTCCTGTAGCTTGGGACGATGAGGACGAACGGATGAGCGCGGAACTGCTGGCGGTTTGCCGGGTCCATGCGCTCCTGCCGGATGCGAGCACGGTGGGAGTAACGGCCATTGACAAGCGGGCCGTGACGGGCCCGGTACCGGTTCACGTTCTGGGTCTTGGCGCGGACATCCAAGCGGACAGGCGCAACCACGGTGGCGAAGATCAGGCGCTTTACGCTTATTCGCAGGAAGATGCGGACTACTGGTCGGCAGAGCTGGGCCAGGACATACCGCCCGGACGCTTTGGCGAGAATCTTCGCACTGCTGGCGTGCAGACCACCGGGGCTGTCATCGGGGAACGCTGGCAAATTGGCTCGACGGTCGTCGTTGAAGTCACTTCACCCCGGGTGCCATGCGCTACCTTTCAGCGCCGGATGCAGCAGCCGCGGTGGGTCAAACGCTTTACCGACGCCGCTCGGGTGGGGACCTACCTCCGCGTGCTGGTCAAGGGAAGCATCGAGGCCGGCAACGACATCACGGTGCTGCACCGGCCAAGTCACGGCATCACGGTGGGCGGATACTTCAGCAGGCAGGCACCGGAGGACGTGCGGTCGCTTACGCGGTTGCATGAGGCGGGCGAACTGCGGCTGGCGGAAGCTTACTGGGCCAACTTTGACAGGATCCTGCGCCGCGAAGCCTGAGGCATCGCCGCGGGGCCCGGGCCGGTTCGTGTTCGCGGCCGCGGGGGCAGGGCCGCGCCGGTGATCCCGGAGACGCAGCACGGAACTGTGCTGCAATTCACGGGACCCATCGACAGATCTGGCGCGGGGCGGATAATGTAGGCCGTACAATTGAAGTATCCCCCACTCCGGAATCTCCTTTATCTTCCTGCCCAATCTTTGAGGCAGGAGTCGCAGTGTATGGGTCCCGCAAGTTTTCCGCGGGCATGTTCATAGGGGATGGCCGGCAAAGAAAACGCCATACGACGGCAGCTGATGCTGTGGTCCGCGTCCGCGAAAGCTGCGCGCAGATATGGCGAGAGGTCCTGCCCGGGATGGTTATGGCGGCTGGATTTCTTTGTAATGCGGCCACCGCGCCGCCTGGCCCTATGACTGAGGAACCTTTCCCATGCCTGAAAATTCGACTGAAAACACTCCCTTCAACGACGTTCCTGCCGAAACTTCCGATTCGGCTCCTGCGGGGAACACCGATTCCGCTCCGGTGCGGAACGCCGAGATTGAAGAGCAGGACGTCCGCTTTGCCGATATGGGTATTGACGCCCGCGTCCTGGCGGCGCTGAGCGACGTCGGCTACGAAAAGCCGTCGGCCATCCAAGCGGCCACCATTCCGATCCTGCTGGAAGGGCGCGACGTCGTCGGCCTGGCCCAGACCGGCACGGGCAAGACTGCTGCGTTCGCCGTTCCGGCACTGTCACGGATGGCCGACCTGATGAGCATCAATGGCCCGTCCAAGTCGACGCAGGTCCTGGTGCTGGCGCCGACGCGTGAACTGGCGCTGCAGGTTGCCGAGGCGTTCTCGTCCTACGCTGCGCACCTGGATGAATTCACTGTCCTGCCCGTATACGGCGGCTCGGCCTACGGCCCCCAGCTGGCCGGCTTGCGCCGTGGCGCCCAGGTGGTGGTCGGTACTCCCGGCCGCGTCATTGACCACCTCTCCAAGGGCTCCCTGGACCTATCCAACCTGCAGTACCTCGTCCTCGATGAGGCCGACGAAATGCTGCGGATGGGCTTCGCCGAGGACGTCGAACAGATCCTGTCGCAGACGCCGGAGGACAAGCAAGTAGCGCTTTTCTCCGCCACGATGCCGTCAGCGATCCGCCGGATTGCCAAGAAATACTTGAACAACCCGGCGGAAATCTCCGTCAAATCCAAGACCACCACCGGGGAGAACACCCGCCAGCGCTACCTGCAGGTCATGGGGCCGCACAAGCTGGACGCGCTGACCCGGGTCCTTGAGGTCGAGGAGTTCGACGGCGTCATCGCCTTTGTGCGCACGAAAATGGCCACCGAGGAACTTGCCGACAAGCTCAAGTCCCGCGGTTTCCAAGCGGCTGCGATCAACGGTGACATCCCGCAGCAGCAGCGCGAGCGCACCATTGAGGGCCTCCGCGACGGAAAGTTCGACATCCTCGTCGCGACCGACGTCGCTGCCCGCGGGCTTGACGTTGAGCGGATCAGCCACGTGATCAATTACGACATTCCGCACGACACCGAGTCCTACGTGCACCGGATTGGCCGCACCGGCCGTGCCGGCCGCAGCGGCGACGCAATCCTGTTCATGACCCCGCGCGAGAAGTACCTGCTGCGGTCGATTGAAAAGGCAACGCGCCAGCCCGTGGAGCAGATGCACCTGCCCAGCGCCGAAACCATCAATGGTCTGCGGATGGGCAAATTCGCCGAGAAGATCACGGAGACCCTGGCCTCCCAGGATGTTTCCAAATTCCGGGACCTGATCGCCAATTACGAAGAAGAGCACGACGTGCCCGCCGCGGAGATTGCCGCCGCGCTGGCCGTCATGGCGCAGGGCGGGCAGCCGCTGCTGGTTAAGGATCTGCCGGCCGCTCCGGAATACCAGAAGAAGGACCGTTCCAAGGATGGCTTCGGCTCCCGCGGGCCGACACGTGCCCTGACCGAGGGCAACGCGACGTACCGCATCGCCGTGGGCCGCCGGCAGCGCGTCATGCCGGGCTCCATCGTCGGCGCCATCGCCAACGAGGGCGGTCTCTCCTCCGCGCAGATCGGCGGCATCGACATCCGCGCCGACCACACCCTGGTGGAACTGCCCGCGGATCTGAGCAGCGACCAACTGCGCGCCCTGAGCCGGACGCGGATCGGCGGCGAGCTGATCCACCTCGAGCTGGACAACGGCCGCAGCCCGCGGGCCGAAAGCGGCGGCGGCTACAAGGGCCGCAGCCAGGGTGGATACCAGGGCAACAACGACCGCACCGACCGTGGCCAGGGCGGCTTCAAAAAGAAGTACGACGGCGACCGCAGCACCGGCCAGGGTGGATACCAGGGCCGCAGCAACGATGGCGAGCGCAGCTTTGACCGTGCGCCTGAGCAGGGCCACACCGGTCACGGCGGCGGAGACCGCAAGCCCCGGCATGGCAAAGAGGCCGGAGCCCGTGACTTCAATCGCAAGGGCAAGTGGTAAATCTGGCGTAAACGTGTGACCGCGGCACCGGATTTTGAAGGATTTCCGGTGCCGTGGATCACAGCCCGGGAGGCGATTTCGCACCAGCCAAAACCGCTGGTAAAGTTTTCTCTCGTTGCCCCCCTAGCTCAGTGGTAGAGCGCGTTCTTGGTAAGAACGAGGTCACCGGATCGATTCCGGTGGGGGGCTCTGAATGAGGGCCTGTGTCAAGGCGGTTTTGACCGGCTGGACGCAGGTTTTCTCATTTATGGCGGTGTAGCTCAGTTGGTTAGAGCGCACGACTCATAATCGTGAGGTCGGGAGATCGAGCCTCCCCACCGCTACAGTTTCCGCAGGTCAGGGGCATCGCGCCGCTGGCCTGCTTCTGTTTTAAGCACCCGATCCAACTGAAACCCAACGATTTCGTTCCCGTTCTTCGCGCTTGCTGTCGTGGCTACTTTAATTTATGCCTCTTGATTCAAGTGAGCCTGACGAATGCAGCGTGGCACGCGGTCGCCAGAGCGAATCGTGCGCTTGGCTCTCTGGACATGGCTAGTCGCCAGGTACCGAACCCTGGTCTCATTCGAATGCCAATGATCCGACGCGAGGCACAAAGTACGTCCGCGTTGGAAGGGACGTACGCCCCGCTCGATCGGGTTCTGGCTGTAGACGATTCTTCTGACGTGCCCAAGAGCGCAGAGCTCAACGAAATCATGAATTACGTCAGGGTTGCTGATAAAGCATTTGAGTGGCTGCAGGACGGCCGACGCATCACCCCAGGCCTCATGACGGGCCTACACCGGATCCTAGTCAAGGGAACGGCTGCCGATACGGGAGATGCCGGTTCGGTTCGTTCGCTTCAGGTGGTAATCGGCAGCCGGGGTGCTGACATCACTTCTGCGCGATTCATACCGCAACCCCCTGGGCACGAGCTTGAAGCCGCCCTTCGCGACCTGCTGGATTGGATCAATGAACCGCCGCCGGACGGGCGGGATCCTGTCATATCTGCTGCCATGGCTCATTACCAATTTGAGACCATCCATCCGTTCGACGACGGTAATGGGCGGCTCGGTAGGCTCCTCATTGTGCTCGGACTCATGAAAGACGGAGTCATATCCGAGCCGCTGCTAAGCGTTTCTCCTTGGTTCGAAGCGAGGAGAGACATATATCAGGATCAGCTCGCACTGCTCAGCGAGACCGGCAACTGGTCTGCTTGGATAGAGTTCTTTGCGGAGGGTATCGCAGCATCAGCGCAGGAGACCGCTTCTCTGGTGGATGACCTACTTGATGTGAACCAGCGTCACATGGAAGCTCTCCGGATAGCGCAGTCTACGGGCGTCATCTTGGACATCGCCGGCTCCCTGCTCGCGAACCCGATTGTCACCAAGGCGCGGCTGGCCAGGAAATTCAACAAGAGCTACCAGACAGTCAGTAATGCCGTCGCAAAGCTGTTGCAGTTGGGCATCCTCGAAGAGTATCCATACAAGGCTACTCAGAACACATACATCGCGTCAGACATATTCGGTATTTTGACTCGCAAGTAAATCGCGTTCTATCCGCAGGCCACCTGGCTTGAACGCCAGTGTGAACCTTCAAGTCGAGTGGAACGAACAAGTCCCAGACTTCGGACGGCTTGCGCCCGTGGGTACGGGAAATCCGCTGAGGCGCTATCAGGTGATGACACGGTCCAGTACGTCGTCGACCTCCGAATGAACAACCTTGCGGCCCATGTAGACGTCCTGTGTCATTGATATTTGTGCGTGCCCTAGTTGATCGGCGAATGCCGGCAGCGGCAGCACGCGCTTGCCGGCAGCGGTCTTGGTGAAGCTCTCCCGGATCATGCCCCCGCTGGCCTGCTTTTGTTTGGATCGCGGGTTTCCTTGTTGCGCAGTTGAAGATAGTGTCACGACCAACAGGAATTTGAGTGAGGGAAGCGCCGCATGACCGATGCCACCGCCGGAACGAACGAAAGCCCGGGCGAATCGGGCGCCGACGCCGTTGAGGATCTTGCCAACACCAAGACCCTCGATGTTCTTGCCCGCTTCGGCTTCGCGGTGACAGGGCTGGTGCATATCCTGATCGGTGTCATCGCCCTGGGCCTGGTCTTCGGCCGCCGTGGTTCGGCCGACATCTCGGGCGCCTTCGAGCTGCTGGCCGGGGCAACGGCGGGCCCCTGGCTGCTGTGGGCGGCGTGCGCCGGCTGTACGGGGCTGGCAGTATGGCAGCTGAGCGAGGCCACTGTCCGCGCACGGCATCTGGACCACGGTGCCCGCGCCGCGAAGGGGTTCTCCTCCGGCTCGCTCGCGGTGGGTTACGGCTCGATGGCGTTAACGCTGGGCAAGTTTGCACTGGGTGTACGCCCGGACTCGGGAAGGTACAGCAGCGATGTAACAGCCACTATTCTGCGCTGGCCGTGGGGTGTTCCGATACTGGTGGGCATCGGGCTGGTGGTGATCGGAATTGGTCTCTACTTCCTCCTCAAGGCCTTGACCCGGAAGTTCAAGCAGGAATTGGACTTCCAAAACTCCAAGCGCGGCAAGCTGCTGATAGGGCTTGGAGTTGCCGGACATCTGGCCAAGGGACTTGCGCTAATTCTCGTCGGCCTGCTGATAGTGGTGGCCTCGGTGACACATCAACCGAAGGAATCGACGGGCCTGGACGGGAGTTTGAAGGCCCTGACCGATCATCCATACGGAGTGTACGTACTGGTGGCCATCGCCGTGGGGCTGTTGTGCTACGGCGTCTTTGCCATCATCCGGGCCAAATATGGCCGCATGTAGCAGAGATCCCCTCAATAATTCGATCCGTCGCCAGGTCATCGTGGTGGGATACCGTGAGGGGGACGGAAACCGGCACGGACGGCGCTGATACCGCCCGGCCAAGCGAAGGGGAGGAAACTCAGATGTCAAGCATCGCAATATTCGGCGGTCACGGAAAGGTTGCCCTGCAGTTGGCGCGGGTTCTGACCGCGGCGGGTCATGAGGTGACCTCCTTTGTCCGCAACTCGGACCAGCACGACGACGTCGCCGGCACCGGGGCGACGCCGGCACTGCTGGACATCGAGAGGGCAGATACGGCGCAGCTGGCGGAGGCCATCAAGGGCATGGACGCCGTCGTGTTCTCTGCCGGTGCCGGCGGTGGAAGCCCCGAGCGAACGTACGCAGTGGACCGCGATGCGGCCATCCGCTCCATGGACGCGGCCGGCGTGGCGGGAGTGCCACGCTACCTGATGGTGTCCTATCTGGGTGCCCGCGCCGATCATGGCATACCGCCGGACAACGGGTTTTACCCCTATGCCGAAGCAAAAGCGGCGGCCGATACGTATCTGCGGAGCACCGGCCTTTCCTGGACGATTCTGGCTCCGGGAACGCTGACGCTGGAGCCCGGATCCGGAAGGATCCAGCTGAACCCTGATACTTCGGGTGCGGGGACTGAAACGTCACGGGAAAATGTGGCAGCAGTTGCCGCAGCCGTACTGGGCCGCCCCGGTGCCGCCGAACGCACGATTTCCTTCATCGATGGGGACGTTCCCATCGATGCGGCCCTGACCGAAGCCGAAGGCCCCAGTGACACCGCCGAAGCTCGCAGCGGCACCGCAACCGTGGATGGCCACAGCGGCACCGCGGGTCCGGGCTGAGCGATGAATCAATTGGCGCTCATCGTTGGACTGTTCTTTGCCACGGTGGTGGCCGTGGGGGTGGGGGACCGGCTGCGGCTGCCCTACCCCGTCCTGATGCTGCTGCTGGCGGCCGCGCTGACTTTCATTCCTGGATTTCCCTATCTGGAGATCCCGCCGGATTCGATCCTGCCCATTTTCCTGCCGCCGCTCCTTTTCGCCACGGCACAGCGCAGCTCGTGGTCCGTGTTCCGGATCCGTTGGCGGACCATCGTGCTTCTCGCCGTGGCGCTGGTGCTCATCTCGACGGCGTTCGTGGCCGGCGCGGCTTGGCTGATGATTCCGAGCATCGGCCTGCCGGCCGCGATTGCCCTTGGAGCCATGGTGGCTCCGCCGGACCCCATCGCCGTCGAGTCCGTCTCGGCACGGGTCCATATGCCCCGGCGGCTGACCACCGTGCTGCAAAGCGAGGGTCTGTTCAACGACGCCGCGGCGATCGTGATCTTCCAGGCTGCGGTGGGTGCGGCCGTCGCCGGCACTGGGATCCATCCCGGCGTGGCGGTGTCCTTCATCCTCGGCGCGGCCATCGCCGTGGTCCTCGGCATTTTGATGGGCTGGATCACGATGTTGGTCAGCCGCCTGATCACCTCCATGGTAGCCCGCAGCGCCGTCACCCTGGTGGTGCCTTTTGTTGCCTACATCCTGGCCGAGGAGGTGCACGCGTCCGGCGTCATCGCCGTCGTCGTCACAGCGCTGGAAATCCAGCGCCATACCCGTCCGCAGGACGCTGCGGAGCGGATTACCCGCACCGCCTTCTGGGATGTGGTGGAGCTGTTGGTGACGGGCCTGGCCTTTGGCCTGGTGGGACTGGAAATTCGTCATGTGGTCCAAAATGAGGGCATGGCCATCGTTCCGATGATCGGCACCGCGGTGATTGTCTGCGTGCTAGTTTTCGCCGTCCGGTTCGGTTGGCTGGCACTGCTCGCGGTCACAGCCCGCAGGCACGACGGCGGGCTGATGCCGGCCTCCGCGAAGGAGGTCCTGATCCTGACCTGGTGCGGGATGCGCGGTCTGGCGACACTGGCACTGGCGTTGGCACTGCCGCTGACGCTGACCGACGGCACGGCTTTCCCGGCCCGGGACCAGCTGATCGTGATTGCCTGCGTGGTGCTGCTGGCCACTCTGGTGCTGCCAGGGCTGACTCTTCCGGCGCTGATGCGGGTGCTCAACGCCGCCGAGGACGGGTCCGAGGAACGCGACGCCGCCCGGCTGCTGGCCCGGCGCGCCCAGGCGGCCGCACTGGCTGCGCTGAAGGACAACGACTTCATCAGGGAACTCCCGCAGGAGAAGGTGGTGCTGGTGCGCGAAAAGATGCGCCGCCTGCATGCCGAGCTGCTCGATGGCACCATCCGCAACGAAACTGGCGAGGAGCGGCGCACCCGCGGCCGCGAGCTCGCCATCACGGTCCAGACCATCGCGCTGGATGCGGCCCGGCAGGAAGTGGTCTCCGCGCGCAATGAACCCGGTATCGATCCGGAGGTGGCGGACCGGGTGCTGCGTCAGCTGGACCTGCGGACCATGATCATGCCGGAGTAGCGGCGAGCTCCAGGTCCAGGGCGTTCCGCTCCACGTAGTCCAGGGCATGCCGGACGGCGCCGACGGAGACAATTTCATCGCCCAGGGTGGAAACGGCAACCCGCGGCGGGGTGGCAGTAAACAGCGGGAGCTGGGCAGCAATCCCGGGCAGCAGCACGCCAGCGGACGCGGACACCGCCCCGCCAATGACCACCAATTCGGGGTTGAACAACGTTCCCAGGGAGGCGATGATGCGTGCGATCCGCTTAGTAAGGCGTTCCAGAATATCCCCAGCCGCCTTGTCTCCCAGGGCAGCGGCTGCAAAGACCATTTCGGCGTTGACGGCGCCGGGAGAGCCGCCGGACTGCTCCTTCAGCAGGGTCGGCCCGGTGCCGGCCAGCGCCTCCACCGCCCACTGCCGCGCCAGTTGGGCGATGCCTGCCGGGCTGCCGACGCCTGCCAGCAGGTCCAGGTAGGCCATCTCGCCGGCACTGCCGCGGCTGCCATGCAGCAGCCGGCCCGATTCCATCAGTCCGGCGCCAAATCGTTCACTGGCAAGCAGGACGGCCAGGTCGTCCACCCCAACAGCGGCGCCATGCCAGCGTTCACCCAGGGCGGCGAGGTTGGCGTCATTCTCCAGCAGCACCGTCCAGCCGTGCCGCTCCAGCAGGGCGGCGCGCAGCCCGACGTCGAACATTCCCCAAAAGGGCTGGGCCGCAACGACGTTGCCTTCCCGGTCAATCGGCGCGGCAAGTCCCGCACCGGCCGCCAGCACTTTGGACGGCACCGTTCCGGCGTGCGCCAGGGCTGCCATAGCCGCCTGGTTGACCACTTCCACCCGCTCCTGTGCGGAAATGCTGCGGCCGCGGAAGGGAAGGCTGGCGCGGGCGACGGTCCCGCCGCGCAGATCGGCCAGAACCACGGTGGTCTTGGCCGCGCCGATGTCGATCCCCAGCACATAGCCGGCTTGGACGTTGAGTTCGAAGCGCCGCGCCGGGCGGCCCGTCCGGTATCCGCCAAAGGTGCGCTGGTTGTCCAACTCCTGCACCCAGCCGCGTTTCATCAGATCCTCGCAGATCGCCATCACGGTAGCGCGGCTCAGCCCGGTGGCCTGCATCAGATCGGTACCGGTGACTGCACCGGGGGAGCGCATCACTTCGAGCATGATTCCGGCGTTGAGCCGGCGCAGGGTTCGTGCCGTGGCGGCGGATGTTTCAGTCACAGCGGTCCGCACCCCTCCGTCCGTCTCGACACAAATTAGTATTAGGGAGTAAATTTAGATTGTATCTAAATCCAGCGTCCGGCACGGACAACAAGCCGGCCCTGGCGCCGTCGTCGAACTCCCCGTACCGCGCAGCAGCTTCCGCTCAGTCCCCAACCCCAACAAAGGAATCTCCCGTGTCTTCCACCGCAACCGCGGCTAACATGTCTCCGGCCGACCGCATGGCTGATCCGAACTGGTGGCGCCAGGCGGCCGTCTACCAGATCTATCCGCGCAGTTTCTCCGATTCCAACGCTGACGGACTGGGCGACATCCGGGGCATCACGGCCAAGGTGCCGTACCTGGCCTCGCTGGGCATCGACGCGGTCTGGCTCAGCCCGTTCTATCCGTCGGCCTTGGCCGACGGCGGCTACGACGTCGATGATTACCGCAACGTGGACCCCAAGCTCGGCAGCCTGGCGGACTTCGACGCGATGGTCGCCGAACTCCACGGAGCGGGCATCAAGCTGATCGCGGACATCGTGCCCAATCATTCCTCAAACCGGCATGAATGGTTCCGGGAAGCTCTGGCCGCGCCGGAGGGCTCCTCCGCACGGGACCGATACATCTTCCGCGATGGCCAAGGTCCGGACGGCTCGCTTCCCCCCTCGGATTGGGAGTCCGTCTTCGGTGGCAGCGCCTGGCAGCGCAGTGTGGACCAGGACGGAACGCCGGGCCAGTGGTACCTGCACCTGTTCGCCCCCGAGCAGCCGGATCTGAACTGGGATAACCAGGAGGTCCGCGACGACTTCCTCAAAACCCTGCGCTTCTGGTCCGACCGGGGTGTGGATGGCTTCCGCGTCGATGTGGCGCACGCCCTGACCAAGGACATGACGCATCCGCTGCCCTCAAAGGATGAGCTGGGCTCCGAAGGCGAACTGCAGGACGGCTCGCATCCGTTCTGGGACCGGGACGAGGTGCACGAAATCTACGCCCAGTGGCGTGCCCTGTTCAACGAATACACGCCGCCGCGCACCGCCGTCGCGGAGGCATGGGTGCATTCCTCCCGGCGCGCCCGGTACGCCAGCCCGGAGGGATTGGGCCAGGCGTTCAACTTTGACCTGCTGCTGGCTGATTTTGACGCGGAGCAGTTCCGCGCGGTCATCACCCGGAACCTGGCCGAGGCCGCCGATTCCGGCGCATCCTCCACCTGGGTCTTTTCCAACCACGACGTCGTCCGTCATGCCACGCGGTACGGCCTGCCCAAGGGCGGTGGCCGGGAAGGCCGGGGGCAGGACGGTAAAGCCTGGCTGCTGAACGGGGGATCCGCCGCGGAACTGGATCTGGTCACCGGCACCCGCCGGGCGCGGGCCGCCTCGCTGCTGATGCTGGCACTGCCGGGTTCCGCGTACCTGTACCAGGGCGAAGAACTGGGATTGCCGGAAGTTGCGGACATTCCGGATGCGGCCCGCCAAGACCCGACTTTTTTCCGTAATCAGGGAGTGGACAAGGGACGCGACGGATGCCGGGTGCCGCTGCCATGGACCGCCGAGGGCGAGTCCTTCGGCTTCGGCGACGCTGGCGCGCATCTGCCGCAGCCGCGGGAGTTTGGCGCCTACTCGGTCGAGTCTCAGGAAGGTGACCCCTCCTCCACCCTCGAGCTGTACCGGGCGGCCCTGAAACTGCGCCGCCAATTGCAGACGTCCGAGGAACTGACGTGGATTTCCTCCGCGGACAGCGTGCTGCACTTCACCCGCCCGGCTGGGTGGCAGTCGGTGACCAACTTCGGCACCGAGCCGATTCCGCTGCCAGCGGGCACGATGTTGATCAGCAGCGGCCCGCTGGATGCCGGCCTGCTTCCGGCCGACACCACCGTCTGGCTGAGCTGACCCTGGTTGACGCTGAGCTGACGCCGGCTGATACCGGGCTCCGCCAGGCAGGTCTTCGCTGCGGGTCCCGTGCGCTTCACCGCGCCTGGGCCCGCAGCGCTCTGCGGAGCATTTATGTTCTTATTGGTCGTGCCGCGCCGACCCCTCCGGACCGTGCCGGGACCACTGCGGATATACGGTAGATATATGACTTCTTCAGCCGCCGACGTTTCCGCCCCCCGCCAGCCAGTCCGTCCCCGGGACATTCCGGCGGACATCGCCCGGTCCTGGCTGCTCGTTCCGGCCACTAAGCCCGAGAGCTTCAATGAGGCGGCCGCCTCCCGGGCGGACGCCATGGTGCTGGACATCGAGGACGCGGTGGACCCAGTAAACAAGGCGACGGCCCGTGCCGGAGTGATTGAGTGGCTGAACAACGGCGGACAGGCTTGGGTGCGCATCAATGACGTGCACTCCGATTTCTGGGCCGACGACGTTGCCGGGCTCCGGAACAATCCGGGGCTGCTCGGCGTGATGCTGGCCAAGACCGAAAACGCGGAACAGGTCAAGGAAACGTTCCACCGCCTCGACGGAAAAAGCCGGGTGCTGGCGCTGGTTGAATCCGCCGTCGGCATCGAGGAAGCGAACAACATCGCCCGCGCGGAGGGCGCCTTCCGGCTGGCTTTCGGTTCCGGTGACTTCCGCCGCGACACCGGCATGAGCGCGGACCGTGAAGCGATGGCCTACCCACGGGCCAAGCTTGTCGTGGCGAGCCGGGTCGGCAACCTGCCCGGCCCGATTGACGGCCCCACCGTTGGCACCAACCATCCGATCCTGCGCGAGCAGTCCGCCATCACGGTGTCGATGGGTATGACCGGGAAGCTGTGCCTGGCCATTGACCAGACCACGATCATCAACGAGGTCATCAGCCCCACGCCCTCGGATGTCGCCTGGGCCACGGATTTCATGGCGGACTTCGACGCCCGCGGCGGCGTGATCCGGGACGGCTCGGACCTGCCCCGGCTGGGACGTGCGCAAAAGATCATGAAGTTGGCCGTCGCCTTCGGTGTGCAGCCGGCGCTCTGAGCACACCGTGCTGATCCGCGGCATCAGCTACGGTGCGGCGGGCCCATCGCTGGATTTCACCGGTGTGGAGGGGAACGCCGCGCTCCAGTTGCGGGCGGGGGACTGGCTGCGGTTCAGCGTCGAAGGGGGACCCCGGCGGTGCCTGGGCATCTTTACAGTGTTGGGCCCGACGACGGCGGAACACCATCCGTGCGCGGGCGCGGCTCCTGCGGCCCGCGGCTACCAATGCGGCAGCTGCTTTGCCCGCGACGACTTTCGCCTGGTCCACAACGTCCATCGGGATACCGGTCCGGGTGCCGCCCTGCCGCCGGGACTTGCCTCATACCTGAGTCAGGAGCACTGGCTCTATATAGCCACCTTTGCCGACGGTTCCAGCAAGGTTGGGACCGCTTCATCACGGAGCAAATTCAGCCGGCTGGCTGAGCAGGGCGCCGTGGTGGCGTGCTACGTTGCCGCGGCACAAGATGGGCGCATCGTGCGGATCTTGGAGGACGCGGTCAGCGGCGGACTCAGCCTTACCCAGCGGATCAGGGCTGCGGTGAAATCGGCGGCACTGCTGGCTCCCCGGCCGGATCACGAACTGTCCTCCATCAACGACCGGCAGGCCGGGGCGGTTCGGGAATTCTTGAAATCTGTCAACCTGGCGGGATTTCGGATTGTGGACGAGGAATGGAAACGTCCAAGCTTTGGCGCCGCACTCTGCCGTCCCGGAACCCGGTACGCTTATCCGCAGGCCCTGGAATCAGGGGCCCACGGCCTGCAGTTGGTCTCGCTGCTGGGCAGCTGCGCACTCGTCCGGTTGGACGCATCCGACGCCGACTTTTTGCTGGACCTTGGACGGCTCAAAGGCCGGACCATCAGGCCGGGTAATTTTTGCTCAGCGGCTCCCGCCCTGCAGGAGCGGCTGTTCTAGCACATTCTCCCCGCTAAGCTGGGAACGTGATGAATGACTCGTGGGAATCCTCCGGCCGCCTGTATAGGGTGCTGGTCTTCGCGGCGATGGGCTTTATCGCCGTCGGCCTTATCCTGACCATCGCGGGGACCAGTACGGAGAACCGTCCACTGACCTTTACCGGTCTGCCGTTCATCGGCGTTGGACTGTTGCTGCACATCGCGGGGCTGGTAGCCCGTGGCCGGGCGGCGCGCAGACGCCTTGGCAGCAAGTAGTGGTAGTGCACCATGGGCGGTGCCTGTAGGAACCTGCCGGCACGACTAAGTCGGCGGAGGATAGGATTTGGACCATGACTATTAATCCGGATCTGGCCGGCCGCGTCTATCCGGCCGAGGCCGTCTACGAGGTGAGCCGGGAAAAAATCCGTGAGTTCGCACGCGCTGTGCAAGCGACCCATCCGGCGCATTTTGATTTGCAGGCCGCACAGGCCCTCGGCCATCCGGATCTGCTGGCGCCGCCGACGTTCGCCATCATTGTGGCCCAGCGCGCCGACGCACGACTGATCGAAGATCCCAGCTCCGGCATAGATTTTTCCCGGGTTGTTCACGCCGAGCAGCGGTTCACCCATCATCGGCCGATCGTTGCCGGGGACGAATTGACGGCGGAACTGCATGTCGACACGGTCCGGGCGATGGGCGGCGGCGCGATGATCACCACCCGGGCCGAAATCGTCGCCGCGGACGGCGAACCGGTCGCCACCACCACTTCGGCCATCCTGGTCCGGGGAGAGGAGCAGTAGTGGGCATCAGCGCGCAGGAACTGAGCATTGGGCAGTCCATCGGCTCCCGCAGCATCCCTGTCTGCCGGCAGGACCTCATCCGCTATGCGGGTGCCTCCGGCGACCTCAACCCGATTCACTGGAATGAGCGGTTCGCCCGTGAAGTTGATCTGCCCGGCGTGATCGCACACGGCATGCTCACCATGGGCGCCGTCGTGTCGCTGGTCACCGACTGGGCGGGCGACCCGGCCGCCGTCGTCGGCTATCAGACCCGATTCACGAAACCGGTGCCGGTGCGGGATACCGACGGAGCCCCCGGCGCCGTGATCGACGTGGCCGGCGTCATCGGCGCCATCGACACCGAAAAGTCCACCGCGCGCGTCGATCTCACGGTCACGACCGAAGGCCAGAAGGTGCTCGTCAAGGCGCAGGTCATCGTCCGGCTGGCCTGAGCCGAACCTCCCGGCACGCAGCCCGGACGGTAGGGTTGTTCCGTGACTGCGCAGACCCTCCTGAGCTCCCTGACCACCCTCGGCGTCGGCGGTCCCGCCGGAAAATTCATCGAGGCCGGTTCGGAGCCGGAAATCATTGACGCCGTGCGCAACGCCGACGCGGCAGGCGAAGAACTGCTGGTCCTCGGCGGCGGATCCAATCTGGTGGTCGCCGACTCGGGCTACCCCGGATCGGTTCTGCGGATTACCAGTACCGGTTTCACCGTCGCCTCCGAGGACAGCTGCGGTGGGGTGTCAGTCGTCGTGGCGGCCGGCCACAACTGGGACGATCTGGTCCACACCTCGGTGCTGCACGCCTGGAGCGGATTGGAAGCGCTCGCCGGCATACCTGGGCTCACTGGCGCCACTCCGGTGCAGAACGTGGGAGCCTACGGCGCGGACGTCAGCCAGACCATCGCGTCTGTGCGCGTTTGGGACCGGCAGCGCGGAGCCGTGCGGACTTTCACCAGCTCCGAGCTGCGCTTCGGCTACCGCGATTCGATTCTCAAGCGGACGACGACGGCCGGCTCGCCACGGCATGTGGTGTTGACCGTTGAGTTTCAGCTGGCGTTGGGCCGGATGAGCGTTCCGATCAAGTACGCCGAGCTGGCACGGAAGCTGAGCGTGGAGGTCGGCCAGCGGGCTTACTCCACGGACGTGCGGCGGGCGGTGCTGGAGCTGCGCGCCTCCAAGGGGATGGTGCTGGACGCCGCGGACCGGGACACCTGTTCCACCGGATCCTTCTTCACCAATCCCATAGTCCCGGCAGCAGTGGCTGACTCGCTGCCGGACGACGCGCCGCGCTACCCGACCGGTGCGGACGGCTTGGTCAAGCTCAGCGCCGCATGGCTGATTGACCGGGCCGGATTCGCCAAAGGCTTTGGCTTGGAGTCCGATGGCGTGGCCGGTGGGCGGGCGGCGCTGTCCACCAAGCACACCCTGGCTATCACCAACCGGGGTGCGGCGTCGACGGCTGACGTGCTCGCCATCGGCCGGGCTGTTCGCGACGGAGTGCGCAGGACGTTTGGCATCGAGCTCGAACCCGAACCTTTGCTGATCGGCTGCGCTCTCTAGGCTCGCCCGGGATGGCAAACGGGACCAACGTCCAGCATCCCGACAGCGGCTGAGGCCGGTAGCCGAGACTGCCGCGCTCCCGCCCCCCCCGCCGCGCCCCGTACCCCGGTAGGGGGCCAAGACAGCTCCCGCGGGTGATGTGCCGGCAGGGGTGCAATCCGTAGTGTGGAGAGCAGATTGGGAAATCCGCCCGCGAAAGGTTCATTCATGTCTTCAGCTACGCTCGAAAAGTCGGCGCGCCCGGCACGGCCCGCCCGCGACCGCCACGTCACGGACTTTATAGCCTTGGCCGAACAGGTCCGCGCCGCCGGACTGATGAAACGGGACATTGGCTGGTATACCCGCCGGATGATCCGGCTGGGACTGGGATTCGCCCTTACGGCTTCCATGTTCGTCCTGCTGGGCAACAGTTGGTGGCAGATGCTGACCGCCGCACTGTTTTCCTTCATGTGCGGCCAGGCCGGGTTCCTCGCCCATGACGCCGCGCACCGCCAGATCTTCGCCTCGGCCAAGAAGAATGAGTGGACCGGGCGGATCGTGGGAAACCTCTTCGTCGGCCTGAGTTACGGCTGGTGGATGAACAAGCACGGCAAGCACCACGCCAACCCGAACAAGATCGGCAAGGATGACGACATCGCCGCCGGCGCCGTCATCTTCAATCCGGAGGACGCCGGAAAACGCACCGGCTTCGGTAAATGGTTCGCCGCGCACCAGGGTTCCTTCTTCTTCCCGCTGCTCACCCTTGTGGCCATCGATCTGCACATGTCGGCCATTAAGCGGGTCTTCAACAGGGACGAAATTGTGCCCGCCCGCAAGGCCGAGATTGCGCTGCTCGCTGTTCGGCTGATCGGCGTACCCGTCGCTGCCTTCCTGGTGATGGGGCCTTGGATCTCGCTGGCGTTCATTGGCGTCCACCTGGCCACCTTCGGCGTCTACTTTGGCGGCGCCTTTGCGCCGAACCACAAGGGCATGCCACTGGTTCCCAAGGACGTCAAGATTGACTTTATGCGCCGCCAAACCCTGATGAGCCGGAACATCAGTGGCGGCTGGTGGATCGACCGGGGCATGGGTGGACTGAACTACCAGATCGAACACCACCTCTTCCCGACCATGTCGTCCAAGAACCTCAAGCTGGTCCAGCCTATGGTGCGCCAGTACTGCGCGGAGCGGGATATCACCTACACCGAGACCACGCTGGGACATTCCTACGTCATCGTGATGAAGTACCTGAACCGTGTCGGACTTGGCCAGCGGGACCCCTTCGAGTGCCCGCTGACCGCCCACCTGCGGTCCGCCCGCTGATCCTTCGTGGGCGTGTCACGCCCGGCTGATTCTGCAGCCTGAGGTTAGCTCGGCCTATCCGAACCCGTGCGCGGACCGAAAGGGCCGGATAACACCGCACCAAACGGCACCCATTCCGGAATGAGGCGCTCGATGCCCCGCTTTCATTGAAGCGTTGACATTGGGCGCCTTGTTTTTGCTTAAATGGGTCCATGATCCAACAGGTAAGCCGGTCCACGCTGGCGCGGCTGCGCTTGGCGAACCAGCGGCTGGTCGGCAGCTCCTTCCGCAGTGCCGTAGATGCGGCACGCTGGATGACAGCCATGCAGGGCCAGGATCTGCCGGGTGCATTGTGGTCCATTGGCCTGCGCACCCCCGGCATCGGAATGGCTGATGTCCGGGCCGCGCTGGACACGGGGCAGATTGTTCGTTCCTGGCCTTTGCGGGGCACCTTGCACCTGACTGCGGCGGAGGACCTGGGCTGGATCATGAGCGTCGGTTCCGCCCGGATGATTTCCGCAGCGGCGGGACGGCATCGGCAGTTGGACATCTGCCCATCGGACGTGGAGAAGGTCCGCGCCGTTGCCGTCAATATGCTGGAAGGAGGACGCTCGGCCACGCGGACCGACCTTTTGACGGCCTTCCAATTGGCCGGTCAGGCGACTGCCGCGCAACGCGGGATCCACCTGCTGTGGCTGCTCAATCTCACCGGGACGCTGGTCCAGGGACCACTTGCTGGCACACAGCAACTCTTCGTCCTGATCGAGGAGTGGATTCCTCGACCCCGGCGCCTGGAGCGAACGGAAGCACTGCGGGAACTGGCTTTGGGATATTTCCGCAGTCACGGACCGGCTGCCCTGGCGGATTTCGCCTGGTGGGCCAAGCTAACGATCAAGGACGCCCGGCTGGGTCTTGAAGAGAACAAAGAATACCTGCGGGAGCTCCAGTACGGTACCTCGAACTACTGGCTCTCGAAGGAATCCGCCGATTCGTTGACGGGCAAGGATTTGGCCGGGACCCGGTCGCTGCTGCTGCTTCCCGGCTTCGACGAATACCTGCTCGGATACGCAGATCGAAGTGTGGCACTGGATCCCGGACATGCGGACCTGGTCGTGCCCGGCGGCAACGGCGTCTTCAAGCCCACCATCGTCTCGGGCGGGCGAGTGATAGGAACCTGGCGCAAGGACGCCAAGACAGCGGAGCCGGCAGCGAATGCGTCCGGCGCAGCGCTCGCAGGGTTTCGATCGGCAACCCTGGATTCAGATCCGGTCGGTCCGGCCCGGGCGGGGAGGCAGCCGGCCAAGGACCCTGTGACCCGCGCTGTCGGCGCTGAACCGATCCCGTTCAAGCAATTGACCCCGGCTCAGGAGAGTGCATTCGGCAAATCAGCTTCCCGTTATGCGAATTTCCTGGTCTCGCACGGAGCCGGTTGAGCACCGCGGCGTGCACACCGTGCACACCGTGGCCGCATGGGATGGCTTGGAGGGTAAGGTACCCGCCGGACTGCAGCCATGGATCCACATTCTCTTTCCGCTGTGCTGGTACGACTTTGGCCGGCTGTGTCTGTTGCGGCCATCGTTGCGCGCTCGAAGCAGCAGCACGCACTGCGCAAGGGATGCAATGCGGATCCGTTGGGAAGATCTGCGAGGCCTCAGAGTTCTCCGACGGCGATCTTGAGCATCCGGCGCAGCGGCTCGGCGGCGCCCCAGAGGAGCTGGTCGCCGACGGTGAAGGCGCTGATGTATTCCGGTCCCATTTCCAGTTTCCGTATCCGGCCCACGGGTATCTCCAGGCTTCCGGTCGCCGCCACCGGGGTGAGGTCGCTCATGGACGCATCCCTGGTATTGGGAATGACCTTGGCCCACTCATTGTCGGAGGCAATCAGGGACTCAATCTCGGAGACCGGCAGGTCCTCGCGAAGTCTCAGGGTGAGTGCCTGTGAGTGTGAGCGCATCGCCCCGATCCGGACGCACAGGCCATCCATGAGAATCCGGTTTCGGGCGGACGTCCCCAGAATTTTGTTGGTTTCCGCTCCGTTCTTCCACTCCTCCTTGGACTGGCCGTTGCCCAGGTCCGCGTCGATCCAGGGAATCAGGGAACCGGCCAGCGGGGCACCAAACTGCGAGGAATCCAGACCCGGGTCGCGCTGCTGCGCCAGTACAGCCCGGTCAATATCCAGGATGGCAGACGCCGGATCCTGCAGGCTGGCTGACGCGGCACCGTGCAAAGCGCCGAACTGGTTGAGCAATTCACGCATATGCCGTGCGCCGCCGCCGGACGCGGCCTGATAAGTCATCGAGGTGCCCCACTCGATTAGAGAGTTGCGGAATAGTCCCCCCAGCCCCATCAGCATGCAGGAAACGGTGCAATTGCCGCCGATGAAGTCCTTGACCCCGCTGGCCAACCCTGCGTCAATGACGTTCCGGTTGACCGGATCCAGCACGATGATGGATGAATCCTTCATCCGCAGCGTGGAGGCGGCATCGATCCACAAACCATCCCAGCCGGCCGCGCGCAGTTTCGGATGAACGGCGCTGGTGTAGTCCCCGCCCTGGGTGGTAACGATGATCGGCAGCTTGGCTAGGGTGTCAATGTCGAAGGCATCCGCCAACGCGCCGGCGTCCCCCGAAGCGGCGAATTCGGGAGCCTTTCCACCAGCATTGGAGGTGGAAAAGAAGACCGGGTTGATCGTCGCGAAGTCGCCTTCGTCCTGCATGCGCTGCATCAGGACGGAGCCCACCATGCCGCGCCAACCGACCAAGCCTACTGATTGAGTCATGGCTTAATTCTAGGTGAGTGCCCAGCTGGAATTGAATCCGGTTACGCCAGCCCGGCCCGCAGCCGTAGTTGCTGCTAGCCAGCGTCGAGCCCGGTGCCGTTCTTGCCCCACAGCGTGAAGCGGCAGCGGGTGCCGTTGCGGTCCGTCAGCCAGCCCTCGGGCGGAGTGCTGTTGTGCTGGGCCCATTCTGGCCCTAGCGTCGGCGCGTAGGTGTCACCGTCCGCGTCGGAATCGATGAAGGTGATGGCTGCGGCATTCGCGTGCTGCAGGGCTTCGGCATAGACCCGGCCGCCGCCGATGATCCAGACTTCATTGCTGCCGTCGCTGGATTGGGCCTCCACCAGGGCGTCTTCCAGCGAATGGACGACGACGGCGCCAAGCGCGGCGGGTGTGCCGGCCCAGCCCTGGCGGGTGGTGATGACGATGTTGGTGCGGTCCGGGAGGGGACGGTACTTGTCCGGGAAAGACTCCCAGGTCCGCCGGCCCATGATCACCGGATGCCCGGTGGTGATGCGTTTGAAGTGCGCCATGTCAGCCGGAGCGCGCCATGGCATGGTGCCATTCCGGCCGATGACACCATGCTCGGTCTGAGCCCAAATCATGCCGATGACCGGCGCGTGGAAGCTGTAGATCGGGGTCTTGTGCTGATCATCCGTCCCGGGGTGCTGTGCTGGCGCCTGCTCCGGCCACTGGTTCGGGTCGGGCATCTGGTTTTGAGCTTCAGAGTTCATACGGCAATCGGCGCCTTGATCGCGGGATGATGCTGATAGTTGAGAACTTCGAAGTCGTCCAGCTCGTAGTCAAAGATCGACGCCGGCGTCCGTTTCAGAAGCAGCTGCGGGTAGGGGTAGGGGTCGCGGCCGAGTTGCTCGTGGACCTGGTCCAGATGGTCATCGTAGATATGTACGTCCCCGCCGGTCCAAATGAACTCGCCCGGCTCCAGGCCAACCTGCGCGGCCACCATCAGCGTGAGCAGTGCGTAGGAAGCGATATTGAAGGGAACGCCAAGGAAGGTGTCGGCGCTGCGCTGGTACAGCTGGCAACTGAGCCGGCCCGGCGCTCCATCGGAGCCGGGGGAGACCTAGAACTGGAAAAACGCATGACAGGGAGGCAGCGCCATCTTGGACAGCTCGGCAACGTTCCAGGCCGAGACGATGTGCCGGCGCGAATCCGGGTTGCTCTGCAGTGAATCGAGGAGCTGGGCAATCTGATCGATATGGCCGCCGTCCGGCGTGGGCCAGGAGCGCCACTGGACGCCGTAGACCGGTCCCAGCTCGCCGTCGTCGTCCGCCCATTCATTCCAGATCCGCACGCCGCGCTCCTGCAGCCACTTCACATTGGAATCGCCGCGCAGGAACCACAGCAGCTCCAGCGCGACGGACTTGAAGTGCACGCGTTTGGTGGTGATCAGCGGGAAACTGCGGCTCAGATCGAAGCGCAGTTGGCGGCCGAAAACACTGTGCGTGCCGGTGCCGGTGCGGTCCGATTTGGGGGTGCCGTTGGCCAGCACGTCGCGCAGCAGGTCCTCGTACGGGGTGGGAATCGTCACCGGATAAGTCTAACCGCGCGCGCCGACACTGCGGGCTGGACGGCGGATTCGACGGTCCGGATCAGTCGTCATAGGGCCGATACTGCTCCACCGAGACAATCGTGGCGTTATCCAGGGCGTTGACTTGGCAAATGATTATTTCGCCCGGCGAGAGGTAGGGGTCCGCCGTTGGCAGCGCGGCCCGCAGTTCCTCGCTCATGTGTCGGCCCAGCCGTGCCAGGACGGTCGGGAGGGCGGGCCGGTGGGTGCACAGCGCCACCGGTGAGTGCTTATCAAAGAGGGAGTCGACGACGGCGGCCGTCTTCTTCGGCTGCCGCTTGTGGTTGGCCTCGGTGAGGGCGTCAACGACTTTGACCTTGGCTCCGGTGGACTTGATGTAGGGAGACATGGTGGCGACACAGCGCAGCCACGGGCTGGTCACCACCCGGCGGGGGCGCCAGGCGAGCAGCAGTTCCTTGACTGCCAGCGCCTGTCTCAGCCCGGTCGCGGCAAGCGGTCGATCACCCTCGGCGCGGGTCCAGGATGAGCGCGGCTTTGCCTTGGCATGGCGGACCACCAACAGCGGCCAGGTCTGGAGCGCAGCATTTTGCCGGGCCTCCTCCAGCGCCCGGAGCGGTTCCCGATCGGTGGGATTACTGAGCAGCTCAGCAGCCTCCTCCGGGCTGCACCAGAGCAGGCTGTCGACCTCTTTGCCATCGGCCTGCGGCTTGGCCTTGACCACCTGGGCAGCCCAATACCGCACCTCCTTCAGGCCGGAATTGACGGGATAATGGATGGTCGGCAGCGGAATCCCGAGCCTGATCTCCATGCCCACCTCCTCACGCACTTCCCGGACGGCGGTTTCCGGCAGGGTCTCCCCAGGATCGATCTTGCCCTTGGGCCAGGACCAATCGCCATAGCGTGGACGATGGATCAGCAGGACCTGGAACTTTTCCTTTTTGATCCGCCAACACACTGCGCCGGCGGCATACACAGTGATGACCGGCCGGCCGTCGTCGTGCGGCAACTGGGCCGTTTTTCCCGAAGCTCGCCTGGGCATCAGCGGCGGGCGGCGGTGCGCTGCCGGGAGCGGCTGGCCAGCAGCCAGGACTGGACGTCGGCGAGCGGCTGCCCGGAGTCGTCCAAATGGTGCCGCGTCCACACGCCGTCGTTGTCCAGATGCCAGCTCGCGGTGCGTGGATCGACGTAGCGGTCCAATAAGTAGGTCAGGTCCGCTATGTCCTCGGGGTTGCTCAGCTGCACCAGGGCCTCCACCCTGCGGTCCAGATTGCGGTGCATCATGTCTGCGGAGCCGATGTAAACCACCGGGTCCCCGGCGTTGGCGAAGCTGAAGACGCGTGAATGCTCCAGGAACCGGCCCAGCACGGAGCGGACCGTGATGTTCTCACTCAGGCCCGGAACTCCCGGCCGCAGCGAGCAGATGCCGCGGACTATGACATCGACCCGGACACCGGCCTGCGAGGCGCGGTAAAGCGCGTCGATGATCGCCTCATCGACCATGGAATTGACCTTGATCACGACCTTGCCGGCCAGCCCGGCCCTGCCGTTGGCGATCTCGCGTTCAATCCGGTCAATCAGCCCGGAGCGCACGGACCGCGGCGCCACCAGCAGCCGTTTGAAGGTGGATTTCGGGGCATACCCCGAGAGCTGATTGAACAGCTTGGACAGATCTTCGCCCACCTGGTTATCCGCCGTCAGCAGCCCCAGATCCTCGTAATAGCGCGCGGTGCGCGGATGGTAGTTGCCGGTGCCGATATGGCAGTAGCGGCGCAGCCCGTCCAGCTCCTGGCGCACCACCAGGGAGAGTTTGCAGTGTGTTTTCAGCCCCACGATGCCGTACACCACGTGCACACCGGCCTGCTCCAATTTTCGTGCCCACGAAATGTTTGCCTGCTCATCGAAACGGGCCTTGATCTCCACCAGCGCCAGGACCTGCTTGCCGGCCTCCGCGGCATCCACGAGCGCGTCCACGATGGGCGAGTCCCCGGAGGTGCGGTACAGGGTCTGCTTGATGGCCTGGACCTTGGGATCCGCGGCGGCCTGCTCCAGGAAGGCCTGCACCGAGGTGGAAAACGAGTCGTAAGGGTGGTGCAGCAGAATGTCGCGCCGGCGCATCGCGGCAAAAACATTCGCGGCCTTGGCGGTCTCGGATTCGTTCAGGTAGCGCGAGGTGTGCGCCAGGTGTTTGGGATAGCGCAGGTCGGTGCGGTCAATGCTGCCAATCACGGACAGCCCGCGCAGATCCAGCGGCGCCGGCAGGGCATAGACCTCCGAATCCTCCACGCCCAGTTCGCGGACCAGCAGGGCCCGGATGTTCGGGTTAATGTCCGTGGTCACTTCCAGCCGGACCGGAGGGCCAAAGCGCCGGCGCAGCAGTTCCTTTTCCAGCGCTTGGAGTAGATTCTCCGCGTCGTCCTCTTCGACCTCAAGATCTTCGTTGCGGGTGACCCGGAAGGTGTGCTGCTCCAGCACTTCCATGCCCGGAAAAAGCTGGTCCAGATGCTCGGCTATGACTTCCTCCAGCGGAATGAACCGCGCCACGCGTCCGGGCACGGAGCCGGCGCGCGGCCCGTCCACCGACATCAGCCGCGGCAGCTGGTCGGGCACCTTCACGCGGGCAAAGAGTTCCTTGTCGCTGATCGGATTGCGCACGACGACGGCAAGGTTCAGTGAGAGGCCGGAAATGTAGGGGAACGGGTGCGCTGGATCGACCGCCAGCGGTGTCAGGATGGGGAACACCTTCACGGCGAACATGTTGCTCAGGGAGGCCTTGGCCTTTTCGTCGAGTTCGTGCCAGTGCACCAAATGGATCTGCTCATAGGCCAGCGCCGGGCGGATCTGGTCGGCAAAAACGTGCGCATGCCGCGCCTGCAGCTCATGAGCGGCGTCGCTGATCTGCTCCAGCACCTCGATAGGGCTCAGCCCGGCCGGCGAAGGAACGGCCAGTCCGGTCGCGATCCGCCGCTTCAGCCCGGCCACCCGGACCATGAAGAACTCGTCCAGATTGGAGGCAAAAATGGACAGGAAGTTAACGCGTTCCAGCAGCTGCAGGTCCGCGTCCTCGGCCAGTTCCAGCACGCGCGCGTTGAAGGCGAGCCAGCTGATCTCGCGGTCCAGGAAACGGTCCGGCGTCACCTCGCCCTCCGGGATCAGGTTCGGTGCGAACTCCGGAATGTCGATCCGGTCCTGAGTGGCTCTGGCCGCCTGCACTTCCGATGAACCGAATCGATCGGTTGGCAGTGCAGTGGTACTGCGCACTGTCCCTGCGGTGTCCGGTTTCATCTGCTCTCCCCTAAAATCCATCGCTCCCCGTCAACCCTACAAGTTTTTGCCGCGCTCATCCCGGCGCCGGCGCATACATCACATCGGCATCCCAACGGGTGAACCCGAGCTTGCGGTACAGCGCCACGGCGGCCGCATTGTCCGCATCCACATACAGCATGATGGCCTGCAGGGAGGCGGACTGCAGGTGCCGGATGCCAGCCACCGTCAGCGCCTTCCCCAGCCCCATTCCCTGCGCCGCGGGCGTGACGCCGACGACGTACACCTCACCGATGGCGGGATGCCCGTCCCGGCGTGGATGGATCTTGGTCCAGTGGAATCCGAGCAGCTGTTCGTTGCCGCGGGCGTCTGTTTGCGCAGCGAGGAAGAAACCGGCCGGGTCGAACCACGGCTCGGCCATTCGTGCCTGCAAGTCGGCCAGGGTGGTGGAGCCCTGCTCCCGGTGGTGGGCGAAGGCCGCCGCGTTCGCCGTCAGCCAGGGCGCCTCGTCCCGGCCGGGAACGAAGGTCCGCAGCGTAACACCGTCCGGAAGCGAAGGCTCGGGCAACGGCTGCACCGGAGCGTGGTCGCGGACCAGGCGCATCCGCCACAGCTCACGGACGGCCACGAAACCGTATCTTTCGGCCAGCTCCGCCGCCGCCGCGGAATTGCCGTGCGACCAGGCCTGCAGCCTCTCCAGGCCCTGGGCTTCCCGAAGCTTGTCCACCAGCAGCGCGCCCACTCCCTGGTTCCGGTATTGCGGATGCACCACCAGTTCCAGCACGCGGCTGTCCCCATGGCCGACGACGACGGCGACGCCCGCCAGGTCGCGTGCGTCGGACGGGCCGGCGGTCTCCGGCCCGTCGTAGGCGGCCAGTACGAGCAATGAGTTCGGCTCGGCCGGTGCTGCGCGCAGATCGATGAGCGTCTGTTCCGACAACGGAGGATTGCCGTCGGACTCCATGGCCGCCGTAACCAGGGTTTCAATGTCGTGCAGCAGCGCCGCTTCCGGGGTCCCCGTCGCGATCGGATCGGGCCGGCCGCCGGTCTCTTTTCCACCCATGGACAAAGCCTAATGCCCAGCGCTAAGGCGTGGGAGGATCGGCGCCGCCAGCTGCGCACCACCGGGTCCGTTTGAAACGCGGCGGGGGCTCGGGTACTGTGATGTCCAGCCCGGCGGTTTCCGCGGGGACGAGGGGGATGCACCATTGGGGTGCCCGCGATACGTTCGACCCGTATGTCCTCCACCAGTGGGACCACACCACCCTTATCGAATGGTCCACCGTCGTCTCAACCGCGGTCGTCCCACCCCCTTCGTACGGACCCTGTGGCCTTGGATCGTCCTAGACCCCAACATCCCGGCGCCGCAGCACCATGGCCGTGAGGGCACCCATCAGCACCGCCAAGCCAAACAAGGCCACCACGGCCAGCGGGTTGGCGCCGGAGTTCATCGGATTGTTCCCATAAGCCCAGTAATAAGGTGAGAGCCGGTGCAACCACTCCACATCCGGGCTTTGGTTGCCCACCGCGTTGAAGACGTAGCCCAGTACCGCCACGGCGGCCCCGACTCCGACGCCCCATATCCGGCGGCCGGTACTGGCGCCGGCCAGCAGTGCGGCCGTCCCGCTGAGCAGCGACAAACCGGCGAAGAGTAGGCAGCAGCCCAGCAGGTTGGCCGTGTCCAGCTGCAGCTGTGCGGGTCCGTTCAGGGCCGCAACTAGCACAAAGACCAGGGTCGCGAGGATCAGCAATTTAACGACCAGGGCCAAAAAACGCTCCAGCGCGACTTGGGTGCGGGTGACCGAATGGGCGAGGGTCAGTTCCAGCTGGCCCGACTCCTCGTCGCCGCCGATGGCGCCAGCACCCCAGCCCACGGCCGCGATACTGGTCAGCAGGAATCCCATCAGGCCAAAAAGGGTGGACTGGGTGTAGCCGGCGCCGGTGCCGATCTGGTCGTAGTTGAGCGCGTGGACCAGCTGTGGAGGCATCGAATTGATCAGCTGCTGCATCTGGTCGCTGCCGCCAATGCTGGGAAACAGCGGAAGGTAGAGGAAGATCACGGCAGCCAGGCCAGCGGCCCAGCCCGCCAGCGAGCGCCACGTGTCGGAGAAAACCTTGCCGAAAACCGGAAGGGGTTTACGGCGCCGGTCCACCGCAGAGTCCGATCGAGGCGAAGTGGCAGTTGTGGCGCTCATGACTGTTCCTCGGAATTGGGGGCGGTGTACAGAGACAGGACCGACTCTTCGAGGTCGGGTTCCTCCAGCACCAGGTCTGTCAACGGCAGGACCGCCAGCGCTGCGAGGATCGGTGCGATCGCTCCGGCGAGGGTGGCCGAGGCCGCAGCCCCGCGTCCGTCGTCGTCGGTAATCTTCAGATTGTCCAGCCCCGGCAGTGTCTGCAGCCGGGACCGCAGGTCACCGGCACCGGTCCCGGCGACGCGCAGCCGCAGATGGCGGACGGCGGTCCCCCGCAGGTCCTCGACCGTGGCGACCCGCACGATCCGCCCGTTGCGCAGGATGGCCACCTCATCGGCGGCCTGCTGGATTTCGCTGATCACATGGGAGGACAGGAACACGCACTGCCCCGCCGCCTTCGATTCCTTGACCATGGCGAGGAATTCCTGCCGCATCAGTGGGTCGAGGCCGCTCGTGGGTTCGTCCAACACCAGCAGGGCGGGTTCATGCATAAACGCCTGAATGATGCCCAGCTTCTGTTTGTTGCCCTTGGAGAGTTTGCGGACCGGGCGATCCAGATCGACTCTGAGCCGCTCGGCCAGTTCGTCGATCCGTCCCGGCCGCACCGGGCCGGAGATGTCAACGTACTGGGTCAGCAAACGGCGCCCGCTGATCCGGCCCTGCAGGATCAGATCACCGGGAAGGTAGCCGATCCGGCGGCGCAGCGCCGGCCCCGCGTTGCGCGCATCCGTATCCAGGACGCGTGCCCGGCCGGACGAGGGCCGAATAATGTCCAGCAGGATCCGCATGGTGGTGGTCTTGCCCGCTCCGTTCGGGCCGATCATGCCGAAAACGGTTCCCGGGGCCACGCTAAAGCTGACCCCGTCCAGCGCGGTGCTGTGGCCAAAGGTCTTATACAGGTCCACCGCTTCAATGGCGGGCGCGGTCATTCCTGAGCCCCTTCCGCGGTCCGGACTGCCGCGCCCGTTTCCCCTGTGGCCGCAGCATCCAAGGCTGCCCGGGCCGCCTGCAGGAACCTGTCATCGGTGTACAGGCCGTACGTGTATAGCTCAAGCGAGGGGAGGGCGATCCGGCGCATCAGCTCGGAGGTCAGCTCGTCGTGGCCTAGCCCGCGGGTGAAGTGCTGCGGCATGGCCAGCACAGCCAGGGAGGTCATGACGATCAGCACACTCACCGCCCGCGGGTCCTCGAGCCGGCGGACGCTGCCATCTGCCACTCCGGCGCGGAGGATCGACTCGGTTTCGGTGGTCAGGGTGTCCACAAATGTCCGGCCGGCCGCCGTGTCCTCGGCGATGGCCCGACCCAGATAGCGCATCATGAGCTGGAGTTTCTCGGGTCCGCTCAGGAAATCCGCTACCGCGCCGGGCAGCCCCTCCGGACTGGACTCACTGCGGGCCTGTGCGACGACGGCGGCCAGCACATGCTCGTCGCAGGCACGGCGCAGTCCTTCCTTTGAGCCGAAGTGGTGGATGAGCAGGCCGGCGCTGACACCGGCAGTCCCGGCGATGGCGCGAAGGTTCGCCTTGCCAAAGCCCTCGGTTGCGAAGTGACGGACGGCCGCGTTCCGAATACGGGCCTGGCTGGAGAGCTCCTCTGAACCCATGTTCAACATACTAAACGCCTGTTCAGCCATCGGCAAGAGGCTGCCCGCGCCGGGGATCAGGCCTCGGTGAGCTCCTCATTCGCCAGCCGGAGCAGCGTGAGCCGGTAGCCGACATTGCGGACCGTGCTGATCAGGTTCTCGTGGTCCGAGCCAAGTTTGGCGCGCAGCCGGCGGACGTGGACGTCAACCGTTCGGGTGCCTCCGTAGTAGTCGTATCCCCACACCTCGCTGAGCAGCTGGGCCCGGGTGAACACCCGGCCGGGGTGCTGGGCCAGGTACTTGAGCAGTTCAAATTCCTTGTAGGTCAGGTTCAGTGCCTCGCCATTGACGCGAGCCGTGTAGCTTGCCTCATCGATGACGACACCGGCCGCCCGGATCTCCGTCTCCGGCCGACCATCCTCCGTGCTGGTCCGGGCCACCGCCAGTCGCAGCCGGGCCTCGACCTCAGCGGGCCCGGCCGAGTCCAGCAGGATGTCGTCAGCGGCCCAGCTTGCGGAGACGGCGGCCATTCCACCTTCGGTCAGGATGAGGATCAATGGCGTGCTCAGCCCGGTGGCCCGCAGGAGCTGAGTCAGGGAGCGGGCGCCCGCCAAGTCTTTCCGCGCATCAAGCAGGATGACGTCGCAGGGGTCGGTTTCCAACAGTGCGGTGGGCTCTGCCGGCAGAATGTGGATGCGGTGGCTCAGCAATTCCAGGGCAGGCAGGATATCCGTTGACGGTCCGGCGCTGTTGGTCAGTAACAGGATCTGCGACATGCTTCCTCCAAGGTGCGTGACGCGCATCTTTGAGCGTTCCCGGTGCCGAAATCGGACTGCAGCGGCAGGGGTTTGTCGTTGACTATACCGTTCCTGCTTGGCGGCGCCGGATAACGCGTCACGTTCGGATAGGGCAGGATTGGACTGTGAAGTCGTGGACGATAGGCATAGCCGGATTGACGGCGCTGGCTCTACTGATCGCCGGTACCTATGGATCGTTGGGTATTTCCCTGACGGCCGTGATCGGGCTCTGCGCGGCCTTCGGATTCGGCTGGCCACATTATCTGCGCGTGCCGGCCAAGAAGACCCTCGCCGTAATTATCGCCCTGTCCGGATCCGGCGGGGCCGTTTCCGCCGCCTTCAGCACCGGCCCCGGTTACCTGATGTGGCTGCCGGTCTCCACCGCGGCGGGTATTGGCGGAGTTTTTGTCGTCCAATTGGTTCGCGGTACCGGGCAGAGCCATCGGCTGGAATCCACGTTGGGGGCCAGCGCCGGGGTCCTGGTCTCCACCCTGGCGGGCGGTTGGATCGCCGCGGAACGGTTCAACGGCCATACAGCCATGATGCTCATCACCGGGCTCAGCGCCGCCGTCGCCCTGCTCGTCGGGCTGATCCGCTGGCCGGACCGAGTGATAGCGCCGCTGGCCGTCGGGCTTGCCGCGCTCACGGGCCCGATGGCGGCCCTGTTGTTTTCCGACGTGCGCATTGTTCCGGCCGCCATCATTGGGGCCGTCGTTGCCGCGGTGCTGATGAGCTTCCGCCATCTGGCCGGCCTTGCCGGTCCCCACCGGACGCAGCCGGGGGCCATCGCAATGGGCTTGGCGCCGATCGCGGCGCTGGGAACCTTGATTTACTTCATCGACAGATTGCTCATTACCTAGGCTCCGGAATCTTCGCGCTATTATGGGGGACATGTCGGTACTTGCCTTTGAAATCATCTTTATCTGCCTGCTGGTGATCGCCGGCCTGGCCATGGCGTGGTTCGCGGGGCTGGTGGTTTGGCGCCTGTTCAAGGGCCAGCAGTAAAGCGGGCTGACCCATGCCGATTGAAATCCCCACCGACCTGACACCGGAACTCGTTCCGCTGTCTTGGCTGCTGGGCGAATGGAACGGCGGCGGCCGGCTCGGAACGGGGGAATCGGACTCGGAGTATTTCTCCCAGCTGGTCACGTTCTCCACCAACGGGTTGCCCTACCTGCGCTACACCGCGGAAAGCTGGTTGACGGACGAGGAGGGCACTACGCTGCGTCCGCTCTCGGTGGAAACCGGATTCTGGGCGCTGGACCGTAAACTCAACGAGGCCGACGGCGGCCCGGGATTGGTTCCAGCGGACATTGTTCCGGCCCTGACCACGGCCGAGGATGTCGAAAAGCTGCGGAATGCGGACGGAGGCTTTGACCTCACCGCCACGATCGTCCACCCCGGAGGCATCTCGGAATTGTATTACGGCCAGATCAAGGGTCCGCAGATTCAGTTGGCCACCGATGCGGTAATGCGCGGTGCCGGGTCCAAGGATTATGCCGCCGCCACCCGAATATTCGGCCTTGTCAACGGCGATCTCTTCTGGCGTTGGGACGTGGCGGCGAACGGAAGCGAGCTGTCCGCCCACGCCTCCGCAATACTGAAAAAGACTCCCGCCTGATTCCAGCACGGCCCGGCGGAATACCCTCCAAGTACAGGACGTTCCCATTCCATGAGCTATTCAAGCGCCCTGCTCGCACGCCCCGGTGCTGTCGAGGCCTCCGGTCTGGACGCCGGCGTCGCCGCGCACTACGGCGATCCGATCCTGGAACAACGCAATCTCGCCGGCATTCACGGCAAACCCGGCACCGCCGTCGTCGACCTGTCCCACCGCGGAGTGGTAACCGTCACTGGAGCCGACCGGCTCAGCTGGCTCAACACCCTCTCCTCGCAGCAGGTCACAAACCTCGCTCCGGGGGTCGGCACGGAACTGCTGCTGCTGAGCATTACCGGCCGAATCGATTTCGATGTGCGGCTGGTCGATGATGGCACCACCAGCTGGCTGTTGGTGGAGAGCGCCGAGGCGGCGCCGCTGGCCGCCTGGCTGGCCAGCATGAAGTTCATGCTTCGGGTGGAGGTGGCCGACGTCTCTGCGCAGTGGGCTGTGGTTGGGTCAACGGTGCCCGTTTCCGGGTGGGCGGACCGCGTCCACTGGCGGGACCCGTGGCCCGAGGTGGGGTCGGGCGGATACGCCTATACCGCGCTGCCGGAGGAGTTACATCCGGGCAGGGAGCGCACTTGGTTTGAATACCTGCTGCCGCTCGCGGAGCTGGAATCCGCGACGGCGGCGCTGCCGCTGGCCGGAACATTGGCCTCCGAAGCGCTGCGCATCGCGGCGTGGCGTCCGCGGCTGGGCGCCGACACGGACGAGAAGACCATTCCGCATGAGCTTGACCTGCTCCGAACGGCGGTGCATCTGGCCAAGGGCTGCTACAAGGGCCAGGAAACCATCGCCCGGGTGCACAATCTGGGACATCCGCCGCGGAGGCTGGTTTTCCTGCAGCTGGACGGATCGCAACATACCCTGCCGGCCGCGGGCAGCGACGTTCTGATGGGGGACCGCCGGGTAGGCACGGTGACCTCCGTGGCGCAGCACTATGAAATGGGGCCGGTGGCCTTGGCGGTGGTCAAGCGGAGCGTGGATCCGGATGCCGCCCTCACCGTCGATGATGCGGGTGAGCTCTACATCGCGGCCCAGGAGATTATTGTCGCCCCCGATGCCGGACAGGTTGCCGGCCGGCAGACGGGCTTCCTGCGCGCACCGCGCTGATTCGGCGGCCGTCCGCACCCCCGTGGGTGCTCAAAGTTATTCCATGTGGAATACTTGATGCGGAATAAGAACGGGTTTTGTCGGGACGGGATGGATTGATGCCGGCGCTGACGCAATTGACACCCTTGGGCGTGGCCTCGTTGGCCCTGCTCGCGGAACGTCCCATGCATCCGTACGAGATGTATCAGCTGCTGATGGCACGAAGTGAGGACCGGCTGCTTAAGGTCCGGCCCGGGACGCTCTATCACGCGGTGGGGCGCCTGTCCGAGCACGGACTGGTGGACGCGGTGGGAACGGACCGGGAGGGCAACCGGCCCGAGCGCACCACCTACGAAATTTCGCAGGCCGGCCGACGTGCCCTCACCAGCCGGCTGGAGGACATGCTGGCGGTTCCCGCGAACGAGTATCCCGAGTTTCCACTGGCCATCGCGGAGGCGCACAATCTGCCCCGCGGACAGGTGCTGGAACTGCTGGACCGGCGGCTGGAAGCCCTGGTGGTGCGGTTGCTGGATTTGGAGCACGGGGAGCGCGTGGTCACCGGCCGCCGGATCGAGAAGAAGTACTGGATCGATCTCTGCTACCAACAGACTTTGCTGCGGGCCGATATTGGTTGGATCCGCAGCTTTCAGGAAGACCTTCGAACCGGCCGCATCGGCTGGGAATCGCCATAAGGAGAAAAGTGGAAAACGTTACTCGGCCGTGGCCGGCGCTGTGGTCGCTGGTGATTGGCTTCTTCATGATCCTGATCGATACCACCATTGTTTCCGTGGCCAATCCGGCCATCATGGAGGGCCTGCACACAGACATTAACTCGGTCATCTGGGTCACCAGTTCGTATCTTTTGGCTTACGCCGTTCCACTGCTGATTACCGGCCGGCTGGGGGATCGGTTCGGCCCGAAGAAGCTCTACCTTGCCGGTTTGGTGGTCTTTACCCTGGCCTCGCTGTGGTGCGGTTTCTCCTCCGACATCGCGACATTGATCGTGGCCCGGGCCGTGCAGGGGCTGGGTGCGGCGCTGATGACACCGCAGACCATGGCCGTCATCACCCGGATTTTTCCGCCGGACCGCCGCGGCCAGGCGATGGGTCTGTGGGGCGCGACTGCCGGTGTCGCAACGCTGGTGGGTCCCATCTTGGGCGGCGTGCTGGTGGATTCGCTGGGCTGGGAATGGATCTTCTTCATCAATGTCCCGATCGGCGTCGTCGCCTTCATTCTGGCCTGGCGGCTGGTGCCAAACCTGAGCACGCATCCGCATAAGTTTGACATTCCCGGCGTGCTGTTCAGCGCCGCCGGCATGTTCCTGCTGGTCTTCGGCATCCAGGAAGGTGGCACCTATTCCTGGGGAACCATCGTTGGTCCCATCTCGGTATGGGGCCTGATCACTGCCGGCATCGTGGTGCTGGTGCTGTTCGTTCTCTGGCAGGCCGTCAACAAAGGCGAGCCGCTGCTGCCGCTGTCGCTCTTCAAGGACCGCAATTTCTCGCTGGCCAATGTCGGCATCACCACGGTGGGCTTCAGCATCACCGCCATGAGCCTGCCGCTGATTTTCTACTATCAGGTGGTCCGCGGCCTCACGCCAACCCAGTCCGCGCTGATGATGGTGCCGATGGCGTTGATCTCCGGCGGTCTGGCACCGGTGGTGGGCAAGATTATTGACCGGGTCAATCCGAAGTACATTTGTTCCGCCGCCCTGGCGCTGATGGCGGTGGCCCTGTTCTGGAACGCGAAGCTGATTGCCCCCGATACCCCCATCTGGCTCTTCCTGCTCCCCAGTGCGCTGCTGGGCTTCGCGAACGCCGGCATTTGGGCGCCGCTGTCCACCACAGCCACGCGGAACCTCGCCCCGCGGCAGGCCGGTGCCGGCGCCGGCATCTACAACACCACCCGTCAGGTTGGTGCCGTGCTGGGCAGCGCGGCGATTGCTGCGCTGATCCAGTCCCGCCTGGCCGCGGACCTGCCGAAAATACCGGGTGCCTCCGGTGCCGCTCCGACAATGGAGTTTTCCGGCAGCCTTCCGGCCGCTCTGCATGCAGGCTTCTCCAGCGCGATGGGGGAATCGATCCTGTTGCCTGCGTCAGTGATAGTCCTTGGCGCGGCTGTGGCATTGTTCTTTGCCAAGCCAAGTTCAGTCGCGGGATGGGGCAAGCCGGACGACGGCGGCGCGCAGGCCGGGCACGACGACGGCGGCGCGCAGGCCGGGCACGACGACGGCGATGCCCGCGTGAGGCGGCCAAAGCACCGCGAGCCCGTGACAGCTCCGCCGGCGCGGGACCGGTAGCCGGGGCGGGACCGGTAGCCGGGGCGGGACCGGTAGCCGGGGCAGGACCGGTAGCCGGGGCAGGACCGGTAGCCGGGGCGGGACCGGTAGCCGGGGCAGGACCGGTAGCCGGGGCAGGACCGGCAGCCCGGCGCCCGAGCCGTGTCCTGCTGGCCGGTCAGCCCAGCAGAACGGAGGTCTGGGTTCCGGCCCGGAGGAAACCGAGCGAGTGGGCCGTGGCATTGGCGGCGGCATTGCTGACGTCGGCGCGCCACTGCAGCACCAGTCCGGAGGCCAGGGCCTCATGTGCCGCGATGGCTCCGGCCAGTTTGCCAAGCCCCGCACCGCGCCGCGGTGGGGCCACGAGGACGCCGAGCCGGGCGACAATGCCCTGCCACTCGGTGAAGGCGCCGCAGGCGACGGGTCCGCCGTCGAGCATCACGGTGTAGCTGTGTTTCAGCTTCGGCAGCCCGAATTCGTTCGCGTCGTCGGGCGGGCACAGTCCCTGCAGCGCCAGCGCGTGGGCGGGATCGCGGGATACGCTCAGGTCGCCTGAGGGCTGGACGAGCGGGAGATCGTCGGCGAAATAGAGGGCGGCCGTGCCCAATCCGTGTCCGCCGTGCTCCCGGGTCAGCCGGAGCAGCGTCGAGTGGTCAGCCAGTTCGTCGTCGTCCAGCCCTGCGGCCGCTTCGACCGCCCAGCCCGGACCCACCAGAGCAGAGCGGCCGAAGAGCCGCAGAAAGCTGACCGAGGTTGCGCCGTCGTCGTGCCTGACATGGCGTTCCAGACCGGTGCTGAGCGTGCCGTCGCCGAAACCGAGCCTGCGCTCCCATGCCAGCAGGACGATGGCGGCGCTGTTGTCATCAAAGCTCATGAATCCACGCTACCGCCTGCCAGGAACGGACCGCCTGCCAGGAACGGACCGCCCGCCCGGCGCCGGCCGGCTGGATTCAGCCGAAAAGAATTGCCGCTTCCTCATAGCGGTGCGGCGGGACGGTCTTCAGATTGCCCAGTGCGGCCTCGAAGCCCACATGCTTGATCTCGGTGCCTGCCAGCGACACCATGGTTCCCCAGCGTCCCTCCACCACGGAATCAATCGCCGCCATGCCCAGACGGGTAGCCAGGACCCGGTCGAAACCCGAGGGCACGCCGCCGCGCTGGATGTGGCCCAGAATGGTGGCACGGGTTTCAATCCCGGTGCGGGCCTCAATTTCCGGAGCCAGCTGGTCCGCGATGCCGCCCAGCCGTGGCCGGCCGAAAGTGTCCATGCCGCGCTCAGAATGCGGGGATTCCATGTGCGAGGGCACGAAGCCCTCCGCCACCACCACCAGCGGGGCGCGGCCCCGATCGTGTGCCTCATTGACCCACTCGGTGATCTGCTCGATGCTGACCTGCTGCTCCGGAATCAGGATGGCATGTGCACCCGAAGCCATGCCTGCATGCAGGGCAATCCAGCCCACGTGCCGGCCCATCACTTCGGCGATCATGCAGCGGTGATGGGACTCCCCGGTGGTGCGCAGCCGGTCAATGGCCTCGGTGGCGATCTGCACGGCGGTGTCGAAGCCGAAGGTGTAGTCCGTCGCGTCCAGGTCATTGTCCACGGTCTTGGGCACGCCTACGATTTTCAGACCGGCATCCGTGAGCCGCTTGGCGGCGGCGAGGGTTCCCTCGCCGCCGATGGCGATGATGGCATCAATGCCCATCCGCTCAAGGTGCGCTTTGATGACCTCCGGACCACCATCACCCTCGAAAGGATTAGTCCGGGAGGTTCCCAAAATCGTGCCACCCTGCTTGGAGATGCCGCGGACGCTCTGTCGTGGCAGATCCATGATGTCGCCTTCGACAACGCCGCGCCAGCCATCGCGGAAGCCAACAAATTCCTGGCCGTGGATTTTAATGCCCTTCAGCACCGCTCCGCGGATAACCGCATTGAGGCCGGGGCAGTCGCCGCCGCTGGTGAGAATTCCAATTTTCATCTAGCTCGGTCCTTTGAGCTCAGTCCCGATGGGGGAGGAGTGGTCGGGGATGCGAGCACTCCGTTGAGCTCTCTTAGAGATTCTAGACGCTGATGTGACTTAGGCAACTTGGCGGGTCACACCGGCAGCGCCGGCTAGCTGGCGCTGCCGAGGAACTCCTGCAGGCGCCCGACCCCTTCGGCCAGGTCCGCGTCGGAGAGGGCATAGGAGAGTCTGATGAATCCGCTGGGGCCGAACGCCTCCCCTGGAACTACTGCCACTTCAATCTGGTCCAGGATCAGGGCGGCAAGTTCGGCCGAGGTGGCGCAGCTGACGCCGGCCAAACTGCGGCCCAGCAGCCCCCGGACGTCGGCATAGGCGTAGAACGCGCCGTGGGGTGTTGGACACACCACCGCGTCGATGGCATTGAGCCCTGCCACCATGGCCTGCCGGCGGCGGTTGAAGGCTGTCTTCATTTCCTGCACCGCGGTCAGCGGCCCGGCGACGGCGGCCAAGGCAGCCCGCTGCGGAACGTTGGAGACGTTCGAGGTGGCGTGCGACTGCAGGTTTGTGGCCCCACGGACCACATCCGCCGGTCCGATCATCCAGCCGACCCGCCAACCCGTCATGGCATATGTTTTGGCTACCCCGTTGAGGATCACCACCTTGTCGCCCAGCTCCGGTGCTGCGGTGGCTATGGAGGTAAATGGAACGTCATCGTAGGTGAGGTGTTCGTAAATTTCATCCGTCAACACCCACAGGCCCTTGGCCGCGGCCCATTGGCCTATTTCCTTGGTCTGCCCGGGGGAGTAGACCGCGCCCGTCGGGTTCGACGGAGAGACGAACAGCAGGATCTTGGTCCGCGGCGTCAGAGCCGCCTCAAGCTGGTCGGTCGTGACCAGGTAGCCCTGCTCCGGGCCGGCAAAGACATGAACAGGTACGCCGCCGGCCAACCGAATAGCCTCCGGATAGGTGGTCCAGAAGGGAGTCGGCAACAGAACCTCGTCACCCGGATCGAGCAGGGTCGCAAACGCCTCGTAGACAGCCTGCTTTCCGCCGTTGGTCACCAAGACCTGCGAGGGATCCACCTGGTACCCGGAGTCACGGAGCGTTTTCGCAGCGATGGCGCTCTTAAGCTCAGGCAGCCCGGCGGCCGGTGAGTAGCGGTGGTTTTTCGGGTCCCTGGCGGCCGCAACAGCAGCGTCCACAATGTAGTCCGGCGTCGGGAAGTCCGGCTCGCCGGCACCGAAACTAATCACCGGACGGCCAGCTGCCTTGAGGGCCTTGGCCTTGGCATCCACAGCGAGGGTCGCCGATTCGGCAATGGCCGCTATTCGTGCGGAGACGCGCCGGCGCGGGTCCGCACGGGAGAAGTCGGGAGCAGCTGTCGCTTCGGCAGGCATGAGCGTTCCTTTTTCGGTGGGGTCCGGCCCGGTGACGGACCTCGTCCCTGTCCACTTTATGCTTATCGCCGCTCGGCTTCACGCATCTGCTGCCTCCGGTTCGACGTGGGAGTCCGGATTGCGTAGACTTATTCCTCGGTGTTCAAATCGCCATGATGGCCCGCGCCTTACGCTGGTTCCTTTCCGGAGCTGGACAGGGCGGACTTCAGGCAAAGAACGCCAGTACAAAGGGTAGTGGCGCAATTGGTAGCGCAGCGGTCTCCAAAACCGCAGGTTGCAGGTTCGAGTCCTGTCTGCCCTGCGCATGACTGGCCCGCGGCAGTCAGGATCCCTCAGGGTCCGGACTGCCGCGGACGCAGTGAACGGCAGCAGCAACCGGTATGGTCGTGGTGCTGGCGAGCCTCCGGACTGAAGACATCCACAGACACAGAAGAGCGAGGCAAAGGTGACCGAGACAGCCGCGGGCAGCTCCCAGGGCCGCCCTGCCAACAAGTCCACCAAGCCGGTGAAACCCGGGTTTTTCGCCCGGATGGCACTGTTCTTCCGTCAGGTCATTGGCGAGCTGCGGAAGGTAGTGACCCCGACTCGGAAAGAGCTGATCAACTACACGATTGTGGTTCTGGTTTTCGTGGCCATCATGATGGCCATCGTGACAGGACTGGATCTTGCCTTTGGCAAGGCCGTGCTGTGGATCTTCGGCGGCAGCGGCCCAACGGAGCAGTAAGTGCCGCCAGCGCCGACTATGTTGGCAGTTGCGGCACCCGGTCGGTTTGAGGCATTCAAGTTTGGAAAAGGAAGCGGGAAATACGTGTCTGAGCAGGAGCTCGAGGTAACAAAGACTGGGCCGAACGAGAGCACCGTTGAGGAGAATGCTTTCGAGGGCCGGGACGCCGCTGCGCCCGAAACCGGAGCGGACGATGCCATGGGCGACGCTGAAAATCGAGCCGTAACGCACGACGACGGCACGGACGTTCCGGCCGATGCAGCGGACGTTCCGGCGGATGACGCCGATGCCGCGGACGTTCCGGCGGACGACGCCGCCGATGAGGACGCCTTGGTGTCCGCCGCGGCTGCCGCCGAGCCGGATCCGGCCGATGAGTTCAAGGCCAAGCTGCGCCGCCAGGAGGGCGACTGGTTCGTCATCCACTCCTATGCCGGCTATGAGAACCGCGTGAAGGCGAACCTGGAGACCCGTATCCAGTCCCTGAACATGGAAGATTTCATCTTTGAAATCCAGGTTCCCATGGAAGAGGTCGTGGAGATCAAGAATGCGCAGCGCAAGGTCGTCAACCGCGTCCGTATTCCCGGCTACGTACTGGTCCGGATGGATCTGACCGACGCCTCCTGGGGTGCCGTGCGTCATACGCCAGGCGTAACGGGTTTTGTGGGCAACGCCCATAACCCGGTTCCGCTGCGCCTGGATGAGGTTTTCTCGATGCTTGCGCCGGTCTTTGAAGAAGAGCAGGCCGAGGCCGGTAAGCCGGTCAAGCATGCCCCGGCCGCTGTCGTCGACTTTGAGATTGGCGAGTCCGTGATCGTCAAGGAAGGTCCGTTCGAGACCCTTCCGGCGACCATCTCGGAGATCAAGCCGGAGTCCCAGACCATGGTGGTCCTGGTCTCCATCTTCGAGCGCGAAACACCCGTCACACTCTCGTTCAACCAGGTTGCCAAGATTTAGTTCCGGCACTGGTTGACCATCGATTTCGCCCCGGACCGGCCCGCTTAGCCGGCTTGGGGCGATGACCATCACGCCATGGTGGTCAAGAACCTGGGGCGCGCTCCGTCTCCTCAGGAAAGCTATTAGAGAAGGATCCGAAATTGGCTCCCAAGAAAAAGGTCACCGGCCTCATCAAGCTGCAGATCAAGGCGGGTGCTGCTAATCCAGCCCCTCCCATTGGTCCTGCGCTTGGCCAGCACGGTGTCAACATTATGGAATTCTGCAAGGCCTACAACGCCGCAACGGAGGCCCAGCGCGGCAACGTCATCCCGGTGGAAATCACGGTCTACGAGGACCGTTCGTTCACCTTCATCACCAAGACTCCGCCGGCAGCAGAGCTGATCAAGCAGGCCGCGGGCGTTGCTAAGGGATCGGCGACTCCGCATACCGTTAAGGTTGCGCAGCTGACCAAGGACCAGGTTAATGAAATCGCCAGCCAGAAGCTGGTGGATTTGAACGCCAACGACATCGAGGCCGCGGCCAAGATCATCGCCGGCACGGCCCGTTCCATGGGCATCACGGTCGAGGCCTGAGAGCTTCGCACCACCACTTACATTTCTAACGACGGCGGCGCCCCAGTGTATTTGCAATGGGTGCGAACTGCCGGCGGTGGCAGGGCCCAGCGCGGTCCGCAGACCACAACTGCACAAGGAGAAAGAGCAGCATGGCAAAGCGCAGCAAAGCATACGAGGCAGCGGCCGGCAAGATCGAGGCGGACAAGTTCTACACCCCGTTCGAGGCCATTAACCTCGCCAAGGACACCAATCCGTCCAAGTTCGACGCAACGGTGGAGGTTGCCTTCCGCTTGGGTGTCGATCCCCGCAAGGCCGACCAGATGGTCCGTGGCACGGTGAACCTTCCGCACGGTACCGGTAAAGTGGCGCGCGTCTTGGTTTTCGCAACCGGTGACCGGGCCGACGCGGCGATCGCCGCCGGCGCCGACTTTGTCGGTTCCGATGACCTGATCGAGAAGATCCAGGGTGGTTGGACCGACTTTGACGCCGCCGTCGCCACGCCTGACCTGATGGGTAAGGTTGGCCGGCTGGGTAAGATCCTTGGTCCCCGAAACCTGATGCCGAACCCGAAGACGGGCACGGTGACCAACAACGTTGCCAAGGCCGTCGAGGACATCAAGGGCGGAAAGATCGACTTCCGCGTCGACAAGCACTCGAACCTGCATTTCATTGTGGGCAAGGTGTCCTTCGACGCCCAGAAACTGGCCGAGAATTACGCGGCGGCCTTGGAAGAGGTGCTTCGGTTGAAGCCTTCCGCCTCCAAGGGACGTTACCTGCAGAAGGCCACCGTCAGCACCACGTTTGGCCCCGGCATTGCCGTGGATCCCAACGTCACCAAGGTTCTGGCCGACGCCTAAGCGGTAATTTCCATCAAAGGGCCGGTGCAGCTGCACCGGCCCTTTGTTTTGCCCGGCGTAACGCGGACCGGTTTAGGATGTGAGTATCCGGCAGAAAGCAGCTTCAATGACGAAGTCCAGTGTCCGCATAACCGACCTGCACGTTCCGGGCTCGTTGGACGGCCCCGATGCTGCCGCCTTCTTGGCGGATTGCGCGTTGGCGAACCTCGTGAAGGAACACGAACGCGGCAGCGGCGATTCTTGGCTTAGTCCGCAGGCGCGCAGAGTAATGGCAACGTCCTCCGTCTACGAAGAGCGCAGCATTTTGAGCGCGTGGATCCCGGCCGGAGACTCCGAGCGGCTGGTCGGCCGTGCCGCCGTTACGATCCCGCTGCGGGACAACCTGCGCTTGGCGGAGGTATCCATCCAGGTTCACCCGGAAGTGCGGCGGCGGGGAATTGGCAGCGCGCTGTACGCCGCGTGCCTGCCGCGGATCGCCGCGGCTTCCCGGACCACCGTGATCGGCTGGAGCGACCATGGCTGGCTGGAAACGGATGATGCAGCTGCCGGCACCAGGACGGAGGCTGCGCAGATTCTGACGCCGGCCACCGGGTCGGGGGCCATCGAGCTGGCTGCGCCGTCAGCATCCTTTGCCCGCAAACTGGGATTCAGCCTGGAACAAATCGAGCGTCTGAGCGTGCTCGCCGTACCGATCCCGGCCGCCCGGCTTGACGCTTTAACCGGGGGCCGTGGCGGCGCTTCGGACGGCTATGACCTTACCGGCTGGCACTCGCACTGCCCACCGGATCTACTGGAGGGATACGCAATGCTGCGCCGGCGCATGACCACGGAGGTCCCTCAGGGTGCGCTGGATTGGGAGGAGGAGGACTGGACCTCCGAGAGGATCCGGCTGGAGGAATCCGAGCTGGCCCCCGAAGGCCGCGAACTGCTGGTAACGGTCGCGCGGGAGGCAAGCAGCGGGGCGCTGGTGGGCCAAACTGTGCTTGAATACCTGCCGGCCAAACCCGACGTTGTCTTCCAGGAAGACACGCTGGTCCTTCCCGGGCACCGGGGCCACCGGCTTGGGATGCGGCTAAAATTGGCGAACCTCGAGCGGCTGACGGCTCAGTGGCCCGCGGTGCGCCGGATTTACACGGGCAACGCCGCAGAGAACGAACCGATGCTCGCGATCAATACGGCATTGGGGTTCATCCCGGCCGGCTGCACCGCCATTTGGCAGAAAGCCGCGGCAGTCTCGGATGGACGAGGGACGCTTCGCGCATGAGCCGGATTAAGATCGACCAGCTGTGGGTTCCGGACACCCTCGACGGCGAGGATACGGCCGATTTCCTCGCGTCGGTTGAAGGGTCCAGGCAGGTGCAGATCCATATTTGGGGCACTGACGACTTAGCCGCCAGTGCGGCCGAAACGCTGCAGAACTTCCGCGACCCCTACGAGTGGTACGTCGTGCTGATTGCCCGCCTCGACGGCGGGATCGTCGGCCAGGCTGGTATCGTGCTGCCGTTGGCCGACTCCACCCATTTGGCCTATGTCACCCTGGAGATCCTGCCCTCCGCGCAAGGACATGGGGTGGGGCGGGAGCTTCTGGAGGCGGCCGAGCAGTTCGTCCGCGGGGAGAACCGCCGGGTAGTCGTTGTGGAAACTCACCATCCGGTCTCGGCGCTGGCACTCGCCGAGGATGAACGGCTCAAGCCCGCGCAGGGAGCTGGATCGTTGCCCTTGAGCAGCCGCGAGGTCGCTTTTGCACAGCGGGCCGACTATCACCTGCAGCACATTGAGCACTTCAGTGCCTGCCCGGTGCCACTGCCCGGCACGCTGCAGGACGGGTTGATGGCCGAGGCAGCCGCGGCTCAGCACGGCAACTTCACGCTGCATCAATGGCTGGACCGTTGCCCGGACAAATGGCTGCGCGACATCGCCGCCCTGGAAGGGGATCCGGGCAATGATCCGGACTGGCCGGCGGAGGACTTGGAGGCTGGCGGCAGGACCGCCGGCGGTATCCGGGACGCCGAGGCGCTGGTGCTGGCGCGGGGACGGCGCACGCTGGTGACCGCGGTCGAGGACACCGCGAGCGGCACGCTCGTCGGATTTACCTCCACCACGATGCTCAGCACCTTGGGGGAGGTGGACTTTCAGGACGACACAGTGGTGGCGAATGAATACGATGGCCAACTGCTGGGTCAGCTGATCATGGTCGCCAACATGGAACTGTTGAGTGTGCAGTTTCCGAAGGCCCGGCGGGTCTACACATGGACGGCGGTGGACGACGGCGGCTGCACTGACGTGAACGGGAAGCTGGGATTCGTACCGGCCGGTGTCTCCGGGCAATGGCGGAAGGACCTGGGATCGCTGCGCTGAACGGCGGTCGGGGCTGAGGCGGGGGCAGTGGATTTGGCTGCAGCGGGAACGGCCGGTAAAGTGAGAGGACCAAAGACCGTCGGTCGATGGATAACACTTCCCCAAACCACAGCGGAAATCTTCTGTTGTGCGCGGGAACAAGGGTGTTGTTCCATCCGAAAGTCCCGTTAAAAAGGGCGACCGGCGCAGGTGAACGAAGCGACTTCCGCTTGAGCATGATCACTGGCTGCTGGCCGTGGTTGGCTTAGGGACGGACAAGCCCCGTGCACCTGCGCGGGGCGTTTTTAGTTTGTGCAGCCAGATCGCGTTCAACGCCGTCGAACCTGTACGGGACCCGAACTGACCGGCATTAATTTCCCGGAAGGAGGGTTATGGCAACGCCAAGCAAGGTGGCAGCCGTGGGGGAAATCACCACCGATTTCAACGAATCCACCGCTGCAGTCCTAACCGAATACCGTGGGCTCACCGTGGCGCAGCTCAAGGAGCTGCGTGTTTCTCTCGGCCGCGAGAACAAATTCTCGGTCGTCAAGAACACCCTGACTGCCATTGCGGCCAAGGAAGCTGGTGTTGGCGCTTTCGAAGGCCACCTCTCCGGCCCCACTGCAATTGCGTTCATCAGGGGTGACGCTGTTGCGGCAGCTAAGAGCCTGACGGATTTTGCAAAAACCAACAAGGCGCTGGTCATCAAGACCGGTTACTTCGAAGGTAAGTCCCTGAACGCAGCCGAGGTTGCCGCATTGGCCGCCCTCGAGTCGCGCGAACTGCAGTTGGCCCGGGTTGCCGGCATTCTGAAGGCTCCGATCGCCGCCGCTGCCCGCAGCATCGACGCTCTGCGCATGAAGCTGGCCGAAGGCACCGAGGCTCCGGCCGTCGAAGCTCCTGCGGAAGAGGCCCCGGCCGCTGCCGAGGCTCCCGCTGCTGCAGCTGAGACCACCGAGGCCTAGTCCTAACAGGGAAACCTCCCTGGTTCCATCCTGGGCTCCATGAGGACTCAGGTTATAGACCCGGCCGCACAGGCCTAAAAACAGAAGGAGCGCCATCCATGGCTAAGCTCACCAACGACGAGCTCATTGAAGCTTTCAAGGAACTGACCATCATCGAACTCTCCGAGTTCGTCAAGCAGTTCGAGGAGACCTTCGAGGTCACCGCTGCTGCCGTTGCAGTTGCAGGACCGGCTGCCGGCGAAGCTGCCGAAGAGGTGGAGAAGGATTCCTTCGACGTTATCCTCGAAGCTGCCGGCGACAAGAAGATTGCCGTCATCAAGGAGGTGCGCGCCCTGACCTCCCTCGGACTGAAGGAAGCCAAGGACGTCGTCGACTCCGCTCCGAAGGCCGTCCTCGAAGGCGCCACCAAGGAAGCTGCCGAAAAGGCCAAGGCTTCGCTGGAAGAAGCCGGCGCAACCGTTACCCTCAAGTAACTCCCTGCACCAGCAAAGAAGCCCCGCACCAATTGGTGCGGGGCTTCTTTGTGTCCGCCCCTCTCCCGACCAGGCGTCCGCCCCTCTCCCAACTGAGTGACAGCAGATGCACTCATTCGCGCTTATGAGTGCATCAGCTGCTACCTACTTGGGAGGTGGGGCCGATGGTGAGGTTTGGAATAGGGTGGGGCCGACGCCGGGGCTTGGGTGAAGTGGGTCCGGGACTTACGAAGTGGCTGGCGGCGCTGCGGAGGGGGCCGAGATGTCCGTGACAGTGGCGTTCAGGGAACTGAGCAGGTCATCGGCGTCCACGAACAAGCTGAAGCCATGTTCGCCGGCACCCATCGCCACCCGTTGCCCGGTCATCGCCGCATCCGCGTAGACCGGCCAGGCGGTTGTGCTTCCCAGCGGCGTGATGGTTCCCCGCTCGTAGCCGGTGGCTGCGAGGGCCACTTCGGGGGAGGGCAGGGCCAGTTTATTGACGCCGACCGCGGCCCGCAGCTTTGGCCAGGAGATCTGGCGGTCGCCGGGGATCAAGGCGAACAGGAAGGCACCGTCCTGGCGTTTGACCACCAAAGATTTGACGATATCCGCTTCCCTGATGCCCAGCACGGCCGCCGCTTCGGCCAGGCTTCCGGCCGGCCTGCGCGGAAAAATGTCCACCGCGAGAGCCCGGGCTGCCGCGTCGGCCCGGACCCGTCCGGTGCCCGAGAGCGGGGCCGGCTGCACCAAAACGCTCAGTCCCGGTAGAGCAGCAGGGCTTCGCCCTGGCCGCCGCCGCCGCATAATGACACCGCAGCCTTGCCGGTTCCGCGCCGGTTGAGTTCGTGCGCGGCGTGCAGCGCCAACCGGGCTCCGGAGGCCCCGATCGGATGGCCCAAGGCGATGGCACCGCCGTGGATATTGCATTTCTCCAAGTCCATGTCCAGGTCCTTGAGGGATTGGACGGCTACCGAGCCGAACGCCTCGTTGATTTCGATGAAGTCCAAATCCGAGCTGCTCCAGCCGGCCTTGGCAAGCGCCTGCTGGATTGCGTGTGATGGTTGTGAATGCAGCGAGTTGTCCGGACCGGCCACCTGCCCTGACGCCCCGACGACCGCAAGCCACGAAAGACCATGTTCCTCGGCATAGCCGCGCGAGGTCAGGACCAGTGCTGAGGCGCCGTCGCTGAGCGGTGAGGAGTTGCCGGCGGTGATGGTCCCGTCCGTGGCGAAGGCCGAGCGCAGCGGTGCGAGCGTCTCGAGTGTGGTCTGTGGCCGCACGCCTTCGTCGGCGGTCAGCACCACCGGTTCACCCTTGCGCTGCGGAACGCTCACGGGAGCGATCTCGACGTCGATCAGGCCGGCTTCCATGGCGGCCGCGGCGCGCCGGTGCGAGGCCTCGGCCACGGTATCCTGCGCGGTGCGGTCGATGCCAAGTGTCACGTTGTGCCGCTCCGTCGAAAGGCCCATGGAATCGCCGTCGAACGCGTCCGTCAGGCCATCGTGAGCCGCAACATCGAGTGCCTGGATGGCACCGTAGGTCCAGCCCTGCCGGGAACCGGGGAGCACGTGCGGGGCACGCGTCATGGATTCCTGTCCACCGGCCACCACAACCGTTGCGTCCCCGCTGCGGATCATCCGGGCGGCGTCGATCACTGCGGTCAAGCCGGACAGGCAAACCTTGTTGATGGTGACAGCCGGAACGTCCCAGCCAATGCCGGCGGCAATGGAGCTTTGACGCGCCGGATTTTGGCCGGCGCCGGCCTGGAGCACCTGGCCCATGATCACTTGATCCACCTCGGAGGCGGACACGGACGAGCGGTCCAGTGCCGCAGCGATGGCCTTGGAGCCCAGCTCGACGGCGGTGAAGCCGGCGAGCTGCCCGTTCAGCCGGCCTTGGGGCGTGCGGGCTGCGGCCAGGATGACGACATCGTTGGCTTGTGGAGCCGGCACTGAAGCGGTTCCTGATGGGGCGGTTGGCTTTGCCGTCGGTTCTGCGCTCATGCTGTGCTTCTCTTTCCTGGGAGCTGGCGCAGATCCTCTTTGACGCGCCACGGTTTTAAAACCTAACAGTTCAACGCGGAGTTGTATTTCCCCAGCCGGAGAGCAGTGTGGTCCGCAGCGTATCTGCTGCGGACCACACAGGCCGATCCGACCAATTCAGGACATGGTCAGACGGCGGTCACGCCCTTCGTACCTTTGGCATCGCCGACGGCGGAGGCTGGCGGAACGTTTCCGGCGTCGGATGCAGCGCGGGGCATCTTGGTGATTGCCGGAACGATCAGGGAAACCAACGCAATGATTCCGATGACGGTGTAGCCCAGAGTGTAGTTCTTTTCCGTTCCAATCAGCGCCGCTATGATCGGTGGCCCAATCAGCCCACCCAAGCTCCAGCCAAGGATCATCAGTCCGTAGATGGCACCGGCGTGCTTGACCCCAAAGAAGTCTCCGGCGGTGGCCGGCATGGTGCCGAAGCCTCCGCCATAACACAGGTAGATGATGGCGGCGAGGACGAAGAACAGCGCCGCGTTGCCGACGTGCGGGAGGATCAGCAAGCAGACGCCCTGAAGCCCCAGCATCAAGGCGAAGGCGCCCATCCGTCCGGTGCGGTTGGACACCCAGGCCCAGAAGATCCGGCCGCCACCGTTGAACAGGGCCAGCACTCCCACGAGTGCCGCGGCCCCGGCCACGCTGTAGCCGGCAATGTCGATGGCGCTGGAATTGGCCTGTCCGATCAGCGCGATGCCCACTGTGACATTAAGTGTCAGCACTGCGGTGAGCAGATACCACTGAGGCGTGCGGAGCGCTTCCTTTTCGGTGTACTCCTTATAGCTGTCCCGGACACGTCCGGTCGAGGCGGGAACCCATCCGGGCACCGTGTAGCCGGCCGGTGGATTGCGGAAGAACGAGGCACCGATCAGGGACAGCACCAGATAGCCGATGCCCAGCGGCAGGAAGGCCCAGCCCGGCGTCGTGGGATGCATGGCGATCAGCCACTGCGCCACCGGGGCGGTAAGCACTGCCCCGAAACCGAACCCGGCCACGGCGAGACCGGTGATCAGGCCACGCTTGTCCGGGAACCACTTCTGCAGCATCGCAATGGGCACAATGTAGGCAAAGCCCAGACCGAAACCACTGATCACGCCGTAGCCAAGCACCAGCAGCCACAACTGGTCATGGCTGTGTGCGAAGGAGGCAACCATGCAGCCCACGCCGTAAATAATCCCTCCAGTCAGAGCCACGGGCCGTGGGCCCACCTTGTCCTGGATGCGGCCGCCGAGATAAGTGCCGATGAAGATCATGCCAATCGTGACGGTGAAGGGCAGCGACGCCTCGGGATTGGTCAGATGCATGGCGGTGGGTTTTTTCAACGCCGTGCTGAACACACTCCAGGCATAAACGGCTCCGATGGAAAACTGCAGCAGCAGCGCCGCGACTACTATCCACCATCTCCCGTGCGTGGAAACCCTGCCGCCACCTCCGCTGCCCATCGCGGACGGTGCCCCAGCTCCGGATTGTTCGGACATTGTATTGCCTCTCTGTAGGCGCCCAGTCCCTGCGGGAGGGGGGCGGTGGTGGTGCAAGGTCCATGCGGTAAAACTGTCCTGGCAATCGGGGGTCACACCGTGCTGACGGCAACCGCCTCGCCTGCCGCGGCGGCTGCCGGAGCGCCCGCGGGCACTACCCTGATCAGCACCGACTTGGAAGCAGGCGTGTTGCTGCCTTCCGCGGTGCTCTCAAGTGGCACCAGGACGTTGGCCTCGGGGAAATAGGCGGCGGCGCATCCCTTGGTGGTGGGGTAGGACACCGCCCGGAAGCTCCTCAGGACACGGTCTGGTCCGCCGGGGAATTCGCTGTACACATCCACTGACTGGCCGTCGGATAAGCCAAGCTCGGTGAGGTCGTCCGGATGGATGAAGACCACGCGCCGACCCTTCTTGATGCCGCGGTACCGGTCGTTGAGGCTGTAGATCGTTGTGTTGAACTGGTCGTGTGAGCGCATGGTCTGCAGCAGCAGCCGCCCCGGCGGACAAGGGATGTGCTCAAGTTCGTTGACCGTCAGCATTGCCTTGCCCGTCGCCGTCGGGAAGGTTCTGGAGTCCCGCGGTCCATGTGGCAGGATGAAGCCGCCATCCCTTCGGATCTTGGAATTGTAGTCCTCGCAGCCCTTCACTACATGGGAGATGTGGTCGCGGATCGCGTCGTAGTTCCGCTCGAAGCCGGCCCAGTCAACATCGACTTTGGCACCCAGGACGGCGCGCGCCAACCGGCTGACGATAGCCACTTCCGAGAGCAGGTTTGAGGAGACGGGCGCGACGCGCCCGCGCGAGGAGTGAACGGCGCAGACCGAGTCCTCGACCGAGACAAACTGTGGTCCGCCGGCCTGGACATCGATTTCCGTCCGGCCCATGGTTGGCAGGATCAGGGCTTCTGCGCCGATCACGGCGTGCGAGCGGTTCAGTTTCGTCGACACCTGCACTGTCATTTCGGTCTTTTGAACGGCGGCTTCCGCTGCCGCCGTGTCGGAAATCGCCGCCACCATGTTGCCGCCCAGGGCAAACCACGCCTTGATGCTGCCGTCGCGCATGCCCCGAACTGCCTGGACACTGTCCACACCGTGTTCGCGCGGGGGCTCGAAGCTGAATTCCTTCGCCAGCGCATCCAGGAACGCGGGGGGCATCTTCTCCCAGATCCCCATCGTCCGATCTCCCTGGACGTTGCTGTGCCCGCGGATCGGGGAGGCTCCGGCACCTGGTTTGCCGATATTGCCCCGCAGCAGCAGCAGATTGATGATTTCCTTGATCGCCCGAACGGCCTTTTTGTGCTGGGTCAGTCCCATGGCCCAAGTGATGATGACCTTGTCCGCTTTCAGGTACCGCGCGGCGAGCTCATCAATCTCAGCCACTGTCAATCCTGTCGCATCCAGCACCGCCTCTTCGTTCAGGCCGGCGAGGTGGTCCTTCAATTCCGCGAGGCCTTGGCAGTGTCGATCCAGGAAGTCGTGGTCCAGCACGGTGCCGGGGTTTGCCGCTTCGGCGTCGAGGACACGTTTGGAAACGGCCTGCATAAGTGCCATGTCGCCACCGAGGCGGATCTGCAGGAACTGATCCGCCAGATCGTACCCTTTCCGAGCACACCGTTGACGCGCTGCGGATTTTTGTACCGCATCAAGCCAGCCTCCGGCAGCGGGTTGACGGCGACAATCTCGGCACCGGCACGCTTGGCGTCCTCAAGGGCAGTCAGCATCCGGGGATGGTTGGTGCCCGTGTTCTGGCCCATAATGATCACCAGGTCCGCCTTGGCAAAATCCTCGTAGGCGATGGTCGACTTGCCGATTCCAATGGTCTGGCTCATCGCCAGTCCGGTGGACTCGTGGCACATGTTCGAGCAATCCGGCAGATTGTTGGTGCCGAAAGCGCGGACAAACAGCTGGTAGATGAAGGCCGTTTCATTGGCGGTACGACCACTGGTGTAGAACGCAGCCTGGTCGGGGGAGGCGAGCCCATTCAGTTTTCGGGCTATCACCGAAAACGCTTCGTCCCAGCTGATCGGCCGATAATGGTCTTCCCCGGCCGGCTTGTGGACGGGCTCCACCAGCCGGCCCTGCATCCCGAGCCAGTATTCGGAACGGGTCAGGAGGTCACTGATGGAATGTTCGGCCCAAAAATTGGGAGGGACAGTGAGCGGGGTCGCTTCCCATGTCACGGCTTTCGCGCCGTTCTCGCAGAACTCGGCCAGTTTGCGGTGGGAGGGGTCGGGCCAGGCGCAGCTCATGCAGTCGAAACCGTCTTTTTGGTTCATCGAGCCCAGCAACTTCAGGCTGCGGGTGAGGCCCATCTCCTTCACCGCCGGCACCATTGAATGAGTGACGCCTAGGACGCCCGCGGCCCAGGACTTCGCGCCGGTGGTACTGAGATCCGGTTCGGACAGATCCGTTGCTGCTGGTTCGTTCGGCATGTTGATTACCTTCGTCTCCGGCGTGGCCAGCGGTTCGTTCTCGATCCGCCAGGCTTGCTGTGATTGCGCCCACACGGTATGACTAACATTTTGGCTCAGCATAAGCAAGCACCAATCAGGTTTCCGGCGCGCCGGGCCGTTGCTGGGCTCGGGATGAGCTGAGCCTGGTCCGGAGCTGCCGCCTTTTCGTGACGCGGGGCAATGGGCGCGGACTCCTCCGCCCCGGGGCATGACGGCCCGTGATACACCCGTGGCGCGGCTGCGTCAAGTCTGAACTGGACATGTGGATCGCCGTGCCGTATTGTAGAACTTTGCGTCTTCTCTATTAACCTTCAGCCTTCATATAGCGGTGGGCTTCGCCACGGAATCAGCTGCATTCGCCGAGTGCAGTTGCCCATTTTGGCGTTCTGTGCGTTCTCTTCGAACGTGCCGGATTTGGTTGGAGAGTCGCAGGACAAGCCTGTTGGTCTGTGGAAGGATCCCTCTTGGTCGCCTCGAGCACCTCTAATGTAAACAGCTCTAATGCAAACAGCGCTGCAACCGCTATCAACACCGACAGCACCGATGGTGCAACACGCCGGCTCTCATTTGCGAAAATTCACGAGCCGCTGGACGTTCCGAACCTGCTCGCGCTCCAGACTGAGAGCTTTGACTGGTTGGTCGGCAACGAGCGTTGGCGCTCCCGCATGAATAAGGCAGCCGAAGCCGGGGACCAAAGCGTTGCCACGACTTCCGGTCTGGCCGACATCTTCGAGGAGATCTCCCCGATCGAGGACTTCCAGGGCACCATGTCCCTGTCCTTCTCCGAGCCGGAGTTCGCTGACCCGAAGTACACCACCGCCGAGTGCAAGGACCGCGACGCCACCTACGCGGCCCCGTTGTACGTCAAGGCCGAGTTCATGAACAACAACACCGGTGAGATCAAGCAGCAGACGGTGTTCATGGGCGATTTCCCGCTGATGACGGACAAGGGCACCTTCGTGGTCAACGGCACCGAGCGTGTCGTGGTCTCGCAGCTGGTGCGTTCTCCCGGCGCCTATTTTGAGCGCACTGCGGACAAAACCAGTGACAAAGACATTTTCACCGCCAAAATCATTCCGTCCCGCGGCGCCTGGTTTGAGCTCGAGATCGACAAGCGCGACCAGGTGGGAGTCCGCCTGGACCGCAAGCGCAAGCAGTCGGTCACAGTGCTGCTGAAGGCGCTGGGCTGGACCGAGGGCCAGATCCTCGAAGAGTTCGGCGAGTTTGACTCGATCCGCGCCACGCTGGACAAGGACACGGCCGAAGGCCGCGAGGACGCGCTGCTGGACATCTACCGCAAGCTGCGCCCGGGCGAGCCGCCCACAGTGGAAGCCGCCGATGCTCTGCTGCACAACCTGTACTTCAACCCGAAGCGCTATGACCTGGCCAAGGTTGGCCGCTACAAGATCAACCGCAAGCTTGGCATCGACAAGGCGCTCAACGCCGACGACGCTTCCGTGCTGGACATCGATGACATCGTTGCGATGATCAAGTTCCTGGTCACCCTGCACGCCGGTGGAAAAACCCTGACGGGCAAGCGCAACGGAGTGGATCACGAGCTCCGGGTTGAGACCGACGACATCGACCACTTCGGCAACCGCCGCATCCGCGCCGTCGGCGAACTGATCGAAAACCAGGTCCGCACCGGTCTGTCCCGGATGGAGCGTGTTGTCCGCGAGCGGATGACCACCCAGGACGTCGAGGCGATCACGCCGCAGACCCTGATTAACATCCGTCCCGTGGTGGCCGCCATCAAGGAATTCTTCGGCACCTCGCAGCTGTCCCAGTTCATGGACCAGAACAACCCGCTGGCCGGCCTGACGCACAAACGCCGTCTGTCCGCGCTGGGCCCGGGTGGTCTCTCCCGCGACCGTGCCGGCATGGAGGTCCGTGACGTTCACCCGTCGCACTACGGCCGCATGTGCCCCATTGAAACTCCGGAAGGGCCCAACATTGGCCTGATCGGTTCATTGGCGTCCTACGGTCGAATCAACCCCTTCGGTTTCATCGAAACGCCGTACCGGAAGGTCAACAACGGCCATGTGACGGATGACGTCGACTACCTCACGGCCGACGACGAGGTGGAAGTTGTCATCGCCCAGGCCAACGCGCCGCTGACCGAAGACAGCCACTTCGCCGAAGAAATGGTTCTGGTCCGCCAGCGCGGCGGCGGCGGCGAGCCGGTGTTGATTCCGGCCCGCGACGTCGAGTACATGGACGTTTCCCCGCGCCAGATGGTTTCGGTCGCCACGGCTCTGATCCCGTTTCTGGAGCACGACGACGCAAACCGCGCCCTGATGGGTGCGAACATGCAGCGCCAGGCCGTGCCGCTGGTCCGTTCCGAAGCCCCGTTTGTGGGCACCGGCATGGAGCGCGCCGCAGCCGTGGACGCCGGCGACGTCGTCATTGCCAAAAAGGCAGGCGTGGTTTCAGAGGTCTCGGCCGACCTGGTCCTGATGCTCAACGACGACGGCACCGAGACGCATTACCCGATCGCCAAGTACAACCGCTCCAACCAGGGCACCGCCTACAACCAGCGCGTCCTCGTTTCAGACGGACAGCGCCTGGAGGTTGGCGGGATTATTGCCGACGGTCCCTCCACCGACCAGGGTGAGCTTGCCTTGGGCAAGAACCTGCTGGTGGCGTTCATGTCCTGGGAAGGGCATAACTACGAGGACGCGATCATCCTCTCGCAGCGCATCGTTGCCGAGGATGTGCTCTCCTCGATCCACATCGAAGAGCACGAGATCGATGCCCGCGACACCAAGTTGGGCGCCGAGGAGATCACCCGCGATATCCCGAACGTCTCGGAGGAAATCCTCGCCGGACTGGACGAGCGCGGCATCATCCACATCGGTGCCGAGGTAGAGGCCGGGGACGTGCTGGTTGGAAAGGTCACGCCCAAGGGCGAGACCGAGCTGACCCCGGAGGAGCGCCTGCTGCGCGCCATCTTCGGAGAGAAGAGCCGCGAGGTCCGCGACACCTCACTGAAGGTTCCGCACGGTGAGTCCGGAACCGTTATTGGGGTCCGCGTCTTCGACCGGGATTCCGACGACGAACTGCCCCCGGGCGTCAACCAGCTGGTGCGCATCTACGTGGCCAACAAGCGCAAGATCACCGATGGTGACAAACTGGCCGGCCGGCATGGAAACAAGGGTGTCATCTCCAAGATCCTGCCGATCGAGGACATGCCATTCCTGGCCGACGGTACTCCGGTGGACATCGTTTTGAACCCGCTGGGCGTGCCCGGTCGAATGAACGTCGGCCAGGTGCTGGAAACACACCTCGGCTGGGTCGCCAAGACCGGCTGGAAGATCGAGGGGGAGCCGGAGTGGGTCAAGAACCTGCCGAACCTCCCGCGGGAATCCGGCTCGACGACGGTTGCCACGCCGGTGTTCGACGGTGCGCGCGAAGAGGAAATCACCGGTCTGCTGGACTCCACGAATGTGACTCGCGACGGCGAACGGCTGATCAACTCCTCCGGAAAGACCGTGCTGTTCGACGGCCGCTCCGGAGAGCAGTTCCCGGACCCGATTTCCGTGGGCTACATGTACATCCTCAAGCTCCACCACCTGGTGGACGACAAGATTCACGCCCGTTCCACCGGTCCGTACTCCATGATCACCCAGCAGCCGCTTGGTGGTAAGGCCCAGTTTGGCGGCCAGCGCTTCGGTGAGATGGAAGTGTGGGCCCTGGAGGCCTATGGCGCCGCCTACACGCTGCAGGAGTTGCTGACGATCAAGTCGGATGACATTCACGGCCGCGTAAAGGTCTACGAGGCCATCGTCAAGGGCGAGAACATTCCGGAGCCGGGCATCCCCGAATCCTTCAAGGTGCTGATCAAGGAAATGCAGTCGCTGTGCCTGAACGTGGAAGTGCTTTCCACCGACGGCACCACGATTGAGATGCGTGACTCGGATGAAGAAGTCTTCCGGGCCGCGGAGGAGCTGGGCATCGACCTCTCACGGGCCGAGCCGAACTCCGTCGAAGAAGTCTAGCGACCCAGCCGAGCCCGGTCCGGGCTCGGGACGGCGTGCCGAAGGCGACTTTGGCCGCTGAGCGGCCTTCGCCGCTTGGCGCACGCCTTCCCCCGATCCCGGACCGGGCGGCCGCCGTCGTCGTACTTCCATCCGTATCCCGAACAGACTTTAGATTTAGAGAACAAGAGAGAACAGGGACCATATGTCCAGCGAATCCTCCTTCGGCCTCATGCAAATCGGCCTCGCCACCGCGGAAGACATCCGCGACTGGTCGCACGGCGAAGTAAAGAAGCCGGAAACCATCAACTACCGCACGCTCAAGCCCGAGAAGGACGGCCTCTTCTGCGAGAAGATCTTCGGCCCGTCCCGGGACTGGGAGTGCTACTGCGGCAAGTACAAGCGCGTGCGCTTCAAGGGCATCATCTGTGAGCGCTGTGGCGTCGAGGTCACCCGCGCCAAGGTGCGCCGCGAGCGGATGGGCCATATCGAGCTAGCCGCACCCGTCACCCACATCTGGTACTTCAAAGGTGTCCCGTCCCGATTGGGCTACCTGCTGGACCTCGCGCCGAAGGACCTGGAAAAGGTTATTTACTTCGCCGCCTACATGATCACCAGCGTCGACACCGAGGCGCGCCACGCTGAGCTGCCGAACCTGCAGGCCGAGCATGACCTGGAAAAGAAGCAGCTCGTCGATACGCGTGACTCGGATATCGCCACCGTGGCCCGCGATCTGGAAGGCGAGCTTGCCCGCCTGGAGGGCGAGGGCGCCAAGGCCGCCGAGAAGAAAAAGGCCCGCGACTCCGCTGACCGTCAGATGGCCAACATCCGCAAGCGTGCGGATGCGGACATCGACCGGCTGGAGCAGGTCTGGGACCGGTTCAAGAACCTCAAGGTTGCCGATCTGGAAGGCGACGAGGCGTTGTACCGCGAGCTGCGGGACCGCTACGGCCTGTACTTCGAGGGCTCGATGGGTGCCGAGGCGATCAAGAAGCGGCTGGAAACCTTCGACATGCAGGCCGAGGGCGAGCTGCTGCGTGACATCATCCAGAACGGCAAGGGCCAGCGCAAGACGCGTGCCCTGAAGCGCCTGAAGGTTGTCAACGCGTTCCTCACCACGAACAACTCCCCGCTCGGCATGGTCCTTGGTGCCGTTCCGGTGATCCCGCCGGAACTGCGTCCGATGGTCCAGCTCGACGGCGGCCGTTTCGCCACGTCCGACCTGAACGACCTGTACCGCCGCGTGATCAACCGCAACAACCGCCTCAAGCGGCTGCTGGATCTGGGCGCGCCGGAAATCATCGTCAACAATGAGAAGCGGATGCTGCAGGAGGCTGTGGACAGCCTCTTCGACAACGGCCGCCGTGGACGTCCGGTCACTGGACCGGGCAACCGTCCGCTGAAGTCGCTCTCCGACATGCTCAAGGGCAAGCAGGGCCGGTTCCGCCAGAACCTGCTCGGCAAGCGCGTTGACTATTCGGGCCGTTCCGTCATTGTGGTTGGTCCGCAGCTGAAGCTGCACCAGTGTGGCCTGCCCAAGCAGATGGCGCTGGAGCTGTTCAAGCCGTTCGTGATGAAGCGCCTGGTTGACCTCAACCACGCGCAGAACATCAAGAGCGCCAAGCGGATGGTGGAGCGTTTCCGCCCGCAGGTCTGGGATGTGCTCGAAGAGATCATCACCGAGCACCCGGTGCTGCTGAACCGCGCACCAACCCTGCACCGGTTGGGCATCCAGGCCTTCGAGCCGCAGTTGGTGGAAGGTAAGGCCATTCAGCTGCACCCGCTGGTCTGTGGCGCGTTCAACGCCGACTTCGACGGCGACCAGATGGCCGTTCACCTGCCGCTCTCTCCGGAGGCGCAGGCCGAGGCCCGCATCCTGATGCTCTCCTCGAACAACATCCTCAAGCCCTCGGACGGCCGCCCGGTCACCCTGCCGTCGCAGGATATGATCATCGGTCTGTACCACCTGACCACCAAGCGCGTCGGCTCCGCCGGTGAAGGACGGGTCTTCTCCACTCCGGCCGAAGCCATCATGGCCCACGACGCCGGTGTGCTGCACCTGAACTCGAAGGTGCGGATCCGCCTCGACGACTTCATTCCGTACGCGGGCTGGGAAGCTCCGGAAGGCTGGGAGCCGGGCACACCGGCACTGGTCGAGACGTCGCTGGGACAGGTCATCTTCAACGAGACCCTGCCCGAGGACTACCCGTGGGTGGAGAACGTCGCCGACAAGGGCGAGCTGTCCACCATCGTCAACGACCTGGCCGAGCGGTACCCGAAGGTTGTGGTGGCGGCAACGCTGGACAACCTCAAGGATGCCGGTTTCTACTGGGCCACGCGTTCCGGTGTGACAGTGGCCATCTCCGACATCGAGGTGCCGAAGGAAAAGCCGGCCATCCTCGAGGGGTATGAGGCCAAGGCAGCCAAGGTGCAGTCCCAGTTCGAGAAGGGCCTGATTGCGGACGATGAGCGCCGCCAGGAACTGATCGACATCTGGAATCAGGCCACCAACGACGTCGCCGATGCCATGCGCAAGTCCATGTCCGCCTCCAACACCATCAACCGGATGGTGTCCTCGGGTGCACGTGGTAACTGGATGCAGGTCCGCCAGATTGCCGGTATCCGCGGCCTGGTGGCGAACCCCAAGGGCGAGATTATTCCGCGCCCGATCAAGTCCTCCTACCGCGAGGGCCTGTCGGTGCTGGAATACTTCATCGCCACGCACGGTGCACGTAAGGGTCTGGCCGATACCGCGCTGCGTACCGCCAACTCGGGTTACCTGACCCGGCGCCTGGTGGATGTCTCGCAGGACGTCATTGTCCGCGAGGACGACTGCGGCACCGAGCGCGGCTTGACGCTGCCAATCGCTGTGGCTGACGCGAACGGTGAACTGACGCTGCACGAGGAAGTCGAGAACAGCGTCTACGCCCGGACCTTGGCCACCGAAGTGGTTGACTCCACGGGCAAGGTGCTGGCCGAATCCGGTGCCGATGTTGGCGATGTGCTGATCGGCGAACTGTTTGCCGCTGGCGTCACCGAGATCAAGGTCCGCTCCGTGCTCACCTGTGAGTCCGCCGTCGGAACCTGCGCGCTGTGCTACGGCCGCTCGTTGGCGACGGGTAAGACCGTGGACATCGGCGAGGCTGTGGGCATCATTGCCGCTCAGTCCATCGGTGAGCCCGGAACCCAGCTGACGATGCGTACCTTCCACACCGGTGGTGCCGTTTCCGCCAGCCGTGGCGAGGACATCACGCAGGGTCTGCCGCGTATCCAGGAGCTCTTCGAGGCCCGTACTCCCAAGGGTGTTGCGCCGATCGCGGAAGCGGCCGGCCGGATCACCTTCGAGGAGACCGAGCGTCAGATGCGCCTGATCCTCACGCCGGATGATGGTACCGAGGAGATCGCTTACCCGATTCTGCGCCGTGCCCGCCTGCTGGTGGCCGACGGCGACCGGGTGGAGGTCGGTCAGAAGCTGGTTGTGGGTGCAGTTGACCCCAAGCAGGTGCTGCGTATCCTGGGCCCGCGTGCGGCACAGAAACACCTGGTGGAGGAAGTCCAGCGCGTTTACCGCAGCCAGGGTGTGGGGATCCACGACAAGCATGTCGAGGTCATCGTCCGCCAGATGCTGCGCCGCGTCACGGTCATCGAATCCGGCGAGTCCAATTTGCTGCCGGGCGAGCTGGCCGAGCGTGGACGCTTCGAGGCAGAAAACCGCCGTGTGGTGTCCGAGGGCAAGACGCCGGCGTCGGGCCGGAACGAGCTGATGGGTATTACCAAGGCATCGTTGGCGACCGAGTCCTGGCTGTCCGCAGCATCCTTCCAGGAGACCACCCGCGTCCTGACGCAGGCGGCCATGGAAGGCAAGAGCGATCCGCTGCTGGGCCTGAAGGAGAACGTGATCATCGGTAAGCTGATCCCCGCCGGGACCGGCCTGCCGCGCTACACCAACGTCAAGGTGGAGCCCACCGAGGAAGCGAAGGCCAACCTGTTCACCGGCCCGAGCGCGTTCAGCGACTTCGATTACACCGGAGTTGGCGGCGACCTGGCACCCGAGTTCCACGCCATCCCGCTGGATGACTACGACTTGGGCAGCGGTTTCAGCAGCTGACGCTGCGCTGAAGCGACGCTGAGCGAACGACGGCGGTCCCGCACCATCTGGTGTGAGACCGCCGTCGTTTTGCCTGCCGGCTGTGGGTTTCAACAGCAGGAAGCGGGGATCCACAGCACGTGGGGGAGCGACGATTAAGGCTCTGTTCGCCGGCATGCTAGACTGGTAAACAATTGTTAGTGTGGCAGTGGATGAGCGTGACTTGGGAGAGATCCCAGGACACAGTTCCGGGTTGCAGGCTCCTTGTGCAACGTATGCCACATTTTTGCATGCCTTGGCGCCGACAAGGTTCGGGGCGTGCGACTACCGAGAAAAGAGCTTCGCTCCAGCCGGTACTGCGTGTGTGGTCAGGACAATTCCTATCCGCCTTCGCGGCCTTCGGTGCAAAGCAACACGAGAACCTCTCGAGAAAAAACGGAGAACACGAAAGTGCCTACGATTCAGCAGTTGGTCCGCAAGGGCCGCTCACCCAAGGTCTCAAAGACCAAGGCCCCCGCACTAAAGGGCAGCCCGATGCGCCGTGGGGTTTGCACCCGCGTGTACACCACCACCCCGAAGAAACCGAACTCGGCGCTGCGAAAGGTTGCCCGCGTGCGACTCAACGGTGGCGTTGAAGTGACGGCGTACATTCCCGGCGTTGGGCACAACCTCCAGGAGCACTCGATTGTGCTCGTTCGTGGTGGGCGGGTCAAAGACCTTCCCGGTGTCCGATACAAGATCGTCCGCGGCGCGCTGGACACCCAGGGCGTAAAGAACCGTAAGCAGGCCCGCAGCCGCTACGGTGCGAAGATGGAGAAGAAGTAATATGCCTCGCAAGGGTCCGGCCCCCAAGCGGCCGCTCGTTGTAGATCCCGTTTTCGGGTCCCCGTTGGTCACGCAGCTGATCAATAAGGTCCTGGTCGACGGCAAGAAGTCCACCGCCGAGCGCATTGTCTATGGCGCGCTCGAAGGTGCCCGTGAAAAGAGCGGCGGCGATCCGGTTGCTGCTCTGAAAAAGGCGATGGAGAACATCAAGCCCAGCCTTGAGGTCAAGTCCCGCCGTGTCGGTGGAGCCACCTACCAGGTTCCGGTTGAGGTCAAGCCCGGCCGCGCACAGGCTTTGGCCCTGCGCTGGCTGGTGGGCTACTCCAAGGCCCGCCGGGAGAAGACCATGACCGAGCGTCTGCGCAACGAGATCCTCGATGCCTCAAATGGTCTGGGTGCGGCCGTAAAGCGCCGCGAAGACACGCACAAGATGGCAGAGTCCAACAAGGCCTTCGCACACTACCGCTGGTAAGCCCTCGGGTTCCCGCCGGCGCACAGCGCCGGTGGGAATTCTCAGGCATCCCCCCGCCCCGGGCGTGGGGCTTTGTTCGACACCGGAGGCCTGGCCGCCGTCGTACGGACAATAAATCTTTCAAAAGGGAGACACCGTGGCACTGGACGTGCTTACCGACCTGAGCAAGGTCCGCAATATCGGCATCATGGCCCACATCGATGCCGGCAAGACCACCACTACCGAGCGCATCCTGTTCTACACGGGCGTTAACCACAAAATTGGTGAAACCCACGATGGTGCCTCGACCATGGACTGGATGGCGCAGGAGCAGGAACGTGGCATTACGATCACGTCCGCCGCGACCACCTGTTTCTGGGACAACAACCAGATCAACATTATTGACACCCCCGGGCACGTCGACTTCACCGTCGAGGTGGAGCGCTCCTTGCGCGTCCTCGATGGCGCCGTCGCGGTCTTTGATGGCAAAGAAGGCGTGGAGCCGCAGTCAGAGACTGTTTGGCGTCAGGCCGATAAATATGATGTTCCCCGCATCTGCTTCGTCAACAAGATGGACAAGCTCGGCGCGGATTTCTACTTCACCGTGGATACCATCATCAATCGGCTCGGGGCCAAGCCGTTGGTGCTGCAGCTGCCGATCGGTGCCGAGAACGACTTCGAAGGCGTTGTCGACCTGATCGAAATGCGCGCGCTGACCTGGCGCGGCGAGACCGAGATGGGCGCCAAGTACACCATTGAGCCCATTCCGGCCGATCTTCAGGAACGCGCCGAGGAATACCGCGCGGCGATGCTTGAGGCGGTTGCCGAGGCCGATGACGAACTGATGGAAAAGTACCTCAGCGGTGAAGAGCTGACGGTTGCCGAAATCAAGGCCGGCATCCGGAAGCTGACCATTTCGAGCCAGATCTACCCGGTTCTGTGTGGTTCGGCGTTCAAGAACAAGGGTGTCCAGCCGATGCTGGACGCGGTGGTTTCCTACTTGCCTTCGCCGCTGGATGTCCCCGATATCGAGGGTCACGATGTGCGCGACGAAGAGAAGATCGTCACCCGCGCGGCCAACGCCGACGCACCGTTCTCGGCGCTTGCCTTCAAGGTGGTCACACACCCGTTCTTCGGCCGTCTGACCTACATCCGGGTGTACTCCGGACAGGCCATGTCCGGCGCCCAGGTCATTAACTCGACCAAGGGCAAGAAGGAGCGCATCGGCAAGCTGTTCCAGATGCACGCCAACAAGGAAAACCCTGTTGACGGCGTCACGACCGGCCACATCTATGCCGCCATCGGGCTCAAGGACACCACCACGGGGGACACCCTCTGTGACCCGGCGAACCCGATCGTGCTCGAGTCCATGAGCTTCCCGGAGCCCGTGATCTCGGTCGCCATCGAACCCAAAACCAAGGGCGACCAGGAAAAGCTGTCCATCGCCATCCAGAAGCTCTCCGAAGAGGATCCGACCTTCCAGGTCTCCCTCAACGTGGACACCGGACAGACGATCATCGCCGGCATGGGCGAGTTGCACCTGGATATCCTGGTTGACCGGATGCGCCGCGAATTCCGCGTCGAGGCAAACGTGGGCAAGCCCCAGGTTGCTTACCGCGAAACGATCAAGCGCGCCGTGGCCAAGCACGACTACACGCACAAGAAGCAGACGGGTGGATCCGGCCAGTTCGCCAAGATCCAGATCGCCATCGAGCCGATGGAGGTTGTTGAAGGTGTGCTCTACGCCTTCGAGAACAAGGTCAGCGGTGGTCGGGTTCCGCGCGAGTACATCCCCAGTGTTGACGCTGGAATCCAGGATGCACTCAACGACGGCGTGTTGGCCGGCTACCCGGTGGTGGGCATTAAGGCAACGCTGCTCGACGGCGCTTACCACGATGTCGACTCCTCGGAAATGGCATTCAAGATTGCCGGACGGGCCGCTTTCAAGGAAGCTGCACGGATGGCGAATCCTGTTCTGCTCGAACCGCTGATGGAAGTTGAAGTCCGCACCCCTGAGGAATACATGGGTGAAGTTATTGGAGACCTCAACTCCCGCCGCGGCCAGATGCAGTCCATGGAGGATGCAAGTGGTGTGAAGGTAATTCGCGCCCACGTTCCGCTGTCCGGAATGTTCGGATACATTGGCGACCTGCGGTCCAAGACCCAGGGCCGCGCGGTGTACTCGATGAAGTTCGACAGCTACTCCGAGGTTCCGAAGGCAGTAGCCGACGAGATCATCCAGAAGAACCGCGGCGAGTAACTTCGGCACCCGCACCACCAGCTCAACCTGAATTTCATCAAAACCCCAAGCCCCCAGTAGACTTGCTGGAGCTTCAGTAGCGAAAAGCGCCGCTGATCAGTAAGTCTTCTCAAAACGTTCTAGGAGGAACCTGTGGCAAAGGCAAAGTTCGAGCGGACTAAGCCGCACGTTAACATCGGCACCATCGGTCACGTTGACCATGGAAAGACGACGCTGACGGCCGCCATCTCCAAGGTACTGTACGACAAGTACCCGAAGATCAATGAGCAGCGCGATTTCGCGTCCATTGACTCAGCTCCTGAGGAGAAGCAGCGCGGCATCACGATCAACATTTCCCATGTTGAGTACCAGACCGAGAAGCGTCACTATGCGCATGTTGATGCGCCGGGCCACGCTGACTACATCAAGAACATGATCACCGGTGCTGCCCAGATGGACGGTGCAATCCTGGTGGTTGCGGCGACTGACGGTCCGATGGCTCAGACCCGCGAGCATGTTTTGTTGGCCCGCCAGGTTGGTGTCCCCTATCTGCTGGTGGCGCTGAACAAGTCGGACATGGTCGACGACGAAGAGCTCCTGGACCTGGTCGAAATGGAGGTCCGTGAGCTGCTCAGCTCGCAGGGCTTCGACGGCGACGAGGCACCGGTTGTCCGCGTTTCGGGCCTGAAGGCTCTCGAAGGCGATCCGGTATGGGTCAAGTCCGTTGAGGACCTGATGGATGCCGTTGACAACAACGTTCCGGATCCGATCCGCGACAAGGACAAGCCGTTCCTGATGCCGGTTGAAGATGTCTTCACCATCACCGGCCGCGGCACCGTCGTGACGGGCCGCGCCGAGCGCGGAACCCTCAAGATCAACTCTGAGGTTGAGATTGTCGGAATCCGTCCGGTCCAGAAGACCACGGTGACCGGTATCGAGATGTTCCACAAGCAGCTCGACGAGGCATGGGCCGGCGAGAACTGTGGTCTGCTGCTTCGTGGCATCAAGCGTGAAGACGTGGAGCGCGGCCAGGTTATCGTCAAGCCGGGTTCCATTACCCCGCACACCGATTTCGAGGCCAACGTCTACATCCTGGCGAAGGACGAAGGCGGGCGTCACAACCCGTTCTACTCCAACTACCGTCCGCAGTTCTACTTCCGCACCACGGACGTCACAGGCGTCATTTCCCTGCCCGAGGGCACGGAAATGGTCATGCCTGGCGACAACACCGAAATGACGGTGGCGCTGATTCAGCCCATCGCCATGGAAGAAGGCCTCGGCTTCGCCATCCGCGAGGGTGGCCGCACCGTTGGTTCGGGACGTGTCACCAAGATCGTCAAGTAATTAACTGATCGTTCCAAAGAGCGCCCGGCCACTTCGGTGGACGGGCGCTCTTTGGTGCCGATACCCCAGGCCGGCCGGAATCGTGCGAATTGGCTTTTGCCCCTCGAATCCGGCATACTGGATAAGTTGTTCAAGCGCTTCTTCGCGTCCCGGTCGAGATAATGCTCGGTGTCAGGGTCCAAGCTGGAGTCCAAACATAACCCACCCCGGCAGCCGGTATCCCCGGTATGTGTGCGTGTTTGCGGAGTACCCGCGACACGCCCGACCGCGGGGGTCGGAGCTTCGGCGGAGTGAGGAACCCGGAAATGTCCGGATTCAGTCCGTTGGGAGCGTGGCTTTCAGGCCACAGCATTACGGGTAAGTAAAGAGTGTTAGTCAGCAGTGCTGGTACGCAGGGCATTAGGTTCCGCAAAGCACTAAGTCGCAGAAAGAGAGTCACGACGCCATGGCGGGACAAAAAATCCGCATCCGGCTGAAGTCATATGACCATGAGGTCATTGACGTATCAGCCCGGAAGATCGTTGAGACGGTCACGCGCGCAGGCGCAACGGTGGTTGGCCCAGTGCCGCTGCCGACGGAAAAGAACATTTACTGCGTGATCCGCTCACCGCATAAATACAAGGACAGCCGCGAGCACTTTGAAATGCGCACGCACAAGCGTCTGATCGACATTATCGACCCCACGCCCAAGGCCGTTGACTCGCTGATGCGTCTCGACCTGCCTGCCGACGTGAACATCGAAATCAAGCTCTAGGGAGGTGCAGAGAAACTATGACCGTTAGCCGCAATATCAAGGGCATCCTGGGCACGAAGCTCGGCATGACCCAGGTTTGGGACGAGAACAACCGGCTGGTGCCGGTAACCGTTGTCCAGGCCGATTCCAACGTCATCACACAGCTGCGCAACGCCGCTGTTGATGGTTACACCGCCGTTCAGATCGGCTACGGCCAGATCGATCCCCGCAAGGTGACCAAGCCGCTGGCCGGTCACTTTGACAAGGCCGGTGTTACCCCCCGCCGCCATGTCGTCGAGCTTCGCACCGCGGACGCCGACAGCTATGCCCTCGGCCAGGAGCTCTCCGTGGAGATCTTCGAAGCCGGCCAGAAGGTCGACGTCGTCGGCACTTCAAAGGGTAAGGGCTTCGCCGGTGTTATGAAGCGCCACGGTTTCCACGGTGTCGGTGCCTCACACGGTGCCCACAAGAACCACCGTAAGCCCGGCTCCATCGGTGGCGCATCCACCCCCAGCCGCGTTTTCAAAGGCGTGCGCATGGCCGGCCGCATGGGTGGCGTCCGGCACACCACGCTGAACCTCACGGTTCACGGCGTTGACGCTGAGAAGTCGCTGCTGCTCATCAAGGGTGCCGTTCCCGGCGCCCGCGGACAGGTCGTCCTCGTGCGCACCGCCGTGAAGGGAGCATAACCAATGGCTGCTGCATCCAGTGCCAATACCGTATCAAACGACAATACTGTCGCCGTTGACCTGCCCGCGGAGATTTTCGACGTGCAGACCAACGTGCCTCTGCTGCACCAGGTTGTTGTGGCTCAGCTTGCTGCCGCACGCCAGGGCACGCACAAGACCAAGACCCGCGCCGAGGTTTCCGGTGCCGGCCGCAAGCCGTTCAAGCAGAAGGGTACCGGCCGGGCCCGCCAGGGTTCCATCCGTGCTCCTCACATGACCGGCGGTGGCGTCGTCCACGGTCCCACACCGCGTGACTACTCCCAGCGCACGCCCAAGAAGATGAAGGCCGCTGCCCTGCGTGGCGCCCTCTCCGATCGGGCACGCAACGGCCGCATCCATGTGATCTCCGAATTGGTGGGTGGCACGAAGCCGTCCTCCAAGGACGCGATGGCAACGCTGCGGGCCGTGTCCGAGCGCAAGAACTTGCTGGTTGTGTTGGAGCGGGCCAACGATGTTGGCGCGCTGTCGGTACGCAACCTAACGGACCTGCACGTGCTCTACGCGGATCAGTTGAACACCTATGACGTGCTCGTCAGCGACGATGTCATCTTCACCAAGGCTGCTTACGACGTTTTCGTCTCCGGCAAGGCTGCATCCGAGGCATTTGCTTCCAGTGCACTGCTCGGTGCGGTTGACCTCGAAGCTGCACAAGCAACCGAGGAGGACGCCAAGTGAGCGCCGCCACCATCAAGGATCCCCGCGACGTGGTCATTGCACCAGTCGTGTCGGAAAAGAGCTACGGTCTGATCGACGAAGGTAAATACACCTTCCTGGTTGACCCGCGCTCAAACAAGACCGAAATCAAGCTCGCCGTGGAGAAGATTTTCTCCGTCAAGGTCGAATCGGTCAACACCATCAACCGTGCCGGTAAGCGCAAGCGCACCAAATTCGGATGGGGACAGCGCAAGAACACCAAGCGCGCCATAGTGTCTCTCAAAGAAGGCACTATCGACATCTTCGGCGGTCCGCTTTCATAAGCGGAGACCACTTTAACGAGGAAATGAATCATGGGAATCCGTAAATACAAGCCGACAACCCCGGGCCGTCGAGGCTCGAGCGTTGCCGACTTCGCAGAAATCACGCGGTCGACGCCGGAGAAGTCTTTGGTCCGTCCGCTCCCCAAAAAGGGTGGCCGCAATAACACCGGTCGTATCACGACCCGTCACAAGGGCGGTGGCCACAAGCGCCAGTACCGCCTGATTGACTTCCGTCGTCACGACAAAGACGGTGTTAACGCCCGCGTTGCAGAGATCGAGTACGATCCGAACCGCACCGCGCGCATTGCACTGCTGCACTATGTTGATGGCACCAAACGGTACATCATCGCTCCGAACAAGCTCAAGCAGGGTGACTTTGTTGAGGCCGGCGCCAGCGCCGACATCAAACCGGGCAACAACCTGCCGCTGCGCAACATCCCGGTGGGTACTGTTATCCACGCCGTGGAGCTGCGTCCCGGAGGCGGGGCCAAGATGGCCCGCTCCGCCGGAGCATCAACCCAGCTCGTTGCCAAGGAAGGCCGCTTCGCTCAGCTGCGGCTGCCAAGCGGGGAAATCCGCAACGTCGACGTGCGCTGCCGTGCCACGATCGGCGAGGTCGGCAACGCCGAGCAGTCGAACATCAACTGGGGCAAGGCCGGCCGTAACCGCTGGAGGGGCATCCGTCCCACCGTGCGTGGTGTGGCCATGAACCCGGTTGACCACCCGCATGGTGGTGGTGAGGGTAAGACTTCCGGTGGTCGTCACCCGGTCAACCCGAACGGTAAGCCCGAGGGCCGTACCCGGCGCCCCAACAAAGAGAGCGACAAACTCATTGTGCGTCGCCGTCGTACTGGCAAGAACAAGCGATAGGAGCCTGGACACATGCCACGCAGCCTGAAGAAGGGTCCTTTCGTAGACCAGCACCTCTTTGTCAAGGTAGCTAAGGAAAACGAAAAGGGCACCAAGAACGTCATTAAGACCTGGTCCCGCCGCTCGATGATCATCCCGGACATGCTGGGACACACGATCGCCGTGCACGACGGCCGCAAGCACATCCCCGTGTTTGTGACCGAGTCGATGGTCGGGCACAAGCTCGGCGAATTCGCTCTGACGCGGACTTTCCGCGGCCATGTGAAGGACGACCGTAAGGGCAAGCGCCGCTAGGCGCCTGCGTTTACGGCTAAGACGAGAGAAGGATAGCAATGGAAGCCAAGGCAATTGCGCGTCATATTCGCGTAACGCCTATGAAGGCCCGGCGCGTCGTCAACCTGATTCGTGGCAAGCAGGCGAATGAGGCATTGGCGATTCTGAAGTTTGCCCCGCAGGCAGCTTCGGAGCCGGTTTTCAAGGTACTCCAGTCCGCAGTGGCTAACGCCCGCGTGCTGGCAGACCGCGACAGCGTCGCTTTCGATGAAGGCGATCTGTTCATCAGCGAGGCATTCGTTGATGAGGGCCCCACCATGAAGCGGTTCCAGCCGCGTGCCCAGGGCCGCGCATTCCGCATCAGAAAGCGCAGCAGCCACATCACCGTGGTCGTCGCAACCCCGGAGAAAGAGGAGGCTCGCTAAGTGGGACAGAAAGTAAACCCGCATGGGTTCCGACTCGGCATCACCACGGACCACGTTTCGCACTGGTTCGCCGACAGCAACAAGCCCGGCCAGCGTTACAAGGACTTCGTCCGCGAAGACATCAAGATCCGCGCACTCATGTCCACGGGCATGGAACGCGCCGGCATCTCCAAGGTCGAGATCGAGCGCACCCGCGATCGTGTCCGGGTGGATATCCACACCGCGCGTCCGGGCATCGTCATCGGCCGCCGGGGCGCCGAGGCTGACCGCATCCGCGGTGAGCTGGAGAAGCTGACCGGCAAGCAGGTGCAGCTGAACATTTTGGAAGTCAAGAATCCGGAAGCGGACGCTCAGCTGGTGGCCCAGGGCATCGCCGAGCAGCTGACCTCACGTGTGGCCTTCCGCCGCGCGATGAAGAAGGCCATGCAGTCCGCCCAGCGCGCCGGCATCAAGGGCATCCGTGTCGCTTGTGCAGGCCGTTTGGGTGGCGCTGAAATGTCCCGCACCGAGTTCTACCGCGAAGGTCGTGTGCCGCTGCACACCCTGCGCGCCAACATCGATTACGGCTTCTTCGAAGCCAAGACGGTATTTGGCCGCATTGGTGTCAAGGTCTGGATCTACAAGGGCGACATGACCTCCAAGGAGTTGGCTGCGCAGGCGGCCGCAGCTCCGTCCAGGGGTCGTGCACCTCGCCGTGACGGCGATGGTGGACCTCGCAGGGACAGCGCACCGCGCGGCGGAGACCGTGCTGGCGACCGCCGTCGTACCGAGCGCCCGCAGGGTGAGTCCGCGGAGGGCGCAGCTCCGGCAGCGGCCCCCGTGAACGCTGCTCCCGCGGCACAGGCGGCTGCTCCGGCAGCAGAAGGAGGACAGGCTTAAATGCTTATCCCACGTCGAGTCAAGTTCCGTAAGCAGCACCACCCGACCCGTTCGGGCCAGGCCACCGGTGGCACCAAGGTCACCTTTGGTGAGTACGGCATCCAGGCGCTGACGCCGGCTTACGTGACGAACCGTCAGATCGAGTCCGCTCGTATCGCCATGACCCGCCACATCAAGCGTGGCGGAAAGGTCTGGATCAACATCTATCCGGACCGTCCGTTGACCAAAAAGCCTGCCGAAACCCGCATGGGATCCGGTAAGGGTTCGCCGGAGTGGTGGATCGCCAATGTCAAGCCGGGCAGGGTTTTGTTTGAGATCTCCGGTGTCAGTGAAGAGGTAGCTCGCGAGGCTCTGCGCCTGGCAATTCACAAGCTGCCGTTGAAGGCACGCATTCTGCGTCGCGAAGGTGGTGACTAGAAATGGCAGTTGGGTCCAAGGAACTTGCACCTGCACAGCTGGACGGATTCGATAACGAGCGTCTGGTCGAGGAACTCCGCAAGGCTAAGGAGGAGCTGTTCAACCTCCGTTTCCAGTCGGCCACCGGTCAGCTGGATAACCACGGACGTCTGCGCACAGTCAAGCGCGACATTGCCCGGATTTACACGGTGATGCGGGAGCGCGAGCTGGGCATCCGCCCGGCCGTGGCCGCCGCACCAGTGGTTGAGCCGGAGGCCGAAAAGAAGGCTGTCAAGGCAACCAAGAAGGTTTCCAAGAAGGCTGACAAGTCTGAGGAGGACGCCAAGTGAGCACCGAAAACGTGAGCACGGAAAAGAAGGACGCACCCGTGGCTGACACCTCGGCAACGACCGTGCTCAAGCGCAATGATCGGAAGTCGCGCCGCGGCTATGTGGTCTCGGACAAGATGGAAAAGACCATCGTCGTTGAGGTCGAAGATCGCGTCAAGCACGCTTTGTACGGTAAGGTTATTCGTCGCACGTCAAAGGTCAAGGCCCACGACGAGCAGAACGCCGCCGGCATCGGCGACCTTGTTCTGATCAGTGAGACCCGGCCGTTGTCCGCCACCAAGCGGTGGCGTCTGGTCGAGGTCCTCGAAAAGGCGAAGTAAGACAAACCGAGTACTTCCTGCCCTCGCACGCGCCGTAAAAGGTGGTAGGGCACCCCGGGCCCCCGTGGCGCGGGGACCCAATGCATGCGGCGTCCGCGCGGCATGCATTGGGAGGCCGTGGGGACCGTTCTGGACACCAGACGGTCCATGAGACAAATATCCGTTCCGCCAGGCTCGAGCAGAGAACCGGCGCGACGACAGGAGCAATAAGTGATTCAGCAGGAGTCGCGGCTTAAGGTCGCCGACAACACGGGGGCCAAGGAAATCTTGACCATCCGCGTTCTCGGTGGATCCGGGCGCCGCTACGCAGGCATCGGCGACGTTATCGTCGCCACCGTCAAGGATGCTATTCCGGGCGGCAACGTAAAGAAGGGCGACGTCGTTAAGGCTGTCATCGTCCGCACCAAGAAGGAACGCCGCCGCGCGGATGGTTCCTACATCAAGTTTGACGAGAACGCGGCGGTGCTGTTGAAGAACGACGGCGATCCCCGCGGCACTCGTATCTTCGGCCCGGTGGGCCGCGAGCTGCGTGACAAGAAGTTCATGAAAATCATCTCGCTGGCTCCGGAGGTGCTGTAGCTGATGTCAAGGATCAAACTGAAGATCAAGAAGGGTGACCTGGTTCAGGTCATCACCGGCGCCAAGCAGGAGCGTGGCGGTGACCGTGGTAAGCAGGGCAAGGTTCTGCGCGTATACCCGGAAACCAACCGCGTACTGGTTGAGGGCATCAACCGCGTGACCAAGCACACCAAGGTGGGCCAGTCGCAGCGCGGCACCAAGACCGGTGGAATCGAGACCGTTGAGGCCACGATCCACATCTCCAACGTGGCCGTGGTGGACCCGTCCACCAAGAAGCCGACCCGGGTTGGCTACCGTACCGAGTCTGTCGAGCGCGACGGCCGCACGCGGAACGTTCGCGTCCGCGTTGCCAAAAGCTCCGGGAAGGACCTGTCATGAGTGCTGCTGTGTCTGAAACTGCATCCGAAAATGATGCCTCAAAGATCACACCCCGCCTGAAGGCCCGTTATGCCGCGGAGATCAAGGCGACACTGCTGGAGCAGTTCTCCTACACGAACGTCAACCAGGTTCCCCGCCTCGTCAAGGTCGTTGTGAATATGGGTGTTGGAGATGCCGCAAAGGACTCCAAGCTGATCGATGGCGCCGTCCGCGATCTGACCCTCATCACCGGCCAGAAGCCGCAGGTGACGAAGGCCCGCAAATCCATCGCCCAGTTCAAGCTGCGTGAAGGCATGCCGATCGGCGCGCACGCAACTCTGCGCGGGGACCGGATGTGGGAATTCGTGGACCGCCTGGTGACGTTGGCGTTGCCGCGTATCCGCGACTTCCGCGGCCTCAGCGGCAGGCAGTTCGACGGGAACGGTAACTACACCTTCGGTCTGACCGAGCAGGTTATGTTCCACGAGATCGACCAGGATTCCATTGACCGCGTCCGCGGTATGGACATCACGGTTGTTACCACCGCAAAGACCGATGACGAAGGCCGTGCGCTGCTGAAGGCGCTTGGTTTCCCGTTCAAGACCGAAGATTAATAATCTACGTAACAGGTCCGGTGGCCGGTTGGCTGCAGCGGCAAGGGTTTCTGACCCCCGCCGCCGCAGCCGAGGGCCAAAGGAAACCGTTTCGAGGAAGGGCTGAAGCCCAATGACAATGACCGATCCTGTCGCAGATATGCTTACGCGTCTGCGCAACGCAAACTCGGCTTACCACGATTCCGTGACCATGCCGTACAGCAAACTTAAAGGGCACGTTGCAGACATTCTTAAGGCGCAGGGCTACATCGCTGCCTGGAAGGTCGAAGACGCCGAGGTTGGCAAGAAGCTCACCCTGGACCTGAAGTTTGGCCCGAACCGCGAGCGTTCCATTGCCGGAATCCGCCGCATTTCCAAGCCCGGACTGCGCGTCTACGCAAAGTCGACCAACCTGCCGCATGTGCTCGGTGGGCTGGGTATCGCCATACTGTCGACGTCCTCCGGTCTGCTGACCGACCGTCAGGCCGCTAAGAAGGGTGTAGGTGGGGAAGTCCTCGCCTACGTCTGGTAGCAGGGAAGGGAAAGAAAAATGTCACGTATTGGACGTCTCCCCATCTCCGTGCCTGCCGGCGTGGATGTCAAAATCGACGGCAGCGTCGTTTCCGTCAACGGACCGAAGGGCGAACTTAGCCTCACGGTTGCCAACCCCATCGAGGTGGCCCTCGCCGACGGAACCGTCAGCGTCAGCCGTCCCAACGACGAACGCGCCTCCCGTGCACTGCACGGGCTGACCCGTACCCTCATTTCCAACCTGATCGTTGGTGTCACCGAGGGCTACGTGAAGCGGCTGGAAATCGTCGGAACCGGTTACCGCGTACAGGCTAAGGGCTCGGACCTTGAGTTCGCCCTCGGCTACAGCCACCCCGTTGCCGTCAAGGCACCGGTTGGCATCACCCTGACCGTTGAGAGCCCCACTAAGCTCTCGGTTGCCGGGATCAACAAGCAGCAGGTGGGTGAGGTTGCGGCCAACATCCGCAAGCTCCGGAAGCCAGACCCGTATAAGGGTAAGGGCATCCGCTACGCCGGCGAGATCATCCGCCGCAAGGTCGGAAAGGCTGGTAAGTAATCATGGCACTGTCCGTAAAAGGCAAGTCCAAGTCAGCAGCACGCGGCCGCCGCCACCTGCGGGTCCGTAAGCGCATCACCGGAACCGCGGTACGTCCGCGCCTGGTGGTCAACCGGTCCGCACGCCACGTCTTTGTCCAGGTTGTCGATGACAGCCAGGGCATCACCGTCGCTTCGGCCTCAACTCTCGAAGCCGATCTGCGAGCTTTCGACGGCGACAAGACCGCTAAGGCCAAGCGCGTTGGCGAACTGGTTGCCGAGCGCGCCAAGAAGGCCGGTATTGAAGCCGTCGTCTTCGACCGCGGAGGCAACAAGTACCACGGCCGTATTGCGGCCGTCGCCGACGGCGCACGCGAAGGTGGGCTGGCACTGTGAGCGAAAATACCAACAAGGAGAACACTGTGTCCGAAGCCAGTGCAGAGGGCACCGTAACAGCCGCAGCGGCAACCAAGACTGCAGCGGCGGAGACGACAGCCGGCACCGCCGCTGCCGGCACCGACGACCGCCGCGGTGCACGCCGTGACGGTGGCCGTGGTGGCCGCGAAGGTGGCCGGGGCGAGCGTGGTGGCCGTGGTGGCCGTGACGGTGGCCGCGAAGAGAAGAACCAGTTCATTGAAAAGGTTGTCAACATCAACCGAGTGGCCAAGGTGGTCAAGGGTGGGCGTCGCTTCAGCTTCACCGCCCTGGTCATCGTCGGTGACGGCAATGGCATGGTCGGCGTCGGCTACGGCAAGGCCAAGGAAGTTCCCGCGGCCATCGCCAAGGGTGTTGAAGAGGCCAAGAAAACCTTCTTCCGCGTCCCGCGTGTCGGCGGCACCATTCCGCACCAGGTTCAGGGTGAAGCTGCCGCTGGGGTTGTCCTGCTGCGTCCGGCATCACCGGGTACGGGTGTTATTGCCGGTGGACCGGTCCGCGCGATCCTGGAGTGCGTGGGCATCCACGACGTCCTTTCCAAGTCGCTCGGTTCCTCCAACGCCATCAACATTGTGCACGCTACGGTTGACGCGCTGAAGCGGCTCGAAGAGCCCGCGTCAGTGGCTGCACGCCGTGGTCTGCCGATGGATGAAGTTGTTCCTCCGGCTTTGCTGCGTGCCCTGCAGAATCAGAAGGTGGGTGCGTAATGACTACCCCAAAGAATGTCCAGGTTTCCGGGAAGCAGCTGGAAATCACTCAGATCAGGTCCACCATCGGTGGCAAGCAGAACCAGAAGGACACCCTTCGCTCACTGGGTCTCAAGCACATCGGCGACTCCGTCGTCCGTACGGCTGACGCAGTGACCGTTGGCATGATCAATACGGTTCCGCACCTCGTAATGGTTGAGGAGGCGAAATAATCATGGCAACTCAGAAGAACACCGACTCCGAGGCAGCAACTACGCAGACGCAGGTTGCCCCGAAGCAGTCGACCCTCAAGATCCACCACCTGCGCCCTGCCCCGGGTGCCAAGACCGTCAAGACCCGCGTGGGTCGCGGTGAAGGTTCCAAGGGTAAGACCGCGGGCCGTGGTACCAAGGGTACGAAGGCGCGTTACCAGATCAAGGCCGGATTTGCCGGTGGCCAGTTGCCACTGCATATGCGCCTGCCGAAGCTGCGCGGCTTCAAGAACCCGTTCCGGGTGGAATTCCAGGTTGTCAACCTGGAAAAGCTGTCCGAGCTGTTCCCCGAGGGTGGCACCGTCACCGTGGAGAACCTGGTTGAAAAGGGTGCGGTCCGCAAGAACCAGCCCGTCAAGGTGCTTGGTACCGGTGACATCACCGTCAAGGTGAACGTCACGGCCAACGCTTTTTCCTCCAGCGCGGCGGCGAAGATCGCTGCAGCAGGCGGAAGCACCACGGAGCTCTAAGGTTCCGCAGGAACACGCTCCAGCGACTAGACTCTTGGTGAGCAGGATAAGCTCCTGCTCACCAGGAGTTTTTGGTATCCAAGGACTTTCAGCGGTTCCGCGGGCGGGCAGACACAGTTTTCCGCCGCCGGTCACCGCTCCCGTTAGAATCAGTTGTTGGGCTTCAATAACTGGAATTCCCCGTGACTAATGAAACTTCAGGAGGACGCTTGCTTACCGCATTTGGCCGCGCCTTTCGCACGCCTGATCTGCGACGCAAGTTGTTGTTCACGCTGGCAATAATCGCAATCTTCCGCTTGGGCGCCTTCATTCCCTCGCCCGGCGTGAACTATCACAACGTCCAGGCCTGCCTGAACAATGCCAACACGAACCAGGGCATCTATCAGCTCGTCAACCTGTTCAGCGGCGGTGCCCTGCTGCAGGTCTCCGTGTTTGCGCTGGGCATCATGCCCTACATCACCGCCAGCATCATCGTCCAGCTGCTGCGGGTGGTCATCCCCCGCTTCCAGGAACTCCATCTGGAGGGCGCACAGGGGCAGGGGCAACTCACCCAGTACACCCGGTACCTGACCATCGCCCTGGGCCTGCTGAACGCGACCACTCTGGTGACGCTTGCGCGATCCGGCCAGCTGCTGGGAAATTGTGGTGCGGCCGGTACGCCAACCGCCATCATCCCCAATGACAGCCTGATCACCACCGTCCTGCTGATCATCACCCTGACCGCTGGCACCGGTCTGATCATGTGGATGGGCGAGCTCGTCACCGAGAAGGGGGTCGGGAACGGGATGTCCCTGCTCATCTTCATCGCCATCGCTGCCCGTTTCCCCACCTCGCTCGGCGAGATCATCAAGACCAAGGGCTGGGGAGTTTTCCTGGCGGTTCTGCTGATCGGTCTGCTGGTCGTGGCGCTGGTGGTCTTCGTGGAGCAGTCCCAGCGTCGTGTCCCCGTTCAGTACGCCAAGCGGATGATCGGGCGCAGGACCATGGGGGGAACCAGCACGTACATCCCGATCAAGGTCAACATGGCCGGCGTTATCCCGGTGATCTTCGCATCCTCGATGCTCTACCTGCCCGCGCTGCTGGCTCAGTTTGCTACACCGCATGATGGCAAACCGGCGCCGGAATGGGTCAACTGGATCACGGCCAACCTGACCAAGGGTGACCATCCGCTGTACATGTTGCTTTACTTTGTGCTGATCGTCTTCTTCACCTATTTCTACGTGGCGATCACCTTCGATCCGACCGAAGTTTCGGACAACATGAAGAAGTACGGCGGTTTCATTCCGGGCATCCGGGCCGGCAAGCCTACTGCGGACTATCTGCAGTACGTTTCGTCCCGCATCACGCTGCCCGGTGCCGTGTACCTCGGTTTTGTGGCGCTTATTCCGTTGATCGCCCTGGTGCTGATCCAGGCGAACCAGAACTTCCCGTTTGGCGGCACCTCGCTGCTGATCATCGTCGGCGTGGGTCTGGAAACGGTGAAACAGATCGATGCCCAGCTGCAACAACGGCACTACGAAGGGTTATTGCGATGACGAGAATGCTGATAATCGGTCCGCCAGGATCGGGCAAAGGTACACAGGCGGAACGGATATCGGCACGTCTCGGGGTCGTGGCTATTTCCACCGGCGACATCTTCCGGGCCAACGTCAAGGGCGAAACTGCCCTTGGGCTGGAAGCCAGGAAGTACATGGACAACGGTGACTTCGTGCCGGACAGCGTGACGAACAAGATGGTGCGCGAGCGGCTGCAGCAGCAGGATGCCCTTGAAGGCTTTTTGCTGGACGGCTATCCGCGGACCACCGCGCAGGTGCAGGAGCTCGATGACATCCTGGCCGCGGAGGATCGCAAGCTCGATGTGGTCCTGCAGTTGACGGCGGACGACGCCGAACTGGTCAAGCGTCTGTTGGGCCGGGCCAAGGACGACGGGCGCAGCGACGACAACGAGACGGTGATCCGGCATCGGCTGGATCTTTACCACGAGCAGACCGAAGCCGTGGTGGGCAAGTATGCGGATCGGGGCATTCTGACCCAGGTGGACGGCATCGGTGCCATGGATGTGGTCACCGATCGCGTGCTCAGGGCCATCGAGAAGGCACGGGCCGCCTACTAGGACCCGACTTCAATTTGGCGAGGCTCCTCCCGTCTCCGGGGGGAGCCTCGCTTTTTTCAGTATCGAAAGGACAACCGATGGCATTCGGACAGCCCCGCATCGAATACAAGTCCAACGCCCAGATGCGCGTCATGACCCAGGCGGGCCTGGTGCTCAGCCGCGCCCTCGATGCAGTGTTGGCTGCCGCAGCTCCGGGGATTAGCACGGCTGAACTCGACGCGGTCTTCGCAGGCATTCTCAAGGATGCCGGCGCCACGTCCAACTTCCTGGGTTACCACGGCTTTCCGGCAACGGTCTGCACCTCGGTCAACGAAGAGGTTGTGCACGGCATCCCCTCCGGCCGTGTGCTGCGCGCCGGGGACATTCTTTCGGTCGATGGTGGTGCGATCGTGGACGGCTGGCATTCGGACTCGGCCCGGACCACCATCGTCGGCGGCCCGGCCTCGGAGGATCCAGCAGACCGCCGGCTTTCGGACATTACCGAGGAAGCCATGTGGCGCGGAATCGCGGCCGTGGCGCAGGGCAAGTTTGTCTCCGACATCGGCTCCGCCATTGATGACTATGTCAGTTCGCTGCCCGGCGGAGCGCTGGGGATTTTGGAAGACTATGTGGGCCACGGAATCGGCTCGCAGATGCACATGGCCCCCGACGTGCTCAATTACCGGTCCAACCACCGGGGTCCACGGCTGCGGCCAGGCTTGTGCCTGGCCATCGAGCCGATGCTGGTCCGCGGTAACCTCGAGACGAAGGTGCTCGATGACGATTGGACGGTCATCACTGCCGATGGGGCGCGCGCGGCGCACTGGGAACATTCCGTCGCTGTGCACGAGGCGGGCATCTGGGTGCTTTCGGCCGACGACGGCGGCGCGGCGCGGCTCGCGCCGTTAGGTGTTGTGCCGGTTCCCGTGCCGCACTAGGATCGCCGACAGCAGGGGCGGTGGGTTGGCCTGCGCCGACCCACCGCCCGTTAGCTTCGCGGCCGCTCTGCGGCGGCAAGGCTCAGGACTTCAGTTTTGGCTTGACGTCCTTGTTGTAGATTCCTTCCAGAGTCCCCTTCAGGTCCGTCATGGTGGCCTTGACATCGGCCTTCTGGTTCATGAACTTCGCGGCCGACTTAGCCATTTCCTGATCTGCGCCCGGCAGGAAGACCCGGGCGTAGTCCTGGCTTTTGGTGACCTTGAGCTGGTCCAGGGCCACCTGGATCTCCGGTGTCTTGGCGATCACGTCCTTCATGTCCGCGGTGGTGCGGACCGGCATGTAACCTGTTGCCGCCGAGAACTGCGCCGTACTTGAGGCGTTGGTCATGAAGGAGATGAACTTGGCTGCAGCCAACTGGCGCTCCGGTGAGGTCTTTTTGGCAATCACGAGGCCGGAACCTCCGGTCGGGCACACGGGGGAGGCCGAGACAGGGCCGCCCGGCAGGAAGCCCACGCCGATGTTCATGTTCTTGGCCTTGGCTGCTTTGATCGTTCCCACCAGGTCACCGGTGGAGCTGACTGTGGCGCTGACGGCGCCGGCTGTCATGTCCGAGACGGCGTCCTTGGATGATACTCCAGCCCAGTTGTCCTTGTTGATCGTGTCCTGCACCCACTGCAGGGCCTTGACCGACGGGTCCGAGTCGCAGGTGATGTCCCATTGATTGGACCAGCCCCCGCCATAACCCCAGAGCACGTTCTGCAGCGTCCAACCGGCGTACCCGGCCAGTGCCGGATACTGGTAGACGTTCGTGTAGCCCGGGGCAGAGGCATTGGCGGCCTTGATTTTCGGGGCCCATTGGGCGAACTCGTCCCACGTCTTTGGGGCCCGGTCCGGCAGGCCAGCCTTCTTGAAATGATCCTTGTTGTAGTAGAACAACGGCGTCGAACGGGCGTAGGGCACCGCCCAGTGCGCGTCGTTGTACTTGTAGTCGTCGAAAAGGGTGGTGTTGTAGTCCGAGGTCTTGTCCGAGACGGCCTTCAGAATGTCATCCACCGGAACAATCGTGGAGGACAGGGTGTAGCGGAACCACCAGACGTCGGAGGCCACCACGACGTCGGGGACATTGTTGCCTGCCTGGGAGGTCTGGAACTTTTGCGCCACCTCCTCGTAGTTGGCGCCGCCAGTAATCAGATCCACCTTGATGTCGGGGTTTTCCTTTTGGAACGCCTCGATCAACTTCTGCTCAATGGGCTGAGAGGTTCCGGGATGGCTGGACATAAAGGAGATTTTTGCGGCCGGCTTGACCTTGGACCAGTCCGTGTTCGCCGCAGATTTGGCGGCGCCGCCGCCGCCACTCGTGTTGGGTCCTCCACATCCGGACAGGGCCGTCGCGCCAAGTCCAAGGGCGGTCAGGGCCATGAAGTGCCGGCGATCGAATTGTGTTGACATGCGGTGCTGCCTTTCGTAGATTCCCCTGTTTGATGCGGTGTCCCGTTGCCGTGCTGCGCACTGCTAGCCGGTGACTGACCCTTGCGTCAGGCCGGCGACAATGTAACGCTGCAGGGCCGCGAAGATAATCAGAATGGGGATGATCACGATCACGGCACCGGCCATCAGGATGCCCCAGGCCTGGCTGCCGCTGTCGCTGTTGGCCAGCAGTGTCAGACCGACTGGAAGAGTCATCATCTGTGGGTTGTCGATGACGATCAGCGGCCAGATATAGTCATTCCACTCGGTGACAATCGTCACCAGGGCGACAGTGGCAATGGTCGGTACGGAGATCGGAAACACGATCTTCCACAGCCGGGTCCAGTGGTTTGCGCCGTCGATCTCCGCCGATTCCAGGATCGAGGCCGGAAGTGTCAGGAAGTGCTGACGCAGCAGGAAGGTCCCAAAGGCGGTGCCCAGCCCGGGCAGAATGATGCCCCAATACGTGTTCAGCCCGCCCAAGCCGGCGATCAGCACGTAGTTGGGAAGCACCGACACCTGCGGGGGAACCATCAGGGCCACCAGGATCAGCAGGAAAATGGCCCGCTTGAACGGGAACCGGATGAAGACCAACGCATAGGCGGTCACCACCGCGAGCGTGCATTTGATAACGGAGGCGATGCTGGTGACGATGACACTGTTGAGGAAAAAGCGGGCAAAAGGAACGGTTGTTGCCGCGTCCACATAGTTCTGCATGGTGGGGTTTTGTGGCAGTACCTTCAATTGGGTGGTGACAATTTCCCCGGGTGTCTTCAGCGATGACAGGATCATCCAGGCCAGCGGCAGGAATACCACCAGTGTGGTGATCAGCAGCGGGAGGTAACCGCCGAGCACGGTTTTGGTGATGTTCTGTTTGGACAGGGGCCGGTCGCGCCGCGTCGGTGCGGTGCCGGCACTGGTCAGGGCGGTCATGAATAGTGGACCTTTCGCTCAACGAAGCGCAGCTGCAGCCCCGTCACCACCAACAGCAGGACAAAGAGCACCACGGAAATGGCGGCCGAGTAGCCGGCCCTGTTGTAGGTGCTGAAGGCCTGCAGGTAGGCCTCAAAGATCAGTGTGCTGGTGCCATTACCGGTCGGGGTCATGATCCGGATGATGTCGAAGGCCTGCAGTGAACTGAGCAATGAGGTGATCAGGATAAAAAAAGTTGTGGGCGAAAGCAGCGGAAGCGTAACCGAGACGAACCGGCGGAAATTACCGGCGCCGTCGAGGGCGGCAGCCTCCATCAGATCCTTCGGCATCGACTGCAGGCCGGCCAGGTAGATTACTGCGCAATATCCAAGGTTCTTCCAGACGTAGACGATGATGACCATCCACAGGGCGAGCTTGGGATCGTTGATCCACTGCGGGCTGGACGTTCCGACGCTGCGCAGGATCCAGGACAATACGCCGTACACGGGATCAAATATAAACAGCCACACCAGCCCAACACCGACACCGGAGAGCACGTAGGGTGCGAAAACTGCGGACCGGGCAAACCCGCGGCCCTTAACATTGAGGTTTAGCGCGATGGCGACGAACAGACCCAGCACCATGGCACCGCCAACAGTGGCAAGCGTAAAGATGGCGGTCGTGCCCAGCACCGCTGAGGCATCGGATGAGGTAAAGAATTATATGTAATTGCCCAGTCCCACCGAAATGGCGTCGGGTGCTCCAAGCGTCCAGTCGAGGGTGGAGTAATACATATTGGTAAACAGCGGGCGGTAGGTAAAGACCGCAATAAGCACGATGTTCGGCAGGGCGAATGCCAGGAAAATCAGTGCATCGCGCCTGGTCCGCGGAGTCCAGTACTTGGACCGTCTGGGCGGGCGCCCACCGTTGCTCCCGCCGCCGGAAGAAAACTTCACTGGCGGTGGAGCGGCCCTCTGCCCGGATCCGGGCCGGGGTCCGGAAGTGCTGAGCCGGCTCATATCCACCCTCATTCTGGCCGGCCTCAGTCCGGCAATTGTGCTCGCTTCGTCCTGACCTACTTCACCATGGGAATTACCCGCAGAAATCCAAATATGGATTTCTTTTCCGCTGTTCCCTCAGTCTTCACTGCGCGTTCACCGAGGTGCCTTGACGGTATCCGCCTTCGGCACGATCTACAAGGGGTAATCAGGTAATCTCCACCTTTTGTCCGGACATGGCCCGCAAACTTGGTGCGGCGGCCAGCCCGGCAGACAATACAGTCATGAAGAACACGCTGGGATCCATTACTGATGTACCCGGAATCCGGATCGGTCAGGTCCAGCGCATCGGGGCCGGCTGGCTGTCGGGGGTGAGCGTGGTGCTGCCGCCGCCCGGGACAATTGGCTCCGTCGATGTCCGTGGCGGCGGTCCCGGGACCCATGAAACCGATGCTCTTGACCCGACCACGCTGGTTCCCACGGTCGACGCCGTCGTCCTGACGGGTGGCAGCGCCTACGGGCTGGCAGCGGCGGCCGGAGTGCAGAACTGGTGCGAAGAACAGGGGAGAGGGTTCGCCGTTCCCGGTGGCGTGGTCCCGATTGTGCCGGCGGCGGCGGTCTTTGATTTGGGCCGCGGCGGGGACTTCGCGGCACGGCCGGATGCGGCGATGGGCTATCTGGGAGCGGCCGCCGCTGGCGTGTCGGAACCGTTTGCCGTCGTCGCCCGTGGCAATGTCGGTGCCGGAACCGGTGCAGCGCTGGGCGGCGGCAGATTCAAGGGCGGCACGGGATCCGCCTCGCTGCGGCTCTCCGGTACGAATTCATCCGTCGTCGTTGGAGCTCTTGCGGTTGTCAATGCGGCTGGCTTGCCCTGGCCGCCGCCGCCCGTGGCGCAAGGCGCAACGCAGCCCGAACCGGGCACGGCGGATTTGAACACGGCGGGGCTGAACACGACGGGGCTGAACACGACGCTGGTGGTGGTGGCGACAAATGCCGTGCTCACCGTCGCGGAAGCCAAACGGACGGCGACGGCGTCCCATGCCGGCATGGCGAGGGCGCTGAGCCCCGTCCACACGTTGGCGGACGGAGATACCATCTTTACCCTGGCCACTGGCGAAGTGACATTGGACAGCGGGCCGGCGGCTGGCGTCCGCGCCAGAATAGAACTGCAGGCCACAGCTGCTGAAGTGGTCCGGCTGGCCATCCTGGACGGAATTGGCCAAGCCCAATCCATCCGCACCTCCGCTGGCGTCCTGCCGGCTTGGACGATGGAGAACAGCGAGTGACGGCTCGGCGATTTAACTTATCGGGGCCCATGAAGTAGAGTTGTTTGTTGGTTGTCTGCGCTCCCATGTGCCTTCTGCCGCCTCCTTAAACTGAACATGATATTCCTGTGTTCCAGTTCAATTTCGGGCGTGGAAAGTTCTGCGGTGCAAACCGTGGAGTCATGGGCGCAGTTCACATCCAATCCAGTAGTAAACGTAGCCCTCCGTGGAGATCTTTACCAGATCAAAGCGCGGGACCGAACAAAGTTAGCGGAGGATATGGCCAAGAAAGACGGGGTCATTGAGATCGAGGGCGTTGTGACTGAGGCTTTGCCTAATGCGATGTTTCGCGTTGAGCTGACCAACAAGCACGTCGTTCTCGCACATATCTCAGGAAAAATGCGCCAGCACTACATTCGTATCCTTCCTGAGGACCGGGTAGTGGTGGAGCTGAGCCCTTACGACCTCACACGTGGTCGTATTGTCTACCGCTATAAATAATCAAACCTGCAAACCACGCAAAGGAATGCCATGAAGGTCAAGCCGAGCGTCAAGCAGATCTGCGACAAGTGCAAGGTGATTCGCCGTAACGGGCGGGTCATGGTGATCTGCGAGAACCCGCGCCACAAGCAGCGCCAGGGCTAATTTTCCCGCACGGAAAATTACCCGGGTCCTGCCCACGTCAGTATGAAACACAGTATGAAAAGCTGCCCGGCTTGTCCGGGTGCACAAGACAATAACGGCAGCACAAGCTGAGCCAAATGCCGGAACACGGTATGGCCGGCGTACCCCTGGTCGGAGGCCGGGGCCGCGCGGAACGCGCGGGTGTACTGCCTACGACCTCCGGTTTACACAAGGAGAACCGCCACTATGGCACGTCTCGCTGGCGTAGACCTTCCCCGCGAAAAGCGGTTGGAAGTAGCGCTTACATACATTTACGGCGTGGGTAAGACCCGTGCGCACAAGACCTTGGCTGACACCGGCATTTCGCCGGACGTCCGCGTGAAGGACCTGTCCGATGCTGAGATGGTTCAGCTGCGCGACTACATCGAGGGTAACTACAAGGTTGAGGGTGACCTTCGCCGCGAGGTGGCAGCCGACATCCGCCGCAAGGTGGAAATTGGCAGCTACCAGGGTATCCGCCATCGCCGCGGTATGCCCGTTCACGGCCAGCGCACCAAGACGAACGCCCGTACCCGTAAGGGACCGAAGCGGACCGTCGCCGGTAAGAAGAAGGCCACGCGCTAGTCCCGCACTTGCTGGCTCAAAGTCACTCAAGTGACTTGACGCCCATTGCAGGCGTGGGCCCACCCATCCGCGCTCGTTCAGAGCAGGATCGGGCCTAAACCAATAACTTTCTGTAGGAGAAATAATGCCCCCGAAGACTCGTGGAGCGGTTCGTAAGCCGCGTCGCAAGGATAAAAAGAACATTGCGCTCGGTCAGGCGCATATCAAGAGCACCTTTAACAACACCATCGTGTCCATCACGGATCCGAATGGCGCCGTCATCTCCTGGGCTTCCTCGGGCGAGGTCGGCTTCAAGGGCTCCCGCAAGTCCACCCCGTTCGCGGCCCAGATGGCCGCGGAAGCTGCTGCAAAGCGCGCTCAGGAGCACGGCATGCGCAAGGTCGACGTTTTCGTAAAGGGTCCCGGATCCGGTCGCGAAACGGCGATCCGTTCGCTGCAGGCCGCTGGACTGGAGGTCGGCTCCATTCAGGACGTCACCCCCAGTGCCCACAATGGCTGCCGTCCGCCGAAGCGCCGCCGCGTCTAAGGACGCCGCTGCCCGCGAAGCCCGTTCCCGTGCTGGCTGGAATTCCAGCCCGCAAGGGGCGGGCGGTTTCGGCGGGCGCCTAGTCCTGGACCGTTCTTTCCACCACCTGTGTTGCGTCATATAGCGGATGCTCGCTGAAAGGAAACCTAAGTGCTCATTGCACAGCGCCCCACCCTCTCCGAAGAAGTCGTTTCTGAAAACCGTTCCCGTTTCGTCATTGAACCGCTGGAACCGGGATTCGGTTACACCCTCGGAAACTCCCTCCGCCGCACGTTGCTGTCCTCCATCCCCGGCGCTGCTGTAACCAGCATTCGCATCGATGGTGTGCTGCACGAATTCACCACGGTTCCCGGTGTCAAGGAAGATGTCACTGAGATCATCCTGAACATCAAGAGCCTCTCCGTGTCTTCTGAGCACGACGAGCCGGTGGTGGCTTACCTGCGCAAGCAGGGCCCCGGTGTTGTCACGGCAGCGGACATTGCGCCGCCAGCCGGTGTCGAGTTCCACAACCCGGATCTGCATATTGCCACGCTGAACTCGAAGGGCAAGTTCGAGTTGGAGCTGACCATTGAGCGCGGCCGCGGTTATGTTTCGGCGTCGCAGAACAAGGCTGGCGACTCGGAGATCGGCCGCATTCCGGTCGACTCCATCTACTCGCCGGTGCTGAAGGTGACCTTCCGCGTTGAGGCCACCCGTGTTGAGCAGCGCACCGACTTCGACCGTCTGGTCGTTGACGTGGAGACGAAGGCAGCCATCGCCCCGCGCGACGCCATCGCCTCCGCCGGAACCACGCTGGTTGAGCTCTTCGGCCTGGCCCGTGAGCTGAACACCGCCGCTGAAGGCATCGAGATTGGCCCGTCACCGACGGACGCCGCTCTGGCTGCCGACATGGCGCTGCCGATCGAGGACCTGGACCTCACCGTCCGATCCTACAACTGCCTCAAGCGGGAGGGCATCCACTCCGTGGGTGAACTCGTGGCTCGCTCCGAGGCTGATCTGATGGACATCCGGAACTTCGGTGCCAAGTCCATCGACGAGGTCAAGGCGAAGCTGGTTGAGCTCGGTCTGTCCCTGAAGGATTCCCCTCCAGGCTTCGACCTCGCTGCCCGCGCCGCCGCCATCGACGAGAACGACGACGCTTTCGGCGACGACGAGCTCTAAAGACGAACACACTTCGGCCGGTCAGCTTCTTCCAGCGTCCTCTGGATGAAACTGGCCGGCCAACACTTGAGGAGAAAAAACACCATGCCTACCCCCACTAAGGGTCCGCGCCTCGGTGGTAGCCCGGCACACCAGCGACTGATGCTGGCTAACCTGGCCGCCGCTTTGTTTGAGCACAAGCGGATCACCACCACGGAAACCAAGGCCAAGCGCCTGAAGCCGTACGCCGAGCGTCTTGTCACCTTCGCCAAGCGCGGCGACCTGGCTTCCCGCCGTCGTGTGCTCGGTCTGATTAGCAACAAGGGCGTTGTCCACGAACTGTTCACCGACATTGCCAAGGCGGTGGAGAATCGCGAAGGCGGTTACACCCGCATTACGAAGATTGGTCCCCGCAAGGGCGACAATGCTCCGATGGCGGTTATTGAACTCGTGCTGGAACCGCTGAGCCCGAGGCAGGCCGTCGTCGCCGAAGCTGAAACCGCCGCTAAAGCTGCTCCGGCCAAGGCTGCCGCAGCGCCGGCGCCTGCCGTCGAAGACGAAGCAGCAACCGCCGTCGAGCCCGAAGAAACCGCCTCGGACGACGCTGCTGCTGCTCCCGAGCCGGCCGAAAGCGATGCTGTCGAAGCACAGGCACCGGCTGCCGAGACCCCTGACGCTCCGGAAGCTGACGCTCCGGCCGCCAAGGAAAAGAAGTAAGCACCTGTTGCCGATTTCTGCTTCGCGCAGGCCGCGACGTAGTTTTGAAGCATGAATGACCATAAGCCCGCCGTTCCCGTTGAAGGGGACGGCGGGCTTGTGCGTGTCCGCCTCGACGTGAGCTATGACGGCGGCCCCTTCAACGGCTGGGCAGTGCAGCCCGGCCTGCTGACCGTGCAGGGGTCCCTGGAGGAGTCGCTCGGTCTGCTCCTGCGTCGTCCCATTAGGGTCACTGTGGCGGGCCGGACCGATGCCGGAGTGCACGCCCGCGGGCAAGTGGTTCACTGTGACCTCAGCGCGGCTGAGTGGGATGGACTGCGGCGGGGCCACGACATGGATTCCGGCGTGGCACTTCTGCGGCGGCTCCGTGGAGCCCTCAGCCACACGCTGCGCCAGCTCTCCGGGGCTGTGGAGGTTCATGCGGCGTCGGTGGCTGCGCCGGGCTTTGACGCGCGTTTCTCTGCGTTGTGGCGGCGCTACAGCTACCGGGTGGCGGACACGGGCCTGCAGTGGGACCCGCTGCTGCGTCACAGCACGCTGTGGCACGGTGCGGCGCTCGACGTGGACCGGATGAACGACGGCGCCGAACGGCTGCTGGGATTGCGCGATTTTCGCGCCTTCGCCAAGCCGCGCGAGGGAGCGACTACCGTGCGCGAGCTGCAGCGCTTCGAGTTTGACCGCGCCGCGGACGGCATCATTTCCGTGACGGTGCAAGCTGATGCCTTTTGCCACAATATGGTGCGTTCGCTGGTCGGCTCAGCACTGGCTGTGGGCGAGGGGACCCAGCAACCGGAGTGGTTGCTTAAGCGCCTCAACACGCGGGCACGGGATGCCAAATCGGTGCTGGCCCCGCCGCATCCCCTCGTCTTGGAAGAAGTCAGGTATCCGGGGGCGGAAGAAATGCTGGGTCGTGCGCTCCTGACCAGAGCAAGGCGGCACTGAAGCTTCCGCGACAGCTGACGGCACGGACCGATGACGACGGCGGCCGTGAGCGCCAGCCGCGATCGGTCGTCCGGCAGGTCAGCGCCTCATCCAAACCTGAGCGGCGCCGAATCAGTGGGCTGTTGATGGCCGCTGAATAATGTCGGTGGGCGGCGGTAGCGTTGTTTTATGGACGACATCGGGAACCGGAAAGAGCGTGGGCGGGCTGCGCAGCTGCAGTCACCGCCGGTCTTCGCCCTGGCCTTGGGCGCTGTCCCAGCCCGGGTTCCGGCACCAGCCCGGGTTGCGGCGCCAGCCGCCGGACCTGCCCACGTCGCAGCCCCCGCCCGGGCCGCCGGGCCTGCCCACGTTACAGCCCCCGCCCGGGTTGCGGCACCAGCCGAGGGACCTGCCCGGGTTACAGGACCGGCTTGTTTGCCGGTACCGGTTTCGGGGGTGGCGGCCGTGCCGGTGGTTGCTGGCTGGGTGTCGGCGTTGGCGTGGTTGGATACTGGGGTTGATGATGCGGCCCTGATTGATCAGTTGCGGGTGTTGGAGGACTTGAAGTCCGCTGCTGCCGCGGCGCAGGCCCGGGCCGCGGTCGCCCTGGATGTTTCCCAGCGCCGGAGCCAGCACGCGGCGGGTGTCCCGGCTGATCAGTTGGGTCAAGGGGTCGGTGCGCAGGTCGCTTTGGCCCGGCGTGAGTCCCCGGCCAGCGGCGGGCGGCTGTTGGGGTTCGCCAAAGCCCTCGCCGAGATGCCGCATACCTTCACGGCCCTGTCCACCGGCAGGCTCAGTGAGTGGCGGGCCACGCT
>NZ_JADPVH010000049.1 GCF_026932795.1 Paenarthrobacter sp. Z7-10 | reverse complement strand
CAGCTGTTTGCAGATCGGCTCGACCCCATATTCGTCCTTGTTCTCATCGATGTAGGCGATCATCGTCGGGAGGGGCGGTCGAGCTCCGCCGCGAAAAAAGCCGATGCTGATTTCAAGATCGCGTTGGCCCGGCGCAACTCAACCACTTCACGCTCCAGCTCAGCCACGCGGGTTGCCTCATCGGTAGTAGTGCCAGGACGCACGCCCTGATCGATCTCCACTGTGCGGACCCAGCCACGGATCGTGTCCGCCGGGATGCCCAGCTGCGCGCCGATCCTGGTAAACGCGCCACGCCGGCCACTGGGATTCTTCTGGGCGTCCATCACCAGGCGGACCGCCCTCTGGCGAAGCTCATCAGGATACTTCTTTGGTGCTGCCATGGTGCTCATCCTTTCAAGGACTCAACACCCTCCATTAAACCCGGGGCGGTTCAGGTCGTGCAGCGGACGCCAAATAACGTGGTGTGAGCTGGCGAGTACCAGGTCTCATGAACACGTGAGGGCACTGCCGAGCCACTCCACCACCAAATTCAGGGCAAGCGTGCCGGTAGAACACCAAAAAAGACGACAGGCCAAGGGCCGCCAGTCCTTTCATCTCTTCCTTTGCACGGGAAAATCTATTAGAAAAGTGTGGATGCCTCTGGATCGGCCCGCTCATCAGCGGGCCTAACACGGCTGGATGCAGCCATGTTCCGGGGCAGCCTAACGCACGGCACGCGACTTGGCGGCGAAGGCCGCGCGGCCGATGCCGCGCCGTCGCCGACTGCACCGTTGGCTCGTCGGTCATCCCAGACATGGTCAAGCATGTTCTCCCGCTGCGTACCCAAAATTAGGTGCGCGGCGCCCGGGCCTTTAAGGAGACCTTGAATCGAAACCGGTCGGCCGGCACGGCCAATGCGTTCATCAGGCCAGGTGCTCATGGCGAGTCTGCTCGGCGTCAGTGGAACCGGGATTCAAGCGGTGGCCGGTGGCGTCGGAGAGTTCGCGCTGCAAACGGCCGTTGGTGCCGCCGTCGGCACGGATCAGGCTTCCTCGCCGTCTTCCTGCCGGGATCATCATCGGCGACGCCCGGGTACTGTACAAGATTTAGATCGAGCGCTTCGCCTCCGGAATCGCAAGTATCTCGGAAATTGTGGCATCCGTGATCCTGGGGTTGAGCATCTCAGTGGGCATGTTCATCCTCGGCTCGGGTACGGCCCACGCGCAAACACTTTATTCAATCATCTTCATTGTCGTCCTCATTTCAATGATCGTTCAGGGGGGTCTGATTCCGTACCTGGCCTCGAAGTTCCGGGTTCCGATGCGTCACCTCGAACAGCAGCCCTAGGCTTCGGGAATGCGGTTCAGCGACGGACAGCACGGCCTCCACCGACTAACTGTTGGAAAGGATTCCCCTACCGGCGGCGCGACGATCGCCGACCTGAGTTTGGGCGAAGACGGCTGGATCAGCATCATTTAATACCCGTGGGACCCCAATGTATGCAATGAGCCCACGGCCGGGGCGGCCGCTTACTGCCGCTGCGCTTGCAGCGACGTGGCGAACACCCATTCTTTCCCGCGGCGGACAAGACCGAATTCACGGAAACATTCGGTTTCCGCCGTCATGAAATCTGCTTCTGCCCGGGCCTGTGCCGCAGGCCTGGGATCCTCGAGAGCGGCACGTGCCAGGGCGCGTCGGGCGTGCTCGTACTTTTCATTTGTCACCGTGCTGACGTGCCCGTCCGGATAGATCAGGAACGTTCCCCCGTTGGTGTGGACCTGGGGACGCTCGGTCGGGTCGAGACCGGAGAGCGGGAGTTGGGATTCGGCTGACTGATCGTTCATGTTTGCTCCAGTGCAGTTGCCATTGCCGCTATGCGACATGCGGTTTCGTGATTTCGTCGTTGGGGTCTTCGGCTTGTTCCGCGGATGCCGGATTCGGGGACGCCGCCGTGGTCCGGATGGACCCGGGCGCGCCGTCCCGGTTGTTTTCGCAGGCACCGCAGTCGCCGCACGAGAGAGAATCCGCAGGATTGCTTCCTGGTTGAGCCAGCCTCGCAGCGTGCCGTCGTCGTCCATCACCGGTATCCCCGCGCTTCCGGACGAATCCAGTACCGCATGCAGCACTGACTCCAGCGTGACGTTGGGCAACACGGTGGCCGGCATTTCGGCGACATCGGAAAGCGGAATCCGATCGCCGTCGTCATCACTGCTCAGCACGGCAGCGAGATGTTGAACGGTGACAATGCCGATCAGCCTCCCGTCGGCATCCGTGACGGGAAGGGCAGGATGTTTTGACGCCAGCAGCCGCAGTGCACCGTCGGCAATACTGAGGTCCCCGGGAAGTGCACGCAGGGAGGTGTCCATGATTCCCTCGACGCGCGTGCCGCGCAGCATCTCCGTGCCCGGGTGTCGCTCAAGATCCACTCCGCGGCGGCGCAGCTTGAGGGTGTAGACGGTGTCCTTACTCATGGCCTTCGAAACGCCCGTGGCGACGACGATGGCCAGCATCAGGGGCAGAATGATGGAGTATTCCCCCGTCAGCTCGAACATGATGATGACTGCGGTGATGGGCGCCCGCGCTGCTCCGGCGAAGACTGCCCCCATCCCCACCAGTGCGAAAGCTCCGACCTGTCCGTGCAGGTCCGGCTGCAAGAGTCCGGCTACCTCGCCGAACGCAGCCCCGAGCATCGCTCCGATGAACAGCGACGGCGCGAAGACACCGCCGGAGCCTCCGATACCGATCGTCAGGCTGGTGGCAACGATCTTGCCGACCAGCAATACGACCAGGAATCCGATGGCGTACGTGCCTGCGACGCCCGCCTGCAGGACGGGGTAACCGACCCCGTACATCTGCGGCAGAATCAGCAGGAGCAACCCGAGAAGGACCCCCCCAGCCACGGGTCGCAGCCACGCCGGACCTCTCCATGCCCAGTCGCACAGATCTTCGATCTTGTACAAAATCCGGGTGAAGCCAACACCGGTAACTGCTGCGAGCAGGCCCAGCAGGATAAACAACGGGTATTCTGCGGCTGAGGTGATCGTAAAGGGAGGCAGCGTCAGGAACGCTTGGTTTCCCAGGAATGCCCGCCCGATGATGGATGCCGTTACGGAGGCCAAGACCACCGCGCCGAAGGATCCGGCGGCAAAGTCCGACAGCAGGAGTTCCAGCGCGAAGAATACCCCGGCGATCGGGGCGTTGAACGTGGCAGCGATTCCGCCGGCAGCACCGCAGGCAACCAGGGCCCGGACTCTGGATTCGGGCATCCGGAATACGCGTGCGAGCCAGGATCCCAGTGCCGAGCCGATCTGCACGATCGGCCCCTCCCTGCCAACCGATCCTCCGGACCCGATACAAATGGCCGAGGCCAGCGCCTTCACTAGCGCCACGCGGCCCTTGATCCGGCCCCCGTGCTGGCTGACGGCGTACATGACCTCGGGAACTCCATGACCACGGGCCTCCGGGGCGAACCGCTGGACCAAGGGCCCGTAGACCAGGCCGCCCACGACCGGGGCAAGGACTACGAACGCCCCGCCCAGCCAGGGCAGCCACGGATGGCCAGGGTGGCCGTGGCTGGCGGAGTAATCGCCCGTGCCGGTAAAGATGAGCGTGGCGGTGGTGATCAGCCAGCGAAAGGCGACGGCAGCCAGTCCCGCTCCGGCACCGACGAGAACGGCCATCGCCACCAGTTGATAGGACGTTCCGGCGAGCCTGAATTGAAGAGGGCTCCCGGGTCCCCTTAGGGGCCATGGCCGGGCGATTGGGTGCTGCGCTGTCAAGTAAAAACCTTTTGTAGATGATCTAATGCATTATATGTAGTATAGCAACTATGACATTCCCATCAGGACTGGACCAACCATCACGGCATCGCGCTGCGGGGCAACCAGGGCAAGAAGTCGTTGACAGGTCGTTGACGGCGTCACGGGCGCTATTGGGTGTCATAGCCCGATCGTTGGCACCCGTCATGGACGCGGTCACCCTCCCGCAGTTCCGGGTACTGGTGGTGCTGTCCAACTTCGGCCCGCTGCGAATGGGAGATCTCGCCTTACACCTCGGAGCCAACCAGTCCAGCTTCAGCCGCTTCGCTGACCGGATGGTTTCCGGCGGACTGATCACCCGTACGGCGAGTTCTGAGAGTCGGCGCGAGGTGATCATCTCCCTTACCGACGAGGGCTCACGCGTCTACTCGGATGTCACCCGCGCCCGGCGGCAGGAAATCTCCGATGTCTTGGATCGCCTCTCGACTTCCGAACAGGAAACCGTGTTGGCGGGGTTCGAGGTATTCGCGCGCGCCGCCGGTGAGCCGGCGGCCGACGAAACACTGATATTGGGGATCTAGGAGTGCCCTGGCCAACCGCATTACCCGCTCCTGCCGGAGGCGCTGCGGTTTCTTCCATGAGTGGACCCATGTGGATGCCCCAGCAGGCGCCGACCTTGGCACGGGTGCTGGCGTGGCACCCCCAACCCCTTCCCGTGTTGCCACTGATCGTAGTCGCCCTGCTGGTTGCCTATGGCTGGGGCGTCCTCCGCCTGCACCGCCGCGGCATCCACTGGCCGATGGGACGCACCCTCTCCTGGCTCGCGGGCGTCGCTTCGATACTGATGGTTACTGCCACCGGGATCGACGGCTACGGAATGGAGCTCTTCAGCATCCACATGATTCAGCACATGGTGCTGAACATGTTCTCTCCCGTCTTACTCGTTCTCGGAGCCCCGATCACGCTCTTGCTGCGGGCGCTGCCCGCAGGCTCGGGGCGAAGGGGATCTCTGCGCCGGGGAGTCCTCTGGCTCCTGCATACCAGAGTGGCGGCGCTGCTGACGCATCCCGCGGTCACGTTTGTACTGTTTATCATGAGCCTGTATGGCCTTTACTTCACGCCCGCCTTCGATTACCTGATGGGTACTTGGTGGGGCCATAATCTGATGCTGGTGCACTTCCTGCTCATCGGCTTTCTCTATTTCTGGGGGGTGCTCGGCGTCGACCCGTCGCCGCGAAAATCGGCGCGCGGACTCCGCACCGTGGCGGGACCTGTCCTGCCGGTCCTCGAGCTGGCGGCCACCGCCCCGTTCCACGCCTTCTTCGGAGTAGTAGTCATGATGTCCACCAGCCTGCTGGTGGGCTTTTACTCCACGGCCGTCCCCGGCTGGCACCTGTCGCCACTGACAGACCAGGCCACGGGCGGCGGAATTGCTTGGGGTTTCACCGAGCTACCCACGCTGCTGGTGCTCGGCGCACTTGTTCTGAAGTGGCAAAAGTCCGACCAGCGCGCGACCCGCACGGCGGATCGCCGCGTCGCACGCGAGGGCGACGCCGATTTGGACAACTACAACGACTATCTGCAGGCACTGAATCTGCGGAACGGCATCAGGCATTGAGATGAGTCACCCTGACGCCGTTGCGGGACTGGTCCTCTACTCCTTCACACTGGGTCTGGTAGCCGCGGTGAACCCCTGCGGATTCCCCATGTTGCCCGCTTATCTGGCACTCTTTGCCGGAACCAGGTCCGGACCGACTGGCGGCCGCATTGCGGGCGCCTTGCTCTGCGGGGCCAGCATGTGCGCCGGCTTCGTGGTCGCATTCGGATCTCTTGGGCTGGTCCTGCAGGGCGGTGCCGAGGAGGAAGGATTGTTCGCGGAGGGGGAGACGATTGCGGGGCAACGGGACCTTCTTTCCGGTCTAAGTGACGTCAGGGCTTACCCTGAGCTAACTGCGGGCATATTCGAGAAATCGTCAGTGCCGAAAGGGCGGTCTGGTAGCGTGGCAGTCCATCCGGCCCGACTTGTCTCGAGGGTATGGCGGTTTCGGCACCATAATGAAGGGGAGGTTTGATCGACGTCGTGCGAGGGGCCACGAGGACGTGGTGGTGCGGTTCGCCCTGGCCCGTTTCGGGCATGACCTGAGCGCTGCATAGTCACGAACGAATGACTCAGCACAACTGTGGCGAAGGGCACGCGACGGACTGCGCCGTGACCCGAGGGGCGTGCCTGCCGCGGCGAGCACTGATCGTAATCGGAAATATTGTGCCGATCTGCTCACGCTGCGCCGCGGCATCTTCGATGGGGACGAATTCGGAAGAATATTGCGTAACGCGGTGATCTCCCCGTAGCCGGCGTCCCCGACCAGGATCGGAGGCCGGTAGCCCCAGGTCCCGAGTTCGTTGATCATCTCCAGCGCCATCGCCCATTTCGTACGATGGCGTTGGACCTCGGGTATCTGCGCCTTGGCCCGGCGTGCGGCGATCATTTCCGCTTGGGCATTCGTGTCCGCGGACGTGTCATCCCAGGCCTGGGGTATGTAGAGCCGCCAGTCCAGCGGGCAGGAGGCCTTATCGGTCGCGGCGTGGATACTCACGGCGATCTGGCAGTTGCCGATCTTGCCCAACGTGCCCGAATACTGCCGGGCGACACCGGGAGAGGAGTCGCCTTCCTTCTTGAATCCGGTATCGTCAACCACCCAGGCATCGGGGCCGATCACCTCCACGGCTCTGCGCACCAGGACCCGGCGCACCGGCTCGACCTTCCACGGCGAGGTGGAGACGAACTGCTGCAGCTGCTGGTCATCAATCCCGAGCCGGGCACCCATCGGCTGCATGGACTTCCGCCGCCCGTCCAGCATCAGACCGTGCAGATACAGGCTCCCCTTGTTCCGCTGATCCGCCCGCGGAACAGACGCGAACACATCCTGAACGAACGCTTCCAGTTCCGCTTTGGTCTCGGCAAGCTCATCCGGTTTCATGTCAGGAAAATTAACAGGATCGGTTAGGGATTAAAAGCCGCCACGCAGACATGACTAAGTACTACTAGATACCGCGAGGCCGCCCGCGTCCGGCGCGCTTCGTGTCCACACTTTGGCGGGTTTTGTGTACGGATCAGAAGCAAACAGGCGCCTGACCTGTCGTAACACTGTGCCCGAGGTGCGACTCGAACCGGCTTCTGGCCCTTGCAAACACTGGGCTTCCGCGGAAACGAGACTTCACGCCACGATGAACACGCCGTTCGCAGCCTGCGCGCCGGGTTGCCTTATTTGGAGCGTGCCAAATACGCACGTGACTTCCCGAGGGTGCATACTTAGCCAAACCCTCGCCGCGAAAGCGGTGTCGAGATACTTGATCAACGATGACAGGACACCGGATGACCATGACTCAGACGACGCTTGACGAGACGGTCGCGCAGGTGACGGCAGTGGCCGCGGCTCACGCCGACCAGGTCGATACCGACGGCATCTTCCCCATCGATTCAGTTGCGGCGCTCCGCACGAGCGGCCTGCTCGGGCTGGTGATCAGCGAGGACGCCGGAGGCATGGGCGCCGGTCCAGCCGAGTTCATCGAGGTGATCGGCTCCATCGCCGCCGCCTGCGGTTCGACCGCGATGATCTATCTGATGCATGTCGCTGCCGCGGTGACCGTGGCATCCGCCCCCCCAGCCGCGATGACGGACCTCCTCTCGCGGATGGCGTCGGGCGAGGTTCTAGGCACCCTCGCCTTCAGTGAAAAAGGGTCGCGCTCGCACTTCTGGGCTCCCGTGTCGGAATCCGTCGCCGACGGGGACGACCTGCGCTTCACGGCCGACAAGAGCTGGGTGACCTCGGCCGGCTACGCCGATGTGTATGTGATGTCATCGAGGAGCGCGGTCGACCCCGAGACAGTCGACCTGTACGCGATCCCGTCCGCCACCGCGGGTCTGGAGATCGCCGGTCCCTGGAGCGGGCTGGGGCTGCGCGGCAACGCGTCGAGCCCGATGTCAGTGTCGGTGACGATACCGTCCAGCTATCGCATCGGCGAGGCAGGCAGCGGGTTCGCCACGATGATGGCCGCCGTGCTGCCGTGGTTTAACCTGGGCAACTCTGCTGTGTCGCTCGGGCTCTCTCGGGCGGCGGTGGACGCGGCGACGACACACGTGACCGGCGTCCGACTGCAGCATCTGGACCAGGCGCTGTCCGCGTTACCGACCATCCGTGCCCAAGTGGCGAAAATGAGCATTGCACTCGCCGTCCAGCGCTCCTACCTTGCGCAGGCAGCCGCACGGGTCGCGACCCCAGCCGATGACACCGCGCTGTTCGTGCTCGGGGTGAAAGCCTCGGCGAACGACGCCGCGCTGACAATTACCGAATCGGCGATGCGGGTCTGCGGAGGTGCGGCGTTCTCGAAGCATCTGCCGATCGAGCGTGCGTTCCGGGATGCGCGCGCCGGCTCGGTCATGGCCCCCACCGCCGACGTGCTCTACGATTTCTACGGCAAGGCCCTCACCGGCCTTCCACTGTTCTGAGCGCCGGATGTCGAAGCTAATCGGAGCCCCCCTGCTCGTCGGAGCGGTCGCCTACACGCCGAACGTCGTTCCCATCTGGGAAGGCATTCGCGACTACTTTGACGAGCCCGCTTCGGCCATGGATTTCGTGCTGTTCTCCAACTACGGCCGCTTGGTCGACGCTTTGCAGGCCGGGATGATCGACATTGCCTGGAATACCAACCTGGCTTACGCGCGTGCCGTGCTGCAGACCGATGGGCATGTGCGGGCGCTCGCCATGCGCGACACGGACGCCGCGTTTTCGACGGTGTTCGTGGCGGCCGCGGGAAGCGGATGGTCCGGCCCCAGCGACATCGCGACCCGGCGCCTGGCACTCGGGTCGGCGGACTCAGCTCACGCCGCGATCCTGCCCCTGCACTACCTCCGCGCAGCCGGCGTGGATGTAAAGCACATGCAGTTGCGACGCTTTGACAGTGACATCGGCAAGCACGGTGACACCGGCCGCAGCGAGCTGGACGCGATCGACGCGGTACTTGCCGGTGATGCTGATGTCGCCGCCATCGGCATCACGGTCTGGGAGAACCTCGGCCGCGGCGAGCTGATGCCCGGGATGCTCGAGCCGGTATGGCAGACCGAGACCTACTCGCACTGCATGTTCACCGCCCTCGACACCCTGCCCGAGTCAGTGTACGCGCCGTGGGTGGCGAAGCTGCTCGCCATGGACTGGGAGGTTCCCGCACACCGGCGCATCCTCGAGCTGGAGGGACTGACCGAATGGGTGCAGCCGCATCTGGAGGGCTATACGGGTCTGTTCGAGGCGATCGAGGAGCAGGGGGTGGACGCTCGATGGTAGTCATGGCGCTGATGCGCACCGTCGAACAGCTCGCCGAGGGTGACACTGCCGAGTTCGCGGTGGCGTCAGCAAGCGAACTTGAACTCGTGCGCCGCTGGTGCGAGAAGACCGGCAACACCCTCGTCAGTACCCTGATGGTCGAGCAGGACACCGGTAACGTCACCGTCGGTCGGGGCCGGCCGCGCAACCCGGCCTCGATGATCCCCGCCGACCGGATGCCTGGTGCCCGGCTGTGGCTGTACACGAACTTCCACTGCAACCTGGCCTGCGACTACTGCTGCGTCGCTTCCTCGCCGAAGACCGACCAGCGACTACTCGGTATCGACGCCATCCAGGCGCTCGTCGCCGAAGCCGCCGCGTGGGGCGTGCGCGAGCTGTATCTCACCGGCGGCGAGCCGTTCCTGCTGCCCGACATCGATGCGATCGTGCAGGCCTGCGTCGACCGGCTGCCGACCACCCTACTGACCAACGGGATGCTGTTCCGTGGCCAGGGCCTGCGCAAACTGCAGGCGATGCCCCGCGAGGGACTCGCGCTGCAGATCAGCGTGGACTCCCCCACCGCCGAGGTCCATGACCTGCACCGCGGCACCGGCAGTTGGAAGCGGGCGCTTGCCGGCATTCGGGTTGCACTCACCGAGGGCTTCACCGTGCGGGTCGCCGCGACGATCTCGGCGCACGACGACCCGGCCCTCGACGAGCTGCACGCCCTCTTCGACGGGCTCGGAATCCCGCGAGCCGATCAGGTGATCCGCCCCATCGCGCACCAGGGCGTCGCCGATGAGGGGGTCGCGTTCTCGCGCGAATCGCTCATCCCCGAGGTGACCGTCACGGCTGAAGGCATCTACTGGCATCCAGTTGCCGCGCTCGACGAGAACGCGCTCGTGAGTCGACAGATCCTGCCGCTCGCTCCCACGCTCGACCGGGTGAGCGAACTCTTCACCCAACAGTGGTCGTCGGTGACGGCCGCCACCTCGATGTTCGCCTGCGCCTGAAACGGAACGAGAACGCCATGACTAGTACAACCCGGACCACGGAAGCGTCGGGCATCAACCAGATCGAGACTGGTCGCGCCGCCCGCGCCGTGCTCGCGGCCGTACGGATCGCCGTTGGGCTCATGTGGCTCCAGAACGTGGACTGGAAACGCCCGCCCGACTTCGGGCAGGCCTCCCAGAGTGGTCTGTACCAGTTCACCTCCGACGCGGTGAAGCATCCGGTGCTCGAACCCTTCAGTTGGCTGGTGCAGAACGTTATCTTCCCTAACTTCGCGCTCTTCGGCTGGGGGGTGTTGATCGTCGAGTTCTGCCTCGGGGCGTTCCTGCTCGTGGGATTCCTGACGCGCTTTTGGGCGGCCATCGGTATCCTGCAGACCATAGCCATCACCCTCTCGGTGCTGAACACGCCGGGAGAGTGGCAGTGGAGTTACTACCTGATGTTCGCCGCGCAATTCGTAATCCTGGCGACCGCGGCCGGGCGTATCGCCGGCGTCGACGGGCTGCTGAGACCTCGGTGGTCATCCGCGGCGGGTCGTCCGGCCCGGATCGCGATGGTCCTCTCATGAGCGGCACCGCGGACACCCGTTCTGCCCCCACGCCGAGGGATTGGCGGGCCCGCGGCCTGATAGTCGCCGGCTTCGCCGCCCTGAGCGCCCTGTTCGCGCTGGTGCACTACACGCCACTGCAGTTCGTCTCGGTCAACCTGGTGCAGGCACTTGTGTTCCTCGGACTGGGCACCCTCGCCGCGCTGGGCTGCGCGCTGCGGATGCCCGTGCTCCTGTTCTCGGCCGGCACGATCCTAATTGTCATCGGACTGGTGCGCCTCGTCACCTACGGTCTGACGATCGGCATCATCTCCGGCTCGGTCAACGCCGCCGCCTTGATGGTTGGGCTCGGCGCCGCGTTCCTCGCGATATGGATCACCTCGCGGCCGTTGCAAGAGAAAAGTTGACAAGAACATCGTTGATTTCCGGATACTCGCGGTAACACAGGTGGCCAGTTGTCACCTTATTTATCAGAGCTGACGCCACACAGGCCGGAATCGACGTCACTTTGCCCCGCAATCGTACTCCCCGCAGTGAACAGTCCTCCCGCATCTTTAGCCTCGCCGTCGGAGTCCTCATTCCAGTCCTGATCGTTCTCCTTCGTCCAGTGCTTTTCGGACACGAAGTCCGCCTTGGCGCTGGGCCGGTGTTTATCGTCGTCGTGCTGGTAGTAGGAGTACCAGCGGTGCTGATAGGACAGCGCTTCGGTCGTCGACTCGCTAGTGACCGCATCGAGGTCGCGCTCCGCACACCAAACGGTAGGTGGCAGCATGGACGAGTCAGCGTCAGCTTGGCTCACCTGAGCTTCAGCCTTACCTTTGGCAGGTTCGCATGCCCCACGGGCGCCCGCAGGAACTGGAAGCGAAAGAACTCGCCGAGGACACCGGGCGACGCCCCCGGCTAAGCCACATCTTGTCGATCAACCCACAGTTGCACATCATCGACATGGCGACCGACTACGGCCCCAAGGAACTGGCGGCCCTGCCGAGCCAGATCACGGAACTGAAAGATCTGCTCAATGCATGAGACCCCAAAACCCTACTAACTGCCGGCCGCGTAGAAGAAACCACAAATTCCGCTGTCCGAAATCCCCGCGGCAGCTCAGATCTGGGCGCCATGGCTAGCTCGCACAACGGGAACTCTTGATAGTAGCCGCCAACGATCCGTACTGGGCTGGGGCCTTGCATCGCTGCAAGGTCAGTTTCTGCGGGGCTTTAGTGCAAGGTCCGGGCGTTCGATGCCTCGTCCTGACCAACTCGCGGGGCTGAAATGATGTGGCAGATATCGGCGTCGGAGCAATCGGCTGGATCGAGATCGTGACTCGATTCAATGAGTCGTCCAAGATCAGCTGCCAGGGCGGCGAGTTCGAACTGGCGTGCTCGGACATCAGCGAGTTTTTCCTCGAGGAGGCCCGAGACGTGGGCGCAGGGTGCGTCACCGGAATCACGCTGGGTGAGGATGCCCGTGATGTCTGCCAGCGTGAGTCCGGCGGATTGGGAGGCGCGGACAAACTGCAGCCGGCTGATGACAGTATCATTGTAGATTCGGTAACCGTTCGGCGCCCGGTTTGCGGTGGGCAGCAGACCTTGGCGTTCGTAGAAACGGATGGTTTGAGTGTCGATGCCGGTGGCGGCGCTGACTTCCCCGATGAGCATGATCTCAGTCTAACGCTTGACCTTATACTCAACTTCAAGGTTTAGGGTTTCGGGTATGGAGATCACGCTGCCGTATTTCGACGGTTGCTCGAACTGGACAGTCGCCGACGCCCGGCTCGTGACTCTTGCCGCGCAACGGCCCGACGTGGTCCTGACCCGGCAGGTCGTGGACACGGTAGAGGAGGCGGAGCGGGTGGGCTTCCACGGCTCGCGGACCATTCTCATCAATGGCGCTGATATGTTCGCAGCCGGTGCGCCGGGGGGATTGGGATGCCGACGTTACATGACCCCGGAAGGGGCCGTGGGCTCCCCAGCATCGAAAAGCTGCATTCACCCGTCGGCGCCGGCTGAACGGCGGGGACGACGGCGAACGGCAACGGTCTGCGCCACTTCCGGGGATCCATCACGCGTGAGTGCTCCGATCAACGCGAAATGTCAGTGCAGCCACGCGACGTTGTCTAACAGAAAGTTTGACATGCCTCAGAACTACGATCTGTTCGTCATCGGTGCCGGGATGGCCGGGACAGCCGCGGCGACAAAGTGCTCTTCGGCGGGGTGGCGGGTGGCGATCGTCGATGCACTTCCCTATGGCGGGACGTGTGCGTTGCGAGGATGTGACCCGAAGAAGATCCTGCGGCGCGGCGCTGAGATCGTGGAGAGCGCCCGGCTGATGGAGGGCAAAGGAGTCGACAGCAACGGACTGTCGTTCAACTGGGCCGAGCTGATGAGTCACAAGCACGGCTTCACCGACCCCGTACCGCAGAGCATGGAAGATAACCTGCGCGATCAGGGGGTAGAGACCCTGCACGGGAGGGCCAGCTTCACCGGACCAGCTCAGGTTCAGATCTCCGGGACGACGTTCGAAACGTCCAAAGTCCTGATCGCTACCGGCGCCACGCCCCGGTCCTTGAACTTCCCGGGCGAGGAACACCTCATTGACAGCACCGAGTTCCTCAATCTGGAGAACCTTCCTGCCCGCATTGTGTTCGTGGGCGGCGGTTTCGTCTCCTTCGAGTTCGCTCACATCGCCGCCCGCGCGGGCAGCTCCCCGGTCATCTTTGACCGGGGAGAACGCCCGCTGAAATCCTTCGACGCGGACCTCGTCGAGTTGCTGATTGACCGCGGTGCGGAGGCCGGGGTTGAAGTGCGGCGTGGCACAAGCATCACGGGCGTCGAGAAGACCCGCGCCGGCTACCGGGTGCACCTCGATGAGGGCGGCAGCCCCGCAACCATTGATGCGGACCTGGTGGTTCACGGTGCCGGGCGGACCCCGGACTTATCGCGGTTGAACCTCGAAGCGGCTGACGTGGCTTACGGAAAACACGGCGTTGTTGTCGCAGAGCACCTGCAGAGCACAACAAACCCCGCTGTGTACGCCGCGGGTGATTCGGCAGACACCGCAGGTCTGCCGCTGACTCCGGTGGCCGTTTTCGAGGCGAAAGTCGCCGCTTCCAACATGTTGAACTCCGGTTTCACCGTTCCCGACTACGCCGCCACTCCAACGGCACTCTTCACGATCCCCGAACTGGTCCGTCTCGGCATGCTGGAGCACGAGGCCCGGGACAACGGACTCAACGTGGACGTCCGGTATTCCGACACAAGTAAGTGGTACTCGAACTACCGGATCGGGGAAACCGCCGGCGCTGCCAAAATTCTCATCGATAAATCAACCCAACGCATAATCGGCGCGCACCTGTTCGGAGCCGGATACGCCGAACTCGCCAACACTTTCAGCCTGGCTATGAAACACGGACTGACCGCCCGACAACTCAAATCCATGACGCCAACCTATCCGTCGGTCGGGTCCGACCTGAGCTCAATGCTCTAAGACCGGGTCACCTTCGCGACGTCGAGTTCAGCCGCGCCCCTTCGCCAGCAACGCGCCGATCACCCGCCCAGAAGCATCGGAAATATGCAATGCCCAAACGCCGATAACAGCGCGCATGAAAAGTCAGAGCCGGCTGCAAAGGACGGGGTGAAGTACTCCGCCGCGAAAACCGGTGCTCATATGCGCCCTGTGTGGTCATTGCTCCGGCGGTCAACTCTTCACTCCGAGTAGCGAGTTGCGGAAGTTTTGACCGCGGCGGCGAGGTCGTTACGGCAACCAACGCCACTGGTGTATTCGCTGTCCCGGAACTGAGGGCACCGACACCGGACCGGAACCGCAGTTCAAGGGCGGGGCAGTTCCGCGCTGCGCGCCACGGGCTTCACCAAGTGTCGGCGGTGACGTGCACGGCGTGGAAGTACCGGTGGATTTCCTCGGCGTCAGCCCCGGAACGCAGAACGACTTGGAGCCCCAGCAGGTAAGTCACAAGCAGGTCAGTCCGTGCCTGGATAAGTTCAGGCACGGCTTCGGGGAGGGCCCGGGCGAGGAGGATGCGGATCTGCTCGCCCATTTGCCGCCGGTAATCGGCGGAGAAGTCATAGCCGGCCAGGCTGCCACGCAACTCGTTGGAGGCCATCACCATCAGGCACCCGTCGCGGCCCCGCTCGGAGATCGCGTCTCCTTCGAACAGCTCCAGGAACCGGTGGACGCCCCCGATCCCGGGCCCGGCCTGTTCGATCAGGGCAGTAAACATCCCGATCCGCTCGGCGAGGTAGCGGCGCAACACGATCGCGAAAAGTTCTTCTTTGGTGCCAAAGGTGCGATAAAGACTCGGCTTGTGGACACCGCTGATCTTCACGATCTCCGTCATCGACGTCTGGCTGTAGCCCTGCCGCCAGAACAGAGCGGTCAGCTTGGCGAGAACAGCTTCCTCATCGAAGAGCCTCGGACGACCGATCGCGGCATTCGCACTCAAGCTCATACCGCCAGTCTACGTCGCTTGGAGAGGATTTGGTACCTCTCAGTAACAAAGTCCCTGCATGATATGGTACCGTTTGGTACAGAACAAGAGTTCGTTCTTCCGGGCCGCCACTGCGGTCCGTTACCTCAACCCGGGAAGGATCCCTATCGTGGATCTCAGAAACCGTCGCGGCATCATCACCGGCGCAGGTCAGGGAATCGGCCAGGCACTGGCCCTCGAGTTCGCCGCCAAGGGGGCCCATCTGCTGCTCGTGGGCCGCAAGGAAGAAACATTAAAGGAGACGGCGCGTCTGGTGCAGACAGCCGGCGGCAGTGCCGATATCCTGGCGCAGGACTTGACTAAGCCGGGTGCTGTGGATCTGGTGGCTGAGTCCGTGCAGTCCTGGGACACCTTGGATTTGCTCGTCAACAACGCCGGCAACGTCCGGGCTGGCCGACTGGAGCAGTCCAGTGGAGCAGATATCCGTTCGATGATCGATCTGAACCTCACCGCGCCGCTGTTGCTGACCCGGGCCCTCCTGCCGCAGCTGCGTACTTCCGGAGCCGGCACCGGAAGTCTCGTGCTGAACATTTCCAGCGAAATCGCACTGGTGGGTATGCCGTTCTACGCCGTGTACGCAGCCACGAAGTCCGGCCTGGCCGCCTTCGGCGAATCTTTGCGGCGCGAACTGCACGGCACCGGCGTGCACGTCGCCACCGTCTACCCGGGCGCTACGGACACGGCAATGATGAGCACCCAGAACGCCGACTGGGAGCGCCGGCCAGTGGCCGACGTCGTGGCCGACGTGATGACCGGGCTCGCAGCGGGCGATCACGAAATCAACGCCACCCCCGAGGAAGGCCGAGGTATGCAGCAGCTTAACGTCACCGACCCGCTTGCGGTCGATGCCGCGATTGCCCCGGGACTGGGCGAGCTGGAAGTCGCGGTCAAGGACCACAACAGTATCTGACCGGCGATTTACCAGAGGCTCTTCGAAGATTCCCTCAACCAATGGTCGGAAATGGCCGGCCACGACTGAACTGGAGACACCCATGATTGACTTCCAACGGCACGACGAAGACACAGCACCCGAAGCCAGCAAAGCGCTGCTCGCCAAGTCGAAGAAGCAGAACGGGAGGATCCCGGGGCTGCACGCGACCATGGCCGAGGCGCCCGGCCTGCTCGAGGGTTATCAGCTGGTGCATCAGCTGTTCCTTAACTCAAGCTTCGACAAGGATGAACTGACTGTCGTCTGGCAGACGGTTAACGTTGAACACGCCTGCACCTACTGTGTTCCGGCCCATACCGGTATTGCAAAATCCATGAAGGTGGACGATTCAATCACCGAAGCGCTGCGCAATGAAACGCCTTTGCCCAACGCCCGCTTGGAGGCCCTGCGCACCTTCACCCTGGGTATGGTGCGCGAGCGAGGAAACGTGGGCGACGACGCCGTGCAGGCCTTCCTGGATGCGGGCTTCACCAAACGCCAGGTCCTCGAAGTCGTCCTCGGCGTCACGCAGAAAGTGATGTCCAACTACACCAACCACCTGGCACAAACGCCCGTCGACGCGCCGTTCGAGAAGTACGCTTGGCACGGAGCAGCCGCAACGGCCTAACGTCGCTGCAACGCCTCTGCCAAGGGAGGCCGCCCGCAACGAATCAGTCGTTCAGTTACCGGAGTAGACACCCGGCGAAGGTAAGGCCCGCTTGAGAGATCAAGAGGGCCGGCCGTCGACGGCCCGAACTCCGCCCCGTCCCGTGGAGAACGGGGAACCGTTCTGGCCGTCAGACGGACGCGATCGCGCCGAGCCTGGCGAGGTATTCCTCGGCGTCTAAGCTCGGTAGCAGCGCGGATTGGACGATGAAGTCTTGGCACGCCCCCAACATGGCCGGAGCCTACTTCCCCCGCGGGGGACGAAGCCTCCGGGGGGCGTGCCCCCCCCTGGACGGGGTTTACCAGGTCGAGTAATCGACGAAGAGTTCCCCAAGTCCGGCGAGCGTTCCGGCCGCAATACTATTCAGGTCCGGACCGATGACTGCCTCGGCCCAGACCTGAATGAGAAGACCGTGATCGACGATGTCCGCGTGGATGCCTCCCCCTGCCGGGGGAGAGGTCCTCTCGGCCCTGACCCTTGCCGTTCATGCCAGGATCCCGGTCAGCGTGCTGCGGCGGATGATCTACGCTTACCCGACGTTCCACCGCGCCATCGAAGACGCGCTGGACCGTCTTGAATGAATCAGGCAGGGTGTACCAATGACCAGTGAACCCATCGCCAACTACGCCCTGCTCTCCGATTGCCACTCCGCCGCTCTGGTGAGCGCGGCGGGTTCGGTGGACTGGCTGTGTTTCCCCCGTTTTGACAGCCCCTCAGTTTTCGGACGGATCCTGGGCGAGGACGCGGGATTCTGGTCAATCCGGCCCGCGGCCCCACACTTCTCAACCCGGCGGTACCTCGGACCGACGATGGTGCTTGAAACGGTCCACACCACGGCGGACGGGACGGTGACAGTGACCGATGCCCTGGTCCTGGGAGAGGGGAACCGGGGCCACGAACTCGGTGCCGGGGCTCCCGGAACGTTACTGCGGCAGGTGGCCTGTGTCGACGGAGAAGTCGAGATGGAGGTGACTTTCGCGCCGCGGCCGGAGTACGGCCTCGTCCGGCCGCTCCTTCAGGGCACAGCCGGCGGAATCTTAGTCTACGGCGGGGCCGATGTGCTGGCCTTCTCCACCACGGCCTCCTTCGACCTCGATGGTGGTGAAGCGCGGGCGAAGCTGGTTCTCCGTACCGGAGACGTTCTGGGATTCGCCCTTCACCACCGGATGGCCGGGCCGTTACCGCCGGCGTTCTGGAGCCAGGAAGATATCGCGCGCCGGATTGAGGACACGCTGGAGGGCTGGGGCAGCTGGTCGCAGATGCATCAGAGCTACGACGGGCCCTGGCAGGACCTGGTCGCTTCCAGCGGCCGGGTCCTGCAGGCCCTGACGTTCTATCCGACCGGCGCGATCGTCGCAGCCCCGACGACGTCCCTGCCCGAGGTCGCCGGCGGTACCCGGAACTGGGACTACCGGTACACCTGGATCCGGGACGCCAGCATGACCCTGCAGGCGCTGTGGGTGGCCGCCTGTCCGGATGAGGCCGGGAAATTTTTCCAGTTCCTCGCGACGGCGGCCGCCGGCCGGCTGAGCAACGGCGAGGAGCTGCAGATCATGTACGGCATCGGCGGGGAACGGGACCTTTCCGAGCGCGAACTGGCCCACCTTCCGGGCTGGCGCGGAAGCGCCCCGGTGCGGGTGGGCAACGGCGCCTGGGACCAGCGCCAACTCGATACCTACGGTGAGCTCCTCGACGCGGCCGCCACCCTCCCGGAGTATCTGAACGATTTGGAGCCCGGAACGCGGCGGTTCCTTGCCGATGCAGCCGACGCGGCAGCATCGCGCTGGCAGTCCACGGATCAGGGCATTTGGGAGGTCCGCGGCGCGCCCCGGCACTACCTGCATTCAAAGCTGATGTGTTGGGTGGCCGTGGACCGGGCCATCGGCCTCGCCGGGGTCCTGAACGCCGAAGAGCGGGTTCCGCACTGGGTACAGACCCGGGCCCAGCTCGCCGACTCGATCCGGGTGAACGGCTGGAACGAGACAGCCGGTGCCTACACCCAGGCCTACGGCTCCGCAGACTTGGACGCGTCCGCGCTGATGCTCTCCATCGTAGGGTTCGTGCCCGCCGATGACCCCCGGATGCTTGCAACGATCGACGCCATCGAAGACCGGCTCACCGACAGCCGGGGTCTGGTGTACCGGCATCAGGCCGACGACGGGCTCTCCGGGAAGGAAGGAACGTTCCTGCTGTGCACGTTCTGGCTGGCCCATGCCCTGGCACTGACCGGACAGACCCGGCGCGCCCGGACCGTCTTCGAACGGGCCGCGGGGTTCGCCACGGATCTGGGCCTGCTTGCCGAAGAGGTTGCCCCGGACAGCAGCGAGCTGCTCGGAAATTTCCCGCAGGCCTTCAGCCATATCGGCCTGGTCAACGCAGCCTGGGCCATCCGCACGGCAGAGGACAAAGACCAGCTCCCTGCCGCCGGCGGCAGGGCAAACACGTGACGGGTCCCGTTCCGGGCAGACGGCGTCGGGCGGTGATTCGGCTGGGGATCCTGCTGCTTCTCGTGGCTGCCGCTGCCGTGGCGGTGCTGGTTTTTCCGCTCCCGCCGGTCGGGGAGATCCGCAGCTATTTCGGCACCACGGGCTGGTGGGGGCCGTCCGCGTTCATTGTGTCCTACGCCGCGCTGACGCTGGCTCCGGTGCCCAAGAATGTTCTCTCAGTTGCTGCGGGGCTGGTCTTTGGGCTCGGCGGCGGTATCGCTGTTGTCTATGTCGGCGCGATGCTGGGTTCCGTTGCCGCGTTCTGGCTGGGTCGCTGGCTGGGCCGGGAGGCGGTGGAGAAATTCACCGGGACGCGGGTGGAGAAAGTCGACCAGCTGCTGCGGCGCCGCGGGCTGGCGGCCATGATCGGTGTCCGTCTGGTGCCCGTGCTTCCGTTTACCGCCATCAACTATGCGGCCGGGCTGACCTCCCTCAGCTGGTGGCACTACGTCCTCGGGACCGCCATCGGCATCCTTCCCGGCACGGTGAGTTTCGTGGCGCTGGGTGCGTTCGGCCTCCGGCCGGGATGGCAGCTCGACCTCGCCCTCGGGGCGCTGGGCGTGCTCACTGTGGCCGGGGTGGTGGTCGCGGTCCGGCGGCGCCGGAAGGGAAAGGCCGCCGATGTTTGATGCCAGGCTGCGCCGGGCAATGGAACCGGGACTGGGGCGGGCTGCTGCCTGGCTGGACCGGCCGTGGATCACCCCCGACAGGCTGACGGCCCTGAACCTGGTTCTTGGTCTTGCCAGCGCAGCCCTGGCGGCGGGGAAGTGGTGGTTGCCGGCCCTGGCCGCGTGGTTGTTGTGCCGGGTCGCCGACGGCCTCGACGGCCCGCTGGCGCGGCGCCGGAACCGCCGAACGGGTACTGAGGACGCCGGGCGGGGCGGATTCTGGGACATCTGCGCCGACTTCGTCGGTTACGGCGCAACGGTGGTCGGCGTCGGGGTCGGCGCGACAGCGGCGTTCGGTGCCCCGTGGCTGCCGTTCCTGTTGGTCCTTTTTGCCTACTACATTAACGGCACGGCGTTCCTGGCGTTTTCTTCCATTGCCGAAAAGACCGGCCAACAGCTTCGGGACGGCCGGTCGTTGTCGTTCCTGGCCGGGCTGACCGAGGGCGCTGAGACCGTGGCCGTGCACAGCCTCTGGCTGATCTTCCCGGGTGTCGCGTGGGAGATCGCCTCCGTCTGGGCGCTGCTGGTGACGGCCAGCGGCGTCCAGCGGATCATTGCCGGCTACCGGTCCATGCGGTGAGACCCCGGACGGTCCAGCCAGCGGCGGCGGAACCAGACCAGCCCCGTCATGGCCCGGCGTACCAGCGGGGAGGCCAGACGCTCCCGGACATCGGCGACGGCGGCATTCCACACGCCGTCCGAGTAGGTCGGGTACGGGTGGGTCGTTCCGGCAATATCAGAGGTTGTCATCCCGTTCTGTACGGCCAGGGTCAGCTCAGTCAGGGATTCCCCGGCCCGCGGCCCCACAATGGTGCCGCCCAGGATTTTCCCCCGTCGGTCCACGATCAGCCGGGTGAACCCGTCCGTGTTGTCCTCGGTCACGGCCCGGTCGACGTGTGTGTGCTGGACGGTCCGGGCGCGGTGCGCCAGGCCGGCCTCGGCGGTGGTGAGCCCGACGGCGGCCACCTCCGGGGACGTGTACGTCACCCGGGGCACGGTGGCGCTGATGCGGCGCTTGAGCCCGAGTACCGCGTTGGCGGCCGCCACGGAGGCGTGAACCCCTGCTAAGTGCGTGAACTGCGGGTTCGCCGTCACGTCCCCCGCGGCCCAGATGAGAGGGTTGGTGGTCATCATCCGTGCATCCGTGACGATGTGGCCACCCCCATCAAGGTCCACCCCCACCCGCTCCAGGCCAAGGCAGGCGGTCCGTGGCGAGCGTCCGATGGCCAGCAGGACCGTGTCCGCCTCAACGGTGGTGCCGTTCCCGAGCCGGATCCGGGATCCTGCGTCCGTGCCGGCAACCTTCTCGATGGCGGTGTGCTCCAGGAGGCGGACACCGTCGCGCTCAAGAGCCTTTCTCACGAGCTGGGCCGCAGCAGGGTCTTCCTTGGGAAGGATGCGGGAGCGGACAACCATGGTCACCTGTGATCCCAGGCGTGCGAAGGCCTGCCCGAGTTCACAGGCGACCGGACCGCCTCCAAGGATGGCCAGCCGGATCGGGAGGGCCTCCAGTTCCCACACCGTATCCGTGGTCACCACAAAGTCCGGATCCAATCCCGGGATGCCCGTGGTCACCGGTGCGCCGCCGGTGGCGATCAGTGACTGCCGGAAGCGGATCTGCTCGCCGTCGACCTCGGCCACCCCGGGTGCGCGGAACGTCAGGGTGCCCTTGATGACGTGGACTCCGGCTTCTTCGAGTGCTTCACGGGAGTCGACGGGTTCGATGGTGTTGATCGCGGCGAAGATGCGTTCCCGTACTTCCTTGAATTCCGGTGACTGCCCGGTCAGTGCGCGGGCTGTCGCGGCGTGTTTGGCTGCGGACAGGAGGGTCTTGGACGGGACGCATCCGGTCCACAGGCAGTCACCGCCGGTGCGGGCCCGTTCGACCAGGACAGTCCGCGCCCCGAACCCGGCTGCCGTTTTGGCGCACGATTCCGGCGGTCCCCCCGCCGACGACCAGAAGATCGATGATGCGGTTCCCGGCTGCCATGATGGACTCCTCTTGAGTAACGTTGAATGCCAGACAAAAGCGCCCGCCGGTCCGGTCCTGCACGACCGTCCGCTGCGGCGGAACGAACCAGAAGGAGCCCGCCATCCGCGATAAATACACGCTGTTTGCCCCGTTTTACGATCTGCTTTCGGGCGAATACCCTCTCTATCATGCCGGACGGGTGCTCGGCATCAACGCCCTGGCCCCCACAACGGACCAGCAGGTGCTGGACATCGGCTGCGGAACCGGGCTGAACTTTCCGCTGCTGCAGGAGCGCATTGGTACCTCCGGGACCATCGTCGGCATCGACCGCAGCGCCGAAATGCTCCGCCGGGCGCGGCGCCGGGCCCAGGCCCGCGGCTGGCAGAACGTGATCCTGATCCAGGCGGACATGGTGCTGCTCGATCCCCGGTCAATCTCCGCCCGCATCCAAGATAGCGGGGGAGCCGCGGTTTCGGATGCTGCCCTGGCGACCTACTCGCTGTCCCTGATGGGGGATTGGGAGCAGGCCTGGACGAACATGACCGGGCTGCTGGCCACGGATGCGCGGGTCGGGGTCGTGGATATGCAGGACCCGGTGGGATGGGCAAGGTGGCTCACTCCGCTGGCGCGGCTGGCCTGCGCGTTGGGAGGATCCGACATCACCGCCGCCCCCTGGCAGGCCGTGGAGGAACGGTGCGTCGACGTCGTCCGCGCCTCGGCCCGGGGCGGACACCTCCAGATCCGGGCCGGGAAGACGACGCACGACGGATAGAGGAGCCGGAGCGAGTTCACATCCCGGCTCCGCCGGAGCGCAGTGCACAGCTGCCGGCATCTACGTTTTTGCTGTGTAGTGCAGATTACTGAACGGCATCATGGGCCGGACCTACCTTTGAAGATGTCAGCAAAACCTCTTCCATGGAAGGTTACCGTCATGGCCTCTGCGTCAACTCTTTCACGGCCCACATCCGGCACCGGTATTGGACGGAGCGTTGTCGCGGGGGTGGCCGGGGGGATCGCCGGCGCTATTGTGTTCGGGATTCTCATGGCAATGACGGGCATACTGCCCGTCATTGCGTCCATGGTCGGCTCCAGTTCGGCCGTGGTCGGGTTCGGCGTTCACCTGATGATTTCGGTGCTGATCGGGCTGGGTCTGACGGTGCTGTTCGGCAACCGGCTCCTCACGGGGTATGGCCGCGGGGCGCTCATCGGGCTCGGTTACGGGGCCATCTGGTGGGTCTTGGGCCCGTTGATGATCATGCCGGTTATGATGGGTATGCCCCTGTTCGCTGTTGACCTCACCGCGGCGTTGAGCGTGATCGGGCACATGGTCTATGGCGTTATTCTGGGACTGGTGGCGGTCCGCGTCCTTAAGAGCCAGGCATGACAGATTCCTGCCGGGTCGATGTGGCGGCCACCGTCTCCGGAGACCTGCAACCGTGGGCCCCACAGCAACGAGAGGCCGACCCGCTGATGGCAGGACCTGCTGACCCGTTTAGTTGTTTGAACGAAGTTGATCTGTTCGCCGGTCTGAGCGAGCAGGAGATTGCGGCCATGGACCTGATGGCGCCGGCCCGGCTGTTCCGCCAGGGGGAGTTGCTGTTCAGCCAGAGCCAGCCCGTCAAGGCGCTGTTCATCCTCAAATCCGGCCGGGTCCGCGTCTTCCGGGTCGCCGAGGATGGCAAGGCCCTGACGATGGCCATCCTGGAACCGGGCGCTGTGTTCGGGGAAATGATGCTCGTGGGCCAGCGGATGTATGACAACTACGCCGAAGCCATCGAGGACTCTGCGATCTGCCAGCTCAGCATGGAGGAGGTGGAACGGTTCCTGCTTTCGGATCCGCGCATCGCTATCCGCATCTCCCGGCTCCTGGGCGAGCAGGTCGCCCGGCTCGAAGAACGCCTCACCGACCTGGCGCTGCGACCGCTGGCCGCCCAGGTGGCATCCACCCTGCTTAAACTCGGTGACGCCGCGGGGCCGCCGCGCTTCGGGCAGGCCCGGACCATCCACCTGACCCACGCACAGCTCGCGGGTCTCTTGGGCGCCTCCCGGGAGGCGACCAGTAAGATCATGGGTGACCTCACGGCCAGGAAGGCTATCCGTCAGGGCCGCGGGCGCATCGTCATCCAGGACCGCGACATCCTGTCCAAACTGGCCCGGAGCTCATCATGACGACGGCCAGTTTCCACGGTCAGGTGATCGCCCGCTCAGAGCGGACGGTGTATCTGGAGGGCAACCACTACTTCCCCGCAGATTCGCTGGTACCGGACACACTTCAAAACAGCTGGGTCCGGACACTGTGCTTCTGGAAGGGTGTTGCCCGCTACCACCACGTCCGCGCCGGGGGCCACCGGGCATCGAACGCTGCCTGGTCCTACCCCCGCCCGTCACCACTGGCCCGGATGATCAAAGGCCATGTTGCCTTCGCCCCCGGCAGCGGTGTCATCATCAGCGACGAACGCCCCTGACCGTCCACGTCCGCGGCACTGCTTTCGCGTGCCCCACAGCTTTGTCCGGTAATACGAAGATAAGAGAGTACCCGCATGTCACGCATTCCCGCCGACACCGTTGCAACAGCACCCGACGCCTCCCAAGAGACCGCCCGCAAACTCGAACAGAAAATGGGCAAGCTGCTCAATATCCATGCCGGGATGGCGCACTCACCGGCCGTGATCGCCTCCTACGAGGGGATGTCCGCCGCCATCGCGGCACACGGCAGCTTTGACGCCCGCACCCGCGAGGCCATCGCCCTGGCCGTCGGAAACCAGAACGGCTGCGACTACTGCCAGGCCGCACACACCCTCTCGGGACGCCGGTCGGGCTTTGACGACCGGCAGATCCTTGCCATCCGTGCCGGCGAAGTGGACTTCGACGACAAGATCGACACCATCACCGCCGTCGCCCGTGAGGCCGCAGCCAACACCGGAAACGTCCGGGAAGCGACCTGGCATGCGGCCCTCGCCGCGGGCTGGAGTGCCGAGGAACTCGCCGAGACTTTTGCCCACATCGCGACCAACCTGTTCACCAATTACTTCAACCACTACGCCGGCACCGAGCTGGACCTCCCGGCGGCACCGGAACTGCCCGCCTAACAGGGAACCGGACCACCATCCGCCTCCATCCCGCATCCGCAGCATGACCTAGAGGACCACCATGAAGATCGCAGCCCTCCTCCGAGGCGTCGAAATAGCCACCAGGCCAATCCAGCCCGAGAGTAAGACTGCGTTGGAGCGACGCTGGGCGCAGCTGCCGGACCACGCCAAAACTGCCGGCCAGCTCCTGGGGCGGGCCGCCGTCGGGTGCGAAGGCACGCACGGCGTCTTCCCCAAATGCAACCTCACCTGCTCACCCTGCTACCACTCGGCCGACGCGAATAAGGTCAGGATCGACGGCGCCCACACCATCAAAGGGGTTACCGAACAGATGGAGTACCTCCGCAGCCTCCGTGGCCCCCGCGCCCATGCGCAGTTGATCGGCGGGGAAGTCAGCCTGCTCCCCGCCGAGGACCACGCCGCCGCATTGCTGGCCATGCGGGCCAACGGCCGGGAACCCATGTCCATGACCCACGGCGACTTCGATTACCAATACCTGCTCGACGTGGTACTGAGCCCGGACGGAAAACCCCGCTTTAACAAGGTGTCCTTCGCCGCCCACTTTGATTCCATGATGCGCGGACGACGAGGCGCCGTGCGCCCCCACAGCGAAGCCGAACTAAACCCGTTCCGGGCACGGTTCGCCGACATGTTCGTGGCCCTTAAACGCGATCACGGCGTCCGTTCCTACATTGCCCACAACATGACCGTCACCCCGGCCAACCTCGACCAAGTCACCGAGGTGGCCCAAGCCGTGTTGGACATGCCGTACGACATGCTCTCCTTCCAGCCCGCGGCCTACATCGGCGATGACCGCAGGTGGTCCGGAGGATTCGACGCCGTCTCCATCGACGCCGTGTGGTCCCGCATCGAGGCCGGCGCCGGACATACCATCCCGTGGCAGGGCACCCAGTTCGGGGACCCCCGCTGCAACAGGACCGCTGTCACCGTCACCGCCGGAACCCGCAGCGCCGCCCTGCTGGACCCGGATGACCCCAGGGACCTTGCCGCCCGCGACAGAGCCCTGGCGCACTTTGGCGGCATGATTTTTGGGAGCACCCCCACCTGGATTGTGGCCGCTAAAATACTGCGGGCGCTCCTGGGCCACCCGGGCGACATTCCCCACCTCCTCTCCTTCGCTCTGCGCCTGATGCGCCGGGCGGGCGGGCTGCGGACCGTAGCGTCCGCGGCCTGGAAGCGCCGCCTGTCCTTCAAGACGTTTGTGGTGCACAATTTCATGGATGCCACCGACGTCGCCCCGGCTTGGGCACTGATGGAGCAAGGCGGGGCCAGTGATGACCCGAAAATCAAGGAAACCCAGGAGCGCCTCGGCGCCTGCATGTACACCATGAGCCACCCGGAAACCGGGGCACTGGTGCCCGCCTGCGTCCAGCACTCAGTCCTGGACGCTGGCGAAAACATCGGATTACGCAAAATGCTCCCCATCAGGCCCCTCACGCACCCTCCTGCCTTCACGGATGCGGCCGCCGACCCGGCCCGCCCGCGCACACGGAAAAGCTGACATGCGAAGGTCCAGCTCCCGCAGCGTCCGGTTCGGCTCCATCATCGCAAGCGCTGCCGCGGCCCTGTTGGCCTTTAGCGCCTGCAGTGCTCCGGCACCGGCGCAGCAGGGTTTTGACAGCTGGGACCAGGTAACCGCTGCCGCGAAGGGCCAGACGGTGCGGCTGTGGATGTACGGCGGGGACGAACAGGGCAACGCCTACGTGGACAAGACCTTGATCCCCGGTGCAGCCACGTTGGGGGTCACGCTTCAGCGCGTTCCCGTCGCCGACACCAAGGACGCCCTGAACCGTGTCCTGACCGAGATTCAGGCCGGCACCCGGGACGGCAACGTCGATTTGGTCTGGGTCAACGGGGACAACTTCGGCACCGGCAAGCAGGCCGGCGCCTGGTCATGCGGCTGGACGTCGCTGCTGCCAAACATGGTGCTGACCAACCCCACCGACCCCCTGCTGGCCAACGACTTCGGAACCCCGGTCCAGGGCTGCGAGGCACCGTGGAACAAGGCGCAGTTCACCATCGCCTATAACTCCGCCACCGTCTCCGAGCCGCCCCACACCCTGGCCGGGCTGCTGGACTGGGCACAAAAACACCCCGGCCGCTTCACCTACCCCGCGCCACCCGATTTCACCGGATCCGTCTTTACCCGGGAAGTACTCGACAGCGTCTCCGGCGGGTACAAGAATGTGCCGCTTCGCTTTGACCAAAAAACCTTCGACCGGATCACCCCCGCCCTGTACGGCAGGCTCAAGGAACTGGCCCCCTCGCTCTGGCGCCAGGGAAAGACGTACCCCAAGACCTCCGCTGAACTCAACGCCCTCTACGCCGGCGGCCAGGTGGACTTCACCATGACCTACGGGCCGGCCGAACTGACCAAACTCGTCGCCCACGGCACCTATCCTGCCGCCACCAAGGTGCTGACACTGACAGAAGGCACGGTCGGCAACGCCAGCTTCCTGGCCATACCCGCAACGTCCGGCCACCAGGCAGGCGCCATGGTGGTCGCGAATCTGGCGCTGTCACCGCAGCAGCAGGCCGCCAAGGCCGACCCCCGCGTCTGGGGCCAGTACACCGTGTTGGACACCGCCCGGTTGGACGCTGCCCAGCGAGCACTGTTCGAGAAGCTCCCGCAGTCCCCCGTCGTGCCGTCCTACGATGTGCTTTCCCACAACGCCAACCCGGAACTCTCGGCCGCCTGGGTGCCGGCGCTCGACGACGCCTGGCGCCGACTGGTCCTGGCAGGCCGGTGAGGATGGACATGGCCCCACCGGCGTCCGTGGGCGGACGTTCCTGGCTTCCCGGTACGCTGATGGCAGCCCCCGCAGTCCTCATTGCCGCCTTCGTCGTCGTCGGGGGAATGGCCACGGCCCTCGCCCAGAGCCTGGGCCTGTTCCCCCTGGTGGGCCCGCCTTCCCTGACGGTGGCGGCGTATGCAGCCCAGGCCGGTGACCTGCCGGTGGGGATCGGCCTTTCCCTGGCGATAGCGGCGGCATCGACCGTGGTGGCCTGCCTCGTAGGCTTCACCGCAGCGCTGGTCATCGTCCAGGGCAGGTGGTGTGGAAAGCTCGTCGCCGCCCTGGGCACCCTGACCATTCCCGTGCCGCACATCGTCGGCGCCGCCTCCGTTTCCTTGCTGCTGGCCGACTCAGGGCTGCTCTCCCGCCTGTTCAACACCGGCGGGTCATGGCCGGAACTGGTGGGCGGACCCTGGTGGATCGGCGTCGTCGCAGAATACGGATGGAAGGAATCAGCCTTCGTGGCCCTGGTGGTCACCGGGACCCTCGCCACTCGGGCGGTCAGCTACGACGAAACGGCCACGCTGCTTGGCGCCGGCCGGCTCAGGCGCCTCCGGCACATTCTCATCCCCCTCAGCCTGCCCACACTGACCATCTCCGCCACCATAGTCTTCGTCTACAGCCTCGGTTCCTACGAAGTGGCATGGCTGCTGGGCCGGGTTTATCCGGAACCCCTGCCCGTCATGGCGCTGCGCCTGTTCAACGCCGCAACACTCACCGCCAGGCCCGAGGCCGCGGCAGTGGCCATCGTGACCACCATACTGTCCTTTGGCGCCGTGGCCACCGCCTTGACCTACCTGAACAGGAGCCCACTGTGGCGCTGACCCTCCCACCCGATTCCCGGACCCCCCTCTCCTGGCCCGTCCAGCCCGGAAACGGGCTGAGGGCCTCCCATGGCATCGCCCGCACACTCAGGATCCTGCTGGCCATGGCCCTAGCACTCTGGTTTGCCCTACCTCTCGTGCCCCTGGCCCTGTGGGCCTTCGCCGACCGCTGGTCCTTTCCCGCTGTGCTGCCGCAGGCCTGGGGCTGGGACGGAGTCCGAACCGCCCTCGCACAGGGAGCAGTGCCGGCCTTCGGCCACTCCCTGCTTCTGGGGCTGCTGGTCAGCGCAGTCGCCACGCCCCTTGGTGTTCTTGCCGCCCGCGCCCTGGCCTACCACAGGGTCCCCTATGCCCCAGTCGTGAACGTCCTGCTCTTCGCCCCGCTCGCCCTGCCGGCATTCGTTGCCGCCTTGGGACTGAACGTGCTGCTGTTGCGCCTGCAGGTTCCCCCCTTTGCCGGGGTCGTACTTCTGTTGTCGGTGTATGCCTTGCCCTATACGAGCTACACCATGCGCGTCGCCTACGGGGCACACGACCTCGCCATCGAGGAGGAAGCCCGCCTCCTCGGCGCCTCGCCATGGCAGGTTACCTGGCGGGTGCAGCTGCCACTGCTGGCGCCGGCTCTGGCACGGGCAGCCTTCCTTGCCTTCCTTGTCGGCTGGAGCGACTACGTCATCACCGTGCTCGTCGGTGGTGGCACGATCGTTACCGTCCCCGTGTTGGTGGCTTCCGCGGCCGCGGGCACCGGCAACGACGCCACCGTCGCGTTGCTCTCCGCCGCGGCCCTGCTGCCGCCGCTGGTCCTGTTGCTGGGTCTGGGCCTCTTCGGCCGCCGCCCAACCGGGGGCCGGCCGTGATCGGCGCCGTCACATTGGAGGGCCTGTCCAAAACATTCCCGGGCACGGGCGGACCCGTCCTGGAGGACGTCAACCTGAGCGTTGATGCAGGCACGTGCACTGCGCTGCTCGGGCCTTCCGGTGCCGGGAAGAGCACCCTGCTGCGCGCCATCGCCGGCCTTGAGCGTCCCGATACGGGCCGGGTTCTGGTCGGCGGCCGGGACATGGCCGGGGTCAGGCCCGAACGCAGGGGCATGGCCATGGTCCAACAGCGTCCGCTGCTCTTTCCCCACCTGAACGTCCTGGACAATGTTGCTTTCGCCGGCACCGTGCGCGGAATTCCCAAAAGGGTGGCACGAGCCGATGCTGCCGGCTTCCTCGAACTCGTCCAACTGGCAGGGTTCGGCCCGCGCCCGGTAGTGGCGCTCTCCGGTGGTCAAGCACAACGGGTCGCCATCGCCCGTGCCCTGGCGGCCAGACCGGCCGTTCTGCTTCTGGACGAGCCGTTCAGCGCATTAGATCCGGAGCTGCGCTCTGTGATGCATGACCTGCTGGCCCAGCTGCGGCGCACCTTGAACCCCACCATCCTCATGGTCACCCATGACCGCAGCGAGGCAGCTGCGGTGGCCGAGAGGATTGCCCTGTTCAGCGGCGGCCGGATGCTCCAGCACGACAGCGTTGAACTAATGTACTCACGTCCATCCTCGCTGGAAGCCAGCCGGCTGATGGGCGGCGCCAACGAAATTGCGGGCACGGTACGTAAGGGATGCCACCACTCCGCGCTCGGTGCGCTGCGGCTGCCCGACGACACCACCTGGCAGCCCGGACCAGGGATGCTGCTCGTGCGCCAGGAGAGCATTGAAGTCGGCCCTTGGGACGGCCCCGGACTCCACGCCACGGTTTCGGGGTTGCGGGCCCTGGGCCCCCGCCGGCTGGTACGTTTGGATGCGGCCGGGGTCCTGTTGCGTGCCGAGGTCCCGTTGGGCCGTGCCCTTGCCGAAGGCGACAGCGTCAGACTAAAAATCCCGACGTCCGCGCTCGCGGTCGTAGACGATCCAGACACCGCCCACACGTTCCCGGGCGCCGAGACAAGACCCCCGATCACATCGCAGGGCCGGGGTACCCTGGCCACCGCCGACAACTAAACCATCCGGAACTCCGCCCCCGGGCAGAATGCCAAGAGCCGAGGCTTCGCGCAGACGGGATCCAGAGCATTGCCCCGGCTTTTCGGCCCTTGAAGCTGTCAGGTATTCCGCCGGGCGGCTCCGTGCCCAATGCCTTCCTCGTGTTGATCGGAATGCCGCCGAATTGGATGGGTATTGAGCTGCAGCCGGATTTAGAAGTAGCTGCAGATGCGTCCCGGATCCCATCTTGCCGGGCCCCCCGCCGCACCAGCGTCACGGACCTCGGCGACGAGAGCGACCCCCTCTACACCACATTTGCTTGCCTAGAACGGGGTAGTGCCGCGCAGCCTGTGCGGGCGGCCGTCTGGGTCCACGACGAGGCGGCTGATCGGAGTCACCCAGAGGCGTTGGAGGAGACAAGGGATCTGGAGTGTGGTGGCGCACACTGTTGGGAGTCGCAGACCGGTCCGGCCTCAACGATCCGGTCCTAACAGCGGAAACGGCGGACGCGACCGCTATGGAAGATATGACAAACAAACTCACCAGCCACGCAGACGATAACGGGGAAAATTACGCCAGGACAATCCAACACCTCAATGATCCGTCATCAACGAAGCGGCAACCCGGAAACAACGCCGTTGTCCACACTTTCAGACCATGCCGTCAATGTTCCGGTAAAAGAAGCAGATAGACCGGACCATCGGCTGGCACACCACCAGGTCACCGTTCACTGACCCAGGTCACAGGGACCCACCTGCCTGAGCAAACCCCTGATGGTTCTTTAGGATTGCGTTTATGGTTGGTTGGCCACCGCTTGAGGAATGCTGAACTGCGGCTGTGGACCCTTCAACGATGGAAGCACTCCATGGGCTTCTTCGTCGCATCCTCTCACGGCACTGCCGGGCTCATCCGGCGATGACACTTTCGGCGTTGGCGGTATTCGTCGCCGCTGCTCGCGCTCCCGGTGGTTAGGCGGGGTGGTGGCTGGTGAGGTGGGCGTAGACGACGGTGTTGTCGTCGTAGAGGTTGGTGGCGGGGTTGTAGCCGCCACAGGTGATCAACCGGATTTCGGCCCGGTTGGTGTTGCCGTA
>NZ_JADPVH010000048.1 GCF_026932795.1 Paenarthrobacter sp. Z7-10 | reverse complement strand
GGGCGGACACCCGCCGGCGTCACCGCCCGCGTCGTCCAACGCCTGCTGGCCCTGACCGCAGCGATCTGGCACAACGATCGGATCGGCCAAGCTGTGCGTCGCTCCATGACCGCCTACGATCACTGACCCTTGGAATTATTCATCTAGAGTAGGGCCATGGTCTACTCGCACAGGCACGACGGCGGTCCCACCTCCGATGGCGGCGACAGTGGGATTGAGGCCGACGGGGGCAGCGGCGGCGACAACGACAGTCGCGGCGGGAGTGAGATTGACAGTGAGGCCAGCAGGGACAGTGGCGACGTGGTGCTGCTGAGGCGGCTGGCCGATACCCACGGAGTGGCCACAGCCTTCCATGGTTGGGACGGCGGCGAACGGCAGGTCTCCACAGCCACCCTGCGCCGGGTCCTCACGGCCTTGGGCGTTGAGGCGCAGATCGGCGCGGACCTCCACAGGGCGTTGCGGGACGCGGAACTGGAGCCATGGCGGCGGATGCTCCCGGCCGTCGTCGTCCTGCGCCAAGGCCAGCGCCGGTCGGTGCCCGTGCACGTTCGGCATGGCGACCCGGTACAGATGTGGATCACCGCTGAAGATGGCAGCCGGCACGAGGCCGAGCAGCAGGAAATTTGGGTGGAGCCGCAGGACGTGGACGGTGTCCGCACCGGATGTGCCACCTTTGCGCTGCCAACCGATTTGCCGCTGGGCTGGCATCAGCTGCATGCCGAAAGCGAGGGCAGCTACGCGCACTGCTCCGTGGTGGTGACGCCGCGGCGGCTGGCGGTCGCAGCACTGCCGGAGGGCGAGCGCGGCTGGGGCCTGATGGCCCAGCTGTACAGTGTTCGTTCCGCACGCTCCTGGGGCATTGGCGACTTCGCGGATCTCGCCGATCTCGCGTCTGTCTCTGGTGCGCAATACGGCGCGGATTTCACGCTGGTCAATCCGCTCCATGCCGCCCAGCCGATACCGCCGGTGGAACCATCTCCCTACCTGCCCAGCAGCCGGCGGTTTTTCCATCCGCTCTATCTCCGGGTCGAGGATATTGCTGAGTACGGCTATCTGGATGCCGGGCCGCGTGCGCTGGTCCAGGAGCTGGCGGAGCGGATGCATGCCGCGAATCTGGAGCCGGACCGATTGGACCGCGACAGCGCTTATGCGGCCAAGCTTCAGGCCCTCGCCCTTATTTATGCCGTCCGTCGAAGCCCCGGCCGGAACCAGAACTACGCGGCGTTCCGTACTGCCCAGGGGCGGTCACTGGAGGAATTTGCCCTGTGGTGCGCGTTGGCGGAAAAGCTGCCGGCTGGGGCTCCGGAGTGGAAAGCGGAGGCCGCCCATCCCGATACCGAGTATGTCCGCCAGCAGCGCGGGCTACTGGCGGATCGGATCGACTTCCATTGTTGGCTGCAGTGGCTCTGCGACCAACAGCTTGCAGCCGCCCAGGATGCCGCCACGAGTTCCGGTATGCGCATTGGGGTGGTGCATGACCTGGCCGTCGGTGTGCAAAGTTCGGGCGCGGACGCGTGGCTGCTGCAGGACGTGCTGGCACCGGGCATCAGTGTTGGCGCGCCGCCGGATATGTTCAACCAGCAGGGCCAGAACTGGATGCAGCCGCCCTGGCATCCGGACCGGCTCGCCGCCGCTGGTTACGCTCCGTACCGGAATATGCTCCGGAACATTCTGCGCCATGCGGGCGGCATCCGGGTCGATCACGTGCTGGGGCTGTTCCGGTTGTGGTGGATCCCCGAAGGCGGCGGTCCGCAGGAGGGGACCTACGTCAACTACGACCATGAAGCCCTGATTGGCATTTTGGCGTTGGAAGCACAGCGGGCCAACGCCGTTGTCATCGGCGAGGATTTGGGCACTTTCGAGCCGTGGGTGCGGGAGTATCTGGCCGAGCGCGGCATTCTTGGCACCTCCATTCTGTGGTTCGAACATCAGGACGGCCGGCCGCTGGCTCCCGAGGAGTATCGCAGGCAATGCCTGACAAGCGTCAATACGCACGATCTCCCGCCAACCGCAGGGTACTTGGCGGGAGAGCACCTCGATCTGCGCGAGTCGCTGGGGCTGCTGGAGCGGCCGGTGGCGCAGGAGCGGGCGGAAGACTTTGCGGCCCAGGAGCGGGTTCTGGCTCTGCTGCGTGAGCGGGGGCTGCTGCCTGAAGCTGGGCACGGTGGGCCGGTCGACGACGACGGCGGCGAGGCTGCCGTTGTCGGCCAGCGGACCGACACTGTGCAGCGGACGGACACCGGGAAGGGGACGGGCACCGTGCAGCGGACGGTAGAGGCGCTGTACGCCTTCGTCGCCCAAACTCCGTCGGTCCTCGTGGGTCTAGCCCTGGTCGATGCGGTCGGCGAGCACCGTATCCAGAACCAACCCGGCACCCAGGACGAGTACCTCAACTGGCGCATTCCGCTGGCAGGCCCGGATGGGCGCGTCGTGCTGGTGGACGATCTGCCCGCGAACGCCCGGCTGGCCGCACTGGCCGAGGTGGTGGCCGGTGGCATAGCGAGCTGAGCCGCTGCCGCCGTCCTCCGCGGTCAGCGGCCGGTTCGCCAGCGGCCGGTTCGCTGACGGGCGGTTCGACTCCGGCCGGTTCGACTATGGCCAGCCGGCCCTGCTACGTTTCGCCCGAAAAGTCCAGGAGCAGCCGCTGGATGTCCCGCCGGGGACCAGCGGCCGCTTTGGGATTGTTCTCAAGTGCGGCGACAAGGCTTATGAGAGCCTTCCACAAGGCCCAGCCGCGGCCGCGTGACCACGTTGCTGCATCCTCGTTCAGCGATTTGCGGAAGGCATCGCGTGCGCTGCCGTGCAGGAACGTCCATGCGATGACCAGATCACACGCCGGATCCCCGACTCCGGAACAGCCGAAGTCGATCACGGCCGACAGCTGTCCTTCGCTCACCAGCAGGTTGGCGGTGGCCACGTCGCCGTGGAACCAGACCGGATCGCCGTCCCAGTGCGCACCCACCGCGTGATCCCACAGCCGTCTGAGCGGCTCCGCGGGAACTTCCGTGCCCAACGCCTCCAAGGCCGACAAAGTCTCATCCGCGTAGACGGTGGGGGATGCGCCGCGGAAGCAGTTGTGCGATCCCGGAGCGGGACCGCCGGTGGGCTCGCGCTGGTGGAGAACGTTCAGAAACCCGGCCAGTGCTGTGGCGAACCGAGTCGGGTCCGCAACGTTGGTTTCGCTGGCAACCTGCCCGTCAAGCCATTGATAGATCGACCAGGGGTAGGGGTAGCCCTCGGCTGGCAGGCCCTCGGCAACCGGGGTGGGAATCGGCAGTGGAAGACCCGTCGCGAGCAGCGGCAGCCAGTGCTGTTCCTTTCGGACCTGCTGGGCGTAGCCGGGGCCGCTCGGCAACCGGATGCTCAGCTTCGCCCCAAGCCGAAACGTGCGGTTGTCCCAACCCCCTGGGTCAACAGTGCTGATGGGAAGCTGGGCCCAGTGCGGAAATTGTGAGCCCACCAGGCGACGGGCGAGATCGCTGTCGATCGGCGCGTTCCCCTGGTCCGGCATGAAGGCTCCCGTTCTCGGTTCCTAGTGGCCGAACCGGTCAGAATCCGCGACGCCGTCCTCGCCGGCATCCAAACCCCGGAGTTGGGCCATGTCGTCGTCGTCGAGTTCAAAGTCGAAGATGCTGATGTTCTGGTGTATCCGCTCCGGCGTCGCGGACTTCGGAATCGCCACCAGGCCCTGCTGAACGTGCCAGCGCAGCACGATCTGGGCCGGGGCACGTCCGTATTTCGCGGCAAGCCCGGCAATCGGCCCGGACTCCAGAAGGCCTGAGCCCTGTCCCAGCGGACTCCAGGACTCAGTGACAATGCCGTGCTGTCGGTGGACGGCGCGGACCTCGGAGCGGGCATGTCTCGGATCCAGCTGGATCTGGTTGAGATCGGGAACCAGCCCAGCATCGATGAGGCGCTGCAGGTGGTGGGCCTTGAAGTTCGACGTCCCGATCGCCCTTAGGCGGCCGTCCGCGAACAGGTCCGCCAATCCCGCAACGGCGTCCACGTAGCGGTCCTGCTCGGGATTGGGCCAGTGCAGCAGAAGCAGATCAATGTAATCCACACCGAGCCTGCGTGCTGATTTCTCAAAGGCACGTTTGGCGCCGTCGCGGCTGTGCCACTCCTTATTGAATTTGGTTGTGAGGAACACTTCGCCGCGCTCAATGCCGGAGCGTCGAATGCCTTCGCCAACGCCACGCTCATTACGGTAGTTTTCCGCCGTGTCGAATAAGCGGTAGCCGGCGTCCACGGCGGTAATAACTGCTGCGGCAGTTTGTGCGTCGTCAAGTGGCCAGGTTCCCAGCCCGAGCAGGGGAATCCTGGCGCCGCGGCGCAATTTCAGGGTTGGGGCAAGTGCTCCGGTCATTGGTGCAAGTCCTCTCCGTGGAACGTCGTGTGGCTCAGGACAGAGTCTACGACGGGGCTCGGACATTCGCGTGGGCAACGGCGCTGGGGAAGGATCCGCAGGAGCTTCGGCACCTGCGGCCTGGAAGGTGCTTCCGCGCCTGTGGTTTGGAACGTGCTTGTGCGTCCATGGTGTGGAACGTGGCAGAGTACAAGACGAAGACAGCCGTTGGCGAAAGGTGGATTGGCATGGCGGACAGTGGATGGATAGCCCATACGGTGTGGTGGCAGATCTACCCGCTCGGTTTCGTGGGAGCTGCTCGGGAGTCCGGCCCGCCCGGGACGCCGGTGGTGCACGGTCTCCGCAAGCTGATTGGCTGGCTGGACTACGCAGTTCGGCTGGGTGCTTCCGGAATTGCCTTTGGTCCCATCTTTGCTTCCGAGACTCATGGCTACGACACGGTGGACTACTTTCGCATCGATCCCCGGCTGGGCGACGAGGACGACTTCGACGCCTTGATTGCGGCCTGCCGGGCCCGTGGGCTGCGCGTTCTGCTCGACGGCGTGTTCAACCACGTGGGGCGAGGTTTTCCCGCTTTCCGGCAGGTGCTCGACGACGGACCAGCGGCGGCGTCGGCCTCCTGGTTCCGACTTTCCTGGCCTGCAGGAGCCTTCCGGCCAGGCATTGAGCCGGCCTACGAGGATTTTGAGGGGCACCGGCAACTGGTGGCTCTCAACCATGACGACGCCGAGGTGGCAGCGTACGTGGGGCAGGTGATGAAATATTGGCTTGCCCGTGGGGCTGACGGGTGGCGTCTGGATGCCGCCTATGCCGTGCCGGCACACTTCTGGTCCACGGTGCAGGGCCGAGTTCGGAAGGAATTCCCGCAGGCCTACTTCGTGGGCGAGTTCATCCACGGCGACTACGTTGCGGCAGTCCACGAGGGTTCCCTCGATTCGGCCACCCAATACGAACTGTGGAAGGCCATCTGGAGCTCCCTCAACGACGGAAACTTCTATGAGCTTGCCTCGGCCTTGGAGCGGCACAACACCTTCCTGTCCGCATATCCGCCATTGACATTTGTGGGGAATCACGATGTCACCCGGATCGCCAGCCGGCTCAACGACAGCAGGTTCCTGCCGCACGCGCTGGTTATCCTGTTCACCGCAGGGGGAACACCGTCCGTGTACGCCGGCGATGAACAGGGGTTTCGCGGCATCAAGGAGGACAGGGTTGGAGGCGATGACGCCATTCGGCCGGAATTCCCCGAGCATCCTGACGACCTTTCCCCGCTGGGATTGGAGATTTTCCGCCTGCACCAGGACCTGATCGGCCTGCGCCGCCGGAACCCGTGGCTGCATCGTGCCCGCACGGAACCCATTTCAGTGGCCAACGAGCAGTTGGTTTATCGGCTCACCGACGGAACCCACGCGCTCGCCGTGCTGTTGAATCTGGCCGATCGCCCGCTCACGGCCCAGATCCCGGGGCAGCCGCAGATCATGGCCGGACGTGCCTCACTATTTACGGCGGGGAACACCGGCAGCGTGGTGGTTCCTCCGCAGGGCTGGGCAGTGCTGGACAGTTCAGGCGCACCGGCGTAGGGTTACGCTTCTTTCGGCTTTCCGTCTCGGGCGGACGACCAGCAGTACTCCAGTCGGCGCCCGGTGTATTCTCGCGTAGTTCCCGGCCAGCAGAGGACCTGTCATGGTTGCTGGAAATGTCACAGCCATCAGCCGTAATCCGGATCAGTTGGACCTTTTCGCCGTGCACGACGACGGCCGCGTCTGGACCATGTGGTGGAATCCCGCCACCGGATGGTCCGATTGGCGCTCGCTGGGCGGATTTTTTCCGGTGGGGGCACGGATAACTGCCACCTCAAGGAGTTCGGGAAACCTGGATCTGTTCATCACGGGTAATGATGGCCGGGTTTATACCTCGTGGTGGTACGAGGGCGGCGATTGGTCCGGCATCAACGACAATTGGCGTTCGCTGGGTGGTTTCTTTCCGGCTGGCGCGCCGGTGGCGGCAGTGGCCCGTTCATCGAACAATTTGGATCTGTTCATCACGGGTAATGATGGCCGGGTTTATACCTCGTGGTGGTATGCCGGGGCGGATTGGTCCGGGGTGAATGACAATTGGCGTTCGCTGGGTGGTATCTTTCCCGCTGGCGCGCCGGTGGCGGTGACGTCGCGGTCGGCGGGTAATTTGGATCTGTTCATCACGGGTAATGATGGCCGGGTCTACACGTCGTGGTGGTATGACGGCGCCGACTGGTCCGGGGTAAATGACAACTGGCGTTCGTTGGGTGGTTTCTTTCCGGCCGGTGCGCCGGTGGCGGGAGTGGCCCGTTCATCGAACAATTTGGATCTGTTCATCACGGGTAATGATGGACGGGTTTATACCTCGTGGTGGTATGCCGGGGCGGATTGGTCCGGGGTAAATGACAATTGGCGTTCGCTGGGTGGTTTCTTTCCCCCTGGCGCGCCGGTGGCGGTGACGTCGCGGTCGGCGGGTAATTTGGATCTATTCATCACGGGTAATGATGGCCGGGTCTACACGTCGTGGTGGTATGACGGCGCCGACTGGTCCGGGGTAAATGACAACTGGCGTTCGCTGGGTGGTTTCTTTCCGGCCGGCGCGCCGTTGGCGGCGACAGCACGATCGGCCAGGAATCTGGACTTGTTCATCACCGGAAACGACGCCCAAATCTATACCTCCTGGTGGTACGAAGGCGTCGATTGGTCCGGCGTCAATGACAATTGGGCGCTGCTCGATAAATCACACCAACGCATCTTCAGCGCCCAGATCGCGAGCGGCGGGCTGGCGGCGCTGGGCGGCTGGGGCGAAGTGACAGTATTCGACGACGGGACCACCCGCTGGCGTGGACATGCACACGACAGCGGCGCGGACGGCTACGACTTTGGCGTCAGTGCCCTGCTGGGAGACAGGAACGGCCACGCAATTGCATTGGCCCATTCCGGACACGTGGGCGGAACCTTTACCGCGGGGTCCCGTAACCACGATTGGGATGACAGGTATCCTGGTCAACCCATCCTCAGCGCCCACTACGCGGATTTCGCCGGCGGGGATTTCCACTTCAGCACCGATTACTCCTCCGACATTGGCTCCACCCTGGAGTCGGCCGTCAGCTTCGTAACCCGCTGGCTGGTCGGTTCCACTCCTCTGGGCCAAGCCATTGGTCTGGTGATTTTCGTCGGCGTCGAGGTGGGCTCGCTGATCAGTACCGGCTCGCTGGTCCCGGGGGCCCGCGTCGTTGAAGGCGTGCTGTGGCTGGCAGGGCCCTCCAACACCCTGTTGGCCCTTGCCGCGGAGGGCATCGCTTCCGCCGGCAGCCGAACCCGGGAACTGAGCGAGGAGGAATACAACTGGGCCGATGCCCAGGTCTTTGCCGGAACGCTTCCACCCAGGGACCGGATCGTGTTGACGGATACCATTGGCGGAGGCAACCGCGCCTTCACTTTTCCCCGTTTCGACTCGAAAATTACCGTCAACATGGGTCCCGAGGCTTTTGACGACCCGCGCCAATATCATGTCGGTGACGGTTCCAAATCCTACGGGGAAGTTTTCATCCACGAACTGACGCATGCTTGGCAGATCGCCCACACGCCGATGGAGCTCTCGCTGCTGGCCGATGCCCTGGCCAGCAAGATCTGCGAGGCAGGCGGCGGAAATCCGTACAGCTATGGTCCGGCGGGCCAACCATACGCAGATTTTAACCTGGAGCAGCAGGCGCAGATCGTCAGCGACTGGTATTCCGGCCGGAACAATCCCGCCGCCATGGACCCCGGCAGCACCTACTTCCGCTACGTGGCTGCCAATATCCGCACCGGACAGTATTAGCCCGCCTACTCAGTATCCTGCCGGAATTACCTATTGCCCACCCCGTTCTGTCCAGTCATAATTCTCTGGAATGAGCCGGAAAAGCGTCGCCGTGCGGTTGCGGGCGCGGGGAGGTTCAGCAATAAAGGGAGGCGGGTCAGCATGTTGTTTTCGGGAATTGCGGCTGCAAAGTTGGTCACCCCTGGCCGGCACCGTCGGTATAACCCTGGAACCAGCCTTGCACGGACGGTATGTCTCGTGGTGCTTGCGCTGGTCCTGGCGGTGCTGGTTCCCTCAAGCCCGGCCTCGGCCCTGCAGCCCGGGCACCAGTCCGTGGTGGTCAGCGCCCAGCCGAACAGGACAACCCCGCACGTGCTGGACGGCTACGTCAGCGGCTTCGCCCAGGTCGGCGACATCGTCGTCGTCGTCGGCAACTTCACCCAGGTCCGCACCCAGGCCAGCACCACAATCATTCCCCGGACGAACATCTTCGCTTTCAAGTTCTCCACCGGCGAGATCACTTCCTTCGCGCCCGCCGTTAACGGTGAGGTCATGGACGTGCTCGCAGTCGGGGGCACCAGCAATCAGATCTGGATCGCCGGCGGTTTCTCCACGGTGAACGGCACCACCCAGCGCGCCGTGGCTAAGCTCGACGTCACCACCGGGACGCGGGACGCGAGCTTCAAGACGCCGGCCTTCGACGGGCGCATCCACCAGGTCATGCTGCGCAACGGCAAGCTCTATGTCACCGGCAGGTTCAACAACGTCGCGGGTAAGCCCTGGCCCCTGTTCGCCGCCGTCAACCCGGTCACCGGTGCACAGTTGCCCGAGGTCCGGCTGGACATCAGCGGACCCCGCAACGGTGGTGCCCTCTCCATCCTGCGCGCAGATATCACCCCTGACGGGTCCAAGCTGGTCGCTATCGGCAACTTCACGGTCGTCAACGGCGCCTCACGCACCCAGATTTTCATGGCGGACCTGACCACGTCCCCGACGTCCCTGGCGAACTGGTCCACAACCAGGTTCGAACCGCTGTGCAGCACCCACTTCGAGAGCTACATGCGCGACATTGACATCTCTCCGGATGGTACGTTCTTCGCTGTCGCCACCACGGGCGCCTACTACGCGAACACCATGTGTGATGCGAGTTCGCGCTGGAATATCGTCACCACGGGCGCTAACCAGCAGCCGACCTGGATCGACTACACCGGCGGGGACACCATCACCCGGATCGCAGTCACCAACGCCGCTGTTTACGTCGGCGGCCACTTCAGCTATCTCAATAACCCGTTCGTCGGCGACGCCGTCGGACCCGGCGCAGTCAACCGTGAAGGCCTGGCGGCCCTGGATCCACGCACCGGCATCCCGACGACGTGGAACCCAGGCCGCACCCGCGGCTACGGTGTTTACTCCTTCTGGGCCACCGACGCCGGCCTGTGGATCGGCAGCGACACCGACCGGATCTCCAACTACCAGTACCACGGCCGGATGGCATTCATGCCCGTAACCGGAGGATTCGCCATGCCGCCGGAAGAGGCCGGAAGCCTGCCTGGATCTGTCTTCGCCGCGGGCGGTGCCAAGGACGACATGGGTGCGACATTACCGGCCAGCTCGCTTGTCCGCAGGGAGTTCAGCGGCACCGCCGTGACCGCTTCGACAACTCTTTCCACCAGCACTGATTTCTCCACCGTACGCGGGCTGTTCATGCTGGACGGCAAACTGTACTCAGCCCACTCCGACGGAACGCTCCAGGCCCAGACCTTTGACCGCACGACACTCGGCACTGCAAGCATCGTTGAGCTGAACAACCTGCCGGCGTTCGTGTCAGACTTGAAGGTCATGACCTCGATGTTCTACGACCGGGTCACAGCCCGGCTCTACTACACCGTCTCGGGAAGCTCGAACCTTTATTACCGCTACTTCGAGCCTCAGAGCACCATCACCGGTGCCACCCGGTTCACTGCCTCCAGCGACCCCAAATTCGCCACCACCCGTTCCACCTTCATTGACGGCACCAACATCTACTTTGGGGATACCACCGGAGCCCTCACCCGCTATACCTGGAACTCCGCTTTAGGTACGGCGGTGAGCGGCACGGGCGTCGTCGTCTCAGGTCCCCTCGTCGACGGCATCAACTGGGCGGCCCGGGACAGCTTCATCTATGCAGGCACCCCGCAGTACCCCTAAAGACGACCCTCCGCGACCGCAAACAACAATGCACCGACAGGGAATGGGCTGGCCGGTCGGCGAGGTGGCTGCAATAGGCTTTGGCTATGCCCGACCTGCCGTTGCCGCTCGTCACATCCCGGCTAAGGCTGCGCCGGTTCACCCCCGGGGACTTGGCCCTATTTTGCATGGCACGGATAGCGATGTACATCGATTCCGGCTTCGACAAGGCGGGGGATTGGGCGGCTTCGCCGTTGAAGCCGTGGATGCGCCCGGCTTCCTGGGGGAAATCGCGCTCAAATGGGGAGCCGGTACGGCCGAGGGACCGAAGACAGGCGAAATCGGCTGGACCCTTACCCCAGGCGGCCGGGGACAAGGCTATGCAACTGAGGCCGCCTCCGCGGTTCTGGAGCTGACCTTTGAATTCTTGAATATCCACCGGATTGAAGCCCGGCTGGACGACCGAAACACCGCGTCCGCTGCCATCTGCGAACGGTTGGGCATGCGGCGGGAAGCACGACTGCTGGAGAACTGGTACCTCAAAGGCGAGTGGAGCAGCGACCTCGTATATGCCACCTTGGCGACGGAATGGCGCCAACACCGGAGCTGAGGCGCTCCGTCCGTTGTGCCGCGTGCCAACACCGCCGTAGCATTCTTCCTGGTGGCAAAACGCCGCAGAAGGAACGGTGGGGGACAGCATGAGAATTTCCAGGTGGCTTGCAGTGCTGGCGGCGGCGCTCGGGTTGGTGCTTGTCGTCCCCGGGACAGCCGGGACCGCCGGGACAGCCGGGACCGCCGGAACCGCAGCGACCGCCAAGCCGTCCTCCACGGACGGCGGTGGCATCGCGGCAAAATACAGATCGCTGGGCGGTTCCGCAGGCTATCTCGGACCGGCGGTCAGCCGGCTCAGCTGTGGACTTGTCCGCGGCGGCTGCGTGCAAAGTTTCCGCAGCGGCTACATCTACTTTTCGCCGGCCTCCGGGGCACACGTCACGCGAGGGGCCATCGCGGCGCGCTGGGCCGGACTTAAGTGGGAGCGCAGCGTCCTGGGCTACCCCGTCAACGAGATCCGCTGCGGACTGGCCGCTGGAGGCTGCGTGCAGAGCTTCCAAGGCGGAACGATGTATTGGACCGGGGCCGCCGGCGCGCATCCGGTACATGGAGCCATCGGCATTAAATGGTCGCAGCTCGGCTCAGAACGGAGCCTGTTGGGCTACCCTTCCGGCTCGGAAGTGTGCACCGGACAATCGCTGCGGACATGCAGCCAGGTCTTCAAGGGCGGCTCGATCAGCTGGAATTCGCGTGGACACATCAGCGTGATGCCCGGCACGGTGAGCCTCGGCGTCGTCGTCAATAAGCGCCGTCCGCTCTCCCCGCACAATTATGTACCGGCCGATCTCGTTCCGGTCGGGAATCAGTTGATGCGCCGTGAGGCAGCCGCACAGCTGAACAGGCTGATCGATGGGGCAACTGCGGCTGGCGTGTGGATCAGCACCGTCAGTGGCTATCGCTCCTACGCCTCCCAGCTCGCTCTGTACAACTACTACGCCTCGATTTACGGACGCGCCTACGCGGACAGCATTTCCGCCCGGGCCGGGTTCAGCGAACATCAAAGCGGCCTCGCCATGGATATCGGAAATCCCAGTGGGGCCTGCGCGCTGCAGGACTGTTTTGCCGGCACACCGGCCGGTTCCTTTGCGGCCGCCAATGCCTGGAAGTACGGCTTCATCGTCCGCTATCCGCAGGGGTACACCGGTATCACGGGCTACACCTATGAGCCATGGCATCTGCGGTATGTTGGCACCAAGGCGGCCACGGACATGCATAACCGCGGTGCACGCACGCTGGAGCAATATTTCGGCTTGGCTTCGGCGCCGTCGTACTAGCTGCCGCGGCGACCATCTCCGTGGTCAGGTAAGGAAACTACAGGAAGAGGGCGAGCCGTGAGCACATCCGAAACCAATGGTGACAAGGCTGCAGATCTGAACCGGCATGATCCGCAGACGGCCGGTTTAGAGGCCAAGGCCGAGCGGGTCCAGGGCGGAGATGACGAGAAGAAGGAAGAGTTGGAGGAGAAGGCTTACGGCGGCGACGACGAAACGCCCAACGTGCCGCTGCCCGGATAACGCCGGTGGATCGGCCGCCCCGGCCATATAACGCGCGCGCTTCGGCATTACGCGCGCGCATCGGCATAACGCGGACGAATTGGCCTCGCCCTGGTCATGGTTGTGGCGCCATCGAAGACTGCGGTCACCTGTCCGTCCTTATTTGCTTGTGACCGGGTTCGGCGGCTACGGCGCGGATTGGGCGTTGTTGATCCGCATGGTCTCCAGCAGATGCTCCAGCAGCGCACGCTGCGGATTGGCCGAGTGAGTGGCGATATGGCCCCGCAGCCGCGTTTTGACGTCGTGATCTGCGGCGCTGTCGGCACGCAGCACCGAACCGATGATCTGCAGCGCCTGGCGGCGCAGCGGCGGGATGTCAACCCAATCGGCGCGGGCAGATTCCGGGAAGGACCGGTTAACGGTTTCCCCGCTGGTCCGCGGCATGGTGTTTTGGGCAGAAAGGGACACGTCACTATTCCTGGTAGATTTGGGTCCCAGCTGAGCCTGGGGCCGCCGGAGGAGGCACGCCCGTGAGGGCGGAAGGCCAGTCCGTTGTTACGAGCATACGGCCTGCGAACCGGTCTGAGCTGAAAATCCTGCCGCAGTGAATACCGATTTGATAACGCGCTGCCGCTCCGGCCCGGACCAGTCCGGCGGCGGCAACGGCCTGACCCGCTGCCATGGACCAGCTCGGTGCACTTTGTCAACAGGTACTACGGCCGCCCGGCACCGGGCAGCGGCTCCAAAAAAGGAGTAGTCGCTACTCGTTTCCGCACTGTCGGCGCCACCTTAGGCTCGTTCCTGACAGTTCCTCCAGCCAGGAGCTGCGGCCTGGACGAGAGTTCAGGGCCGGGGGCCGGCGGCACAGTCTCTGAGACCGGACTCGTGCCGCCGGTTCTCCTCGCATTGGCCTACGGACGCCGGATTGGCTCGGGGCGCTGGTTCCTGGCTCGGCCGATGGAGTGGAAACTGGCAGGTGTGCCAGCTCCGGCCGTCCGCGGTGACGGCGAAAGCCTCGATGCCGGGGAGCTGCTCGATCCAGTCCCGGGCCGCTTCCCCCATGGCCAGCGCCGCCGTGGCATAGGCATCGACGACGGTCAGCCGTTCGCCTGTAAGCGTGATGCTGGCCAAGGTTGTCGCCGGCCGTCCGGTAAACGGATCAACAACGTGCAGTCTGCGTTCGGCGGTGCTGGAGGTGGCGACGGCAAAATCCGCACCGGTCGTGGGTCCGGAGACGGTGGTGGCCAGTGTACGCGGCTGGAATGGACTGGCGACGCCGATGGTCCACGGTCGCGCGGGCGCCGGAAGACCCACGAATTGGATGTCGCCCCCGCCGTTGAGCGCGTGGACGGTGGACCCGGCGTTGCGCAGGAAGATGCTGACTTTCTCGATGGCCCAACCCTTGACCATGCCGGAGGGGTCGAGGCGGCCGTTGATGCTGGTGCTGAAGTAATTGCTGCTGCGTTCCCCGGCCTCGGCCGCGAGGCCAAGAACCTCGCGGACCTCGGGGGAGCAGTCTGAGGGGGCAATCTCGCCGCGGTCCATACGGCTGATCTCGCTGTCCGCACGGTAGGTGGAAAACATGGCGTCCATCCGATGCAGCCAGCGGATGGCCTCCTCCAGTGCGGTGAGCGGGACGCCTGCTCCGCGGATGTCGAAGGAGAAAACCGTGCCCATGCAGTGCTCCACCCGGCGGACCGGCGCACGCGGACCGCTTCCGGAGGTCAATGGATGCCTGCTTGATCGAGGGCGCTTTGCAAGGACGCCAGATAGCCCTCACTGGTGTAGGTGCCGCCGGAAACCATGTCCACCTGCGCGCTCTGGGCTGCCAGCACCTCCTGGGTGAGCTGTGGCACGGCATAGCTGTTGATCTGCTGGTCACGCCCGCTCTCGGAAGGCACCTGGAGCGCTGTCACGCCGGTGATTTTGCTTCCGGTAACGGTGACCTGCACCTGGACCGGGCCATAGCGCGTGTTGACGGCGGTACCGATGAACGTCTGCACCCCTCCAGCGGGAGCGGCGGCCGTAGGCGCGGTCGCCGACGGACTGGCAGCCGACGGACTGGGGATAGACGGGCTCGCGGCCGGCGGGCTGACGGCCGACGACGTCGGGTCGGGAACTGCCTGCGCGATGGGGTGGGTCTTGAAACCCAGCAGCAGCACCAGACCGGTGATTGTGGCGGCGATGGTAAGAATGACGCGGCGCAAGGGAACTCTCCTACAGCTCGAAGGACTCGGAATGAATCTGGCGGCGGCGGACGCCTGCGGCGCGCAGACCCTGCACCGCCGTCGTCGTCCAGGCCGGCGGACCGCATACGTAAACGTCGCGCTCGCTCAGGTCCGGAACGAGCTGGGCCAGCCGCCTGGGGGACAGGACATCGGCCCCACGCCGCTGCCGGGAACCGAGCAGATAGTGCACCCCGGTTCCCCTCCCGGCGGCGATGGCGTCAAGCTCGGACCGAAACAGGATATCTGCCTCACTCCGGGCCCGGTAGAGCAGTACGACGTTGCCGGGCAGGGTTTCGAACAGGGCCCGCAAGGGGGTGATGCCCACTCCTGCGGCAAGAAGCAGAACCTTGTCCCGGGTGCGGGCAGCGGCGGTGAAGGCACCGTAGGGTCCCTCGGCCAGCACCCGCGTTCCGGGCCGGAGATGTTTCAGCCGGTGGCTGTGCTCACCAAGATCCTTCACGCTCAGCCGCATAGCGTCCGCGACCGGCGGGGCCGACAGTGAGAAGGGATTGGCGGCCCACCACGCATGCCTGGTGAGGAACCGCCACCGGAAGAACTGGCCCGATTCCACGGCCAGCTCGTCCAGATGCCGGCCGGTAACGACGATCGAGACCACGCCGGGACCCTCGCGGTAGAGATGCGATACGCGCAACTGGTGGCGCAGCGCCTGGCGGACGGGCAGCAGGAACCGGTACCAAAGGAGCACGACGCCGACGCCGATGTACAAGATTGACCACACCACCCGCGCGGGCAGGTTGTCGACGAAATCGGCACCGGCGGAAAACTGATGGCTGAACGCGAGCGCTGTCGCCAGATAGGTGTAAAAGTGCAGATAAAACCAGGTTTCGTAGCGCAGCCGGGACCGGGCCGCCCGGGCGGAGATCAGTCCAACGCCGAGCAACAGTAGCCCGGCCACGGTCGCGGCCAGCACATTCGGATAACTCAGCAGCAGGACGGCGCTTTGGTTGACGACATCGGTGTTGGCCTGCACGGCGTAGCCCCACGTGATGAGCAAGCCATGGACGACGACGAGGCTCACCGTATAGCGGCCGCCCATGGCATGCCAGCGCGCCAGCCGATCGGTACCCACACCGTGCTCCAGCGCCGGGATGCGTGCCATCAGCGCGATCAGCACAATGACGGCGTAGCCAGCCAGCAACCCGGTTATCCTACCGGCATTAATGAGCCAGTCGGCCAGCCCGGCAACGGAGGGCGTATCGAACCACCACAAAGCAAGCACGGCGGCCGCGCCGGCCCAGACCAGACCAGACACAGCAGCACGCTGGGATTGGCCCGTCGGCGCACCGCCGGTCCTTGCCGGGACATGCTTCTGAGCGCGGGCTGCTCAAGCATTTCGGCCATCGGTCGATCCTTACGTCGGAACAGGGAGAGTTCGCGGCCGGCATTTCCGGAACGTTGCTTCTGGAACAACATTAAAGCCGGGCCCCTTACCCCGCCATTCGAAAGGCTGTGAATGAGCTGTGTGTTCCCTGCACAGGCGAGCCGGTCGCAGCGCTGCCGGCTCGCACAGGGTCCGGCAGGACTCTAGGCTGTGCAGGGTGAAACAACGAACAAAGCTGCCGCCGGCGCTGGGCCAAACCCTGGCGGTGGCTGGCGGCCTCGTGATGCCGGTGCAGGCCAGGCTCAACGGCGCGCTGGCCCAGCACCTGCAGGACAACATCGCGGCCGCGCTGGTAAGTTTCGTTACGGGCCTGGTGGTGGCTGCGGTGCTCTGCGCAGCCTTGCCGCGAGGTCGGGCCGGTGTGGCGCGAATCGTGCCGGCGCTCCGGCTGAGGCAGATCCGCCCCTGGTACATGCTCTGTGGACTCGTTGGAGCCTATTATGTGCTGTCCCAGGCAGCCACCATCGGGGTACTGGGCGTGGCCCTGTTCACCGTCGCCGTGGTGGCCGGGAGCAGCGTCAGCGGATTGATGACGGACAGTATCGGATTCGGCCCGGCCGGCCGACGGCGGATCACTCCGGTTCGGCTGCTGAGTGTGGCTTTGATACTGATCGCGGTGACGTGGGCCGTGTCACCCCGATTCGGCTCCGGACCCGCGGCCGCGGCCGTGCTTCCGCTGCTGATGCCCCTGGCTGCGGGTCTGCTGCAATCGCCGCAGCAGGGCGCGATCGGCTTTCTGGCAGTGGTCTACCGGACGCCACTGGCGTCCACGCTGGTCAACTTTTTGGGCGGTACGCTCTTTTTGACGCTGGCGTGGCTGGCCAAGGTGCTGGTCGCCGGGCCCGCGGCCGCTCTTCCGGGCGAGTGGTGGCTGTATTTGGGCGGGCCACTCGGATGCCTTTTCGTGGTGCTCGGCGGCCTGCTGGTGAAGGTCATCGGCGTGCTGCAGCTGGGCCTGGGCGTTATTTCCGGTCAGATGCTCGGATCGCTGGTGCTGGACCTGAGCTTCCCGACGCCCGGGACGGTGGTGGCGCCGGAAACCATTTTCGGAACCGTCCTTACCCTGGCCGCGGTCGTTCTTGCCACGCTGCCCTGGCCCGCAGGTGCGCTGCGGACCAGGGCAAAGTAGCTGCCGGCAGCGCCGAGTTAGGAAATGCGGTTGCTGTTGCGGTGATCGGCTTTTTCGCCGTGGTGGCTCCCACCGCCGTGGCTACCGCGACCGTCGTCGCTTTGACCGTTGTTGTCGTGGTTGCCGTTGTCGCCCTGACCGCCGCCGTCGTCGTCCTTGCCCGAGATAATGGAGGCAACAGCGCCGGTCTGTTCGTTGAGCAGCACCTTGTCGCTGCGCTGGTGTTTGAAGTCGAACATGGCCATGATGCTGCCGGCGTCGGCATCGGCGGATCCATCCCCGATCTGTCCGGTATGCCAGTTGTCCTCGATGAAGCGCAGAATGGAGGATTGGTCCGTCTGCGTGTGGTCAACAAAGTTTTTCTTCGCAAAGGCAGATATGACCACCAAGGGCTGACGGGGGCCAGGGCCGCAACGGTCCGCATAGCCGTTCGCGGCCGGGACGCCCTTGTTGTAGGCATTCAGGCACCATGCGGCGTCGTCGTCGGAGTTGGAAGCATTCTTCACGGCCGCGGCGACATGGTCGTACCAGCCATCGGAGTCATCGTAGGCCAGCACGATCGCCGTGCTGTTCCAATTTTTTGACTTTTCGATGGCGTTGACCTGGGCGGTGATGAATTTCTGTTCGTCGATCGGGTCGGAGTAGGCGGCGTGGCCGTCCTGGTAGCTGCCGGCCTTCAGGAAAGAAACAGCGGGCATGTTATCCGAGTTGACCACCTTGTCGAAGCTGGTCATGTCGTATTGGTGGTTCGCCTGGCCGCTGTGTCCAATTTCGGCCGTGCTGGCAGGCGCCAAGTGATGCGGATTGGCCGTCGAGGCATAGTACTGGAATGGTTCGTGGTGCGGGCTGTAGTCATTGACAGCCCCGCCTGCGACGTTGGTGTGGGTGCTCCCGCAAATGGCCGCAGAGCTTGCGGTCGCGGCCGTGGTGGGAGCGAAGCCGCCCTGGAACCAGCCCCAGCTGACATTCTTGGCATTGAGCAGGTCGCCGATGTTTTTGCCCTGCATGCCCAGCAGATTGTTGGAGTTGGCGTGATTGTTGTTGGAGCAGTCATCGTGGACCGGGTCCGGGTCGTTGATAACGGTGCCCACACCGTTGGCGTCCGGAACACGAACGGCATAGTCGCTCTGCGCGGGCGTGACGGGCTGACCGGTGGCGGTGAATTCGGCGGCACCGTGAGTCTGCCCGGATACCAGATTCAGGGCCCCTGGGGTTGACGGGCCGAAGGTGGTGCTGAAGTGGGCGTCACTCATGGCGTAGTTTTGGGCGTAATTCCAAATGCCCGTGACGGTGTTGCCGTCGTAGTAGTCCATGGTCAGTCCTGGGCGGCCATACTGGTTCGCGCCGCAGGCATCCCGGCTGGTGTACTTGACGAACTGATCCATGGCGCCGCCGTTGTAGGCGTTTTGTTCGGCGGTGTAATTGTGGTCCTGATCGCAGGTCACGGCCTGGGATGGACTGAGGCGGGACGGCTGGACCGAGTTGGGGTTGTTGGGCGCGAGCAGGTTGTCCTGACGCAACGTGGCGATGTTCTTCGGCGTGCTCTTAGCCGGATGGAAGCCGGCGGCGGGAATTCCGGTGCCCTGCTGGGTTTCGCCGGGGATGTTCGCCGCCTGCGGATAAGTGGCGAAGTAATGGTCGAAGGAGACGTTCTCACCGAAGATCACCACCACATGTTTGATTGGGGTGGCGGTGGTGCCGTGGTGTCCGGTGGGAGGGCCATGGTGTTGCGCTGCCATGGCGGCCGGCGCTCCAAGGCCAACCATCCCCGCGGTGAGGGCCGAGGCCAAGGCTGCTGCCCCGGCAGCAGTTTCCCAGCGTCGTCTGTGCAGCTGCTTCATTCGGATTCCCATCCTCATTCTTAGTCGATGGCGCCCACCGGTGGACTGGACGTCATCCAGCCGGCCGGTACGGCCCGTGCAGTAACGAATCTAGCGCCTGGATTTGTCGCGCCACCGCTGCTGCGGTGGCCAGCGAAGATCATTTGGCAACAATTCGCCGCCGATTAATCTGGCGTCCACCGGCCGTCGCCCACCGAGGCATCTATAAGCCTCGGCTCTCTGTCTGGAATGAATGGCCGGCGTTACCTGTTGACGCAGATGGGACCGAAGCCGATGTTCGGCGTTCGGTCCTGTCGGGTTTTGCTCCATGGCCGACCGCAAACCCTTCCAATCAACCAACAGTTACCGGAGAAATATGCTTACCGTCAACGCTTACGCCGCCCCGTCCGCGACCGAGGACCTTGTCCCGACCACCATCGAGCGGCGCGACGTCGGCCCCCACGATGTGCTGATTGACATCAAGTTTGCCGGCATCTGCCACTCCGACATCCACACCGTCCGCGGCGAGTGGGGTCCGCAGTCCTACCCGCTGGCACCCGGCCACGAAATTGCCGGAATCGTCTCCGAGGTCGGTTCCGCCGTCACCAAGCATGCCGTGGGCGACCGGGTCGGAGTCGGCTGCATGGTGAACTCCTGCGGCGAGTGTGCAAACTGCCAGGCCGGCGAGGAACAGTACTGCCTGAAAGGCAACACCGGCACTTACGGCGCCGTCGACCGCGACGGCACGATCACCCAGGGCGGTTACTCCACCCACGTCGTCGTAACCGAAGACTTCGTCGTCACGATCCCGGAAGGCATCGAGCTCGACGCCGCCGCGCCACTGCTGTGCGCCGGCATCACCACTTACTCCCCGCTGCGCCACTGGGGGGCCGGCCCGGGCAAGAAGGTCGCCGTCGTCGGACTGGGCGGACTTGGTCACATGGCGGTGAAGATCGCGCACGCGATGGGTGCCCACGTCACGGTCCTTTCCCAGTCGCTGAAGAAGCAGGAGGACGGTCTTCGCCTCGGCGCGGACGAGTATTTCGCTACTTCGGACTCCGGAACTTTCGAGACGCTCGCCGGCACTTTCGACCTGATTGTGAACACCGTCAGCGCGAAAATCAACGTCGACGAGTACCTGTCCCTGCTGGCACTCGACGGCGCCCTGGTCAATGTCGGCGCTCCGGCCGAGCCCCTGTCGCTGAACGCCTTCTCCCTGATCGCCGGCCGCCACTCCTTTGCCGGCTCGATGATCGGCGGCATCCGCGAAACTCAGGAAATGCTTGATTTCTGTGCCGAGCACAAGCTGGGCGCCGAAATCGAGGTCATCCCGGCCAGCCAGATCAACGAAGCGTATGAGAGGGTCCTGGCCTCCGACGTGCGCTACCGGTTCGTCATCGACGCCTCCACGCTGAGCTAACCTGCCGAGCCGGACACCCGGTGACCTCCGGGTCAAGCGGTACCCGACAGTCCCCTCGTTCCAAGAGAACCGGGGGACTGTCGTGCGTCCGCGGCAGGGTTGCGCCGCCGGGGTTTGAGCGCGTCCGCCGCCATCATGCAGACGCAGGAAAATACCCCGCATTGACTGCCCCGATTCGTTTCGATGTCACTATCTGCACCCCTCATAGCCCTGCATATATGGCGCATGGCAACCAGAGGCGCGCTGCGCCTTGCAGAGGAGTACGCTCTTGCTATCACATACCGCAGGAGGAAAACCATGCCTGTTTCTGAGGACGCAATATCAGCTTTTCGCGCCTCGTTTGGGGGACAGGTGATCATCCCGGGTCACCCCGGATACGACGAGGCCCGATCGGTATGGAACGGAGACATCGACCGCAGGCCGGCAGCCATTGTCCGGCCTGGGACCCCTGCCCAGGTGGCCGACGCCATTACCTTCGCCCGGGCCGAGGGCCTGGAATTAGCTGTCCGCGGCGGCGGCCACAGCTATGCCGGCCACGGCGTCAATGATGGCGGCCTGATGATCAACCTGGGCACGATGAACACGGTCAACGTGGATCCGGAGACCCGGCGGGCGCGTTGTGGCCCCGGCACCACGTGGGAGCAGTTGGACGGAGCCACTCAGCAGTATGGCCTGGCGGTGACGGGCGGGTTCATCAGCCACACGGGGGTGGCCGGTCTGACCTTGGGAGGCGGCATCGGCTGGTTGACCGGCCGCGCCGGCCTGACGTGCGACAGTCTCGTTTCGGCCGAAGTCGTGACCGCCGAAGGACGCATCGTGAGCGCCTCCGCCCAAAGTAATCCCGACCTTTTTTGGGCACTGCGCGGGGGCGGAGGGAACTTCGGCATCGTCACCACGTTCGAATTCGCACTCCATCAGGTCCCGCCGATGGCCAACGTGGCGATCTTCTTCTGGAGCACCGAGCATGGGCGGGACGGGCTGCGGTTCAGCCGGGACCTGGGGGCGACGCTTCCGGACGATATGGGCTACCTGATCGCGGGCCTCAGTGCCCCGCCGGCTCCATTCGTTCCGCCGGAGTACCAGGGCCAGCCCGGTTTTGCCCTGATCGTGGTCAATTGGGGCTCGGCCGAGGACCATGAAAAGGCCCTCGAGGCCGTCCAACAGATGGCCCCGGCCCCGCAGTGGCAGCTGATTACCCCTATCCCGTACGTCCAGCTCCAGCACATGTTCGACGATGCCGCTCCCTGGGGTGCCTACTCCTACGAGAAAGCGCTGTATCTGGACGACCTCAGCGACGAAGCCATCGACGTTCTCGTCGAGCATCTGCCACGAAGAGCCTCGCCCCTGTCCTTCGTCCCGATCTTTCCCCTGACCGGTGCATTCTCCCGGGTGGCCGACGGCGATACGGCCTTTGGCGGCAGCCGGCAGGGCAAGTGGGTCCTCAATATCTCGGCCAGCTGTCCGACGCCGGAATTGCTTCCGCAGGAACGCGAATGGGTCCGGACATTTTGGACGGCGATGCGTGCCAAGGCACCGGGATCCGGCACCTACGTGAATTTCCTGGCCGATGCCGACGAGGACCGGATCCGTGCCTCGTATGGAGCGCAGAAGTACGACAGACTCGCGCAGGTCAAGGCCGACTGGGACCCCTATAACGTGTTCCACCGCAACGCGAACATCAGGCCGGCCCAACTGGCCCCGCCGGCCGCCGGGTAACCGGCGGGCTGCGCCGGCCGGTTGCCGGGCTCCATGTCGGTCGCTGGATTGTGTCGTTGATGCGGCCGTAACCGCCGGGCTGTTCCCCCTTCCGACACGTGTCCATGTCGGCCGCTGGACTGTGCCGCCTTTGCGGAAATGAGCCGCCCGAAATCTGTCCAAGGTCCGCTTCGAGGACTATGATCGCGAGCATGACCCCGGGTGATGTTGGGGGCGCTACGCCGGCAGTCCTGGCGGACCTGGCGAGCTTGGCCGCGGCCCTGGACGGCGTGGTACCGGCCCGGACGGAGTCGAATCTATTGATCGGAACGTGGAACCTGCGGGCGTTCGCCGATCTGACCGCCAAGTGGGAAGCAGCACCATCCGATTCCCCGAAGCGTGACTGGCGCGCTGTGGCGTGCATCGCCGAAGTAATCTCCCGCTTCGATGTGGTGGCCGTGCAGGAGGTGCGCCGGGATACCACGGCGCTGAGGTTCTTGCTGGCCCGGCTCGGAACCAACTGGCGGGCCATCACCTCCGATGTCACCCAGGGCGACGCCGGGAACGGGGAGCGGTTGACCTTCCTGTACGAGAGCACCAGAATCCAGCCCTCGGGCCTGGTCGGGGAAATTGTCCTGCCACCAGCCGCGCAAGGACCGGTCCTGCAGTTTGCCCGCACCCCGTATGCGGCGGGCTTCACCCGCGGGTCCGTCGGCTTCACCAGGGGATCCGTCGGCTTTACCCTGACCACGGTGCACGTGATGTGGGGGACCACGCAAACGGATCGGCTGCCGGAGATCACCGCGTTTGCGCAGTGGATGCGCGCCTGGGCTGACGAGCCAAAGGATTTGAACGAGAACCTTCTGGTACTGGGCGACTTCAACCTGGACCGGATCGGCAACCCGCTCTACGAGGCGTTCGTCTCCACGGGACTGTGGCCGCCAACGGAATTGAATAATGTTCCGCGCACCGTGTTCGACAACGACACGTCCACGCACTTCTACGACCAGATCGCCTGGTTCTCCAAAGACACGGGAGCCTCGCTGCTGCATGGCCTGACCTACCAGGGCAAGGCAGGCACCTTCGACTTCATCCCCCATGCCTTTGCCGGGCATACCCGGCTCGATGTCTCATGGCGAATCTCGGACCACTACCCGTTGTGGATCGAATTCCAGCTCTGAGGCTGAGGCATCGCGCAGCTGACACGCCGCCTCCGTTCCGAGCACTGCAAACAACGTAGACCAGGCACTTGGCTTCGCGACACGGACGCTGTCGCCCAGGACGGCCCTCCTTCCGTAGACTCGAGGGATATTCGACATGTCTCCTCGAGAGAGACAAGCCCGCCACAGGAAAGCCATCGATGAAGATTATCGTCCTAGTAAAGGAGGTCCCCGACACCTACGGGGACCGAAAACTGAACCTTGAAACAGGCCTCGCCGATCGCGAAGCCAGCGAGGCTGTCATTGATGAGATAAGTGAGCGGTCCTTGGAGCTGGCGCTGTCATTTGCCGACGCGAACGCGGGCACGGAGGTCGCAGTCCTCACCTTGGCTTCCGAGGGCGCGACGGCGACGATACGCAAGGCGCTCGCGATGGGAGCGGGGAGCGCCATCCACGTCTCTGACGAGGCGCTTCGGGGTGCCGATCTGGGACTTACGGCCGAAACCCTCGCAGCCGCGATCCGTCGCGTTGGCTTTGACCTGGTGATCACCGGCAATGTCTCCACCGATGGATCCGGCGGCATGATTCCCGCGATGCTTGCCGAATTGCTCGATGTGCCGCATGCCACCGGCCTCAGCTCCGTCACGATCAGCGACGGCGCGGTGTCTGGCTCCAGGCCCGTTGAATCCGGCGTGCAGCAGGTATCAGCGAACCTTCCGGCGGTGCTTTCCATTACCGAGGCGCTTCCCGGCGCGCGCTTTCCGAATTTCAAGGGAATTATGGCGGCCAAGAAGAGGCCCCTGGAAGTGCTTTCCCTTTCAGACCTCGGAATCACGGCCGACAACCCGGAAGCGGCGCGTTCAATCATGCTGACAGTTGCGGAGAAGCCCCCGCGTGCAGCGGGCGTAAAGATCATTGACGAGGGTGATGCCGGCGATAGGCTCGCCGACTTCCTTGTAGAAAACCGACTGGCGTAGGAGAAACGACATGGCTGAATTTCCTCCTAACGCAATCCTCGTCGTCGTCGAAACTCAGGCCACCGGTGGGCTTGAGAAGGCTGCGGCCGGACTCGTCGGTGCTGCCGCCGCGGTCGGCACGCCGGTTGCATTGGTTCTTGCTGCACCCGGCGCTGGGAGCATCGCCGCCGCAGAGGCCGCTGTCCTGGGTGCCGCGCGCGTACTTACCGCGGAGACCGCGGATCCTTCCGCGCTCGGCGTACCGAGCGTTGATGCTCTGGCCGCCGCCGCGGAGCTGGTGCAGCCGGACGCGATCCTGATCTCGCACTCCCTGAACGGGCGGGACCTTGCCGGCCGTTTCGCTGCTCGTTCTCGTGCGGCGATCTGTGCCGATGCGATTGGGGTGGCTCGCGATGAAGAGGGCGTGGTGGCACACCAATCCGTCTACGGCGGTGCCTACAACGTGACGTCGGCGCCCACCTTCGGCGCGCCGGTGATTACGGTTCGCCAGGGCGCCATCGAAGCGCGTGCCGAGGCTCAGCCTGAGTTGTCAGAGACTTTGGCCGTGACGCCCTCCGGGAAACCGGCCGCTCGGATCGACTCCTTCGAGGAGGCAGTCGGTGCCTCCACGCGGCCGGAGCTGCGTGGTGCCGCGAAGGTCGTCGCGGGTGGCCGCGGCTTCGGCTCGGAGGAGCAGTTCGAATTGGTTGGCCAGCTCGCCGATGCACTCGGCGCTGCCGTTGGGGCCTCGCGGGCCGCGGTGGATGCAGGCTACGTCCCCCAGTCATACCAGGTCGGTCAGACCGGGGTTTCGGTGTCATCCCAGTTGTACATAGCGCTGGGCATTTCCGGTGCGATCCAGCACCGCGCGGGAATGCAGACCTCGAAGATGATCGTTGCCGTTAACAAGGATGCGGACGCGCCGATCTTTGAGATCGCCGATTTTGGTGTCGTCGGTGACCTTTTCACGGTCGTGCCCCAGCTGATCAGCGCACTCGAGGCTCGGAAGAAGCAGTGATGGCCCCTCTGTCCCGATCCATTCGGCGCGGCCTGCCGCGTGTCGAAGGCGGTGACCCCTGGCCCGCAGCAGGCCAGGGACCCGAACGCCTGGTAGCGGAGGAGGCGGCATCCCCGTCGTCGTCTGTTCCCGGCGTGGAATCGGCCGCTGCCGGACCAGCGGCCGCTACGCTTGCTGCCCCCGCTGCTGCTCAGGAACCGCCTGCTGCGGCGATGTCGGCGTCCACCGCTGTTCAGGAACCGTCTCCTGCGGCGATGTCGGCTTCCACCGCTGTTCAGGAGACGTCCGCTGCGGCGGCGTCGGCTCCAGTCCCTGCAGCGGCTCGGGAAACGGTTACTCCTGCGGCGATGTCGGCTTCCGACTCCGATGCGAACACAGGCGCCACGGCTGCCTGGCAGCTTCGCCGTGGCCTGCCGCGTGTGCCGGGCGGGGAGCCTTGGCCGCCGGCGGGCGAGGTTTCAGTATCCATGGCGGCCCCAACCGGTTCCCGGACCGCAGCCGCCGCGCTCGCCCCGGTTGGTGTTGTCCCCGCACAATCCGTACCGACTACGACGACGGCCGCGCCCGCGGCTGCGCCAACCACGGCGCCCGCGGCTGCGCCAACCACCGCACCCGCCGGGCGGACGACTGCAACCACGTCGCTTCGTCGCGGGCTTCCCCGTGTCCCCAATGGTGAACCATGGCCGCCCAAAGGACTGGCGCCTGCCGCCGCTCCTGCCGTCGTCGTCGACCCTGCCGCCGCTCCTGCCGTCGTCGTCGACCCTGCCGCCGCTCCTGCCGTCGTCGTCGACCCTGCCGCGCAGGAAGATCATGGACTCATCGCTCAGCCCCCCGCCCCGGTCGCGGGCAGGGCAGAGGCCGTGGCCGCAGCGGAGCGCTCACCAAGCACGACTGCGCCTGCGGTCAAAACGGTCCCAAAACCGGCAGCGCCAAAGACCGCTGCCGCTGCCGCTGACAAGCCCGCGCGTGCAAAGGCCCAAGCTGGACTAAACGGGGCGCGGACCCAAGGTCAGTGGATCAAGCTGGTCGCGCTCCTCGCGGTTGGCGCTGTGGCCGCTGCAGGGATTCTTGTGCTCGCCGCGCGCGGTGTGACGACGCTGCCGGGTGTGCCGGCGTTCCTCGCAAGGTACCCCGGCGAGTATCAACTGCCCGCTGCGGCTGGGTCTGGCTTCCCGTGGTGGGCGCAGTGGACACACTTTATGAACATCTTCCTGATGGTGCTCATCATTCGCTCCGGCTATCAGGTGCGCACGCAGCAGAAGCCACCGGCGTTCTGGACACCGAAGAGCGGTGGCAAAAAGATCAGCATCAACCTGTGGCTGCACCAGTCGCTGGACATTCTGTGGTTGGCCACCGGACTCATCTACGTGGTGCTTTTGTTTGCCTCCGGCCGCTGGACGCGAATGGTGCCGACCAGCTGGGAGGTGTTCCCGAACGCGCTCTCCGCACTGCTGCAGTACATGACGCTCGACTGGCCCATCGAGAACGGCTGGGTGAACTACAACAGCCTGCAGCAGATTATGTACTTCATCGTGGTGTTCATCGCAGCCCCACTCGCGGCCATTACCGGTGCGCGCATGAGCGAATTCTGGCCGAAGGACGCGAAGAAGCTGAACCGGATTTATCCGGTGGAGATTGCGCGCGCGGTTCACTTCCCGACGATGTTATTTTTCGTGCTGTTCATTCTCATCCACGTGTTCCTGGTGTTGTCCACCGGGGCGCTGCGCAACCTGAACCACATGTTCGGCGGCACTGACGTGGTGAACTGGGTTGGGTTCTGGCTCTTCGCGGCCACAATCGCCGTCACGGTCGCCGGGTGGTACGCCGCCCGCCCACTCGTTCTCGCGCTGGTCGCGAAACCGTTCGGGAAGGTGAGCAGCCGTTAGCCTTCACCGGGAAGGTGAGCAGCCGTTAGCCTTCACCGGGAAGGTGATACGTCCACCCCCGACGCTGCGGATGGATTCTGGCTCCAGTAAATCCACTTGAGCAGTTGTGCCTGGTTGTTCTAGGCTGAAGGCGATACGGGCAATGGACGTGCAGTTGGTGGAAACGTGGTTGCCTGGTCCGGATGGTGGCGCCTGCGTCTGCAAATGCAACTGGAGATTCACTGTCCAGCACGGGATTCGTGGTCCATTTTTGGCCACTTCATTCTTCGCTTAGTTTCTCAGTCAGGGGCTCCCAAATTGATACGACCATCGCGAGCAGTGTCAGGGGCTGTCGGTGTTGTGACTCTTATATTGCCATTCGGTCTGACGGCCTGCTCGTCAGGCGTGGACGCTAATTCCTCGACGAATTCCAGTTCAACATCCACCACGCACCTCGTTGTCACTAACTGGCGCAATGGCGACGACGGCATGCTGGCCCTGCACTCCGGGGTGCTCGTCAAACTGCCCGATGGCTGCGTGGGGATGCGAGATGCCGCCCAGTCAAAGCCGGTCCTTCTCCGCTGGCGTGCCGGCACAGCTCTGTCCGCGGATGGGACGGCGGTCGTCGGATCCTCGGGCGAAAGATTCGACTTCGATTCAGAAATTGGGATGGGTGGTGGCTTCGGAGGCGCACCGGTTCCAAGTGAATGCGAGTCATCACTGTGGGCTGGCGTTTACGAAATCCAGCAGCCGCTGTAGGTCCGAAAACCTGGTGGGACCTCCGTGTTTCCGTCAGCGTCCTCCGACTACGCTGCCACCCGTGACGCAGCAGACCAGCGGATCGAGCTGCCGGTCTAAGTAACGTGGAATCGAGGTTTCATCGTGAAGGTCTTGGTTGTGGGCGCCGGCATCGCCGGCCCGACGGCGGCGTTTTGGCTGAACAAGGCGGGCCACCAGGTCACGATCGTGGAACATGCACCAGCGCTCCGCAGCGGCGGATACCTCGTTGACTTTTGGGGTGCAGGGTTCGACGTAGCCGAAAAGATGGGCATCGTGCCACAGCTGCAGCGGCGTGGGTACGTGATGACGGAAGCCAGGGCGGTTAATCGCGACGGTCGCCGGGTGGCATCTTTCAAACCCGAGGCCGTCATGGAGTCGGTCCAGCGATATTCAAGTCTCGCCCGCTCTGACCTCTCGGCAGTGATCTACGAAGCTCTCGGCGGCGCCGCCGAACTGATTCTGGGCGACACGGTGCAGGACCTGACGGACGACGGCGACCGGGTGCGGGTGACGTTCGAGAGCGGCAGAACCGGTGACTTCGACCTCGTGATCGGAGCAGACGGCCTTCACTCCAGGGTAAGAAGGCTCGCGTTCGGCCCGGATGAGGCATACGAGAGGTACCTGGGGATGGTCGTGGCCGCATTCGAAGCAGACCGGTACCCGGAACGCGACGAGCTCGTCGCGATGATGCACGCCGACATAGGTTTCCAGACGGTCCGACTTTCCCTTCGCGAAGACGCCACCCTGTTCCTGGTCTCCCTTCGACATGACGGTGACGCACCAACCGATCGCGCGGCACAGGAGAGCTTGCTGCGGGCAAAGCTCAGCGGCAAGGGCTGGGAGGTGCCCGCTATTCTCGACCGCATGTCCCAAGCCAAGAAGTTCTATTTTGATTCGGTAAGCCAGATCCGGATGCCGTCGTGGACGACGGGCCGGGTCGCCTTGGTCGGAGGTGCGGCAGCGTGCCCGTCATTCCTGGCCGGACAAGGCTCTGCACTCGCCATGGTCGAGGCCTACACGCTGGCGACGGAACTCGCGACAGCCGGCGACCACCGCGAGGCGTTTTCCCGCTATCAGCAGCGACTGATGCCCTTGCTGAAGTCCAAACAAAGATGCTGCAGTGGGTTTGGGGCTGGCGTTCGCACCCAAGAACAGGTTCCAACTTTTTGCAAGGAATACGGTGATGCGACTGATGGGACTGCCCAAGGTTGCAGACATCGTGATGGGCACGAGCTTTCACGATGCCGTTGAGCTGCCGCCGTTTCCCAAGACCGGGTCGGCCCACTAAGCGAATGGTTCGGCCCGCCATGGGAGACTATGGCGCGCAAGAGTGGTGTGCTTACCATCCCGCCGTGCCTGGGCCGCCCTTGAACGGACCAACGATCTGCTTGGTGATCCAACCGCCGTAGAAGTCGCCATCCTGGAAGGTAACCTGCTCGCCGTCGACCTCGCAGGAGTCCATGTGCCCCGGGTAGAGGGCCACACGCGTACTTAGCGCCTCGAACCCACGGGTGGGTTCCGGGTAGGTCCAGCCCGCACGGGGAAGGACGATTCCACCGGCAACGACGTCGAAGTAGTGCGCTTCTCCCTTGAACTCGCAGAAGCTGGTGCCCTGGACCGGGACGAGCGCACCGGCAGGGAACGAGTCCAACGGCAAGTAGTAGACAGGCGGATGACTCGTCTCCAGGACGCGCACTGCATCGGTGGTGTCGGCAATAACCTGCCCGCCAAGCCGCACAACGACCCGTTCCGATCGCGGCTCACCCCTTGGCGGCCGCGGGTAGTCCCACACCGATTCTTGACCGGCCCTGGGCTTGATGGGCTGGGGGCGCCGGAGGAAGCCAGGAAAACCGTGAGTAGGAGTCATGTCCCCATCCTGCCCTCTTTTGCTGGGATGCCACTGGGTGAATTGGGCTAGGCAGGCTGCCCCGTACTCGCTTAGGGTGGGAGTCGGACGAAAAGGAGCAGTATATGAAAAAGATTCTCATGGTACTCACCAGCGTTTCCGAGATCGGCGATACGGGCGAGAAGACCGGCTACAACGTGGCCGAGGCTGCACATCCTTGGAAGGTCTTTAAGGATTCCGGGCATTTCGTCGACTTCGCGTCCATCCAAGGCGGCCAGCCCCCGCAGGACGAGGTGGATTCGGAAGATCCCATCCAGGTTGCCTTCACGCAGGATGAAACCACGCGCGCCGGCCTCTACAACACGGCCCGCGTCGACGTCGTCGATCCCGAACAGTACGACGCCCTCTACCTCGTGGGTGGCCACGGCGCCATGTGGGACTTCCCGGACAGCAAAGGACTGCAGAACCTGGTGGCCAGCGTGTACAACGCCGGTGGCGTGGTGGGCGCGGTCTGCCACGGACCAGCCGGCTTGGTGAACGTGGAATTGAAGAACGGATTCCGCCTCGTTGCGGGCCGGACGGTGGCGGCCTTCACCAACGACGAGGAGGTTGCCGCAGGGAAGGACAAAGTCATCCCGTTCTTCTTGGCAGACCGGCTTGAGGAACAGGGCGCTACCCATGTCTCCGCGGACGTCTTCGCGGAGAAGGTCGTGGTGGACGAACGCCTGGTGACCGGCCAGAACCCCGCCTCCGCCGCCGGGGTGGCCAAGGAAATGGAGAAGCTCCTTGCGGAGGTCATTCACCATGAGAAGGCCGAGGAGCAGCACGAGGCCGAGGCCGTGCGTGCGGAGAAGGACGCCGAAAAGACCGCCAGGAAGGCCGCCGCCGACGACGCCCAGCACTGACGCCAACAGCGAACTGAAACTGATGGCCGCCCCGACGACGGGCAAAGGGCGGCTTGGGAATTGCGCAGAGACGTGGGGAGCAAAGTCGTCGGACGCTCCGGGGTGGTCATCGACGACCAGAACGTGATTGCGTGGGTGGAGCAACAAAGGTGACCAGGTGGTGAAGTGGTCCCGGGTCTGCGATCAGTTCGCGAAGCTTGGACGCCTCGACAGCTTTGCTTCGCAAGCTCGCCGCGCGGGGTGTCCCCGTGGCATCTCCCGATGCTACGACGGATGGGCTCGATTGAGTCGAGGCATCGGACACGACCTCCGCTTGCCACCAACTACGGCGAGTACTAGATTCTCGACAAGCGGTTGGAACCCACAAGCGGAAGGAGCCCCGTGCTGAGGCAGATTGCTGAGGGTGTGCTCACCCACGAGAGCGAGTTCTGCAAAAGCAACACCGTTGTCGTGCAAGGCCGGGCTGGCGTGTTGCTCATCGACCCCGGGGTGCACGGTGACGAACTGGCCTGCCTCGCGAACGACCTGTCCGATTCGGGCCAAACCGTTGTGGCAGGCTTCTCGACACATCCTCATTGGGATCATCTGCTCTGGCACGCGGAGCTCGGCTCGGCGCCCCGTTACGGCACCGCGCGCTGTGCGGCTACTGTCCGAGATCGACTATCGGAGGGGATCGATTCACGCAGGTTCGGCATTCCCGAGCAGGTACCACTGGACCTGCTCGGTCTCATTACCGGCCTGCCAGCCGAGATGGCGCAGATTCCTTGGGATGGCCCTCGTGTCCGGATTCTCGAGCATCAGGCGCATTCCCCTGGCCATGCCGCGCTGTTGATTGAGGAACGCGGGGTTCTCGTCGCCGGCGACATGCTTTCTGATGTCTTGATTCCGATGCTCGACTTGAACGGCTCTGCTGATCCGGTCGAGGACTACCTTGCCGCGCTGCGCCTGCTTGAGGGCGTGGCGGGCGGAGTCGATGTCCTGGTCCCCGGCCACGGGTCCATAGTCGGAGCCGATCAGGTTCGCGCACGGATTGACCGGGATCGGGCGTACGTGCACGCCTTGCGTGACGCGCAGGTTCCCGACGACCCACGGGTCGGCCCATCGGCCATGTCCGGCTGGGAGTGGGTGGGCGGGGTGCACGCACGGCAACTCCAGCTCCTGGCCGAAAGAAGGGAGCGCGACGGGACGCCCGGCTAGCGATGGCGCAGCCGCACCGCGGGCTGTCCGGTCAAAAGAACGCCCGCCTGCAGCTTTCGGGGATGTAGCGGTCGTGCAGGAAACTTCGGACTGCCGGATTTCGAACATTGCACCCAGGCTATAAGAGTCCGGTGGAGCTGCGATCAGTGAGCATTTCCGCATGCATCCGGAACTCGATGTCAGCTACGGGCTGGTCGTTAGGGTCCATCCCAAACAACCACGTTAGACCTTTCAGTCCTCGGGCGTCGCGACCGACAAGTAGCTCCGAAAAGCGATGACTCCCAGGACGGCGAGGTGTTCCGGTTGCCGTCCAGCTTACGGGCATGCTTACTCCTTGATTCTTGGCTAGGCTCTTGGGGTGTCTACCGGTTGGATTGTCCAAGTGATCGTGCTGAACGGCGGGTCGAGCTCCGGCAAATCCTCTATTGCCAGAGCGCTGCAGGAAATCCTCCCGGGCATCTGGTTGACGTTCGGCGTCGACGCGTTCATCGATGCCCTCCCTGGTAGGGGTGACAGCCCGCGCGCTGGAATTACTTTTGAGCCCGGTGGCACGATCGCCTTCAGCACTGAGCATCGGGCTTTGGAGCGCAGCTGGTATACCGGACTCGGTGCTATGGCTCAGGCAGGGGCCAACCTGATCCTCGATGAGGTCCTTCTCTCCGGTCGTGCTGGTCAGGAGCGTCTGCGGTCAACGTTCGGCGAAGCGGACCTGCTCTGGGTGGGGGTGCACTGCGACCCGGACGTCGCCGCATCCCGCGAGGCACAACGCCTGGACCGCGTGGAAGGAATGGCGCGGCAGCAAGCCTTGAGCGTGCACGCCGGAGCTGACTATGACGTAGAGGTCGACACAACCTATCGCTCAACTGATGACTGCGCACGTGACGTCGCAAGCCAGGCCTCCCTCGATTCATCGTCCGCTTAGGCTTCCCGTTGTGGCCCGCTTAGCCGAATCGAAGGGTGGGCGAGTTCTAGCGAACGTTGCAACACCCCCGACTAATCGGGAGTTGCAGCACCCATGGAATCAGCAGCAGTAAGTAGTTCATCGTTTTTGGGGAAGGGTTCGTCTTTTACGCAAGGGTCGGGTTTCCCGGTCAGGTCACGTCCGG
>NZ_JADPVH010000047.1 GCF_026932795.1 Paenarthrobacter sp. Z7-10 | reverse complement strand
TACGGCAACACCAACCGGGCCGAAATCCGGTTGATCACCTGTGGCGGCTACAACCCCGCCACCAACCTCTACGACGACAACACCGTCGTCTACGCCCACCTCACCAGCCACCACCCCGCCTAACCACCGGGAGCGCGAGCAGCGGCGAAGAGTTTCCGCCAGTGTGGGCTGTAATTTGCGTCTTGGGCCGCCGGCCTCTCGGCACCGCTGGCATCCGCGGCAGGCAACCATTTGATTACACTTTGATATTATGTCCTGACAGATCCTTGTGCATGTCATACCCGCGTCGTAGCCTTCTACTAGGCTCTTGACCATGGCGATTGAATCGGATCGACCACCGGCCACATGGAGCCGTTCCCTTCCGCACCCCTGGAGGATGCAGTGAAAAAACGCGGCGTGATAGCCTCATTGGCCTTGGTCTCGGCGACAGCCCTTGCGTTGGGAGGGTGTGCCCAAAGCAGTACACAGTCTCCGGCCAACAATGCCAGCGGTGGCGCGGACAAGAGTCTGACCGTGTTCATCAGCGGCGACACGAATGTGCAGGACCTCTGGCAGAAGTCTTTGGTGCCCGCCTTTGTAAAGGCCAATCCGGGCTATTCGGTGCAGGTCAACATCGACCTGCACGGCCAGCACGATTCACAGACCATGGCCAAGCTGACCAGTGCCACGCAGCAGAAAAAGGATCCTGGGTTTGACCTGGTCGACGGCGGTTTCGTCTCCCAGGCCTCCACAGCCGGCCTGCTGACCGAGGTTTCGAGCAGCAACCTCCCGCCGTTGGCCGATTTGCCTCAAAACATCGTGAAGGCGGGGGGCAACGGCGGGATTCCTTACCGGGCCTCCTCAGTTCTGCTGGCCTATAACACTAAGACCGTGTCGAGCCCACCCAAGACACTTGATGATCTGCTGGCTTGGATTAAGGCCAACCCCGGGAAGTTCACCTACAACACGCCCAATTCGGGTGGGTCCGGGCAGTCCTTCGTGACCACGGTGCTGGACAAGTACGTGCCGGCGGCCGACCGGGCAAAGATGGTCACTGGGTATGCCAAGGACCTCGAAAAGGACTGGGACCAAGGTTTTGCGACCCTTGCCGGCCTGAACTCCTCGATGTACCAAAAGGGCGTGTACCCCAACGGAAACAATCAGGTGCTGGAGCTGCTGGCCAGCGGCCAGATTTCCATGGCTCCGGTCTGGTCTGATCAGTTCATCACCGGGCAGAAAACCGGTACAATTCCGGCAAACATTAGCTATACCCAGATTTCCGATCCTTCGTTTACCGGCGGTGCTGCCTATCTGGGCATCCCCAAGAGCTCCGGCCATCAGGACGGCGCCTTGAAACTGGCAAACTGGGTGCTCAGCCCCGAGGCCCAGTCGCTGATGAGCACCAGCCTCGCCGGCTATCCCGTGATTCCCCTCGATAAGCTGCCCCAGGACGTGCAGGATAAGTTCAAGAGCGCAGACATCAACAATCTGCGGCCCACCTACTTCTCCCAGATGACGCAGGACCTGAACAATCTCTGGGCCCAAAAGGTGCCTGGAAAGTAGCGGCGGCCGGAGTGAGCACCACGGCGCAGCAGCGGAAGGCTGTCCCCGGATCCCGGGGACAGCAGCACGGTCCGCGGAAGTCTGCCTCCACAAAGAAGCCCAAGGGCAAAAGAACGTCAAGGCTGTCGCCCCTTGGCTTCGTCCTTGCGCTGCCTCCGATTCTGCTGATCCTGCTCTTTGTTGGTTTTCCGATTGTGCTTGCCGTTGCATTCAGCCTCGGGTTCACCGGTGGCCTGAACTCCGTGGTGGCCACCATAGGGCTCAATGTTCATGAGGCCGACAACTGGTGGGGAACGCTGGCGGCCTATCAGGAGGTGTTTACCAGTTCACGGTTCCAGGCCGATTTGCTGGTCACCGTCGTCGTCACCGCCTTGAGTACGCTCATCGTTTTGTTCATGGCGATGGGCATCGGGTTGTACCTGAAAATGAAGGACGGCCGGATGGCCAAGCTGCTCTCCGGCCTGGCCATTATTCCGCTGTTCATTCCGGTGGTGATCGCCTCTTGGGCCATCCTGACCTTTTATTCGGCCGACGGGTTCCTGCGCAGCGTTTTTGCGCAATTCGGCCTGCAGGGGCCGGTATGGGGTTACACCGCTGTCGCGATCGTCATCGGTTCCGTCTGGACCTCGCTGCCGTTCGCAGTGTTGATGATTTCCTCCGGGCTGCAGGCGATACCAGACGCGATGATCGAAGCGGCGCGGGATGCCGGGGCCAGCTTTCCACGGATCGTCTACTCGATCCTGATGCCGATGGCCTTCGTGCCGATCATCATCGCATCCACCTTCACGGCCATAGGCGTTATCGGCTCGTTCACGGTCCCTTATTTCACCGGGCCCAACGCGCCGAACATGCTGGGTGTGGAACTGACGAACTTCTTTGTCTCCTTCAACCAGCCTCAGCAGTCCGTGGTCATGGCCATCGCCGTCTTCCTGGTGGCCTCGGTGATTGCCGGATTCTACGTGTGGGCGAACTTCCGCAGTGCTAAGGATCAGGGGAGGGTGTGATGGCAGTATCTACGACCATCGCGGCGACCGACTCTGCCGCCCGATTGGGCCGCAGCCGCCCGGTGGTGTCCGCTAACCGGACCAGCGCCATCGTCGGCAAAGTATTGGTCGGGCTCTTCGTTGCGTTCATGTTGCTGTTCATCCTCGGCCCTCTGCTGTGGCTGGGGATTCGCGCGTTCGCCGGCAGTTGGACTTATCCCAACCTTGGTCCGGACTCGTGGACGCTGCACTGGTGGCAAACTGTTTTCAGCGATCATGCCCTTGCCGTCGCGGTGCAGAACTCGTTGTTCTTCGCGCCACTGACAGTGCTGATTTCCGCCGTCGTCTGCCTGCCCGCCGCGTATGCTTTTGCCCGCTATGACTTCTTCGCGCGCAAAACCTTTCTGATCGGGCTCTTCGCCACAAACGCTTTTCCCAAGATGGGTCTGTTTGCCACCATCGCCTCGCTGTTCTACACGCTTAACCTGATTAACACGATTCCGGGGATATTGATCATCCATGTGCTGGGCACCCTGGTCTTCATGACTTGGATCCCGGCCGCCGCCTTCGCTGCCGTGCCGCGAAGCCTCGAAGAGGCCGCCCGCGATGCCGGTGCCTCCAAGTTCCGGGTGTTCTTTTCCGTGACGCTGCCGATGGCGATGCCAGGTATTTTGGTGGCGGTCGTAATGTCCTTCCTGGCTTCCTTTGACGAGGCGCAGGGTACCTACCTCGTCGGCGCACCGGTTTTTTACACCATGCCCACCGAAATGTACACGTTGGTGCTGAATTATCCGAAGCAGGTGGCGGCCGTGTTCTCTATTCTGTTGTCCATCCCATCCGTTGCGCTGATGCTGTTGGCCCGAAAGCATATTATGGGTGGCCAGCTCGCCGAAGGTTTCCAGATCCGATAGGGGTTTTAGCCATGTCCATGCCCAGTGATGCCGTCTCGCCTCCGAGACCTCTATCGCACGGTCGCGCGATGGCGGAGCGGTCGACGGAGGCCACTGACGTTGCTCCCGCTTCCGATGTTGCCGACGTTGCCGACGGTGGCGCAGGATCCGCGGCGCAAGAGGCGGGCGGCTTGCAGGTGCGCGGATTGTCCAAGGTGCTCGGCGGCCGGACGATCATCGACAATCTTGACCTCTCCGTCAGGGAAGGGGAGCTGGTTTCGCTGCTCGGTCCCTCCGGGTGCGGAAAGACCACGACGCTGCGCATGATTGCCGGGTTCCTGGCTCCCGACACCGGAACCATCGCTGTCGCCGGCCAGGATGTTGCACACCTCGGGGCGGAAAAGCGGCCCAGCGCCATGGTGTTTCAAAACTACGCGCTGTGGCCGCATATGACGGTGTTCAAGAACGTCGCCTTCCCGCTGAAGCTTCGCAAGCTGCCGAAAGTGGACATCGCCCGCCGCGTGGATGCCGTTTTGGAACTGGTCAATCTGCTGCATCACAGGGATTCGCGGCCCGGTCGGATTTCCGGCGGCGAGCAGCAGCGTGTCGCGCTGGCCCGGGCCCTGGTGCAGGAGCCGGACCTGCTGCTGCTGGACGAGCCGCTGAGCAACCTCGACGCGAAGCTGCGGGTGAAGGTGCGCGAAGACATCCGGGAAATCCAGCAACGGTTGGGCATCACCACACTGATCGTCACCCACGACCAGGATGAGGCGCTGTCCATTTCGGACCGGATCGCGGTCATGAATGCGGGCAGGATTGAGCAATACAGCACACCGGGGGAGTTGTACGCCCGGCCACGGACGGAGTTCGTCGCGACCTTCATCGGCAGCCTGAACCGGATCGAGGGCAGTTACCGTGATGGCGTTCTTGGATCGGGCAGCGACGTCGTCGGCATTCGTCCCGAAGACGTTGCGTTCTCTGCCACGGCACTGCCCGGCTATCGGCCGGCGACGGTGGAACGGATCGTTCCGCGGGGCCACTTCTCCGAGGTGTACCTGCGACGCGATGATGCGCTGCTGCGAAGCTACCTCGGCGGCGTGGCGCCCGCGCCGGGCGACAGGGGCTATGCGCGGATCAGCAAGGCCATGATTTTCCGCAACGGACTGCTGGTTTCCGGGACCGAAGCAACGGCCGACCAGTGACAGACGGCGGACTGCCAGGCGCCGTCGTCGGCCTTCCCTTGACGGACCCTGGCAGCGGCCCCGTTGAGCCAGCATGGCCGGTGCGCGTCACGGCGCACCGGGGGGATTCCGACCGCTGCCGGGAAAACACCCTGGCCGCCATCGGCTCCGCGATCGCCTCAGGCGCCGATTTTGTCGAAGTCGACGTTCGGCTGACCAGGGATGGACAGGTGGTTCTGCTCCATGACGCCACGTTGGAGCGGCTGTGGGGCCTGCCGCAGGATATCCGGGCCGTGGATTACGCCGACGTGGCGCGGTTGGGCGGCGGAGCGCAGCGGATTCCGCTGCTCAGCGAAGCACTGGAGCTGTTCAAAGCGGCACGCAGCATCCTGCTCATCGACATGGACGAGCCCGGACCGGCCGCGGCGGCTCAGGCTGTGGTGGCCGGGGCGGGTGTCGAGGTTGCATGGTGCGGGGACCTGGCCGGAATGCGGATCATCCGGTCCCTGGACAGTTCGGCGCGCATCTGGCTGCCGTGGGATCAGCGCCGAGCCCCCGGGCTGGACGATCTGGCGGAACTCGAGCCGGAGTATGTGAATACGGAATATGTGCTGCTCAGTTCGGTCATGGTGGACGCCGTCCACGCTGCCGGCGGGAAAGTTTCCTGCTGGACCGTGGACGACGTGGACGCGATGAAATGGGTTCTTAATTTGGGAGTGGATGCAGTGACGACGAACCGACTGACCCTGCTGCAAAGCATCGTGGCATCCGCGCCGGAGAGCACTGCCGGTGCCGAACCGCCGCCCCGGCTGTCTTCGGCGGAGTTGGCCCTGGCCTTCGAAGTGGCCCATGAACTGGGGGAGTGGGCCATCGGGTACACCAGCTCAGCGGACCGCGGCGCAATATCAACGAAGACCAACCCCGCGGACCTGGTCACGGAAGTGGACCTGGCCGTGGAACGTCATGTGCGGGAAGTTATCGCCGCCAGATTCCCGGAACACGGATTCGTGGGGGAGGAAATGGGAGGCACCGCGGCGGCAGGGGTGCCCTGCTGGTATCTTGACCCGGTGGACGGCACCACCAACTTCGCTAACCGGGTGCCTTGGACGGCGTTCTCCCTGGCCCTGGCCATCGACCGGACACCGGTGCTGGGCGTGGTCGCGGATCCCTGGCGCGGCGATCTTTTTGAAGCTGTGGCCGGTTACGGCGCGCGGCTGAACGGTGAGTCGCTCCGGATTCCCGACGATGACCATGCCGGTCGGGATCCCCTCAGCGGCACCGTGGTCGGCACCGAACTGGCTGCCCACTTGGCCTGGCCGGGGATGCTCCCAATGCTCGAAGCGCTCGGGAGCCGGCATGCAACCATGCGAATCATGGGATCGGGGACCATGACGGTGGTGGGCGTTGCGGCTGGACGCGGTGCCGGTGCGGTCATCGGTTCCTTCGGCCCGGTGGATCATCTGGCGGCCCTCCTGATCGTGGCGGAGGCCGGGGGTGTGGTGCTTGACTCCGAGGGTGTGCCCAACCTCTTTCCGTCCACCGGGGGCATTTTGGCGGCGTCCCCGCCGGCGGCGCAGGAACTTTACGAGGTGTGGCGAACTGCCCGGGCGGAAGCCAAGTAGACCATGATGTACGGCTGGCGGGGTATCAGGGCCCGTGCTAGGGTCTCGACTACTCATTCGATCGCCAGGCGGGAGGGAGGCTGGAGCTCGTGTTAGCAGCACCCGCCAGCATCTGGGGAGCGCAAATCCTGGCCCTGGCCCTGGCCTTGGTCCTGTCCACGGCGATCGGCTTCGAGCGGCAGTTGAAAAGCAAGTCCGCCGGCATGCGCACTCATGCCTTGGTGGGTACCGGCGCCGCATTATTCATGGTGATCAGCAAATTCGGTTTTGACGACGTGCTGCTGAAAGACCTGGTGCGCCTTGACCCATCCCGCGTCGCGGCGCAGATCGTCTCCGGGATTGGTTTCATCGGAGCCGGTTTGGTGTTCGTGCGGCGGAACAAGGTGCGGGGGCTGACCACGGCAGCGTCGATCTGGCTCACCGCGGCTGTCGGGACGGCGGCGGGAGCGGGACTTGTCATCCCCGCGGTGTTCGTGACATTGACCCATTTCCTGGTGGCTTACCTTTATCCGTTTATCGTCGCGCGAACCCGATTGGGCAGACTGAACGAACACACCATCCAGGTTCGCTACGTCGACGGCACCGGCGCACTGCGGGTCATCATGCTGGCCTGCACCGAGCTCGGGTTTGCCATCCAGGGTTTCACCACCCGGCACACTGACGAGCAACTGCTGCAGGGCGTCCTCGGCGACAAGTCTCCGGACGCCGAGCCGTCCACGGCCGAGGAAGTCATTGTGGAAGTCGAACTCGAGCTCAATGGAACCAGTCCGGTGAATCTGCTCGCCCACCGGCTGTCCGAAATCGCCAGCGTCCGCGGCCTGTCCATCGATGACGAACCCGAATAGCGCACCTTCAGTTAGGCTCCGCCGGGTGGCCAGATGACTCCGTACACCTATACGCTGGCTAAAAGAACGCTGGGTGACTTCCAGCATCGCCGGAAAATGGCAAAGGACATTGAATGGGTTTTGACCAGTACCATGAACCGCCCGAGGAACTCTCGTCCCAGACGCGGACCTTCGCCCGGATGTGTGCCAACCTGACGGAGGAAGCGGAGGCCATCGGCTGGTACGAGCAGCGGATATCGGTCGAGGCAGACGACGCGGCCCGGGCAATCATGGAAGATTCGCTCGGCGAGGAGTATAAGCATTTTTCCATGGAACTGGAGTACCTGTTCCGTGCCAAACCGCTGTGGCGTGAAACGGCCCGGGGGATCCTGTTCCAGAGCGGCGACATTGTTGTCAACGGCGAAGCGTCCGAGGCCGCCGCCGGTGAAAGCGGAGGCGCCAGCGGACCGCCCGCCGGCGCTCCGGATCCCTCGCTTGGCATCGGCAGCCTGAAGGAGAATACCCAGTGACCATGAACCACCTATTGCGTGAACACGCACCCATCTCCGACGCCGGCTGGAACCTCCTCGACGCCGAAGCCAAACAACGGCTCACCGTAGCGCTCGGTGCCCGGAAAATGGTCGACTTCGCGGGTCCACTGGGCTGGGATTACTCAGCAACCAACCTGGGCCGCACCGAGGCCGTGCAGGAAACTCCGGCCGGGGGCATCACCGCCGCCCGTCGGCGCGTCCTTCCACTGGTGGAGGTGCGGGCTAATTTCACTGTGTCGCGCAGTGAGCTGCTGGATAATGACCGCGGCGCGGCGGATGTGGACCTGCAGGGGCTCGATGAGGCCGCACTCCAGATGGCAAGTACGGAAAATATCGCGGTCTTCCATGGCTGGGAGCGGGGCGGGATCACCGGCATCACCGAGGCGACGCCGCTTCCCACCGTCCCGCGGGTGGAGGACTTCAGCGATTATCCCAAGCGCGTCGCTAAGGCCGTTGCCATGCTGTTGCGCAATGGCATCAGTGGTCCCTTTGGGCTGGCTCTGGGCCCCGGACATTACACCGCTGTCATCGAGGCGGCCGAGCACGGCGGCTATTTGCTCTCCGAACATCTCCGCAATATTCTCGGGGGGCCCATTGTCTGGTCGCCGGGCGTCAGCGGAGCGGTCGTTTTGAGCCTGCGCGGCGGTGACTTCCTGTTCGAATCCGGGCAGGATCTGTCGGTGGGCTACGACCACCATGATGCGGAGACCGTGCATCTGTACATTGAGCAGTCATTCAGCTTCCGCGTCGCGACGGCGGAAGCCGCCGTTTGGCTCACCGGAAGCTGAGGACGACGGCGGAACCGGCCGCCTTTGGGTCTGCCGGAGGAGGCGTGGCGGGAGTCTGTCCGGCCACGCCGAACCTGCTCCCGCCGCAGCCCCCGGGTCTCCTAATGCGACGCGGATCGCAGACAGGTGGTCACCAAAGGTGACCCACGTCGATCACCAGCCGCGACATCCCTCCGGGACCGTCCAGGGTGAAGACCCTGAAGGGCAGACGGGCCCGCACACCCAGCCCTATCGTTGTCACATGCTCAAATGATCCGGCAAAGGCCACCTGACGGAACGTTCTGTATCCATTGACCGGAACAATATCGGTTCGGTTGGCCGGAATGAATGACGGTGCGTGTACGGTGATGTTCAGGTAAGCGCCGCCGCGCAAGGGAACGACGTCCCCTTTAGCCTGCCGGTACACGTGGCTGACATACCTGACGTCGTAACCGGCGTGCTTGCCGTTGATATCCAGTACGAGCCTGTCATAGCAGGGATGCTGGCCGGCCCGGACGCCGACGATCGGCGCACTCGTCTGCCCAGAGCTGGCTTTTGCCAGTGATCCCCAAGTAATCCCACAATACGGAGCAGCCGAGGCAGAGCTCGGCGCCACAAGCCCGAAGCTGGCGAGCAGCACGATGACCGCCAGCCACGAACGTATTTTTTTCATGAAAACAACCCCCTTGGTTGCGTTAGTGATGGATACATGATAGGGGTCTTTTCGGAGGGCTGTCGCCGGGTTGGCCGTGATGCTCCCGAATCGTTACGGCCGCCTGGGTGTCGATTCGACGCCCAACCCGGCGGGCAAAGGCGAAACAGGGTCGGCTTGCATGCACCGAAGCTTAAAAAACAGTAGGGCGGGAGTTTCCTCCCGCCCTACCGCTTCGGTCCTAGGACCTCAAATTACAAAAACTATGCAACCTGGATGTTGACAGCCTGAGGACCCTTGGGTCCCTGCTCGGTCTCAAAGGTGACGACCTGGTTCTCTTCGAGAGAACGGTAGCCACCGGAGTTGATAGCCGAGTAGTGAGCGAAAACATCGGCGCTGCCGTCTTCGGGAGCAATGAATCCAAAGCCCTTTTCGGAGTTAAACCATTTGACGGTACCTGTAGCCATTTTATTCATCCTTCTGTAATTCAGACTCTCCCGACTGCCGGGAGGTCTTAGTCGCGGCGTCATTTTCCGCTTTTACAGAAAAAGCAGCTAGCCCGTTTGGGTTTCGCCGCTTGAAATACAAAATGCGCAACACTACAACTTCCAATAGTCTACATGGATTTCGGGACAGTACCGACCATGCCTCCGGTCGCAGTCCCCTGTTGCCTGGTCTTGGCTGGCAGCGGCGGTGGCGCAGCAAGCGCCCATGGTCGGAATCTGAAAACGGCAGAGGGAGCACCAATGGCTTGGGCTCAGGCAGAAAAGAATGAATTGATCAGCACCTTTCGGAGCACGGATCCGGATGCAGCCACCCTTGACGCAGGCTGGAATGCCCGGCGGCTGTTGGCCCATCTGGTTCTACGTGAGCAGACGCCGTGGCTGATGGTGGCGGATTCGATCCGTAAGCCGGTGCCGGGTCGGGAACGGCATCTGGGTAAGTTGGTCAACTCTGCCAGGAGCCCGGACGGATACAGAGCCCTCATCGCGCGGTTTGCCTCGGGGCCATCGGCGTTGTCAGCGCTGTCCTGGTTGGGAGACTCCGCCTTTCTGCTGGAATACGTCATCCATCACGAAGATATCCGCCGCAGCGGTGCAGGACGGCCGCCCCGCGCGCTGCCCGTCGGAAAGCAGGAGGCAATCTGGCGGCAACTGCCACTGATGGCGCGCATGGGATATCGAAAATGTCCGGTAGGGGTTGAGATCGCGCGTACTGGGGGCGCCGGCCGCCTGATCCACAAGGGCAGGGACGCGGTTCGGATCGAGGGCGATCCGGTGGAGCTGGCGCTGCATGCCATGGGCCGACGGCCGGCCGCTGATGTCCGCGTCAGTGGAAAACCCGCTTCCATCGCGCGTTTCCAGCAGTGGTCCGCTGGCTGATTTGGCGCCCAACGGCTGAACGGAAAAATCCGTAGACACCTCCGCTGTGCGGGTGTAGCTTGATGCCTATCCCGGCACCAGCCGGTCACAATCAAATAATCATTCGCATGGGGCGCAGGGGACTTTCGTTGGGGGGACCTCTGTGGCTGTCCGCCCTCCGCCGCGGCGGGAGGCACTTGGTCTCGCTCAAACCACACGATTCGAAGTGGAGCAGCCATGAAGAAATTATCATCGTTGGGTATCGCGGCCATCGCCGTCGCTGCCCTCATCGGGGCAGGCACCAGCCCCGCCCAGGCGGACGACGTCGCCCACCACCACCATGTAACAACTCCGACCGTGCTCGCCAAGGGGCTGGTGACCCCACTGCGGCTCGCCGCAAACGGTGACGGCTCCGTGGTGGTGGCGCAGGAGTTTGCCGGAATGCTGACAAGAGTTGCCCGCAACGGTGCCAAAACCACTATTTACTCGGCGCCCGGCTGGGACGTCGGCGGTGTTTCCATCAGTGATGGCAAAACGTATTTCGTGCAGAGTCAGGGTGCCGGTGGGATGGATGGGAAGCCGCTGGCGGGATTCCTGAAGTCAATTGATAAGCACGGAAAAGTCCGCCAGATTGCCAACATCGCCGCCTACATTAAAGCTGCGAGGCCGGGGAAGAACGTCACGTTCGGATTCCGCGATTTGAAGGCGACGTGTTTGGCGCAGGTTCCGGCGCAGATCCCGGGTTCGTACAAGCAGGAACTGGACTCTCATCCCTACGCCACGGACGAGCACGACGGTACGATTTACATCGCCGATGCGGGAGCCAACGCAATTCTGAAGGTCAATGAGTGGACTGGGCATGTCTCCACGGCAGCCTTGCTGCCAGGACGGCCAATCGCCATTACCAAGGCGCTGGCTGCAGGCATGCACCTGCCCACCTGCGCCATTGGGCACAAGTACTATCTCGAACCTGTGCCAACCGACGTTCAGCGTGGTCATGACGGCTGGCTTTACGTCACGTCTCTGCCAGGGGGTCCCGAGGACGGCAGCCTGGGTGCCAACGGTTCGGTTTTCAAGGTCAATCCATGGAACGGGCAGGTTCGGGTAGTGGCCCGGCACCTTGCCGGGGCGTCGGGTCTTGCCCTGGCCCGCAACGGTGACATCTATGTTGCCGAGCTGTTTGCGGGCCGGATCTCAGTGATCCGCCATTGCTCAGATGACGCCAGGCCGTTCCTGGCCGTCAAGGCGCCCGGTGATGTGGAAATTAGGGGCGGGACCTTATACGCCACCATTGCGGTGGTGGATCCGACTAATCCAGCTGCCCCGCCGGCCGGTCAAGTGATCAAGGTGTCGCTGGAGAGGTAGTCCGGCAGCTGCCTCCCTAATCCGGTGCCTGGGCATCGGTCTCTACCGGAGGCCATCAACGCCGAAGCCCCCGGTGCGTTCCTGCAGCGCGCCGGGGGCTTCCACCGTGGTCGTTAAAAAGGAGCCAGCATGCAGTTCGAGGACCGAACCGTGGTGGTTATAGGATCGGGAAGCGGCATCGGCGCCCAGACGGTCCGGCGCTTCGCGCACTTATACCCGGGCACAAAAAAACCCCGGAAAACCGGGGTTTTTTAGTGCGCGGAAAGGGACTTGAACCCTCACCCCGTTTCCAGGACTAGCACCTCAAGCTAGCGCGTCTGCCATTCCGCCACCCGCGCAGTGGTAATTTCAGCATCCGAATCCGGTGTTCACACCGGTCCCGAAACTGAAAAAAGCAACAGGAAAAACGATAGCACGTCCTGGCCGTCAACCTTGAATCGGCCGCTGCGGGCCATCCGGACGGGCTGGACCGGCGCTGTAGGCTGGGCTGGTACCCGGATCATGAAGGAGAATGCCGTGAATGTTGTCAGGCCGGAAGACGAAGTTGTGGGAATCTGCCAGGAGCTGATCCGGATTGACACCACAAACTTCGGAGACAATAAGGGTCCAGGTGAACGGAAGGCAGCAGAGTACACCGCGGCCCTCATCGAAGAAGTCGGGCTGGAAACCACCGTCTTCGAGGCAGCCCCCGGCCGCACCAGCGTGGTCGCACGAATGTCCGGGCAGGATCCAAGCAAGGGCGCCCTGATTCTCCATGGACACCTGGATGTTGTGCCCGCGCTAAAGGATGACTGGACCGTGGATCCCTTCGGCGGCGAGGAAAAAGACGGACTCATCTGGGGCCGCGGTGCCGTGGACATGAAGGACATGGACGCGATGATCCTCTCCGTCCTCCGGGGCTTCGCCCGAACGGGACGTAAGCCGCAGCGGGACATTATTTTTGCATTTTTTGCCGACGAGGAGGCCGGTGGCGACTATGGCGCTTCCTGGGCGGTGGACAACAAACCGGAACTCTTTGCCGGGGCCACTGAGGCCATTTCCGAGGTGGGCGGTTTCTCGGCCGAGATTGGTGGCAAGCGCGCTTATCTGCTGCAGACCGCTGAAAAGGGTTTGGCCTGGCTGCGGCTGACGGCCCATGGCCGGGCCGGGCATGGCTCGCAGATCAATACGGACAATGCGGTCACCCGTCTGGCCGGCGCAGTGACGCGCATCGGCGAGTACCAGTGGCCGATCGAATACACCCCCACCACGCGCCAGTTCCTGGAAGGCGTATCGGAGCTGACCGGCGTTGAATTCGACGAAGGCAATCCGGAAAGCCTGCTTCGGGAGCTCGGTACCGTGGCGCGCTTTGTGGGCGCGACGCTGCAGAACACGGCCAATCCAACCCTGCTCAAGAGCGGTTACAAGCACAACGTCATTCCCGGCACGGCCGAGGCGCTGATCGACGTCCGGACATTGCCCGGCCAGCAGGAGCTGGTGCTGGAAATTATTCGGGAGCTGGCGGGCAGCGGCATCGACATCAGTCATGACCATCAGGATGTTTCGCTGGAGGTTCCGTTCGCCGGCAACCTGGTGGATTCGATGATCGACGCACTTCGCGCCGAGGATCCGGGCGCCGCGGTTCTGCCTTACACCCTTTCCGGCGGCACGGATAACAAGTCCCTGAGCCGGTTGGGCATCACCGGCTATGGTTTTGCACCGCTGCAGCTGCCGCCGGAGCTCGATTTCACCGGAATGTTCCATGGCGTGGACGAGCGCGTTCCCACCGAGTCCCTGAAGTTCGGTGCACGCGTGCTTGACCGGCTGCTGTCCAATTACTGAGGCGCCGATGGACGTTGACGAGCTGCTCCCGGATGAGCTGCTGACCAGGATCCGCGGCCGGGCTGCCGGTTACGACGAGCGCAACGAGTTTTTCCACGAGGACCTGGCTGAGTTGAAGGCGCGGGGCTATTTGGGGCTGTTCGGGAGCACGGACGACGGCGGCCTCGGCTTTGGCTTGGAGCAAGCGGCGGCCGCGCAGCGGCGCCTTGCCACTGCTGCGCCCGCCACTGCGCTGGCGATAAACATGCATTTGGTGTGGACCGGCGTCGCCCGCGTGCTCTGCGCACAGGGGGACGATTCGCTGCGCTTCGTCCTGCAGGAGGCGGCAGCGGGGGAGGTCTTCGCATTCGGCAACTCGGAGGCGGGCAACGATTCGGTGCTTTTCGACTCCGGCACCGAGGCCCGACCGCTGCCGGACGGCTCCTATGCCTTCACCGGAACCAAGATCTTCACCTCTCTTTCGCCGGCGTGGACCCGACTGGGAGTTTTCGGCAAAGACGACAGCGGGGCGGAGCCGGAGCTGGTGCATGCCTTCATTACCCGCGGCACACCCGGATACACCATTCGCAATGACTGGGACACGTTGGGCATGCGGGCCAGCCAGTCCAACACCACCGTCCTGCACGGGGCAATCGCGCCTGCGGCGAGGGTATTTCGGCGGCTCCCGGTTGGACCGAACTCGGATCCGCTGATCTTTGCCATCTTCGCCTGTTTCGAGACCTTGCTGGCCGCGGTTTACGCCGGGATAGGGCAGCGGGCACTGCAGCTGGCCGTCGAGGCTGCCCAGCGGCGGACCTCGCGCAGAAACGGAGGCAGACCGTACTCGCAGGACCCTGACATCCGCTGGAAGGTCGCGCAGGCAGCGATCGCCATGGACGGTATCTATCCCCAGCTCCAGGGGCTGGCAAGGGATGTGGATCAGCAGGCAGAGCACGGAACGCAGTGGTTTCCCAAGCTGGTGGGCCTCAAGCTGCGGGCCACCGAGACCGCCCGCGACGTGGTCGACCTTGCCATCCGGGTGTCCGGCGGAGGCAGTTACTTTGCCGGCAGCGAGTTGGGCCGGTTATACCGGGATGTCCTGGCGGGCATCTTCCATCCCTCCGACCCTGAATCAGCCCATGCCACGGTGGCCAATGCCTGGTTGGGCCCGCTCGAGGATCAGTAATTAAGCGGTCCGCTCCACCCGCATGATTCGACGGCGCAGCCAGAACTGCCGGCCGCCGCCAACATAGAGGCAACTGCGCTCCAGCTCCCATTTGCCGTACTCCGCATGTTCGGTGAGGCGCTGCCTGGCGGCCGGCATGGATTCAGTGGGCCCGACCGTCAGGACCAGGTACTCGTACTGACGGGCGTAGCCGCGTTTCCTGCTGACCGATCCGGTGGCGAATTGTTCCCTCATGGCCCTCCATTCTCCCTCTTTTCTACCGCACATCCGGCATCCTTTTCTACCGCAGGTCCGGCCGTGAAGCGAAGTCTTTTCGGTCAACCGCAGTGGTCTTACATGTTCTGCAGTGCACTGGTAGCGTCTAAGCATGAGCCTAGATCCGCGCGACGCGCTCCAGTCCCTGACATCTGCTCTTGAGGAACATCTAGCTGCGGCCAGCACCCGACGGGGGGATGAGGACCCGTCTGTGGAAGCCGCCTACCTGGGCATCATTGATGCTTTCGAGGTTTACGAGGAAGTTCTCTACAACGCGTACAACGAGGTCACGCCGCTGGTGGTCTACGAGGAAGACGACGAGCTGGAGGATGATGGTGCCAACCAGTCCGGCGACATCGACGACGAGGACCTGGATCCGATCGACGATTAGGGCCTGAACGGGCCAAACCAGACCGAGCCACGATGCAAATGAACGCCCATGGATGCCCCGCCCGCCCGATGATTGGTCGGCATGGATGCCCATCGTGGCCATGGCTGGACGTGAATGTTTGCCCGGTTCCCGTGCCTTGAGGCATCCGACAAGCGATTGTGCTTTAGGGTCGGAACGTGAACTGGTTTGAAGCTGCCATCCTGGGCCTGGTACAGGGCCTCACTGAATTCCTGCCCATCTCCTCCAGCGCCCACCTCTTCATCGTGGGCAAATTCCTGCCGGGGGCCTCGGACCCCGGAGCGGCCTTCACGGCCATAAGCCAATTGGGGACCGAAACCGCCGTCGTCGTCTTCTTCTGGCGTGACATCGTGCGGATCGTGCGGGCGTGGTTCGGTTCGCTCGCCGGCAAAGTCCCGCGCAGTGATCCGGACGCCCGGATGGGCTGGCTGGTGATCATCGGCACTATTCCCATTGTGGTTTTGGGTGTTCTTTTCCAGACCGCGATTGAGTCGACGCTGCGGAATTTGTGGATCGTGGCCACGACCCTGATTGTTTTTGGCCTGATCCTGGCGGTGGCGGACGCCATTGCGCCGCAGCAGCGGGAGTTGAAGGACCTCACCTTCCGGCACGGCATCATTTTCGGCCTCGCGCAGTCTTTGGCACTCGTTCCCGGTGTGTCCCGCTCCGGTGGCACCATCACTGCCGGCCTGCTGATGGGCTACACCAGGGAAGCGGCCGCACGGTACTCCTTCCTGCTGGCCATTCCGGCAGTCTTCGGCAGCGGCCTTTATGAACTGTTCAAGGTCTTTGCCAAGCACGAGGGATCGCCCGGACCGTTCACCATTCCACAGACCGCCCTGGCCACCGTGATTGCCTTCGGTGTGGGCTATTTGATCATCGGCTGGTTCCTGAAATACGTTTCCACGAGGAGCTACCGGATCTTCGTCTGGTACCGGATCGCGCTGGGACTGCTGGTGTTCCTGCTCCTCGGTTTCAATGTCATCACTGCTGGCCAGTAGGCTTTAGCAGTGAAGTCCTGGAATTCCCGCCCCATCCCCGAGCTCTCCGGAGCCATGCCCAGCATCAGCCTTCGGGACACCGTCTCCGGTGCCGTCCGGCCACTGCCCGCGCAGCCCGACGTCAGTATGTATGTCTGCGGGATCACCCCGTACGACGCGACCCACATGGGACACGCGGCAACGTATGTGGCGTTTGACCTGCTGAACCGGGCTTGGCGTGACGCGGGCCAGCGGGTGAAATATGTGCAGAACGTCACGGACGTCGATGATCCGCTGCTGGAGCGCGCGCAGCGGGACGGTGTGGATTGGTGCGAGCTGGCGTCGGGCCAGATCGAACTTTTCCGCAAGGACATGGAAGCATTGAATGTGATCGCTCCGGAGCACTACATCGGTGCAGTGGAAGCCATCGACTCGATTGTGCCGCAGATCGAGAAGCTGGTGGCGGCAGGCGTGGCTTATCCGGTGCTGGGTGCCGACGGCGGTCCCGATGGGGACATTTACTTCTCGGTCAAGGATGCGTCGGCTCCATCGGATTCGCGCGGTGCGCACGACGACGGGAACGCCCCGTGGTGGTTGGGCCAGATCAGTGCCCTGACGCAATCGCAGATGCTGCCGGTCTTCGCTGAACGCGGGGGCGACCCCGAGCGGCCAGGCAAGCGCAACGCTTTGGATCCGCTGCTGTGGCGTGTGGCCCGGGAGGGTGAGCCAAGGTGGGACGGGGCGAGCCTGGGTGCGGGGCGTCCGGGATGGCACATCGAATGCACTGTCATCGCGCAACGCTTCCTGCCGTCGCCGTTCACCGTTCAGGGCGGCGGTTCCGACCTGGTGTTTCCGCATCACGAAATGGGTGCAGGTCATGCTTTCGCCCTCAGCGGCGTGCCGATGGCGGAGCATTACGCGCATACCGGCATGGTGGGCTTGGACGGAGAAAAGATGAGCAAGTCCAAGGGAAACCTGGTGCTGGTCTCCGCGCTGCGTGCGCAAGGCGTGGATCCAGCTGCCATTCGGTTGGTGATCCTGGCGCACCACTACCGCAGCGACTGGTTTTACAGCGATGCGGTGCTGGAGCAGACCCAGACCCGGCTCGAAAGCTGGCGGGCGGCCCTGGGCGCCGCACCCAGCGGCTCGGCCGGCGGTGTGATCGCTGACCTGCGGGCGGCTCTGGCCAATGACTTGGACGCACCCGCGGCACTGGCCGCCGTCGACCTCTGGGCAAGCAGGCCCGCCGCGCCACAGCAGGTCAGCGCTTTGGACGCCGCGCTGGTCAGCGACGCCGTGGAGGCGCTGCTCGGTGTGATCCTGTAATCGGACGCGCTGACCGGCTCCGGGTCTGCGCGGAGCCGGGCCGTGGTCCGGTATTCGTGCGGGTTCGGTCCACGGCGCTGGTTAGGGGCTGTCCTTGCCGCGCCGCTTGAGGTACCTTTCGAATTCGCGGGCGATGGATTCCCCACTGGCCTCGGGAAGGTCGGCGGTGTCCTTGGCTTCCTCCAGCTGCCGTACATAAGCGGCAATTTCCGGATCCTCGGTGGCCAACTCGTCCACACCGCGCTCCCAGGCCTGGGCATCCTCGGCCAGTTCGTGGGTGTCAAAAGGAACCTGCAGCAGTTCTTCGATCCTGTTCAGCAGGGCCAGCTGGGCTTTGGGCGACGGCGCCTGCGCGACGTAGTGCGGGACGGCAGCCCACAGTGAAATGGTGGGCAAACCCGCCAGCAGGGCGAGCTCGGCGAGGACGCCAACAATGCCGATCGGACCGTCATATTGGGAGGCCTCCAGATTCAGCCGCTCGCGCAGTTCATCGTCGTCGCTGGTGGCGGTGACCGGGATGGGCCTGCTGTGCGGAACATCGGCCAGCAGGGCGCCAACCAGCACCACATAATTTACGTTCAGGCTCGCGGCGTGCGCCAGCAGCTCAGCGGTATACGCGCGCCACTTGTAGGACGGTTCTCTCCCATGGATGAAGACGACGTCCACGTTGGCGCCGGGAATGGAGGCCTTGGCAATCTTCGTGGTGGGCCACTTGATCTTGCGGGCGCCGGCGGTGTTGTGCCGCACCGATGGGCGGGTGAACTGAAAGTCGTAATACTCATCCGGGTCCACCGTGGCCACTTTTTTGCCGTCCCACAATTCATGAAGGTACTTCAGCGAATCACTGGCAGCCTCGCCTGCATCGTTCCAGCCCTCAAAAGCGGCGAGAAGGACCGTGACCCGTTCGCCGTCGGGCACGTTCTCGATCAGCCGGTGAACCGGGGACTCGGCGCCTTCGTCAAAACTCATCACCTCCCCACCCTACGACGGCCCGTTGCCGCCGGATACCTCTCGCCTGGTCTGTATTCGCGCAGAGCATAGCGGCGAACCCGGCCTGCGGAGCCAACGTAGACTGGAGCGCATGAATTCTTTGGCCCCTTCCAGCGTCCAGACGAGTCCTGCGACCTCGCCCGAAGGCCTGAACCCGGGAGCAGATTATCCGCTCAAAGCGGTGTTGTGGGACATGGACGGGACGCTGGTGGACACCGAGCCGTACTGGATTGACGCCGAGTTTGCCCTGGTCGAAGCCCACGGGGGCAACTGGAGCCATGGGCAGGCCCTGACGCTGGTGGGACAGTCGCTGGTTTTCTCCAGCCACGTGCTTCAGGATGCGGGCGTGGCCCTTGACAGCAGGACCATCATATACACCCTCACGACCGAGGTGATCCGGCGGGTGCGCCAGGAGGTTCCGTGGCGTCCCGGCGCACGCGAATTACTGCACGAACTCGTCGAGCAGGGTGTGCGCTGCGCGCTGGTGACCATGAGCGAGGGCCCGCTGGCGGCGGAAGTCGTGGCCAGCCTGCCCCAGCCCTACTTCGAATTTATGATCACCGGTGACCTGGTGACCCACGGCAAGCCGGATCCCGAGCCGTATCTCACGGCAGTGCAGAGGCTGCGGCTCGAAGATCCGAGTCTGAGCATCGATGACTGCGTGGCGTTGGAGGACTCTGTACCGGGGGTGGCTTCCGCGCTCGCCTCCGGAGTCATCACCGTGGGGATCCCGCACACGGTGGCGCTGCCGGCGGACGGCGGTTATACGGTTTGGCCTTCGCTGGCGGATCGCATGGTGGCAGATCTGCAGCAACTCGTGGCCGTGCGCCATGGCGCGGTGGCCGCCGCGCCCGAGTGCGCCAAATGAGCGCGGCAGGCAGCGGGGCCGCATCTGTGCGCGAGGGTATCCCGCTGGGTAAAATTGCCGGCGTCCCCATTGTGCTGGCCTATTCATGGTTTCTGATTGCCGGCTTTACCGTGCTCGTTTTTGGTCCGCAGTTGTCGCAGGGTTACCCCGGACTTGGCTTTGGTGCCTACGGTGTCGCCTTCGTCTATGCACTGCTGTTGCTTTTTTCAGTGCTGATCCATGAACTCTCCCACGCACTCGCCGCAAAGATGTATCACTGGCCTACCCAAAAAATTGTGCTGAACCTCTGGGGCGGGCACACACAATTCGAAAATTTTACTGCCACCCCGGGCCGCTCCGTCGTGGTGGCCTTCGCTGGTCCGGTGGCGAACTTTGTGCTTGCCGGACTGGGGTGGCTGTTGGTGGCTCAACTGACCATGCCGACCACCCTGCAGGCCGCGGTTTTCAGTACCTTGGCGAACATTTTTGTGTGGGCCAATCTCCTCATCGGGGCGTTCAATGTACTGCCGGGGCTGCCACTGGACGGCGGGCGGCTGGTGGAGTCCATCGTCTGGAAGGCCACCGGAAACCAGGACAAGGGCAGCCTTGCTGCTGGCTGGGCGGGCCGGATCGTGGTTATCGTGTTGTTGATTCTCGCGATCGGCTGGCCGCTGATTAACGGAGACCAGCCCACCGTGACCAACGTGCTGTTCAGCCTGTTCATTGCCGGTTTTCTCTGGCTGGGCGCCAGCGCCTCCATCACCAGTGCCAAGATGCGGCTGCGTCTGCCGGACGTCAGCGCCGGAAAGCTCAGCAGCTACGCCGTCGGGATGGCTTCCTCTTCCTCGGTGGCACAGGTGCGCGCCGTAACCGTGGCGAATCCGCAGCTGTCCGTCGTCCTGTGCGGCCCGGACGGGAGACCGGAGGCAGTAGTTGACCCAACGGCGGCGGCCGCGGTGCCCGAGGAAGTGGCTGCCGGGACCTCGGCGACCGCGGTGGCCCGAGCGCTTGCACCCGGTGCATACATTCCGGAACAGGCCGCAGGACAGGAATTAGTCCAGTATCTGGCTCAATTGGCGGGCAGCGAATATGCCGTGGTCGATCCCCGCGGCCAGGTGACGGGGCTGCTGCATCAGTCCGTGGTGGTGGCAGCAATTACGGGAAGGCCCGGTCCCGGTCTCAGGAAATAGCCGTGCCAGTGAGCTGCCGCCGCGGCATTCCGCCGCTTCAGCCGTTCGCTCCAGCCCTCCGCTGCCGGACCTGGAGTGGCCCCCTTCGACTGCCGCTGCCGGTGGTCTGCAGCCGGAATTTATTGCTTTGCTCACCACGTTAGGACCATGACAATGAACCAGCACGACCCGCAGCAGACGGCAAACCATCCGGAAGCGCACGGCGCCGCCGCCCGGCGGGGTCCTTTTCGGACCGGTGAGCGGGTGCAGTTGACCGACGAGCGCGAGCGGATGAATACTGTCACGCTCACGGCGGGAGCCGCGTTTCACACGCACAAGGGCTTCCTGAATCACGACGAGTTGATTGGCAAGCCGGAGGGTTCAGTGGTGGCCAATAATGTGGGCCAGCTGTACCAGGCACTGCGGCCGCTGCTTTCGGACTTCGTGCTGTCGATGCCGCGCGGTGCGGCAGTGGTTTATCCCAAGGATGCCGGCCAGATCATCACGATGGGAGACATCTATCCAGGCGCCCGGGTGGTGGAGGCGGGGGTCGGCTCAGGCGCGCTGTCCATCTCGCTCCTGCGCGCCGTGGGCGACGGCGGCTACCTGCACTCCTTCGAGCGCCGGGAAGAATTCGCGGCCATTGCCCGGGGCAATGTGGAGACGATTTTCGGTGGACCGCATCCGGCCTGGAAAATCAGTCTCGGAGACTTCCAGGACCAGGTTGTCGAGCAGGAGGCCGCAGGCAGTATTGACCGTGTGGTGCTGGACATGCTGGCACCGTGGGAATGCGTTGATGCCGTTGCCACAGTGCTGGCCCCGGGCGGGGTGTGGATTAATTATGTGGCCACGGTGACTCAGCTCTCCAGGACGGCGGAGGCGATCCGGGCCGACGGCAGGTTCACCGCCCCCGATGCCTGGGAGTCCATGGTGCGAGGTTGGCATCTGGAAGGCCTTGCCGTCCGTCCGGACCACCGGATGGTGGCTCATACCGGCTTCCTGATGGTCAGCCGCCGGTTGGCGAACGGCGTTCTTGGCCTTACTCCCAAGCGCCGTCCCTCCAAAACCGAATTCAGTGCCGAGGACCTCGATGCCTGGACGCCGGCGTCTGTTGGGGAACGCGCTGTTTCGGACCGCAAGCTCCGCCGGGCGGCCCGCGAGGCATCGTCGACCACCCAACGGGGCAGCCGTCCGGAGGCGGCCGGCGGCGACCCGGCGGCGACCGGGTTCCCGGCGTCGGACACGGCAGGAAACTCTGCGCAAGGTCGCAGCGTTGATAACAGCAAAGACGACTAGGGTCTTAACCAGGTTCGCAATGACGAACCGCAGACGAGCCTGACTCAGCCGGAAGGACTTGATCATCGTGAGCGAACCGTTCTCCGCCAGCAACGCCCAGTCGATCGTTGACCGTCAGTTGAACGTTCTTCGGGACAAGCTGCGCTACGTGGACAAGCAGCTGGCGGCCGCCACGGCCAACAATGCCCGGCTGGTGACAGTGCTGGAAACAGCCAAGTCGGAAATCCTCAAGCTCAAGAGCGCGCTGGAGAAGGAAGGCCAGGCCCCCTACAGTTTCGGTACCCTGCTGCAGATCAATCCGCGCCGGGCGCCGGGCGCCGGTGCCTCGGGCATGGCCGAGATAGAGGAGAGCGTTGACATTTTCAACGCCGGCCGGAAAATGCGCGTTGGTTTAAGTCCGCTGGTGAGTATCCGGTCGCTGCGGGCGGGCCAGGAGGTGCTGCTCAATGAATCCCTGACAGTCGTGGCGGCGCTGGGCTTTGAACGGGCCGGGGAGCTGGTGACAGTGAAGGAACTGCTGGGAACGGATCGGGCCCTGGTCACCGGGCGGGCCGATGAGGAGCGGGTGATCCGGCTTTCCGCCGCGGTGCAGGATGGCAAGTTGCGGGTCGGGGACGCGCTGTCGATGGACACACGGACCGGATATGGTCTCGAAAAGGTGCCACGTTCGGAGGTGGAGAACCTTATTCTGGAGGAAGTACCGGACATTTCCTACTCCGACATCGGCGGTCTCGGGCCCCAGATCGAGCAGATCCGCGACGCCGTCGAACTGCCGTTCCTGCATCCGGACCTCTACCGCGAGCATGGGCTGAAGCCGCCCAAAGGCATCCTGCTCTACGGCCCGCCAGGTTGCGGTAAAACGTTGATCGCCAAGGCGGTGGCCAATTCGCTGGCCGCGCGCGCCGCCGAGCGGTCCGGTCTCAAGGATCAGAAAAGCTTCTTCCTTAACATCAAGGGCCCCGAGCTGCTGGACAAGTACGTGGGGGAGACGGAGCGCCAGATCCGGCTGATTTTTGCCCGTGCTCGCGAAAAGGCCGCCGACGGAAGCGCCGTCGTCGTCTTTTTTGACGAAATGGACTCGCTCTTCCGAACCCGGGGGACCGGAATTTCCTCCGATGTGGAGACCACGATTGTGCCGCAGCTGCTCAGTGAGATCGACGGGGTGGAGCGGCTGGACAATGTAATCGTCATCGGCGCGTCAAACCGGGAGGACATGATCGACCCCGCGATCCTGCGCCCTGGCCGGCTGGACGTGAAGGTGAAGATCCAGCGCCCGGATGCGGAGGCGGCGGCGGACATCTTCGCCAAATACATCACCACTGACCTGCCCTTCCATGCCGAAGATCTGGCCGCGAACGGCGGGGATCTGCAGGCGACGGTGGAGGCGATGATCCGACGCACGGTGGAGGCGATGTATGCCACCGAACAGTCCAATGAATATCTGGAGGTCACCTATGCCAACGGCGACACCGAGATGCTGTACTTCAAGGATTTTAATTCCGGCGCAGTGATCCAGAATGTGGTGGACCGGGCCAAGAAGTACGCGATCAAGGATCTGCTCACCACCGGGGACAAGGGCATCCGCATCGACCACCTGCTGCGCGCCGTCGTCGACGAGTTCCGCGAGCATGAGGACATGCCCAACACCACGAATCCGGACGACTGGGCGCGGATCTCCGGTAAAAAGGGCGAACGGATCACCTATATCCGAACCATTGTGCAGGGCAAAGCGGGGCAGGAGCCGGGGAAGACGCTGCAGACAATGTCCAACACCGGGCAGTATCTGTGACCGCTGTTCGGGTGATGGGTTCCGAGACGGAATTCGGCATCCACGCTCCGTCCGATCCCGGCAGCAATGCCACTTGGCTCTCCAGTCAGGTGGTGCATGCGTATGCGCAGCTGACGGGGGAGCGGGCCGCCGGTGGCAGCGAAACCCGGTGGGACTATACGGATGAGGATCCTTTGGCGGACGCCCGCGGCTGGACTATCCCGCGGCACAGCGCCCATCCGTCCCAGCTGACGGACCGCCCGCAGGAGCAGCAGGATCCTGCACCGGAGCTGACCGCGGCGCAGGTCGCCCTTGAAGGTGCTGCGCTGGACCTGGACGACGGCTCCGGCGGTTCGGCGCTGATGATGAATATGGTGTTGGGAAACGGCGCCCGGCTCTATGTTGACCACGCACATCCGGAGTATTCCTCGCCGGAAGTGACCAATCCGCTGGACGCGGTGCGCTGGGACGCAGCCGGGGACGCTGTGGCACTGGCAACGGTTCGGCAAATTGCCCGTAACCCCTCAATGCCGGGCGTGAACCTGTACAAGAACAATACGGACAACAAGTCCGTTTCCTACGGCAGCCACGAGAATTACCTGATGCCACGGCAGGTTCCCTTTGGCCGGATTGTCTCCGGACTGACGCCGTTCTTCGTCACCCGGCAGCTGATCTGTGGTGCCGGCCGGGTGGGGTTGGGGCAGGACGGTTCCGGGCACGGCTACCAGCTCAGCGCCCGCGCGGACTTCTTCGAGGCCGAGGTGGGGCTGGAAACCACCATCCGGCGACCGATCATCAACACCCGGGACGAGCCGCACGCCATTGCGGATAAGTATCGCCGGCTGCATGTGATCATCGGCGATGCCAACCTCAGCCAGGTTTCCAACTATCTTAAGTTCGGCACGACGGCGCTGGTTTTGGACATGATCGAGCATGGCACGGTGCCGGAACTCTCGCTCCATGATCCGGTGGCTGCCCTGCAGACGGTGAGCCACGATCTGTCGATGAAAGTTCTGCTTCGGGTGGACGATGGCCGCCGGATGAGCGCCCTGGACATCCAGGAGCTTTATCTTCAGGCGGCTCAAAAGCACTGCCAGCGCAGCGGTGCGGGGGACGAGGAGTCGGGGGACGGGCACAGCGCGCAGGTGCTGCGCCGCTGGGAAGAGGTGCTCAGGCAGCTGGCGGACGACCCGGCCGGAGCCGCGGGCCAGGTGGAATGGGTGGCGAAGCTGTCGTTGCTCCAGCAGTACCGGGACCGGGACTCGCTGGCATGGAATCATCCGCGGCTGGGGCTCATTGACCTGCAGTGGTCCGATGTCCGTCCGGAGAAAGGGCTGTATTACCGGCTGCTGTCCAGGGGTCGAATGGAGCGCATGGTTGCCGACGAAGCGATCGCCCGCGCCGTGGTCCAGCCGCCGGAGGACACCCGCGCCTATTTCCGCGGACAGTGCATCCAGCGCTACGGTTCCAGCATTGCCGGAGCCAGCTGGGACTCGGTCATTTTTGAACTTCCCGGCGACCGGCGCCTGCAGCGCGTCCCCACCCGGGAGCCGCAGCGCGGCACCCGGGCACTCACACAGGGATTGTTCGACCGGCACCGGGATGCCGCGGGATTTCTGGCCGAGCTGCTCGACTTCCACCCATAGGAATCCGAGCGGGTGCGGCCGCGGCGTGGCAGGATAATGCTTAGGAAGTTCTCGACAGCAAAGGGGATCATCATGGCCGGCCAGGAACACAAGAACACGGTGGGACGAACCGAAGAGGACGAGGCTCCGGATGCGGCCGTGCCGCCGTCGGCCGCCGCCTCCGCCCAGGAATCGGCCTCCACCGAGGGACTCGACGACCTGCTGGATGAAATCGACGGAGTGCTCGAATCCAATGCGGAGGAATTCGTCCGCGGGTTCGTGCAAAAGGGCGGGCAGTAGGCACCGTGACGCAGAAAAGCACGGTCAGCCAGATAGCCGACACGGCGACATCATCCTTCAGCGAACACCTCTCCCGGATCCAGCCGGATCTGTTGCCGTATGGACGTGCACTGCCGGCAGGGAACCTGCCGCCGGTGCCGCATGCCACCACAATCGTGGCGATGGCCTTTGCCGGCGGCGTCCTGATGGCCGGGGACCGCAGGGCCACGATGGGGACCATGATCGCCAGCCGCCACATTGAAAAGGTCTTTCCGGCGGATGCGTACTCGGTGCTGGGCATTGCCGGAACAGCCGGAATCGCCATCGACATCACCCGGCTGTTCCAGGTGGAACTGGAACACTATGAAAAAATCGAGGGAACCCTGCTGAGCCTCGATGGCAAGGCCAACCGGCTTGGTGCGATGATCCGGGCGAACCTGCCGCTGGCCCTGCAGGGAATGGCCGTGATACCGCTGTTTGCCGGTTTCGATATGCCCAAGGCGGTGGGCCGGCTGTTCTCCTACGACGTCACCGGCGGCCGCTACGAGGAACTCGAACACCACAGTGTGGGCTCCGGTGCGGTCTTTGCCCGCGGTGCCCTGAAAAAGTTGTGGAGGCCGAATATGTCCGAGGAGGAGACAGTTCGGGTGGCCATAGAGTCTCTCTACGACGCCGCCGACGACGATTCGGCCACGGGCGGTCCGGATGCCGTCCGCCAGCTCTGGCCGATCGTTTACACGGTCACCCGCGGGGGCGCGCGCAAGGTCAGCGAACGTGAACTGGCCGCCGTTTCGGAGTCCGTGCTCGCCCGTCGGGCCAGCCTGGAACGGGAGGCCTGAGATGACTCAGCAGTTTTATGTCTCGCCCGAGCAGATGATGAAGGACCGGGCGGATTTCGCCCGGAAGGGAATCGCCCGGGGCCGGTCGGTGGTGGTGATCAGCTGCGCCGAGGGAATTGCCCTGGTGGCGGAAAACCCGTCGCCGTCACTGCACAAAATCGGCGAAATCTACGACAAGATCGCCTTCGCCGCGGTCGGCAAATACAACGAGTTCGAAAGTCTGCGGCAGGCCGGCGTGCGCTACGCGGACGTGCGCGGCTATTCCTATGACCGCGAGGACGTCACTGCACGCGGCCTTGCCAGCGTCTACGCGCAAAGTCTGGGGGCGGTCTTCACCGCCGAGCAAAAGCCCTTCGAGGTGGAGCTGGCCGTGGCGGAGGTCGGGCGGCACCCGGACGAGGATCACCTGTACCGGCTGACCTTTGACGGTTCGATAGCCGATGTGTCGGGATTCGTGGCCATGGGCGGGCAGGCGGAGACGGTGCAGGAAGCCTTGGCCCGGGGCTGGAAGGCGGAGTCCGGGTTCGCCGAAGCGATCCGGCTGGCCGTACGTTCGCTCGCCGCAGACCGTCAGGCAGAAGCGGATCCGGGTCCGGAAAACCTTGAGGTGGCGCTGCTGGACCGGGATTCGGAGAGCAGCCGCGGAGCGATCCGGGCCTTCCGGCGGCTGCCGAAGGCAAATGTCCGGGATCTGCTGACGGCTCAGGAAGCTGGCTGAGCATGGATAAACGGATCTTCGGAATCGAGACCGAATTCGGCATTACCTACTCCAGCCCGCATTCGCGCCCGCTTTCACCGGAGGAGGTGGCCCGGTACCTGTTCCGCAAAGTAGTCAGCTGGGGCCGGTCCTCCAACGTTTTTTTAGCCAACGGATCCAGGCTGTATTTGGACGTGGGCTCACACCCGGAATATGCCACGGCCGAATGCGACGATCTGGCTCAGCTCATTGCGCACGACCAGGCCGGCACCCTGATCCTCAGCGATCTGGTGGAGGAGGCTCAAACCAGGCTTGCGCTGGAAGGCTTTGAGGGCAGCGTCTTCCTATTCAAAAACAACACCGATTCGGCCGGCAACTCCTACGGAAGTCATGAAAACTATCTGATCCCGCGGCGTGGGGAGTTCAGCCGGCTGGCGGAGATCCTGATTCCGTTCCTGGTGACGCGGCAGCTGATTGCCGGGGCAGGGAAGGTGCTCGCCACACCGCAGGGGGGCCTGTATGCGTTCTCACAGCGTGCCGATCACATCTGGGAGGGCGTGTCCTCGGCCACCACCAGGTCACGACCAATCATTAATACCCGCGACGAGCCACACGCGGACGCCGAGTTCTATCGGCGCCTGCATGTCATTGTCGGTGATTCCACCATGTCCGAAACCACCACCCTGCTCAGAGTGGGAACGGTGGACCTGATCCTGCGTATGATCGAGCACGGCGTCATCTTCCGCGATCTGCGGATGGAGAACCCCATCCGGAGCATCCGCGAAATTTCGCATGACTTGACGGGTCGGCAGGTGGTCCGGATGGCGAACGGCCGTGAAATGACTGCGCTGGCCATCCAGCGGGAATTCCTGGCCAAAGTGACCGACTTCGTGGCAGTCAACGGTGCCCACACGGCACATGTGCCCAGGATCCTGGACCTGTGGGGACGCACCCTGGACGCGATAGAATCCCAGAACTACAGCGGCATCGACACCGAAATTGACTGGGCGATCAAGAAAAAGCTGCTCGATGGCTACCGGCGCCGGCACGGGCTTGAGCTTGACTCCGCCCGCGTGGCACAGCTGGATTTGACTTACCATGACATCTCTCCCACCCGTGGCCTGTTCAATGTCCTGCGCTCCCGTGGAGCCGTGGCCAGGGTAGTGGACGATATCTCCGTCAAGGCGGCAGTTGATCAGCCGCCGCAGACGACGCGGGCCAAACTCCGCGGAGATTTTGTGCGCCGCGCCCAGGAGGCCGGCCGCGACTACACCGTGGATTGGGTGCACCTTAAACTCAATGACCGGGCACACCAGACCATCTTGTGCAAGGATCCGTTCCTGAGTGTGGACGAGCGGGTGGATGCGCTGATCGCCTCCATCGGGGACTGACTTCCCGCACTTCCGGTGGCCGGAGGCAGCGGACTTTACAGCGAACTCCCAGAATGGGGCAGCGAACTCCCAGACTTAGCGGCTAAGCTGGTTGCGGCCTCGCAGCGGTGCGCCGCAGGCGGGTCCGTTTTAAGCCATCGACGAAAGTGTTTCCGTGCGCCGACTTCTTGCCATCGTTATCCCTGTTTTGCTGCTGATGCTCACCGCCTGCTCCGGCGGTGGAAGTACCGCAGCCACCAGCTCGTCGTCGAGCCCCTCGGCCAACGTTCCGGCCTCCCACGCGGAGGACCTGGCCTCGGTCAAGGTCAAGCCCGCCGCCAAGGGCAAGGCTCCCGCCGTCGACTTCACCAAACCGCTGAAGATCAGCGCCGAATCTATCCGGGTTATCACCGACGGGACCGGCGATCCGATCAAGGATGGCCAGTCCGTGGTGCTGCGCGAAGTGGCATACAACGCCGAGAATGGCAGTCCGCTTGGCGATAACTACTCCCAGCCGGCCGGCCAGTCCTTCGTTTTCGACTCGAAGTTCCAGCAGCAGTACCCCTTGGTCTACCACACCTTTATTGGGACCAAGGTCGGTGCGCAGGTTGCCTACGCGGTGCCCGGCTCAGCCGCCGTGCCGGCCAAGGCCGCCGTGCCCAGCAGCAGTGCCGCACCGAGCCAGCCGGCTCAGCCGAGCCAGCCCGCGGTGCCCGCCCAGCTCGTTATCTATGAGGTCGAATCCACCAAGGACGCCCCGAAGCTGATGTCCCAGGACGACGTGGCCAAGCTGGACAAGGCCGGCGGTCTTCCGGCGGTAAAGTTCGATGCCAAGGGCGCTCCCAGCATCACCGTGCCCAAGAAAGACGCGCCGTCCGATCTGGTGGCCAAAGTCCTCTCCGAGGGCAAGGGTGATGTGGTGAAGGCAACCGACACGATCACTGCCAACTACAGCGGATGGCAGTGGTCCGACGGCAAGAAGTTTGACTCCAGCTATGACAAGGGTAAGCCGATCACCACGCCGCTGAGCAATGTGATCCCGGGGTGGACGCAGGGTCTCGCTGGCCAGAAGGTGGGCTCCAAGGTGCTGTTGGTCATTCCGTCGGTCCTCGCCTACGGCGACAGCGGCGCCAACGGTCAGCCGTCCGGCCCGCTGGTCTTTGTCGTGGAGATCACCGCCAAGAAGTAGCAGCATCCGCACAATCCGCAGCAACCGCACAAACCGCGAGGTAAGGAGCATTATGTCTTTTGGACAGCGTGACTATGACCGGCAGAAACCCGAAATTGACTTTCCGGACCACGATGTCCCCGCCGAACTGGTGGTGGATGACCTGATTGAGGGCACCGGAACCGAGGCGCGGCCGGGCAGCACCGTCTCCGCCCACTATGTTGGCGTCGCGTTCTCCACCGGCGAAGAATTCGACTCCTCCTGGGGCCGTGGTGCTCCACTGGACTTCAAGGTCGGCGTCGGGCAAGTCATCCAGGGCTGGGACCAGGGGCTGCTGGGCATGAAGGTCGGCGGCCGCCGCCGGCTGGAAATCCCCTCGGAGCTGGCTTACGGCGAACGCGGCGCCGGCGGGGCAATCGGGCCCAACGAGGCGCTGATCTTCGTGGTTGACCTGGTGGGCGTGCGCGACTGACCACCTCCGGGATAGTAACGTGGCCCTGTGTCTGCTTCCACCACTGAACGCCTCCTGAATCTGGTCATCGCACTGTTGGGCTCGCGCTACGGCAGGAGCCGTGATTTTCTGCGCACCAATATCCAGGGCTACGAGCCGAAGTCCTCAGATGAGGCATTCGGCCGCATGTTCGAGCGGGACAAGGCCTACCTTAAGCGCCTCGGCATTCCGATTCTCGCCGAAAAGGATCCCTATGCGGAGGACGAGAACGCCTGGAAATACCGGATCCGGCCGCAGGATTACCGCCTCCCGGAGGTGCCGCTGGATCCGCAGGGGGTCACCATCCTCTCGTTGGCCGCTCAGGTCTGGGAGCAGGCGTCGGTGGGCACGGCTGCAGCACGGGCGCTGCGCAAGCTCGAGCGTGCCACAGGCTTGGCGGCCGACGGCGGCACTGCGGCTTTGGAGGCACGCATCCGTACCCGCGAGCCGGCATTCGATGCCCTCTGGGATGCGCTGCTGAACCACCGCACCATCAGCTTCAGCTACCGCAGGGCGCAGTCGGACGAACTGACCCAGCGCACGGTCGAGCCCTGGGGACTGGGCAACAAATATGGTCAGTGGTATCTCAGCGGCCATGACCTCTCCCGCGGTGGCCAGCGGCTGTTCCGGCTCTCCCGGATTGTCGGTTCGGTCTCGACGGTTCCTGGGCCGCCCTTCGACCGGCCGGTGGGCTACGACATTTCAGCCGACCTTGACGCGCTGGGCACCGGCCCGCTGAGCCAAGCAACCCTGCGTGTGCCCCCTGGCTCGGGGCAGCTGCTTCGCGAGCTGGCAACCAGCGCGGACCAAGCTGGCGCTGAGGCCGACCAGGCTGGCTTTGAGGGGGCCGGCGCTGACCAGATGGGTGTGGACGGGTGGGACACCCTACTTGTCCCGTACCGGGAGCCCGAGTTGTTGGCGGGGGAGCTGGCCGCGATGGGTGCGGCCGTCGTCGTCGTCGCTCCGGCCGCACTGCGGGCCGACGTGTGCCGCCGACTGAGCCTGGCGAGGGCCGTGGCAGATGGCTCGTTACCGGAGGTGGATTTCGTCCCCCGGTGCCCGCCCGAGCAACGTACCAAGACCACTACCGAGGATCGGCTGCGGCGGCTGCTGGACCTCGTGCCTTACCTGGTCAGCCATCCCGGTGTCGAGGTTGCTGCCGTGGCCGAGGAGTTCGACGTCAGCCGCCGGCAGCTCGAGGAGGATCTGGCTTTGCTGACCCTGTGCGGTCTGCCGGGGTACCAGCATGGTGACCTTATCGACATCCAGTGGGACGGCGACGCCGTTTTCATCCGCGACGCCGAGGAGTTGGCCAAGCCGCTGCGGTTAAGCCAGGAGGAGGCGTGCGTGCTGCTCGTTGGCTTGGAATCACTGCGTTCACTGCCCGACGGAACCGGCGGAACTGGCGGAGCTGCTTTGGACGCGGTGCTGAATAGTGTTCGCCAGGTTGCCGGCGACGGTGCTTGGGTGGGCGCCGCGGTGCAGGCACGGATCACGGCTGATGCGCCGCTGCCAACGTTGTCCCTGCTGCAGGGTGCCGTCAGCGAGGGAAACTGCGTGCGGCTGCGCTATTTGGTGCGCCAGCGCGACGAAGTTACTGACCGGGTGGTTGAACCACTGCGGATCTTTTCCCTTGACTCGACCTGGTACGTCGAAGCGTGGTGCCGGATGGCGAACGGCCTGCGTAATTTTCGGCTGGACAGCGTCCTCGCAGCCGAGGCAACCGGGGAACCGGCTTTGAAACGTGGACTGCCACGCAATGGCACGTTGCCGGTCAGCGCTTTTTTGCCTGCCGCGGACGACGTGGAGGTTGTATTGGCCCTTTCACCGCAGGCCCAGTGGGCAGCCGGCGCGTATGGCGCCCAAGCGCAGGCGCCGCTGCCCGACGGCGGGATGGCCATTCGAATCAAGGTCGGACGGCCGGCGCTGGTGCCGGAGCTGATGGCGCGGTTGGGCGGGGGCGGCCGGGTGCTGGAACCACGGGAGCTGCGCGGGGTCACAATCGGCTGGCTCGACGCCGCGCTTGCCAACTATCCGCAGACCGGCAGCATAGACTGACGCTATGCCTTGGTGGTCATGGATTGTTATCTGGATTGCGCTTGCCGCGCTGTCGCTGGCGTATGTCCTGCTGCTGGGAATCAGGGTCTGGCGTGGCTTTTCCGCCATGTTGAAGTCCTTCGAGGACACCGGAAACCAGCTGGAGGAATACCGCGACCGCCGCGCCGCGGAGCTGGCCGAAGAACTCGATCACGCACAGCCGGATCAGCACCGGCCACTGCCCGGCGCTGCCGTCTTTGCCTCTCCGCAGCGGCTCCGGGAGGATTACGCGGTGTCCAAGGCCGCCCGGCAATCCGAACGGCGCCGGCAGCGGGTCCACCGCCGCGCCGTCCGCGGCCAGCGGCAGTCCCTGCGCGACACCGAAATGGCTTAAGACGTATCATGTACCAACAGGAAAGGACGTATTGTGGGCAAGCTTTTTGAGAACCCCTGGGTTGTCTTGATCATCATCATCGTGATTGTTCTGCTTTTCGCTGCACCCAAGCTTCCGGGCATGGCCCGCAGCCTTGGCCAGTCGATGCGGATCATCAAGTCCGAGGTGAAGGAAATGAAAAACGACGGCAAGACCGACCCCGCGGCCGGGCCCACGACCGGCACTGCCGCCGAGAAGCCGTTTGAGGGCAGGATTGTCAATGCTCCGCACCCTACGAGTGGGCAGCAGCAGGCGGGAACGCCGGGTACTGGTGACGGCACCATGCCCGGCACCGGGACTCACTCCTAGCCAGTGAGCGGAAGGAAGGGCCACACATCCAACCCTGAGGGGCGGATGGCCC
>NZ_JADPVH010000046.1 GCF_026932795.1 Paenarthrobacter sp. Z7-10 | reverse complement strand
CCGGAAGCAAATGGCCCGCGAGCACACCAACATCCAAAAGCTGACGCTGACCATCATCAATACCCTGCATGAATCCAGTCTTCCGCAATCCCGGGAAACCGTTCGAAGGCGCGCCTTAACGCCCCCGATTAATCAGCACCGTCCTAGCGGCCTCCCTCGATCTTCCTGCTGCGCTGGGCGATGGCGGGCACTCCGTAGGGATAGCTGGCCAGCTCGGGTTCGCTGACCCCGGTCAGGCGTTGCAGATCCTGATCGGAGAGTTCCAGCGATCCGGCTTGCAGATTGTCCGCCAGCTGTTCCGTGGTGCGGGCGCCCAGAATGACGGATGTGACCGCTGGCTGCCGCACCAGCCAAGCCAAGGCCACTTGGGCGGCACTCACCTTGTGGCTCTTGGCGATTTCCAGCACGGCGTCCAGCACCTGCCAGGTCTTCTCCTCGGCGTTGCGGCCCGTCCACGCTTCCATGCCCCGCTCGGCATTCTCTCCGAGCCGCGTCTGGCCGGTTGGATGCTGATCCCGCTGGTACTTCCCGCTGAGCCAGCCACCGGCCAACGGCGACCAAGGCAGCAAGCCCAGACCGGCGTCGAGCGCTGCCGGAACGATCTCGGATTCAATCCCGCGGACCAGCAGACTGTACTGCGGCTGCAGCGTGACCGGCGGTGCCCAGCCATGCTCCCGCGCCACGTACACGGCCTTCGTCAGCTGCCAGCCGGTGAAATTGGAGAAGCCGTAATAGCCAATCTTGCCGCTCGTCACGGCGTCATTGAGGAAACGAAGCGTCTCCTCAATCGGCGTGAAAGGGTCCCAGGCATGCATCTGATACAGATCAATATGCTCCACACCCAGCCGGCCCAGCGAATCATCCAGCGCGCGGCGCAGGTGACGGCCCGAGGTGCCCAGATCATTGGGGCCCTCGCCCATCGGGAAGCGGCCCTTGCTGGCGAGCACCATTTGGTCCCGCTCCTGCGGATGGCTGGCCAGCCACCGGCCAATGATCTCCTCCGAAGTTCCCTGCGAGTAAACGTCAGCGGTATCGATAAAGTTGCCGCCCGCCGCTGCATAATCGTTCAAAATGGCGTGCGAGTCCTTCTCATCCGCCTCCGCGCCAAATGTCATGGTGCCGAGGGCGAAGGCCGATACGACGGCGCCGCTGTTTCCGAGAGTCCTATATTCCATGATTGCCACTCTAGGACGGGGCCCCCGGTGCGTGTCCAGTAAGTGGCGGATCGGGAACCGTTGTGTTCCAGGTTTGGCCTGCTGCGGCCGCGGCTGGGTTGGTGCCCACTGCGGCCGTTCCCCGCTGTTCGTGCGGATCCCGAGTCGCTTCGGAAAAAGCTGGGACCCGCACGAATTCGATGGGCGGAAGGTAAGAGATTCGAACTCTTGGTACGGGGTTACCGCACACTGGTTTTCAAGACCAGCTCCATCGGCCGCTCGGACAACCTTCCTGACGCTTGTAGTCTTTCATACGGTACGGACGGCTACAAAAAGCGCACGGACAGCCAATTGGCAGTGCGCGCGCGGACCAGCGGTGGAGGATGCGATGAAGGCAATAGTGGTCAAGGCCCCAGGCGGAGCTGACATGCTGGAACTGCGGGAGGTGCCCGCTCCGGTGCCCGGTCCCGGGGAAGTGCTGATCGATGTCGTTGCCGCCGGGCTGAACCGGGCCGACGTCCAGCAGCGGCGCGGCCACTATCCGCCGCCGGAGGGCGCCTCGAAGTTGCTGGGGCTGGAGGTTTCCGGCCGGATTTCGGGCTTCGGCACGAACGTTTCGAAGCCCTTTTCGAAGGGGGACAAAGTCGTGGCCCTGTTGGCCGGCGGCGGTTACGCGCAGCAGGTGGCGGTCCCCGCAGAACAGGTATTGCCGGTACCGGACGGTATTGATCTGGTGAGCGCGGCTTCGCTGCCGGAAGTTGCGGCCACGGTTTATTCGAACCTCTACATGACTGCCCAGCTGCAGCCGGGGGAGACGGTGCTGATCCACGGCGGAACCGGCGGCATCGGGGTGATGGCCGTGCAGCTGGCGAAGGCGCTGGGCGCGACGGTGGCCGCCACCGCGGGAAACGCCGAAAAGGTCGGCACCCTGACCGCGTTCCTGGGCGCGGACATCGCAATCAACTACGCCGAGCAGGATTTCGTCGAGGTGCTGCGCCGACGCACCGGCGGTCATGGCGCGGACGTGATCCTCGACGTCGTCGGCGCGAAGTACCTGCAGCGCAACGTGGATGCGCTGGCGATGTACGGACGGCTGGTGGTCATCGGAATGCAGGGCGGCACGACGGCGGAGCTGAATCTGGGCGCGCTCGTGAGCAAACGCGCGGCGATCATCGGCACCGCGCTGCGCGCCCGGCCGGTTGCCGAAAAGGGGATCATCATGACTGCGGTGCGCGAACATGTGTGGCCCTTGCTCAGCAGTGGCACGGTGAAAACGCTGGTGAATAAAACCTTTCCGCTGGCGCAGGCGGCGAAGGCACACGAATACTTCGATTCCGGCGAACACATGGGCAAAATACTGCTGCTCGCCTGAGTTCCGGGCCACTCAAGGACAGGCGCTGGGGATCGCCGGGGCTGCGAGTGCGCCTTGAACGGTTGGCGGCAAGTGGCATGATGAAACCATGATGAACGACGCTGAGCAGCCTGTGGAGGGAACAACGCTCGACGGCGCCGCAACGGTGTCCGATGGCACGGAAGGCACCTCGGTGCCTCGGCCGGAAGAATCCAAGGCCAAGCGCACTGACCTCGCGGACCTGGTGGATGAACCGGCCAAGGTGATGCGGATTGGCACCATGGTGCGCCAACTGTTGGAGGAAGTCCGCAGCGCGCCCCTCGATGAGGCAGCCCGCGGTCGGTTAGCGGAAATCCATGAACGCTCGATCCGCGAACTGGAGGACGGTCTGTCCGAGGAACTGGTGGCCGAGCTGCATCGGATCAGCCTGCCGTTCAGCGACGACGCCACACCCTCAGACGCCGAATTACGGATTGCCCAGGCCCAGCTGGTGGGCTGGCTGGAGGGTCTGTTCCACGGCATTCAAACGGCGCTCGCCGCCCAGCAGCTGGCCAATCAGCACTCGGCCGCCGCGCTGCAGCTGCGCCAGCTGCCGCCGGGGACGGTGCTTGCTCCCGGCGTCGTGATGGGCGAAAACGGTGAGCCCGAGCGCGCCCCCGTCTCCGGCGCACGCCAGTCCGCAGCCGGGGAGTCGGCTCCGCGGCCCGGTCAGTACCTCTAGCGGCTCGGTTGGCCTTCTTTGCCGCGGCTCGTCAGGGGCGCCGGGATGATGCCGAATTAGGGCAAGGGGTTTGGCGCCGCGCCCATGACCGCTTCGTCCGCGGCCTGGACAGGTTCCACCAGATGCTGGAGGGCGTGAACGATGGCCCGCTCTACGACAACCTGGTTCCACTCGCGAATTCCCTGGCGGAACTGCTCCCGCGGGTGCGGTCCGTCTGCGCCGGCGCGCAGGCCATTGCACCCAGCTCCGGTTCGGATATTCCAGCCAGTGAGGGTGCCTACCTCAACGAGGTGCACCGGGAGCTCTCGCGCGCGGGCAATGCCCTCGCGGCGGCCGCCGAGGCCGTGGCCATGGCGCGGCTGGCCGCTGGGCCCTTTGCCGCCGTCGAACGCCGTTCGCATATCGTGCTGGCGCACGTGGCCGAGGCCGAGCGGCTGCTGCACACGTAGGCCGCTGGTTGGGGGGCACGTCCTGGCCACCCGTGGCGCTGGGCCGTCACTGTAGCGGAAGGCCGCGGCGCTGGGCCTCGCGGCGGCGAGGGTGCAGCCGACGAGCCAAGCACCAAAAAAGCCCCTGCCTGTACCGGCCGGGGCTTGGACTGAGCCTCCTAACAGAATCGAACTGTTGACCTTTTCATTACGAGTGAAACGCTCTACCAACTGAGCTAAGGAGGCTTGCGGCAAGTTAATGACGCAAGTAGAAACTCTAATGGAGCCCAAGGCAATGGTCAAAACCGCCACCAGCGTTGGTGTTCCGGCCGACCGGCGGGCAGCCCAGCCCGAGAAGTTCGGGCCCTTGCGCAGGGTCAGCAGGTAGTTCCGTCGGCGGGGACTTTTCCGTCCACGAAGTAGCTGTCAACCGCTTTGGTGATGCACGCGTTGGATCGCCCGTACGCGGTGTGTCCATCCCCGTTCCACGTCAGGAGCACCCCGGAACTGAGCTGATTACTCAGGGCCACCGCCCAGCTGTATGGAGTGGCGGGGTCCCGCGTCGTGCCAACCACCAGGATGGGAGCGGCACCCTCGGCGCTGATCTTATGGGGCTTGTCCACCGGCTTGAACGGCCAGTCCTTGCATGTCAGCCCGGAATACGACAGCGTTTTGCCGAAGGTCGGGGAGATGCTTTCCAACTTCTTTTCGTCCGCGCGCATAGCCGCCACGTCCGTGGTCATCGGATAGTCCAGGCAGTTGACGGCGTTGAAGGCAAAGGCCGTGTTGGAGCTGTAAGTGCCGTTTGGATCACGGTCCGCGGAGTAGTCCGCCAGTGCCAGCATTGACGAGGAGTCGCCGGCGAACGCGTCCGTCAAAGCGGATTTCAGCGGATCCCACAGGTCGGTCGAGTACATAGCCACGGCCAAGGCGTTGTTGAATTCTCCGGCTGTCAACAGTCGCCCTTGCTGGGTTTGCTTTGGATTGTCCACGTAGCTGGCATTCAAGTCCCTGATCTGCTGCACTGCTTCCTCCGGAGTGCCGCTGACCGGGCACTTCGGATGGGCGAGGCAGTCCGCGGCCCATGCATGGATTTCCTGCTCAAAACCCTTCGCCTGACCCATGGAGATGTCCTCGATGCTCAGCGACGGGTCCAGCGCGCCGTCCAGGGAAAACTTTCCAACCTTGTGCGGAAAGAGGCCGGCGTAGGTGGCGCCCAGTTTGGTCCCATAGGAGAAGCCCATGTAATTGAGTTTCGTGTCATTGACCGCGGCGCGCAGGATGTCCATGTCCCTGGCGGAGCTCTCGGTGTCGATAAATCCCAGGTCCGGCCCGGAATGCTTGAGGCACTGCGCAATGTCCGACCGATTCTGCGCCTCGTCCTGGGCCAGCTCCGCATTGTCGTCGAGATTGTAGGACTGCTGGCGTTCCTTGTCCCGGGCGGCGTCGCTGATGCAGGCGACAGGCGCGGAGCGTTTGACCCCGCGGGGATCGAAGCCAACGATGTCATAGGACCGGCGCATTGTTTTGGAGAAGATTTTCGTCGCTCCGTCGCGCACCATGTCGTAACCCGAGGCTCCTGGGCCGCCGGGGTTCACCAGCAGCGATCCGATCTTCGACCCCGTCGAGCCGAGCCTGATGACGGCCAGCGCGATGGAGGAGGCCTTGGGGTGGGAGTAGTCCACCGGCACCTTGATGGTTGCGCATTGGAACGTTTTTTCACAGCTGGTCCAGGTGACCTTTTGCGAATAGTACGTTGCCAGCGCCTTCGGTGTTCCCTGCACGACGGCGGCGTCCGGACTTGAGACGACGGTGGCGCCGCCCGCTCCACCGGGTGCCGACGGCGAGCAGCCGGAGAGCATCAGGGCGACGGCGGCTGCCGCGGCCAAGATGCCCCGCCGGTGCCGGGTCACGCTGCGGTAGTCCACTCTCATGCATTTCTCCTGACGAAGGTGGCTACAACAGGCTGACGGCCATGGCCTCGATGGCCAGCAGCGGTGCCACGTTGGAGCTGGTGATTCTGCGCCGGACATTGTTGATGGCATCCATCCGGGCCAGCGTTGTTTCCGGTGTGCTGGCGGCGGCGAACGCCTGCAGCTGCGGGCGCAGATCCGCGTTGACAAGTTCCACGGTAGCTGACGTGGGCAGCTGGCCCTGCTCGGATCCGTCTGCTGCGTTGGCGGCAGCGCTGAGCTGGAGCACCAGCGTGTCCCGATAAAAGGAGAGCAAATCCGTCAGGGCGCGATCCAGCGTATCGGTGATGGAGCGCTTGGAACGGCGTTTCTGGTCATCTTCAAGCTGGCGGACCTGGGAACGGATCGACGGTGGCAGAGCACCGGATGTGGGGGCCCCGAGCGAGCGCAGCAGATTTCCCTTCTCCGCGGCATCCCGGACGTCGTTGGAGGAGTTTGCCTCCGCAGTCGCGAGTTCCACCAGAGAACCGGCGGCGCGGACTGCATCAGAGACGTCCTGAAGAGTGAGCGGGAGCCGCACGATCGCGTTGCGGCGCTCGCGGGCGCCTTCGTCCTGTGCCAGCCGGCGGGCAATGCCCACGTGGCTTTGTGCCGCGCGCGCCGCCATCGCAGCGCTGTGCGGATCGACGCCGTCGCGCCTGACCAGCAGCGCCGCCACGTCCTCCACTGGCGGGACCCGCAGTGAGACGGCCCGGCACCGCGAGCGGATCGTTACCAGCACGTCGGCTGGACTGGGAGCACAAAGAATCCAGATGGTCCGTGGCGGGGGTTCTTCGATGGCCTTGAGCAGGACGTTGGTGGTGCGTTCGGCCATCCGGTCCGCGTCACCGACGATCATCACCCGCCAGCGCGCGGAGGAGGGACGGTCCTGGGCCTTGGTCACCAGCTCCCGAGCCTCTTCGATGGTGATGGTCGTCTTTTCGGTGGCAACGAATGTTACGTCGGCGTTTGTTCCGGCCAGCACCGTGTGGCACGCGTGGCATTCGCCGCAACCGCGTTCCGCGAGGTCCGTGCGCTCGCAGACCAGGGCCGCCGCAAACGCCTTGGCGGCATTGGAACGACCCGACCCTGGCGGACCGGTGAACAACCAGGCGTGTGTGGGGTTTTGGGATTCGGCGGCACGGCTCAACTGCTCCACCACAGGTCCCTGACCCTGAAGATCGTCCCAGACACTCACGGCAGCAGCATTTTGACGCGGTCCAGGATCCGGCGGGACAATTCTTCGACGGCACGGCGGGCGTCCAGGACCAAATACCGGTCGGGATCGGCCGCCGCCAGGTCCAGGAACGTCCGGCGGATCCGGGCGTGGAAGTCGTCAGGCTCGGACTCCAGCCGGTCTTCGGACCCGTCCCCGGCGGTGCGCCGGTCCCGCCCCTCCGCCGGCGGGACGTCCAGGAGAACGGTCAAATCGGGGCGCAGACCATCGGTGGCCCATTCATTGAGCGAAAGCACCCGATCTTCGCCCAAGCTGCGCCCGGCGCCCTGGTAGGCCACGGAGGAGTCGATGTAGCGATCGGTCAGCACCACCTCATTGCGCCGCAGTGCCGGCCGGATCACTTGGCTGGCATGCGCGGCCCGTGCGGCAGCGAAAATCAGCGCCTCAGAACGCGGGTCGATCTCGCCGTGGCCATGATCCAGGACCAGTGCCCGAAGCCGCTCACCGATCGGGGTTCCGCCGGGTTCGCGGGTGCTGACAACGGTGCGGCCAAGAGCCCGCAGAGAATCGGTCAGCAGCGCTGACTGCGTTGACTTCCCGGCGCCGTCGCCCCCCTCGAAGGCAATAAATAGCCCCCGCTTGTTGGTGGACAGGTATTGAGCCGCTGCATTGGTCGCCGTCTTCGCGGCAAGATCTTCCGGGGGAGCAGCAGCGGCGGGTTCGAAGATCACAGCACTAGCGTACCTACAAACACTGAGCGCTCCGGCAGCATGGATCTGTGCGGCCGTATTGCGCGGCGGGTGGTCTGCGGCCGGACTATGGCGTCATCATTTCCTGAGGTCGAGCCGCGGGATTACCGGCGGAAATGGCCCGGCACTAATCTTGGAGTATGACTCAAACTTCGGATTTGTCCGGCACGGATCCGCACAGGGCAACGGCCCCCGGCGCGGATCTCCCCTCCACAGCTTCCTCCTCGGGAGACGGCCACGCGGCAGGGCTGGCCCCCGACACCGTCGTTGTCGCCATCGGCCGTCCCGAGCGCGGGCATGACGCGCCGGTGAATCCGCCCATCGTCCTGTCCTCCACGTATGTGGGTATGGGCGCCGTCGTCGATGGGGACCGTGCCTACGGCCGTTACTCCAATCCGACGTGGGACCCATTTGAGCAGGCCCTCGCGGCCTTGGAGGGGGCAGCGCTGCCAGGGCTGATCTACGGTTCCGGGTTGGCCGCAGTGTCCTCGGCTTTGTCCCTGATCCCGGCCGGTGGAGTGCTGGTGATGCCGCGGCATTCCTATCAGGGGGCTCTGGTGATGGCCACGGAGTTGGCGGCCAAGGGCCTGTTCACGCTCCGGTGTGTGGACATCGCCGATACGGAGACCAGCATCGTGGCGCTGCAGGGGAACGGGGAGGGACATGGCTCCGGTGCCCCAGCCAGCATGCTTTGGCTGGAAAGCCCCACCAACCCAATGCTTGAAGTCGCCGACCTGCGCGCACTCTCGGCCGCCGCCAAAGCCGTGGGCGCCGTCGTCGTGACCGACAATACGTTTTCCACACCGCTGGTGCAGAAGCCCCTGCAGTTGGGCAGCGATGTAGTGCTGCATTCGGTGACAAAGTACCTCGCCGGCCATTCGGATGTGGTGCTGGGTGCCTTGGTGACGTCGGACCCGGCGCTGCGGGAGGCTCTGCTGCACCACCGCTCCATCCACGGCGCCATCGCCGGGCCGTTCGAGGCGTGGCTGGCGCTGCGCGGGCTGCGGACGCTGGCACTGCGGGTGGAGCGCTCGCAGGCAACGGCGGCTGAGCTGGCCACGCGTCTGTTGGCCCATTCGCAGGTGGACGCGGTGCGTTTCCCGGGCCTGGCCCAGGATCCCGGCCACGAGCGGGCGAAGGCACAAATGTGCGGATTCGGTTCTGTGTTGGCGATTGAAGTGCACGGCGGCGCGGAGGCGGCCGAGGCAGTCGTTGGTGCGCTGGCACTGTGGACACCCGCCACATCGTTGGGCGGAGTGGAATCGCTGATCGAGCGGCGCCGCCGGCACAGCAACGAACCTGCCTCCGTTCCGAACAATTTGCTGCGGTTGAGCGTTGGAATAGAGAACTTGGAAGATCTATGGTCGGATCTGGCGCAGGCGCTGGACCGGCTCTAACCAGTTAGGCTGAACCGGTGACGTATCTAATTACTCAATGGCTGCTTCTCCTGTTGGGCCTGATGGCGCTCGGGCTGCAGGTATGGGCGCTGTTCGACTGCCTGCGGACCAAGGGTGCGGATTTTGAGCGCGCGTCCAAGAAGACCAAGAACTTCTGGACCCTGGTCACGGTGGCCGCCACGGTGGTGGGGGTGTTGTTCGTGCTGAGTCCACAAATGAGCTTCTTCCTGCTCTTTGAGCTGGCGGCTGTGACGGCGTCGTCGGTTTTCCTTGCCGATGTCCGGCCTGCGCTCCAGGACGCCCGCCGCGGCGGCAACCGCAGCCAGGGCCCGTACGGCCCTTGGTAACTCTGGCGCGGTAGCTGGGGGCGGTACTTCGGGCTCGGCAGCTGGGGCGTGTTGGTTCGGGCGTGGTATGTTGCCCGCGGTGGTTCGGGCGGGGGCCGGCCGTGGCGATGAGAGCGCGGCGCGGCCATGGCGGTTGTTCGCCGTAATCAGGTGACGGCTCCAGCTGCAGCTGCAGCTGTACCGCGGTCGCCGGCCAGCGAATTCTGGGCGACGGCGGACCACGCCACAGTGATTTCGCCCAGCCTCCAACGCGCAGGACCGTCCTGCACCGGCCAACCCGCCGCCCGCATGCCCCGGCAGGTGGCCAGCCAGCGCTGCCGATGTCCGAAGCCGGCCAGCGGTGCGGTGTGCAGCCACGACTGGTCCAGGGCCTGCAGGAAGGTGTGGATCTTTTCGCCCGGGACATTGCGGTGAATCAGGACCTTGGGCAGCCGTTCGGCAACTTCCGAGGGCCGCGTTACGGCACCAAAGCGCAAGGAAATGGTCAGCGACAGTGGACCGCCGCCGTCGAGCGTCACCCAACTGCTGACCCGGCCAATTTCATCGCAGGTCCCGTCGACGAATATGCCATCCGGGGCCAGCCGGGCACGTACTGTGGCCCAGACCGCTGCAACGTCCGACTCCGCATACTGGCGCAGCACATTGAAGGCGCGCACCACCACCGGCCGCGTCGGAAGCGGGATCTCGAATCCCCCCAAATGAAACTCAGCCCGTCGTACTCCAGCGACTTGGCCGCGCGCACCGCGCCGGATCGATTTCGATGCCCGCCACCCGAACGTCGGCACGGAGCGCCCGCAGCCGGGCATAAAGTTCGACGGCGGTGGTTGGCGATGCTCCAAAGCCCAGATCCACCACGGTGGGGGCTGCGGCGCCGCGCAACCGCCAGCCCTGCGGTCCTGCCAGCCAGCGGTCAAACCGGCGCAGCCTGTTGGGATTCGTGGTGCCGCGGGTGATGTTGCCGATGAGCTTTCCCCGGGTCACGCTGACCCGTCTAGCTCTCTCGACCACCACCCCGGCCTACCGGCATCCCCAGCCGCCCCCGTCATCCTCCGCCCCGATCCCGCCCCCTGAACGCGCACCCGAACCCCGCACTCCGACCACCGTCATCCTCCGCCCCGATCCCGCCCCCTGAACGCGCACCCGAACCCCGCACTCCGACCACCGTCATCCTCCGCCCCTTCATCGAGTGAGCAATTGGTGCGCGTCTCACCGGGCTGAATCGAGCACGAACTGCGCACTCGATTTCGCTAGGATGAAAAGATGACCTACAAATTGATTCTCTTGCGCCATGGCCACAGTGAATGGAACGCGAAAAACCTGTTCACCGGCTGGGTGGACGTGGATCTGAATGAGCAGGGCCGCACCGAAGCGGTGCGGGGCGGGGAGCTGCTGGTGGAACATGACCTGCTGCCGGACATTCTCTACACCTCCCGACAGAAACGGGCCGTCAATACCGCCAATCTGGCGTTGGCGGAGGCGGACCGTGGCTGGATCGACGTCAAAAGAAGCTGGCGGCTCAATGAGCGTCATTACGGCGCGCTGCAGGGCAAGGACAAGGCCCAGACGCTGGCAGAGTTCGGCGAGGAGCAGTTCATGACCTGGCGCCGAAGCTACGATACTCCGCCGCCGCCGCTGCCTGATGACAGCAAGTTCTCCCAGGTGGGGGACCCGCGCTATGCCGATCTTGGCGACGCTATTCCGCGGACCGAGTGCCTCAAAGATGTGCTTGAACGGCTGTTGCCGTACTGGGAAGCGGAAATCAGTGCCGACCTGAAAGCCGGTAAAACCGTGCTGGTCACAGCACACGGTAATTCACTGCGGGCGCTGGTGAAGCATCTGGACGGCATCTCGGATGCGGACATAGCCGCGCTGAACATTCCCACCGGCATCCCGCTGCTGTACGAGCTGGATGAGGACCTCAGGCCGGTACACCGGGGCGGAATCTACCTGGATCCGGATGCGGCCGCCGCGTCGATCAAGGCCGTGGCAAACCAAGGCAAAAAGTAGACTCGAATTTTCATCGAGTGAGCGGTTGGTGCGCGTTCCAGGCCTGAGACGGACGCCGACCGCTCAGTCGTTGTCGAAGCCCTCCGGATGCCACTGCCCAGTCACCAAATAGGACACCTTGCGCGCCACCGAAACTCCGTGGTCACCGAAGCGCTCGAAGTAGCGGCTGGCCAGCGTCACGTCCACGGTGGTGGCCGGACTCTGCTGCCACGAGGGGGCTGCGATGGCGGCGAAAACGCTGCGGTGGAGTTCGTTGATCCGTGCGTTGGCGAACTGAATGTCCGTGACGAGAGTGAGCTCCCGGGTTTCCAGCAGGTCCGTGACCTTTTGGGCTATCCCGATGTCCAGGGTGGCCAGCTCATTGAAGGTATCGGTCAGCGTTTCGGGAATCACCGTGGCCGGATAGCGGAGCCGCGCCAGCTGTGCCACGTGTCGGGCCAGATCGCCCATCCGTTCCAGCGAAGCGCTCATCCGCAAGGCACCGACGATCATTCGCAGGTCGCTGGCCACGGGCCCCTGCCGCGCCAGAATGTCGATGGCCCGCTCGTCCAAGCCGTTCTGGAGGAAGTCGATCCGGGCATCGGCGGCAATGACGTCCTGCGCAAGTTCCACGTCCGCATTTTGGAAGGCCCGGGTGGATTTATCGATCGCCTCCACCACGAGTGTGGAAATGTCAATGAGTTCCGCGCCTACCTGGTGAAGCTCCGCTTGGAAAACCTTGCGCACTGGGACGTCCTTTCGCTTGGGTTCGCTGGGTTTGGCTGGGGTTACCTGTTCGGCACGTGACGGCGCTGAGGTAACGCGCTGAGGTGGCGGCGCTGAAGTTACGGCACCGCATCCCACAGCGGCAGTCCGACGCCGCAGCTCTGCAGCCCGCAGCTCCACGATCAGCATGGCACCAGTCGGTGAACGCTGAGGCTCCTTTGGGTGAACGTTGGCTGAACTGTCCGAGGTGCCCGCCCGAACGGCCCTTCCGGGAGTACAGGACGAATAAGCTGAGAGTGTGGACCCCCTGCTCATCGGAGTCATGTCCGGACTGATCGGCCTTGTGCTGGGCGTTTTCGGTATGCTCGCGTTCAATCTCAGTGAGCGCCAGCGCAAGGAGGTCGTCGACGTCGTCGAACCTACCCTGCCGGAGGGTTCCGCGGAGGTGCTCTCCGTCGTCGGCCGGGCCTTCGTGGTGGTGGACGCGATCGACGGCGTCGTCCGCGCCAGTCCCGCCGCGTATGCTTTCGGCCTGGTCCGGGGCCACACCGTCGTCCACCAGGAACTGCTGGCGATGACCGCCAAGGTCCGCAGGGACGGTGTTATCGAGGAACGCGATTTGGAGCTGGCGCGCGGGCCGCTCGGGCGGGGAACCCTGGTGGTGCAGGTCCGGGTGGCGCCGTTGGGCGAGGAGTACATTCTGCTGCTGGCCGATGACCGCACCGAGATCACCCGCACCGAGGCCATCCGCAATGACTTCGTCGCCAACGTTTCGCACGAGCTGAAGACCCCCGTGGGCGCCATATCACTGCTGGCCGAGGCCTTGGAGGTCTCGGCCGACGATGAGGAGGCGGTCCGCCGCTTTGCGCAGCGGATGCACAAGGAATCGGCGCGGCTTGCGGCCCTGGTGCAGGACATTATTGAACTGTCCAGATTGCAGGGGGCGGACATCGTCCAACAGGGACAGCCGGTTGACCTGAACATCGTTTTGGCCGACGCGGTGGATCGCTCGCGGTTGCCTGCGGAAAACAAAAACATCAGCCTTCTGGTCAACGGGACCGTGAGCCGACGCGTCTACGGCGACCCGGACCTGCTGGTCACAGCCTTCCGCAACCTGATCGACAATGCGGTGCGTTATTCTCCAGCGGACACCCAGGTGGGCATCGGGCTGCGCGCGGCCGGTGGGCTGATCAGCGTCTCCATCTCGGATCAGGGCGATGGCATGACGGAGGAGGACCAGGAACGGGTATTCGAGCGGTTCTACCGCGTCGACGCTGCCCGATCACGGCATACCGGCGGCACCGGCTTGGGGCTGAGTATCGTTCGGCACGTGGTGGCCAACCATGGCGGCGAGGTCACGGTGTGGTCCCGACCGGGGCAGGGATCGACGTTCACAGTTCGGCTGCCGGAGATGGAAGGGGCCGCCGACGACGACGTCAGCCCGGTTCTGCGGCGGGAACCTCCGGCCGCGTCGGCCCCCCCGGCAGCACCTCGGAAGGGCCGGGCGGCCAGCCCTTTGGCCACCCCTGCCGAAGGGCTGCACCGTACATCCCCAAGGTCAAGGCCTTCCACAAACCAGCACGGAACATCTGCGGCACCGGACTCCGGCGCCCCCGAACGAGGAGCCACCGATTGAGCAGAATCCTGATTGTCGAGGATGAAGAATCCTTCAGCGATCCGCTGTCCTACCTGCTGGCTAAGGAGGGCTTCGAAGTCGAGGTGGCGGACAACGGTCCCGATGCGCTTGTTGCCTTTGACCGTTCCGGCGCGGATCTGGTGCTGCTGGACCTCCAGTTGCCGGGCCTGTCCGGTACTGAGGTGTGCCGCCAGTTGCGCCAGCGCTCCAGCGTCCCGGTGATTATGCTCACCGCGAAGGATTCCGAGATTGACAAGGTGGTCGGGTTGGAACTGGGAGCCGACGACTACGTCACCAAGCCGTATTCATCCCGCGAGCTGGTGGCGCGTGTGCGCGCGGTGCTGCGCCGACAGGGCGAACCCGAGGTGTTGGTGGCGGCGACCATCCAGGCCGGTCCCGTCCGGATGGACGTTGAGCGTCATGTGGCAAGCGTGAATGGCGCGCAGATATCGCTGCCGCTTAAGGAATTTGAGCTGCTCGAAATGCTGCTGCGTAATTCGGGTCGGGTACTCACCCGCGGGCAGCTGATCGAGCGGGTCTGGGGCTCCGACTACGTGGGGGACACCAAAACGCTGGATGTGCACGTCAAGCGGCTGCGCAGCAAGATTGAGCCTGATCCGGCCAATCCGCGGTATCTAATGACTGTCCGCGGTTTGGGCTACAAATTCGAGCCGCAGCTTCAGGCTTAGCCGGCTATTTGCTGGCCGAAGCAGAAGACGTGGCTACGGCCGACGGCGATGGGACGTACTGCCGATACTCCTGCAGGGTTCCGTCCAATACGGGGACCTTGACTTCGTTGGTCTTCGAGCCGGTGCCGCCACTTTCGCTCAGTTTAACCGTCTCCATTGCGCCGGGAATAGCATTGACGCTGTTCAGGATCGCGGCATTGGCGTCCTTGGTCAGGTAATAGCGCTCGTTCGCCTTCACCATGACCTCTGTCTGCGACCCGCCGGAGCCTGTGATGCGGAGGGTGGCGTCCTGGTTGGATGTGTTGAAAACCGCGCCCAGGACCCGGCCTGGCTTGTCGACGCCGCTGGACACAATGATCAAATTGCGCAATTCAAGACCGCCGAGATCCGTGCGGACGCCATCGGAAGCGGAGTACGGGACTTTGGTGGTCTGGGGATTAACGTAGCTGCAGCCCGTGACTGAAAGTATGCCCAGCCCCAGCGCCGCGATCAGGCTTATGCGCTGTGCACGGTTGGACACCCGATTGCTCGCAGCAATTCTCACGTCTGAAACTCCTCAAAGAAACGGCAACAAGATCCATTCGTATCCTATCGGGAATTTGGTCGGTCGGCCGCGCCGCAGGGTCGGCCTCGGACAACGGTGCATCGCAACTCTGAAAGTGACTGCACTCTTTTGCCATTTCGTCAAGACTTTTTTGCCCGGATCCAGTGCTTCGTTCGAGCCGGGGAGCGGGGCCTGACCTGCGGCAACGCAACGGAGGAGGCCTTGAATCGTGGTAAACTGGAAGTCGGGAAAGGGAGAATTCACATGGTTTTTGAGGTCGGCGAGACAGTTGTTTACCCCCACCACGGTGCGGCAAAGATCGAAGAGATCAAAATGCGCACCGTCAAGGGTGAGGAGAAGATGTACCTCAAGCTGAAGGTGGCTCAGGGTGACCTGACCATCGAGGTGCCAGCAGAAAACGTGGACCTGGTTGGGGTCCGCGATGTCGTAGGAAAAGAAGGCTTGGAGCACGTCTTTGAGGTTCTCAGGGCGGAGTTCACGGAGGAGCCCACCAACTGGTCCCGCCGCTACAAGGCAAACCTTGAAAAGCTCGCCTCCGGCGATGTCATCAAGGTGGCCGAGGTTGTTCGTGACCTGTGGCGCCGCGACCACGACCGCGGCCTTTCGGCCGGGGAAAAGCGGATGCTGGCCAAGGCGCGTCAGATTCTGATCTCGGAATTGGCTCTGGCGGAAAAGACCGACGAAGAGAAGGCAGCGACCGTACTCGACGAGGTTCTTGCTTCCTAAGGGAAGCCGGGGCGGTCGTTGAAGTCGGCCCGAGCCCGAAGTGATGTAGGGGAAGGCCCCGGCAGGTAACGTCCTGCCGAGGCCTTTTTCACGTCCACTGTGCGCGGCCGCGACCCGCAGTGGGCCCCTTGGCTGCCGCACTGTCCGGCCTACTGGCGATACGCTGGGCGGATGGAGACAGAGGCTGGAAGAAAGATCGCCGTCATCGTGGTCGCCGCCGGATCGGGCGAACGGCTGGGTCGCGGAGTCCCCAAGGCGCGCGTTCCGCTCGGCGGAGAACTCATGCTCACGCATGCACTGCGTGGCGTCCTGGCGGCTGACATTGCCAGCCATATCTGCGTGGCGCTCCCGGACGGTGATGCCGAGCTGCAGAGGCTTTGTGGTGTGTTGGCTGCTGAAACATCGGCGGCCGGCGGTCCGGAAATCACGGTCGTCGACGGCGGCAGCAGCCGGGCGGAGTCCGTTCGGTCCGCGCTGGCGGCCCTGGCGCCGGAGGTGAGTGCGGTAGTCATTCACGATGCCGCCCGGGCGCTGACGCCGCCGGAGGTATTCCACCGGATCGCCGCATCGCTGGCGGAAGGGGCGCTGGCCGTGATCCCCGCCCTCGCCGTCGTCGACACCATCAAGACAGTAGAGAATTCCGATCCCGGGACGGCATCGATTGCCCCGGAGAGGGTCCGCTGCACGCCGGCCCGGGATCAATTGCGGGCCGTGCAGACCCCGCAGGGCTTTGACCTGGCCACCCTGCGCCGGGCACATGAACAGGCTGCGCTGCTGACCCAATCCCAGGCCGCCGAGGTGACCGACGACGCAATGCTGGTGGAAGCCATGGGCGTGGCCGTCTACGTCGTCAAGGGCTCAGCCCGCAGCCTGAAAATCACCACCCCAACGGACCTGCTGCTGGCCGAAGCCCTGCTGGAAGGCCCGCTCGCCCCGCGCTGGGTGGAGGGATGAGCGCACAGATCCCGCCGAGCCAGCTGCCGGACCCGGTGGCCGGACCGAGCCAGCCGCCGGACCCGGTGGCCGGGCCGGAGTGGAAAGGGGTGCAGGCGGGCGCAGGAGCCGGCTGGCCGCGGACGGGAATCGGAGTGGACGTGCACGCCTACGCTCCCTTGGACGCACCGCGGCTGCTCTGGTTGGCGGGCTTGGCCTGGCCCGGGGAGCGCGGTCTTGCCGGGCACTCCGACGGTGATCCGGTGGCCCACGCCGCCGCAGACGCGCTGTTTTCGGCGGCCGGTCTCGGGGATCTGGGGGAGCATTTTGGCACTGATCGGCCCGAATTCGAGGGGGCCCATGGTGTGGTGCTGCTGACCGAGGCTGCCCGGATCGTCCGGGCAGCGGGCTTTGAAATCGGAAATATTGCCGTGCAGCTGGTGGGTAATAGACCGAAATTCGGTCCCCGCCGCGATGAAGCCCAACATGTGCTCTCCGAAGCAGCTGGCGCTCCTGTCAGCGTTAGCGCCACCACCACCGATGCCTTGGGTTTCACCGGCCGAGGCGAGGGCGTGGCTGCCATCGCCACTGCGCTCGTAGTTCGCTGAGGCCAGAGGGAAGGCGCTAAAACTTTTCCGGAGGTCCTGATCCGATAGCCTTGAGGCGTGACCCTGCGCTTTTACGATTCCGCTGCCGCCGAAGTCCGCGACTTTTCCCCGCTCGTCCAGGGCGAGGCCTCGCTTTACTACTGCGGCGCCACCGTCCAGGGCGAGCCGCATATTGGGCACGTCCGTTCGGCCATCGCCTTCGACCAGCTCACCCGCTGGCTGCGCTACCGAGGCCTTAAGGTCACGGTGGTCCGCAACGTCACGGATATCGATGACAAGATCCTGGCCAAGAGCGCGGAGTCCGGCGAGGAATGGTGGGCGCTGGCCTACCGGTTTGAGCAGGCCTTCGAGGATGCCTACGACGCACTGGGGGTGGAGAAGCCCACCTACGAGCCCCGCGCCACCGGGCACATACCGGAGATGCACCAGCTGATCCAGGAACTGATCGACAGCGGTCATGCCTACCCGGCCGCGGACGGTTCCGGCGACGTGTACTTCGACGTGCGCTCGTGGAGCAAATATGGCTCGTTGACGCGGCAGAACATCGACGATATGCAGGCGGCCCCGGATGTGGAGCCGGAGTTCAGCGTCCGGAAGAAGGATCCGCGCGACTTTGCGCTCTGGAAGGGCCACAAGCGGGGGGAACCGGCGACGGCGGCCTGGTCCAGTCCATGGGGTCGCGGCCGTCCCGGCTGGCATCTGGAATGCTCCGCGATGGCCGGAAAGTACCTCGGCCCTGCCTTCGACATCCACGGCGGCGGTCTGGACCTGCGCTTTCCACACCACGAAAACGAAATGGCCCAGTCGCAGGCCGCGGGACGAAGTTTCGCCAACTTCTGGCTGCACAACGGACTGGTGACTTACGGCGGCGAGAAAATGAGCAAGTCCATTGGCAATACCGTCGGCCCCGCGGAGTTACTTGCCCAGGCTCGGCCGTTGGTGGTCCGCTATTACCTGGGCCAGGCCAACTACCGCTCGGTGCTGGACTATCGGCCCGAGTCGCTTACCGAAGCCGCGTCCGCCGTCGAACGCATTGAGACCTTTTTGACGAAAACGGTGGCCAGGCTGTTTCCCGGCGGCGACTGGGGCATGGTGTCCTCCGTTCCCGAGGCCTTCGGCGCGGCGATGGATGATGACCTCAATGTTCCGGCGGCCCTGGGCGTCCTTCATGAGACGGTCCGGGCGGGCAACACCGCACTGGCCGCACGGGACGACGACGGCGCCAAGGTCGCCCTTGCCGCGTTGCTCGGCATGACGGAGGCGTTGGGGATCAACCCGTTGAGCGGGCAGTGGAAGGACGACGACGGCGGCACTGCCGAGCGAGCGGCGCTGGACACCTTAATCCAGGCGCAGCTGTCGGCGCGGAACCAGGCCCGGGCGGCCAAGGACTGGGCCACCTCCGATGCCATCCGGGATTCCCTTGCCGCGGCCGGAATCGAGATAGCGGACACGTCCGATGGGCCCAGCTGGGAGCTGCGCAGGGACACGGCCGCCTCCTGACCTGCGTGGCGGGCCCCGCCCGTCCCCGGAATCCACAGCCGGACTGGTGTCTGCGGCGGATTTGGGGCGATTTAGTAAACTGGTAACGGTGCGGGCAGTAATTGAGTCCGCGCCAGCAAAACTTTCGGGGCCCGCAACTGGTCCCTCACCGACCGTTAGGGTTTTACCATGGCCAATAGTTCACGCGCAGGGGCCTTGCGCAAGCTGAAGAAGGGCCCCACGGTTGGTACCGGCGGCCACGGCCGCAAAGCGCTGGAGGGCAAGGGTCCCACGCCGAAGGCCGTTGAGCGCCCCTATCACAAGGCGCACAAGGGCAAACAGCTTGCCGAGCGTTCAGCCGCCAAGCATGGCTCCGCCGGAGCGCCGCCGCGTAATGGCCGGGGCCGGAGCGGGCCTAAGGGCCGCGCCACGGAGGAGATGGTCACCGGGCGCAACTCGGTGGTGGAGGCGCTGCGCGCAGGCATCCCTGCCAAGACCTTGTATGTGGCGGTCCGGATCGACATGGATGACCGTGTCCGGGATTCCCTGAAGCTGGCAGCGGACCGAGGCATCCCGCTGATGGAGGTCCACAAGCCGGAACTGGACCGCCTGACCGAAGACGCCGTGCATCAGGGTCTGGTGCTGCAGATTCCGCCGTATGAGTATGAGGACGCGGTGGACCTGGCCCAGGAGACCGTTGCCAAGTGGAAGAAGGGCTACATCAACAATGCGCCCCTCTTCGTCGCCCTGGACGGCATCACGGATCCGCGTAACCTTGGCGCCATCATCCGCAGCGTTTCCGCCTTCAGTGGGCACGCCGTCGTCGTTCCGGAGCGGCGCAGTGTGGGTGTGACAGCCGCCGCCTGGAAGACCAGCGCCGGTGCCGCCGTCCGTGTCCCCGTGGCCAAGGCGCCGAACCTGAACCGCGCTCTGGCCGCGTTCAAAGACATGGGAATCTTTGTCTTAGGGCTCGACGGCGACGGTGACGTTTCACTGCCGGGGCTGCCACTGGCGGCCGATCCGATCTGCATCGTCGTGGGTTCGGAAGGCAAGGGTCTCTCGCGTTTGGTGCGGGAGAACTGCGACCAGATCGTCTCGATTCCGATCGATTCGGCGATGGAATCCCTCAACGCGTCGATGGCCGTGGGTATCACCCTGTACGAGGTTTCCAAACAGCGTTCCGCCCGCAGTCAGCCGTAGGGACGGAGCCGTCGTGACTCAGAGCGCCGGCCTCATCACGTCGGGAAGTGTGGCCAGACCCTTCCCGCTTGGAGTAAGTGCACCGTTGCCCTCGGCGTCCGGGGATACGGCCAACGTGGCGGTCTTCGCGCCTGACCACCACCGTATTGTGCTCTGGGTTCAGGCACCCGAACGGTCCTGGCGACGGGTCCTGCTTCCGCACCGGTCCGAGGGTGTTCATTACGGCTTGGTGCCCGGGATACCACGCGGGAGCCGGTATGCCCTTGCTCCCGCCGGCGCGGCGCCCGTCGGTGAGAGCGAGTCCACGCCGGACCCGGACTCTGCACGGCTGCCCTTTGGTGCGGATCAGTTGGATTCGGATTCAGTGGGCCCGGACCCGGACTCTGCGCAGCTTCTGCTGGACCCCTATGGGAAATACATCGACTGCAGGCCCGGCCCAGATGGCCCGTTGTACACCTCCGTCCGGGTGGCAGACGGCTCAGACGGTGTCGGCTCAGAAGGTGTCGGTTCAGACGGTGTCGGTTCCACCAGAGCGGGCGGCTCCACCGGCGCCGACTTCGACTGGGGCACGGACGCCCCGCCGCGCACTCCCTGGCGCAACACCGTTCTGTATGAGGCCCACGTCAAGGGCCAAACCATGCGTTCCCCCATGATTCCCGAGGCCATCCGCGGAAGCTATGCGGGCATGGCCCACCCGGCTATGATCGAGCACCTGACCGCGCTGGGGATCACCGTCGTCGAACTGCTGCCCATTCAGTACCACATCGACGAGCCACATCTGGCCCCATTGGGGCTGACGAACTATTGGGGCTACAACACCCTCGGTTTTTTCGCTCCGCATGTCCACTATGCCAGTGCCGCCGCCCGCACGGCGGGACCCGAGGCGGTACGGAACGAACTCAAGGCCATGGTCAAAGCACTGCACAGCGCCGGGATCGAAGTGCTGCTGGACGTCGTCTACAACCACACCGCGGAAGGTCCGGCCGCGCTGCCCGATTTGAGTTGGCGCGGGCTGGCGGACGAGCAGTACTACCGCCATGAGCACGGGCGGTACCTGGACAACACCGGCTGCGGCAACACCATGGACTTCTCCGAGCCGCGCGTTGTGGATTTGGTCCTGGAATCATTGCGCTATTGGGTCAAAGAATTCCATGTGGATGGATTCCGCTTCGATCTGGCAGTCAGCTTGGCCCGCGATGGGAACAATCACTTCCGCCAGGATCACGCTTTCCTGGCCGCCGCGTCCGCTGATCCGGGGCTGCAGGGCGTCAAACTGATCGCCGAGCCATGGGACCTTGGCCCGGATGGCTGGCAGACCGGCTGCTTTCCTGCTGGTTGGTCTGACTGGAACGATCGTTTCCGGGATTCGGTGCGCGATATCTGGCTCACGGACCAGGCGGCCATGGCTGCGGGCGGGCATGGCGGTCCACTGGCCCCGTTGGCGGACGCGTTGGCCGGCTCCTCCGCCCTGTTCGCTGCCTCGGGCCGCGGCCACTTCGCCTCCATCAACTTAATCACGGCCCATGATGGGTTTACGCTCGCGGACCTGGTCTCGTATTCGCATAAGCACAACGAAGCCAATGGTGAGGACAACCGCGACGGCGGCGATCACAACCACAGCTGGAACCATGGCGTCGAGGGCCGCACTGATGACCCCGGCATCCGGGCCGCACGGGCGCAGAGCAGCCGAAACATGATGGCCACTCTGATGCTCTCCCAGGGCGTGCCGATGATCACGGCCGGAGACGAACTGGGGCGCAGCCAGCAAGGCAACAACAACACCTATTGCCAGGACAACGAGCTGGCGTGGCTGGATTGGTCCATGGATTCCGCGGCGCGGGACATGTTGACGGCCACTCGGCGATTGATCAAGGTGCGGAGGGACTTCCTGGCTGGCCAGCCAGAGAGCTTTCTCGCCATCGGCGGGAGCTCGTATCTGCACTGGTTTGCGGCCGACGGCAACGCGATGACGCCCGAACAATGGGCGGACCCCGCGACCCGGGTGCTGCAGATGCAGATGGGTTCGCCGACCGGGGTGCTGGACGGACTGGTGGTGATCAACGCCGCTGTGCAGGACCTCAAGGTAGTGCTGCCGGGGGCGGCGGACGACGGCGGCACTACCCGCCGCTATGAGCTGCGGTTCAGCACGGCGCAGGACTACCGGCACCGCCGCGGCATTGAGCTTCTGGCCGGGGACAAGGACCTGGTGGAGGCCAACTCGATCAGCGTCTATCGTTCCCAACCGCCCCGCGACTGACCCACGACCGCTGGGTGCGCGTCTCTGCCCCCAAGCCGCCTGCCTGCCCTGAGCCGTCGCGAAACCCGAGCGAACGCGCGAAACCCCAGCAGGTTCGCTGGGGTTTCGCGGATGAGGGGAGGGGATCAGGCGTTAACGATCAGGCCCAGTTCCGCCTTGGACGCCAGGCCGGAGTGGGTGGGCAGCACCCGAACCGTGTAACCGAAGCTGCCGGACCGGTCGATCACAACCTCGCCGCTGAACAGGTACCGTCCCTGGCCCAGTTCCTTCTCCTGGTCCAGGACCGAGATGGTGGTGTTAGTGAGTTCATCGGAATCCAGAGCCTGGCCATATGCCACCTCGACGCTGACGTCCTGCGGTGCCAAGCTGTCCAGCGCCACGTAGGCCTTGACCTGCAGAGTGTCCCCGATCTGCGGATCATCGGAAACACCCACCGAATCGACGTGTTCCACCGCAATTTTCGGCCATGCTGCCCGCACCGTGGTGGTCCAGTCCGCCAGTTGCTTTGCCTGCGCGTAGTCGCGGTCCCGGGCTGCCCTGCCGGAGATGGCCGCGGGCTGGTAGAGCCGCTCCACATAGTCTTTGAGCATTCGCTCGGCCGAGACCGCCGGACCCAGTTTGGCCAGCGTGTGCTTGATCATGGAGATCCAGTGCATCGGCAGTCCGTCAGGAGATGGTTGCGACGCTCCAGCCGCTCCAGCTCCTCCGGCACCGGTGGTGACGGTGGCGCCGTAGAAGCGCGGAGCAACCTGGCGTTCCAGCAGCTCATAGAGGGCAGCTGCCTCAATATCGTCACGGTCCTCCGGCGAGGCCCCATTGTTGGCCGTCGGGATTGCCCAGCCGTTTTCGCCGTCGTACATCTCGTCCCACCAGCCATCGAGCACCGAGAGGTTCAGCGAGCCGTTGATGGCCGCCTTCATTCCCGAGGTGCCGCAGGCCTCGAGCGGGCGCAGCGGGTTATTCAGCCAAACGTCACAGCCCGGGAACAGGGTCCGGGCCATCGCGATGTCGTAGTTGGGCAGGAAAACGATCCGATGCCGGACCTGCGGATCATCGGTGAACCGGACCAAGTCCTGGATCATTTTCTTTCCGGCATCGTCGGCCGGGTGCGACTTCCCGGCAATGACCAGCTGGATCGGGTGTTCAGCATTGAGCAGCAGCCGCTTGAGCCGGGCCGGATCGCGCAGCATCAGGGTCAGTCGCTTGTAGGTGGGCACCCGGCGGGCGAAACCAATGGTCAACACGTCCGGGTCCAGCACGGTATCCGTCCAGGACAGCTCGGCATCGGCTGCGCCGCGCTTCTTCCACGACGAGCGCAGGCGCCGGCGGACGTCCTCGACGAGGGCGCTGCGCAGACTGCGGCGCAGGGCCCAGATCTCCTCATCGGGAACCTCATACACCTTGGACCAGTCCGGCGCGTTGAGCACATCGGAGCCGAAGCGCTTGGCGGCCAAGGTGCTGAGCTGGGGGTCAACCCAGCTCGGAACGTGCACCCCATTAGTTACCGACGTAATCGGCACTTCGCTGTGGTCGAATCCTGGCCAAAGTCCGGCGAACATACCGCGGGACACCACGCCGTGGAGTTTCGCCACTCCATTGGCACGCTGGGCCAGCCGCAGCCCCATCACCGCCATGTTGAAGACCTCGGGGTCGCCGTCGTCGTAGGTTTCCTCACCAAGTCCCAGGATTTTCTCCAGCGGAACCCCGGGTGCCAGCCCCGCGCCGAAGAACTGCCGAATCTGCGAGCGGGAGAAGCGGTCGATGCCTGCCGGAACGGGAGTGTGCGTCGTGAAAACCGTCGAGGCGCGGCCCGCGGTCAACGCTTCCTCCCAGCCCAGCGGGGCCTCGTTGCCCGCCGGATCCATAAGTTCACGGATACGCTCGATCCCCTGGAACCCTGCATGGCCCTCATTCATGTGGAAGACCTCCGGAGCCGTAGCGCCGGTGAGCCTGGCAAATATCCGCAGCGCTTTGACCCCGCCCATGCCCAGCAGCAGTTCCTGCTGCAGCCGGTGCTCGCCGCCGCCGCCATAGAGGCGGTCAGTGATGACGCGGGCAGCGTCATCGTTGCCTGCCACATTGGAATCCATCAGCAGCAGCGGAACCCGGCCGACGTCGGCACGCCAAATGTGCGCTCGGATTTGGCGCCCCTCCGGCAGCGGCAGAGTCAGCAGGACCGGACGGCCGTCCTCCTCGCGGAGCAGGGTCAGCGGCAGGCCATCCGGATCCAGCACCGGATAGGTTTCCTGCTGCCATGCATCGCGGGAAAGGGATTGCTTAAAGTAGCCGGCCTGATACAGCAAACCGACACCGATCAGCGGAACGCCGAGGTCCGAGGCAGCCTTGAGATGGTCCCCAGCCAGAATGCCCAGGCCGCCGGAGTACTGCGGCAGCACCTCGGTAATGCCGAACTCCGGTGAGAAGTAGGCAATGCACTTCGGCGCGCTCTCACCCAGGCCCTGGTACCACCGCGGCTGCTCCAGATAGCGTGTGAGATCCTCGGACGCGGCGCGGACCCGCTCCACCACCGCTGGATCATCGGCCATCCGGTGGAACTGCTCCCGGCTCATCGACCCCAGGAAAGTCACCGGGTCGTGGTCGCTTTCCTCCCAGAGTCTGGGGCTCAGACCCGCAAACAACTCACGGGTGGGCAGATGCCACGACCACCGAAGATTGGTGGCAAGCCGCCCCAGCGGAGCGATCGATGTGGGCAGTACGGTTCGGACGGTAAATCTGCGGATAGCCTTCACTTGCGCCACATTAGCGCACCCAACTGCGGATTTGTCAGGTCGCCTGCGCCGATTCATTTAAATTGGCTGCTAAACAGAAGCTCCAATTCCCGTCAGGAAATTCTGCGAAACCGTACTGCGTGCAGACAATCGCGTCAAGACGAAAGGCAGCTTAGCAATCTGGGCGCAGACTCGCTAACGTCTACCATGTGACTACTTTCAATGCCCTACCGGCAAATGGACCGCAGGACCGGGTGCCGGTCAAGGCTGCCAGGTCCCGAAGCGCCGCATCCGCACGCTCCGTTCGGGACGGCCTGCGCTTTGGCCGGATCCCAATGACGGACATTTCACCGGTTGTGGAGGGCGGATTGTTCCCTGCCAAAGGACTGCCGGGCGCTGATCTGGAAGTCGCGGCAACGGTGTTCCGGGAGGGCCACGATGTGCTGGGAGTCAGCGCCGTACTCCTTGACGCCAAGGGCAAGGAGCGCCAGCGCACGGCTCTCGCGCCGCTGGCCCCGGGCACGGATCGATGGGGTGGGGTCTTGACGCCGCCTGACGTTGGCCGCTGGTCCTTCGCGATCGAGGGCTGGGCTGATCTGTACGCGACGTGGCGCCATAATGCGGAGGTCAAGATAGACGCTGACGTGGATGTCGAGGTGATGCTGGCCGAGGGCGTCGCGCTGCTGACGAAAGCGGCGGACGACGACGGACGGCCCACGGCGGATGCGAAAACCTTCCGGGCGGCAGCGGGTCAGCTCGCCGATTCGACGCTGGAGGTGCCGGCCCGGCTTGGAGCCGGCACGAACGCGGCCGTGCGCGCCGCCGTCGAACGCCTGCCCATCCGGGACCTGGTGACCCGAAGCGCCGCCTATCCGGTCCAGGTGGAACGAGACGCTGCCGGGCGCGGTGCCTGGTACGAATTTTTTCCCCGCTCCGAAGGGGCGCGTCAGGACCCGGCCAGCGGGGAGTGGACCAGCGGCACCTTCCGCACCGCCGCCGCGTCGCTGGACCGGGTGGCCGAGATGGGCTTCGACGTCATTTACCTGCCACCCATCCACCCCATCGGGACGTTGAACCGCAAGGGCCCGAACAACACCTTGGTTACACGGGACCACGATCCCGGATCGCCGTGGGCGATCGGCTCGTCAGAAGGCGGCCATGACGCGATTCATCCGGACCTGGGTGGCTTCGAGGACTTTGACGCGTTCGTGGCGCAGGCGGCCGAACGTGGACTGGAGGTGGCGCTGGACCTGGCCCTGCAGTGCGCACCGGACCATCCGTGGGCATCCCAACACCCCGAGTGGTTCACCACCCGGGTGGACGGCACCATTGCCTTCGCGGAGAACCCGCCGAAGAAGTACCAGGACATCTATCCGCTGAATTTCGACAATGATCCCGACGGCCTCTCGCGGGAGATTCTGCGGATTGTCCAGCTCTGGATCAGCCACGGCGTGAAAATCTTCCGGGTGGACAACCCGCACACCAAACCGGTCTGGTTTTGGGAATGGCTGCTGGCTACGGTGGCCCGGAAAAACCCCGAGGTGGTGTTCCTCGCCGAGGCCTTCACCCGGCCCGCGATGATGCATGCGCTGGGCCGCGCCGGCTTCCAGCAGTCGTACAGCTACTTCACCTGGCGGAACACCAAGACCGAGATCGAGGAGTACTTCACCGAAGTCAGCCACGAAAGTGCCGCGGTCTTCCGGCCCAACTTCTTTGTCAACACCCCGGACATCCTGACCGAATTCCTGCAGTACGGCGGTCCGGCGGCCTTTAAGATCCGCGCGGTGCTGGCGGCGATGGCGAGCCCGCTGTGGGGCGTCTATGCCGGTTATGAGCTCTTTGAGCACGTTGCCCGGCCGGGCGCGGAAGAATACATCGACAACGAGAAATTCGAATATAAGCAGCGCGATTTTGCCGCCGCCCAAGAATCGGGGCACTCGCTGGCCCCGTTCATTGCCTTGCTGAACCGGATCCGCCGCGAACATCCCGCGCTGCTGGACCTGACGAATCTGACCATCCACCCCACTTCGGACCCGGCCACCATAGCGTTCAGCAAACACAAAACGGTGGCCGCCCGTGGGCGGCAACCGGCGGCCGGCGGTGCCGGTGCCAGCAAGGACACCGTCATCGTCATCGTCAATCTGGACCCGCACAGCACCCGCGAGGGCACCGTTTCACTGGACCTGAGCGCCCTCTCGCTGGACGGGCTGAATCCCGACGGCACCTTCACCGTGGAGGAGCTCATCACTGGGCACCACTGGAATTGGGGCAGCGAAAACTATTTCCGCCTGGACGCCCATGTAGAACCCGCCCATATCCTAGCTGTGAGGAGATCATAGTGGCCTTTGCTCCGCACAATTCGTCGACGCAATTCAACCTCAACGCCCCGGGGCTCCAGCACGACCCGCACTGGTACCGCAAGGCGGTTTTTTATGAGGTGCTGGTGCGCGGTTTTGCCGACGCCAACGGGGATGGATCCGGTGACTTCTCCGGTCTGATTGACCGGCTGGACTATCTGCAGTGGCTGGGCATCGACTGCCTGTGGCTGCCGCCGTTCTTCGATTCCCCGCTGCGCGACGGCGGGTACGACATTCGGGACTACTACACGGTGCTCGATGAGTTCGGCACCATCAGCGACTTCAAACGGCTCGTCGCCGAGGCCCACGCCCGCGGCGTGCGGGTGATCATTGACCTGCCGCTGAACCACACCTCGGACCAGCATCCATGGTTCCTGGCTTCCCGGGAAGATCCTGACGGGCCGTTCGGCGACTTCTACATGTGGAGCGACACCGACGAGAAGTACCAGGATGCCCGCATCATCTTCGTCGATACCGAGGAATCCAACTGGACCTTCGATCCGGTGCGCCGGCAGTTCTTCTGGCACCGCTTCTTCAGCCACCAGCCGGACCTGAACTTTGAGAACCCGAAGGTGATTGAGGCCATTTTCGATGTGGTCAAGTTCTGGCTTGACCAAGGCATCGACGGCTTCCGGGCTGACGCCATCCCCTACCTTTTCGCCGAGGAGGGCACCAACTGCGAAAACCTTGAGCCCACCCACGGCTTCCTGCGCGACCTGCGGGCCATGGTGGATGAAAACTATCCCGGCCGGGTGATCATTGCCGAGGCTAACCAGCCACCCGAAGAGGTGGTGGAGTACTTTGGCACCACGGAGGCGCCGGAGTGCCATATGGCCTTCCACTTCCCGATCATGCCGCGGCTCTACTACGCCCTCCGCGACCAGAAGGCGGCGCCGATCATCGAGACGATGAGGGACACCCCAAACATTCCGGTGGGCGCCCAGTGGGGAACCTTCCTCCGCAACCATGACGAGCTGACGCTGGAGATGGTCACGGCTGAGGAGCGGGAGGCGATGCTTGGCTGGTATGCCCCGGACTCGCGGATGCGGGCCAATATCGGCATCCGACGACGGCTGGCGCCACTGCTGGACAACTCCCGGGCCGAAATTGAAATGATCAATGCCCTGCTGCTGTCCCTGCCAGGCAGCCCCTTCCTGTATTACGGGGACGAGATCGGCATGGGGGACAATATCTGGCTCACGGACCGCGATGCGGTGCGCAGTCCAATGCAGTGGAACCCGGACCGGAACGCCGGTTTCTCCAGCGCGGACCCCGGCAAGCTCTACCTGCCGGTAATCCAGTCGCTGGTCTACCACTACAACCATGTCAATGTGGAGGCGCAGGCCTCCCACGCCAGTTCCCTGCTGCACTGGAACCGCCAGATTCTTGCCGTCCGCAAGGCTCATCCGGCCTTTGGCCTGGGCGTCTATCACAATGTGGAGGCCAGCTCCGAGTCGGTGCTGGCGTTTGTCCGCGAGTTGCCGGAAGGCAATCCGGAGGGTGAACAGAGCGAAGCGGTGCTCTGTGTTTTCAACCTGTCCCAGCACCCGACGGCAACCCAGCTCCGGCTGCCGTCGCTGGCGGGCCGGGGTCTCCGTGATGTGTTCGGGGGTACTGCGTTTCCGGCGGTGCAGGACGATGGAACCCTGACGCTGACCCTGGGGAGCTACGACTTCTTCTGGCTTAGGATTCGTTCCTCGGCCTCGAACCCGTCGTCACCGCTGACCCAGGCGATGCCCGTGATCCCGATGGACGGGACAAATCCATGACCGAGGCCCTGACACCGCCGCTGCTTGAGTTGCTGTCCGCTTGGCTGCCCGCCCAGCGCTGGTTCCCAGCAAAGGCCAGCGCGGGTGTTTCCCTGCACCGCGCCGGTTCGTTTCGGCTGGAGGATCCCACCGGGGCCGTCGAACTGGAAGTAAACTTCATCGGCGTGGACAGTACGGACCGGACAGAGGTCCTGCAGATCCCGCTGAGCTACCGCAGTTCCCCAATGGCCGGGGCGGAAAAGGCTCTGGTCGGCGAAGCCGACCACGCGGAGCTCGGTCACCGCTGGATCTACGAGGCCACGCACGATCCGGTCTTCATCTCGGTGTGGCTGGACTTTCTGCGCGGGCAGAGCATCCCGTTTGGCACCGTCGCGACGGATACGTTCGTGGGGGATGCCCTTGCCACCGACGCCCTTGCCACGGATGCCCTCGCCACCGATGCCCTCGCCACCGGGAGCTGCAGCACCGCCTTTCTCGCCGCGCCGGCGCCGTCCGCCGTCGTGAGCTCACGAGTGCTCAGCGGCGAACAGTCCAATACCTCGGTGGTGGTATCCGATGTGGCGTTGCCCGTCATCATCAAGTTTTTCCGCGTCCTCGCCGCTGGCATCAACCCCGATGTCGAGGTCGGTGCTGCCCTGTCGGCAGCCAGTTGCCCGGCCGTCCCGGCGCTGCACGGCTGGGCGACAGCCAGCTGGCAGGCGGCAGGTTCGCAGGTCGAAGGCAATCTGTGCGTCATGCATGAGTTCATTGCCGGCGGACAGGATGTTTGGACGCTGGCCAGGAACTCGGCCCGGGAGGGCTTGGACTTCACCGCCCAGGCGGCAGCCCTTGGTGAGGCCACCGCAGAGGTGCACCAAAGCTTGCACTCTACGATGGGCGGACACACCCCTGACGAGGAGGGACGCGCTGCCTTCCTGGATGCCATCGCCGCCCGCATCCGCTGGGCCTGGCCGGAGGCGGCCGCCGCTGTGGGTCCGTACGAGGATCAGATTGCGGACGTGCTGGACCGGCTGCAAACCATCCGGGACCTGCCGCCGCTGCAAAGAATCCATGGTGACCTGCATCTGGGTCAGCTGCTGCACTCCGACGCTTCCGGCCCTTCCGGCGGTGGGCGCTGGCTGATGCTGGACTTCGAAGGTGAGCCGCTGCGGCCGGTGGCGGAACGGAACCAGCCGGACCTGCCCCTGCGCGACGTCGTCGGCATGCTGCGCTCCTTTGACTATGCGGCCGCCAGCGCCGCTGCCGGCGATTCGAACGAGGCGTCCGGGCAGGACGATGGCCGAACCGCCCGCTGGGCCCGGGAGGCGTCTGAGGCCTTCGTCCGCGGATACCAGCGGATCCAGGGCGGAACGATCGATCAGGCATCGGCTCTGTTCGTTGCGCTGTGGCTGGACAAGGCGTTGTACGAAGTGGTTTACGAGCGGCGGAACAGGCCCGGCTGGGTCAACGTCCCGGTTCGTGCCGTGCGCCGTGCGTTGGACTCGAGGGAAAGCGGGAAAATAATGGCCAGCAAGACTCCGGACCGGAACACGGCAGCAGCCGGGAAGACGCCTGCAGCCAGGGCAACACCGGCGGCAAAGGAAACGCCCGCGGCGAAGGAAGCGCCGACGGCAACAGCCGAAGAAATGCCAGCGGCGACGCCGGCCACGAAACGAGCCCCGGCGGCGAAACGAGCCCCGGCGGCGGCCGGTTCACTGACACCTATTCCGGTGGATCACGAGGTGCTGGCGCGCATTGCCGACGGCTCCTACTACGCCCCGCACTCCGTGTTGGGGGCGCACCTAGACGCGGATGGCCACATCACCATTCGCGCTGTGCGGCACCTCGCCGAGTCCGTCGTCGTCGTCACCGCCACCGCGCGGGTGCCGATGACCCATGAATCCGGCGGCATCTGGACCGCGGTGCTGGAGCCCGAGGACCCCGGACACGCTCCGGACTATCGGCTCGAGGTCGGCTATCCGGACGGCTCCACGCTCACCGTGGATGACCCATACCGCTACCTTCCCACTCTCGGTGAGGTGGATCTGCACCTCATCGGCGAGGGGCGGCACGAGACGCTGTGGACAGTCCTGGGCGCGCATGTGCAGCACTACCATTCCGCTCTCGGTGACGTAACGGGCGTTAGCTTCGCCGTTTGGGCGCCCAATGCGCAGGCCGTTCGCGTGATGGGGGAATTCAACAACTGGGATGCCCGACATCATGCCATGCGCAGTCTGGGTTCGACAGGCATCTGGGAGATTTTCATCCCGGGCGCCGAGGCTGGGGCCCGCTACAAGTACGAGATTCTGGGCCGCAACGGCGGCTGGGCGGAAAAGGCGGACCCGATGGCGTTCGGCACCGAGGTGCCGCCGCTGACGGCTTCGCGGGTGGTGCAGTCCAGTTATCGGTTCGACGACGGCGAATGGATGGCCGCGCGGGCGGAACGCGACCCGCACAACTCGCCGATGAGCGTCTATGAAGTCCATCTGGGTTCATGGCGGCTGGGCCTGGATTACCGCGAACTGGCCAAGGAGTTGGTCGAATACGTGCAGTGGATGGGCTTCAGCCATGTGGAACTGATGCCCGTTGCCGAGCACCCGTTCGGCGGTTCCTGGGGCTACCAGGTCACCTCGTATTTTGCCCCGACGTCGAGGTTCGGGCATCCGGACGAATTCCGCCACCTCGTGGACGCACTGCACCAGGCCGGCATCGGCGTGCTGATGGACTGGGTGCCGGCGCACTTCCCCAAGGATGCTTGGGCGCTGGCCAGCTTCGACGGCGGTCCGCTGTACGAGCATTCCGATCCGAAACTGGGCGAGCATCCGGACTGGGGCACGCTGATTTTCGATTTCGGCCGCAGCGAGGTGCGCAACTTCCTTGTCGCGAACGCGCTTTACTGGCTGGAGGAGTTCCACATCGACGGCCTGCGGGTGGATGCTGTGGCCTCGATGCTCTACCTCGACTATTCCCGCCAGGAAGGTCAGTGGAGCCCGAACCGCTTTGGTGGCCGGGAAAACCTGGAGGCCATCTCCTTCCTGCAGGAGGTCAACGCCACCGCCTACAAGCGCTATCCCGGCATCGTCACGATTGCCGAAGAGTCTACTGCGTTCCCCGGAGTTACGGCGCCCACCAGCGGCGGAGGACTTGGCTTCGGACTGAAGTGGAACATGGGCTGGATGCACGACTCGCTGGCTTATATGGCTCAGGATCCGATCAACCGGGGCTGGCACCACGGAACCCTGACTTTTTCGCTGGTGTACGCCTTCACGGAAAACTTCCTGCTGCCGATCAGCCATGACGAAGTAGTGCACGGCAAGGGGTCCATGCTGCGCAAGATGCCGGGGGACCGCTGGCAGCAGCTGGCGAGTCTGCGGGCTTTCCTGGCGTATCAGTGGGCGCATCCGGGCAAGCAGCTGATCTTCATGGGCACGGAATTCGGCCAGGAAGCCGAGTGGAGTGAACAGCACGGCTTGGATTGGTGGCTGACGGATGCACCGCCGCATCGGGGCGTCCAACTGCTGGTCCGAAAGCTGAATGAGAAGTACAACTCGGTTCCGGCGCTGTATGCGCAGGACAACGATCCTGCTGGCTTCGAATGGATCAATGCCAACGACGGTGACCACAACGTGCTCTCCTTCATCCGCTGGGACCGTGAGGGCCATCCACTCGTGGCGCTGGCCAATTTCTCCGGGCAACCGCACCACGATTACCGGGTGGGCCTGCCGACGGCCGGAGAGTGGGTCGAATTGCTCAATACGGATGCCGCCGAGTTCGGTGGGTCCGGCGTTGGAAATGACGAAACGATTGTGGCGGTGGAGGAGGAATTCGAAGGTCAAAAGGCCTCGGCCTCACTGACGTTGCCGCCGCTGGGAGTGCTGTATCTGGTGCCCCGAGGCTGAATGTCCGCGGCCCGCTCGTGAGCAACGGGCGGGCGGCGGCCCCAGCTGCCGGCGGACGCCTTCACCGGCACAACGGGCTTTGGAATCCGACCGGACAGTGCTAGAGTTGAGAACCCCGCTGGACCACGGTTTGGATCAGGTGGTTTGCAGTTCGGACTTCCGCGCAAGCGGTCCGGAACGTCGTGAAGATCAATTCTGAAGACACTGAAAACGTTGATTTGACTTGGTTGGTTTGGACGGGTAAGTTTGAAAAGTTGCTCCGGAGCGAAACGGTTGGTTTTTGGCCGCTGATGTCGGGTGCGTCTGTTGTTTGAGAACTCAATAGTGTGCCAAGTTTTGTCTTTACCGATTTATTT
>NZ_JADPVH010000045.1 GCF_026932795.1 Paenarthrobacter sp. Z7-10 | reverse complement strand
GTCGACGGCGGCCCAACTGCCGCCGTCGACGTCGCGCCTCATCCGGCAACCCACGAAGGACATTGCATGCTTGACGAGAACACCATCACCGCGATTGCGGACGAACTGGTTGAGGCCGGGCGATCCCGGACTCCGGCTCCCAGACTGACCTCGCGCTATCCCCAGATGACCGTGGAGGATTCCTACCGGGTGCAGGCTCTGTGGCGCCGGCGGGGCGAAGAAAGCGGTCGCATCCTGTCCGGCCGCAAGATCGGCCTCACATCCAAGGCCATGCAGTCCGCCACCGGCATCACCGAACCTGATTACGGCGTCATCTTCGCTGACATGATCCTGGACAACGGCTGCACGCTGAAGTGGAGCCAATACTCGCATCCGCGCGTCGAGGTGGAGCTGGCCTTCCTGCTGAAGGAGGACATCAGCGGGCCGGGGGCCACGCTCTTTGACGTGCTGAAGGCGACGGAGTATGTGGTTCCGGCCCTGGAGATCCTCGACTCCCGGGTCGAGATGGAGGGCCGGACCATCGTGGACACCATCGCGGACAACGCAGCGATGGGTGCCATGGTGGTGGGCGGCAACCCGGTCCGGCCGCAGGACATCGACCTGCGCTGGGTCGCCGCCATCCTGTACAAAAACCAAACGGTCGAGGAAACCGGGGTGGCAGCCGGCGTGCTCAACCATCCGGCCGCGGGCGTCTACTGGCTGGCGAACAAGATCGCCGCCCACGGCGACCGGCTTAAAGCCGGCGAGCTCATCCTGGCCGGATCGTTCACCCGCCCGATGTGGGTCCATGAGGGGGACACAGTCTTCGCCGATTACGGAGCGCTGGGAACCATCACATGCCGTTTCGAGTAGATCCTGATAAGTCCTTCAAGGACGCCCTCGCCGCGGCGGAGCGGCCACTGGCCGGCATGTGGGTCTGCTCCGGCAGCCCGCTGGTGGCCGAAATCTGCGCCGGCGCAGGACTTGACTGGCTGCTGATCGACGCCGAACACAGCCCCAACTCGCTGGAATCAGTCCTGGCCCAGCTGCAGGCCGTGCGCGGCTATCCCGTCACCGCCGTCGTCCGGCCGCCGTTTAACGACACCGTGCTGATTAAGCAGTACCTGGACCTGGGCGTACAGACCCTGCTGATCCCCATGGTCCATACCGCCGAAGACGCCGCAGCTGCCGTCGCCGCCGCGCACTATCCCCCGCTTGGGGTCCGCGGCGTCGGCTCCGCGCTGGCCCGCTCCGCGCGCTGGAACCGCATCCCCGACTATCTGGCGCGCGCCGCCGAAACCATCACCATCATCGTTCAGATCGAGTCACTTCAGGCCGTGGAAAACGCGGCGGCGATCGCCGGAACGGAGGGCATCGACGCCATCTTCATCGGTCCCTCGGACCTGGCCGCTTCGATGGGACTGATTGGCCAGCAGGACCACCCCGAGGTGATCGCCGCCGTCGAACGCTCCATCCGCGCGGGTAAAGCGGCCGGCAAACCGGTCGGCGTGAACGCCTTCGCCGAACCCACCGCCCGCCGCTACCTTGCGGCCGGGGCGGACTTCATTCTGGTCGGCGCCGACGTCGCTCTGCTGGCTAGAGGGAGCGAGCAGCTGGCCGCGAAATACCTCCCGGAACAGCCAAATGCTTCAAGCACCCCCGCCAGTTACTGACTTCGCCGCCGTCGAGGAGCACCGGCTCCGCCTGATCCCATTTTACGACAGCGATCCCGCTGAACGACCCGGAAATTTCATGGTCATTCAGCGGGATCGTTGTCGCTTTTGAACGTGAAGGGCCCGGATTACTTCACCGCAGCGGTGCCCCCACTCCCAGTTCCGCGCCGCGCGTTTCCTTCACCAGCGAAACGCCAACAAAGGAGATCACGCACAGGACCATGATGTAGATCGCGATGGAGCCGGACCAATGGGTGCCGCTGAGCAAAGCTTGGGAGATCAGCGGCGCGAAGGCACCCCCAACAATCGCCCCGAGCGCGTAGCCGATGGAGACACCCGAATAGCGCACGTTCGCCGGGAACATTTCGGCGTACATCGCGGACATCGGCCCGTAGGACAGGCCCAGTCCGACCGTGAGCAGGAAAAGGGCGATGCCGTAGAGCCAGATGTTCCTGGTGTCAATGAGCATAAACAGCGGGATCATCCAGACGAAAACCAACAGATAGCCGATCTGGAAGGTCCGAACCCGGCCGATCCGGTCGGACAGCCGGCCGCCGTACATCGTGAAGATCAGCCAGCCGAAGGCGGCCAGCATGGTGGCAAAGAGCACCGCAGAGGGATTCATCTTCAGCGATTTCTGTGCGTAGCTGGAGAAGAAGGCGATCAGCAGGTAGCCGGCGGCATTGTTGGCGATGAAGATGACGGCCGTGAGCACAACCTGCTTGGTGTTGTGTCGGAACAGTTCCGCCAAGGGGGCAGCTGATTCGCGCTTGCGCTCGGCCAGCTCTTTGAACACCGGGCTTTCGCTGATGGACTTGCGGATGAAGTAGCCGACGACGATCAGCAGCACGGAGATCAGGAACGGAATGCGCCAGCCCCAGGCTGTGAACTGCTCCGCGCTAAGGTTCAACCGCAGAACGAAAAGCAGCAGCGTGGCCAGAATCATTCCCACCGGTACGCCGATCTGCGGGTAAGCTCCCCAGAACCCCCGCTTGTCCTTCGGGGCATGCTCCACCGCCATCAGCGCCGCGCCTCCCCATTCGCCGCCGGCCGAAAAGCCCTGCAGCACGCGGAGCAGGATCAGCAGGATGGGCGCCCAGATGCCGATCGAGCCGTAGGTGGGCAGCAGCCCGATCAGGGCCGTGGCCGAGCCCATCATAATCAGGGTCAATACCAGCATGGACTTACGTCCTACCCGGTCCCCCAGGTGTCCGGCGACGATGGCCCCCAGTGGACGGAAGAGGAAGCTGATGCCAATGGTCGCCCAGGAAGCGAGCTGCGCCCCGGTGTCCCCCAACGGACCAAAGTACAGGCTGCCGAAAACTAAGCCGGCGGCCTGGGCGAAAATGAAGAAGTCGTACCACTCGATGGTGGTCCCGATCATGGTTCCTGCGACGACCCTGCGGTCTTCGCTGGACATCCGCTGGGCAGTCTGTTTGCCCGCGGCAGAGGTGGTAGCCATAAGTACTCCGTTGTTCATATGGAAGGTGCGAGTTGGCAACTGACAGAACGGTCAGTCGGTAACGAGGATACTACTGCAACGTGACGCGGAACACGCCGAAGGTGGCTGGCGCGGCCGCTGCGGAATTGGCCATCGGAATTAAAAACTTCTGCAGGAATTCTCCTATCCCCCCGAACCGGCTCAAGGTTTGACCAGAAAGTGGGCCACCCGGACGACGACGGCGTCATAGCAGGTTTTCGACCCCGAGCTGGCTGTCCGGAATGGTGGTGAAGCGGCCGTTGGCGAAGGCGAGGGCATCGCCATTGCGGTAGTTGAAGTCCACCACCTCGCCCAGATAGAGGGTGTGGTCCCCGCCAGGGTACGCAGCCCAGGGCGAACACTCGAAGAAAGCGAGCACGCTGGAGAGCCTCGGCGCCACCTGGCCCTCCACCCACAGCGGTTCCTGACCGGGCTTACCGGCAAAGTGTATGGCCAACGCCTGCTGCTCCGCGCCGAGGATATTTACCGTGAAGGGACGCTCGGACAGCTCGTCGTGCGCTTTGGTGGCTTTCGCGATGCTGACCAGCACCAGCGGCGGGTCCATGGAGACGGAGGTGAAGGAGTTCACCGTGATGCCGTGGCGCTTGTTGACGCCGTCGAAGGTGACGATCGCAACGCCGGTGGCGAATCGGCCAAGGCTGCCGCGGAAATGATGGGCGCGCGGCGCCATGGCCCGGAAGGCCGGTGACGGCGGTGGAACCGATGCACCGGCTGCTGGCGGTGTGATCATTCTCGCTTCCTATTCCAGCGTTCTTTATTTGAACAACTTGCTCTAATATCGAACTATAAATGAGAGTAAACCCGGGCACAAGGCCCCGCCACGTCGTCAGGAGATCGCATGGCTGAAAATGCCAGCCCATCGCAGACCCTCTCGCGTGGACTGCGGGCGCTGGAAATCCTCGCCGAATCCGCCACCGCCCTGACGATTGCGGATCTGTCCACGGCCCTGGGCGTGCACCGGTCAATTGCCTACCGGATCCTGCGGACCTTGGAGGATCATTCGCTGGTGGTCCGCGACGAAGGTGGCCGGCTGCTGCCCGGGGCAGGACTGGCCGTGCTGGCGCGTGGCGTCGCCCGCGACCTCCAGACGGCCGCACTTCCCGAAATCACCCGGCTTTCCGAAGACCTTTCCATGACCGCGTTCGTTGGCGTGTGGGACCGGGCCGACTGCGTCACCCTGGTGACCGTGGAACCGCGGCATTCCGGTGCGGCGCTGGCCCAGCATCCGGGCAGCAGGCATCCTCTGACCGTCGGCGCCCCCGGCATCGCAATCCAGTCCGCCATGACTGACGAGCGCTGGGCCGAACTGGCTCCGGATTTGTCCTACCGTCCGGAGGCCGCCACGGCACGGAGTTTGGGATTCGCGGTCAGCCACGACGAGGTCATTCCCGGCCTCTCCTCCGTCGCTGCCCCCATCCACGTGCCAGGACACCGCCCGGCCGCCCTCGCCGTCGTCTATATCCGAGCGGGCCAGGAACCGGAGGAAATCGGCAGGCTGCTGGCGGCCAGTGCCCGGCGTATTGAGGATCAGCTCGGCTGACGCATCTGCACCACGGTCAGCACACCCAGCAGCAGCAGCGCCACGGCCGCCGCCATGGAGACCAGGAATGCGGCCGCATAACCCGAGGACTGCGCCAGGGTGCCGGCGATGGAGGATCCCAGGGCAGTGCCGGCCACGATTCCGCTGGCAAGCGCCGTCATCACGGTTCCCAGCCGGCGCCGGGGGGCGACGATGCCACCGATGCTGAATATGGTCACCATGACGGGACCGACGGGTATGCCCAGAGCCAGCAGGACCACGATCATCGCCGGGACGCTGGACGGAAGAAGGAGCAGCCCGGACAGCGCCGCCATGAGCGCCGCCGCGCTCAGCCAGCGGAGTGGGTGCGCAAACCGGGCCGGCCAATAGGCAACTGATAAGGCCGCCACGGAGGAACTCAAACCCACGACGGCGTAGAGCAGGCCACCCAGCTCGGGAGATCCGAAACTGCCGGTGAAAGCGATCAGCGCCGTCTGGGTGGCACCGAAGAAGGTTCCCATGGACACCATTCCCAGCACCGGGACGGCGACCCGGAACCAGTGCAGGCCGCCGGTTATGACCGCGGGCGTCCCGCCCTCCGTGGGGGTTCCGGTCTCCGTGGGGGCGTGTCGCGGGATGGCCTCCTGGGTCCGGTGCACCGCGAAGAGCGAGACCAGCGTCAGCGTCAGCGCGGCTGCGAGGACCAGGGGCAGCCACGGCGCGATGAAGCTGGCCAGGATGCCTACCAGGGCCGGACCCAGCACAAACGTCAGTTCATCGGCGGTGCTTTCATAGGAAAGCGCCGTGTCGAGGGTCGCCTCCTGGTCATCGCGGGGCAGCTGCCGGGTGAGGAACATCCATCTGACCCGCGCCAGCGGCCCCACCTGCGGTGAGGTCAGTCCGCTCCCAAAGGACAGCACGAGCACCCAGATGACGGTACCCGGATCGAAGCCGCTGGCCAGATAGCACAGTACGACGACGGCGACCAGGGCTACGGTGTTGGTTCCTGCCGATGCCAGCAGGACGTTCTTTTGGCCCAACCTGTCCGCCAGATAGCCAATGATCGGCGCACCGGTAGCGGACCCCAGCCCGACAGCTCCGGCGGCAAGTCCCCCGATGGCGTAGGAATGGCTCACGGTGCTGACCAGCGTCAGGATCCCCACGGTGAGCATGGCCAGCGGCAGTCGGGCGAAGAATCCCAGCGGCAGGAACCCCTGGCCGGATAGCCGGGGCAGAGCGTGGTAGCGTTCGAAGGCCGCGGGGCGTTGGCGTGCTGGAGAGGACGAGCCTCGCCGGGGCTGGAGAGAGCTTTTCATTGTTTTCCGGTTGACTCATGGTGCGCATCGTCCCTCCTCCCGATGCGCGCGACCCGGTTACACAGGAAATATTACCGCACGGAATACTGCCGCTGGCCGTTACGCCGCGGCCACCGCGGCATGGTTGACGGACAAGGTTGATCCGGTTCTGCCCTTGTGGACCTGGAGTTGGGTGGGAATGCGCAGCTTCAGCTCGGCAACATGGCTGACCAGGCCCACCACACGTCCGCCGTCGCGCAGCCCCTCCAGGGCGTCCATTACCTGCTCCAGGGACTGTTCGTCCAGGCTTCCAAATCCCTCGTCCACGAACAGTGTTTCGATGTCCACTCCGCCGGTTTCCTGCTGCACTACATCGGCCAGTCCGAGGGCCAGCGCGAGCGAGGCCATGAAGGACTCCCCACCGGAGAGGGTGGCGGTATCCCGGCGCTGACCGGTCCACTGGTCCACGACGTCCAAGCCCAGACCCGACTTCTGGTTGCGGCCGGCCAAGGCATCGCTGTAGCTCAGGGTGTAACGGCCATCGCTCATGGTTCCGAGCCGTTCGGATGCCGCGACGGCCACCTGCTCCAGCCGGGCAGCGAGGACGTAGGTGTTCAACGGCATCTTGTAGCTGTTTTCACCCATCCCCCGGGCTGTGTCCGAAATGGCCTGAACGCGCTGCCAATGCTCCCGCAGCGGTGCCGCGTGGGCTTCCAGCACGGCATGCCGTGCGGCGGCATTCCGGACCGCGGCGAGTGCGTTGGCCGCGAGTTCACGGCGGACGACGGCGGCTCCGGCCGCCTGCGCCGCGTCTTCGGCCGCGCGGCGCAGGTCGGCAAGAGCCCCAGCTGCCGGGGCGGCTTTGCCCTCGGCAGCCTCTGTGGCTGCCGCTTGCACTTCCTGCGGGTCGAACGCCGCCTCGGACCGAACGACCGATTCCGAATGTGCCCGAATCCTCTCATTCAGGGTTGCGGCCTCAGCTGCGGAGAGCAGCGCCGCCCGGGCGGCCCGGGCGCTGCCGAACGGTGTGTCCGCCAACGCCTCCCCTAGTGCAGTCCGTGATGTGCCGGCGGCAGCCTTGGCGGCGTCCCGGTCCTGGATAGCCGATGCCGCGCCGGCGAGCAGCTCGGCGACCCGGTGCAGGGCGGACACCCGGGCGGCAAGGCTTTCAAAACCGTCGCGAGAATCCGCCAGCTTCGCGTCGAGCTCCTGCGTCGTTGATGACGTCGCCGAGAGAGTGGCCTGCTGGGCAGCCAGCTGTTCCCGGGCGGCTGCCGCCAAGCTTTCCTGCTCCTGAATCCGTGCGGTCAGGAGAGTCAGGTCCGCCTCCCCCCGGGCCAGGTCCGGCACGGCCCCCTGAGATGTGGCCAACTCCTCCTGGGCAGAGGCCGCGGCTTCCTGCGAAAGTTTTAAGTCCGCAGCACCGCCGCGTCCCTGCAGGACGGCGAGTTCCTGGCGCGCCGCCGCCACCCGCAAGCCAGCGGCGGACTCGACCGTTTCGGCCTCGTCCCGGAGGAGTTTGGCGCGTTCCTCATCCTCGGCCGCCTGCAGCCCGGTTCCGGCCAGCGCCGAGGGCTCAGGATGGACCTCGCTGCCGCACACCGGACACGGCTCGCCCGACTTGAGCCGCGCCGCCATTTCCCCGGCCGCCGTTTCCAGCCGCTGAGCCATCAGCCGGAGCCAATGTTCCTGTGCATCCAGCAGGGTTCGGCGCGCCTGCAGATGTTCCTCCTCGCAGCGAACCGTCCGGCTTTGTGCCGCGCGGTGATCTCGGATGGTCGCGAGCAGATCCTGGGCAGCCCCAGCCGCCAACCCGCGGTGCTCCACCTGATCGGCAAGCTGCTTGAGCTTCGCGACCCGGACCCGCACTTCGGACCGCTGCCCGTCGGCAGTCCGGGCCGCTTCGGCGTGGCGGGCGGCGGCAGAGGTGGAATCATGAACCGCACTCGTCAACGAATCCACCTCGGCACGCACCTGTGCCAGCCGCTCCTCCTCCGGCAGCAGCGCCTCCACGGTGGCTCCGGTCCGTTCCAACCGGGACCGAATGCTGTTCAGGGCAGCGGCCGACGGCTCGGCCGACTGTTTTGCAATTCCCGTTAGGTCGGCCGCCTGCGGGTCATTTGTCAGCCGGATCAGCACGGTCCGTGTCAATGCCTCCAGCTCCGTCAGCCGCACCTCAGCCGCTTCCACGGACGCCAGCTGCCCGGCCAGGACCTCGGCTTCACGGTGTTCGCGCCCCTGTTGCTGCCACCGGGCGAAGTCGGGCTCAATCACCGCGAGCCGGTTCCGTTCGGCCATCGCAGCCTGCAGTTTGGCGTGCCGCGCAGCGAGCAGTTCAGCATCCTGCAGTGCCGCGGCCGCACCAAGCTCCGCGGAACGGCCAGTTGCCGCCTGCGCTCCCACCCGCCGGTGAGTCTGCGACACGGCATCGACCAACGCTTCGAAGAGGGCGGCCCCGTGCATCGATTCGAGATCATCGATGGCATACGCCGTGCCCGCAGGTTCGAGCACGCCCTCGGCCTGCACCCGCGCATTGGCTTCCAGCAGCAGCAGCTCCTGCTCCTTCGCGGCGACCGCTGATTTCCCAGCCAGCGCCTCCAGGGCCAACTGTTTTTCAACGTTTTCGTACACTTCGGTGCCAAACAGACTCTGCAGCAGCTCCTGCCGGTCCTTGTCCTTGGATCGCAGGAATGCAGCGAAGTCTCCCTGCGCGAGGAGGATCACCTTGGTGAACTGCTCCATCTTCATTCCGAGGAGGGCCGCGATTTCCCCGCCGGCCTCGTCGTTCCGGCTGGATTTTTCGACCCAGATTCCGTTTTCCTTCTCCCGCAGCAGCGTCTTGGCCTGCTGCACAGTGGTGCCTTTACCGCGCAGCGTCGGGCGGTCCCAAGCAGGGCTTCGCGCCACCTCCAGCCGTCGGTCACGGGCGCTGAACTCGCAGATCACCAGAGGTTCCAGTCCTTCGGGGGCATGGTCGCTGCGCAGCCTTTTGCCGTTTTGCCGGGCGCCGGGCACGGAGCCGTAAAACGCATAGCAAATGGCATCCAGGACGCTGGTTTTGCCGGCACCGGTGGCGCCGTTGAGCAGGAACAGGCCCTGCTCTCCCAGGGCATCAAAGTCGATGGTCTGACGTTCGGCAAACGGACCAAAGGCCTGGATTTCGAGCCGGTGGATTCTCATCGGGACATTTCCAACAGCCGCACGGACTCAAGGGAACCGCGCAGCACCGTTTCCTCCTGTTCCGTCGTGGTTCGTCCACGGACGTGCTCCAGGAAGCCGGAGCAAAGCTGAAGGTCATCGGCGGCGTTCGAAACCCTGTCGCCGTAGCTCGATGCCGGTTTTTGCGCGGCGTTGGCTGGCTCGAAGGAGAGCACCAGGGTTTCTGGAAACCTGGCCCGGAGCCGCTCCATCGCCTTCGCTGGGCGCTCGTTATCCGTCAGGGTGATCTGGCAATAGGACGACTCGGCGCAGGCGTAGTCTTCCGCCGCCAACAGGTCCTCAAGATTTCCGCGCAGAATGGCGAGGCCCTTTTCCGCCGGCCAATCCACGGCTCGAACAGATTCCAGCCCCTTCGGACCAATGTCCAGCAGCCAGCCGCCCTTGTTCTGACTCGCCTCCGAGAAGGAATATGGCAGCGGCGAGCCGGAATACCGCACGTTGTCCCGGAGCCTCTGCCGGCCATGAAGATGCCCCAATGCGGTGTAGGTGAATCCGTCAAAGAGGTCCAGCGGAACCGCCCCCACTCCGCCCATGCTCAGCTCGCGCTCACTATCGGAACTGATCCCGCCGCTGGCAAAGGTATGGGCGAGAACCACCGAGTGGGTTGTCTTGGTCCGGTCGGCCAGATCCGCCCTGACCCGGGCCAGGGCAGCCCCGGTCACGGTGAAGTGCGTGGCCTGCTCCACGTCCAGAGCCTGCGCCGCCATCCGCGGCTCCAGGTAGGGAAGGCCGTAGATGGCCAAATCCACGTCCCGGTCCACAGCCAGCAGCACCGGGGCGTCAAGCCCCGCGATGCGGGTCCGCAGGTGTACTCCGCCGCGCTCAAGCACCTTGCCCGCAAATCCCAGTCGGGAGGCAGAATCGTGGTTGCCGCTGGTCAGCACCACCTGGACTCCGGCCGCGGTCAAACGGTCCAAAGCATCATCGAGCAGGTTCACTACATCAACGCCCGGCAGCGCCCGATCGTAGACATCCCCGGCCAGCAGCAGGACCTCAACCCTCTCCCGCCGGACCGTATTCAGCAGTTGGTCCACAAATCTGCGCTGGGCCGCCAGCATGCCGACGCCGTGGAACGACCGTCCCAAATGCCAGTCCGAGGTATGTAATAACCGCATACCACTACGCTAACCGGTGGCACCGACAGGAATGCCTGCGACCGGCCGACACGGGCGTTTTGATCCCAGCCGGATTACTTCGGCGGGTGCGGATTGTCGAAAAAGTCCTGTGCCTCGGTGTTCCGCGGAACTGCCCCCTGGCCCCGATCAGCGGCTTCACGCCGGCCCGTGGAGACTCCCGGAACCGTGCTCGAAGCTTCGGAATCTGGAGCTTCGCCCGGTTCTATCCGGCGACTGCCGTGACCAGCATCGTGCTGACCCACTTCCTCGGCTGCGGCCGCAGCAGCCGCACTGTCAGCGTCGCCGTCACCGTCGCCGTCGCCGTCGCCGTCAGGGTCAGCTTCAGCATCAGCAACAGCGCCGCTGTCCGTGGCCGGTCCCGCAGGGGCCAGGTCAAAATCTTCAGCAAGACCGGCACCGCCGGCAACAGGCTCCGCCTCGGCACCGGTCGGGACCAGGCCCGCCCCCGCGGGCGGAACCGGTACGGCAAACGCCCGGTACAGCAAACCGGCCAACGCCGCGCCCAGCAGCGGAGCAAGCCAGAACAGCCACAACTGCCCGGCAGCCCAAGGTTCAGCGAAGAGTACGACGGCGGTGGAGCGGGCCGGATTCATGGATGCATTCGTCAGTGGCAGCGCCACGGTGATGACCGCCGCGTAGCCGAGCCCGATGGCGATGGGTGCGAGGCCGGTGTTGGCACGCACCTGCGTGGATCCGAGCACAACGGCGACGAAGATGGCGGTGCCGACCAGCTCGATCAGCAACGCTCCAGCCATCGGAATATGGGAGGGGGAATGCGCGTCAAAACCATTGGCCAGGCTGCTGAACAGCGTCTGCGGGGTTACCTGGCCATTGCTGGAGGTGACCGCCGGGAAGATCTTCAGCACGACGAAGAGCACCAGCGCGGCGACCGTTCCACCTGCCACCTGCGCGATGGCGTACCACAACGTGTTCAGCCAGCGGAGTTTGCCCGCGATGGCCGCCGCGACTGACACGGCCGGGTTGAAATGTCCGCCGGAAACGTGTCCGAAGGCAATGATCGCCGCGATCAGTGCCACACCGAAGCCGAAACCGACGGGTACTGCTGTCTCATTTCCGGCACCGTTGAACAAGGCGATGCCCAACCCCGCGAAGACCAGCAGAAAGGTGCCAAGTGCCTCGGCGGCGAGCCGGGCCGGGAGCCCAAAACCGGAGAGCTTGGCGGCAGCACCAGCGGTGTAGGGCGGAGGGGACTTCCGATCGGCCCTGGCCGGGCTCAGCTGACTGGCCGTCCGGCCCCCCGTGCTGTCCGGACCCTTGCTGCTGTCCGGACCCTTGCTGCCGCCCGGACTGTTGATGCTGCCCGTTTCAGGTTTGGTCATGGGAGCTGTTCCTTCCCTTCGTGGTTGGAGATCGTGATCGGAGACAATGCTGCCAGCGGCCGGGGATCCAGGCCTGCCGGAGGACGGCTTAACAAACTACGCGGCGAAGTTGTGCATAGCCTGTGCCGCCGTTCCCACAGTATCGGTGCGGATCCTGCAAACCGGCTAGCTTGCCCGCACGAGCTGGGACCCCAGCAGCATGGCCGCAATCGCCGCTGCGGACAGCGCGACGACGGCGATGGCAGCGATCCGCAGCAGCCGCGCTGGCGGTGCCGCCGTCCCCGCCTTGAGCTCGCGGCTGCGGACGATGGCGCAGCACGCCAGCACCGCCGTCGTACCTGCCGCAACCGCCGCGCAGGCGCCCAAACCCAGCGGCGGCGCCGCCGCGGAGGGTGTCCCGGAGGCGGATGCCAGCCCACTTCCGGACGCCGGCTGTACAGACAGCGAAGTCAGCCAGGCCCGCCCAATCAGCAGGTCAACCACCAGCATGGTCAGCATGGTCCTGCGCCAGGACAGCAACGTCCGCTCCGGCTGGAGCCCTGGATCACGCGGGGTCCGGGTGCGGCTCATCAGGGCCGCAGCAGGATCAGCACCGCGAAGACCAGCGCAGCCAGCGACACCACCACCGTCATGCCCAGCAGCATCGATGAGTGCGGCAGTTCCCGGCCATGGCGCATTGCCTCCTCACGCCTGGCCCAGCGCCGATAGCTGAGGATGGCCAGCGACGCTCCCACCCCGGCCAGCGCGACGCAAAGCACCACCCGTCCGGCGCCCGGTGCAAATTGCGGGGCCAGCTGGTCGATCGCCACGGCTCCCGCCAGCAGCGCCAGCGCGGTGCGGATCCAGGCCAGAAAGGTCCGCTCGTTCGCCAGGGAAAAGCGGTAATCGGGCATTTTGCCGGTGCGGCGCCACTCGGGCTCACGCATGAATTCTCCTGGGCTGGCTGGTAAGGGGCTAGGGCAAAGTTTACTGTTTGACCGGCCGGCATCCGTCCACTGGTCGGCAACGGGCGCGCGCCGACCGCGGTAAATTAGGGAGATGGAATCTGCTGCCGCCTTGCCCGCCATCACCGGTCCCGGTCTGGATTCCCGTGTCCACGGGTGCCTGATGGGCGGTGCGCTCGGAGACACCTTTGGGTATTCGGTGCAGAACGACGACGGCGACGCCATCCGCGCCCGCTTCGGCAGCGCCGGATTGCTGGACCTGAGCCAAAGCCAGGGCCCGCAGCATTTCTCCGCCTGCACACAGCTGACGCTGTACACCGTCGATGCCCTGGTTGAGGCGCTGGAATGGGCCAATGACGGGGTGGCGGCGGACGAACGCGCCTGCCTGTGGCTGGCCTATCTCCGCTGGCTGGCAACCCAGCAGCAGCCCGTGCCCGCGCATGCCCCGGTTCCCGCTCCGCGCCGGATCGATGGCCAGGACGTTCTGCACCACCGGCGGCACCCGGATCCGGCCTGCCTGAGCTCGCTGTCGACCGGCGAAATGGGCACCGTCGCCCGTCCGGTCGATCCGGCAGCCGACGGAAGTGGGGCTGTTGTGCGGTCGGCGCCCTTCGGCCTGATTCCCCACATCGATGCCGAAGCCATCCACCGGCTCAGCACCGACGCGGCGGCACTGACGCACGGACATCCCGCGGCGCAGCAAAGTGCGGCCGTCTTCAGCTGGCTTATCCACGAGTTGGCGATCGAAGCCAAGGGACTTCGTGAAGCCGCCGAATCGGCCCGGCTCCGCGCCGGAGCCGCCGGAGCCGCCGAATCGGCCCTAACGCGGGGGCTGGACGCGGCCATCGAACTCGGTGCCGCCGGCCCGCTTGACGCCGGGGAACTGGCGGTCCGGCTCGGATCAGGCCAGGACGCGGTTGGCGCGCTGACGGCGGGACTGTACGCCGTCCTTGCCACTGAGGCCGCTTCGACGTCCGCCGTGGATCATTTTCTGCGGGCCATGCGGGTGGCTGTTAATCAGGACGGAGACAGCAGTTCCGCCGGGTCGATCGCCGGGAACATCCTGGGCGCGTTTTACGGTGAGGACTGCCTGCCCCAAGCGTGGCTGGCCCTTTCCGAAACTCCAGGGCTGATCCGCACCGTGGCACAGTCGCTGCTGAGGGTCACGGGCTCCACGAACTGACGCTGCATTGCCACGCGGTCCTGCAACACGCCGGGCCTGAAGCGCAATCTTGTCGGACCCCATGGGCACACTGGAAGCATGAACAATTTCCAGCAGCCACAATCCAGCACCCGGGCATCCGTTGAATTCCGCGTCACTTACCTAACGGGCCACGGATCTGCGGTCCACACCGAACTGTTCGACGACGAGGCGGCCGCCGAGCGGTTCGCGGCCCGGCAGGTCCTGCTGGAGCACGAATGGGCCGTCATTGATGCGGTCCCCGTGCCGCTTCAGGCGCGCAGCGCGGCCTGACCTCCCTGCTCAACCGAGCAACTGCAGGAACTCATCCTCAGAGAGAACATCAATGTTCTGACCGCGGCCGTGCAATTCCAGCACCCGGCGTGCTTTACCGGTCAGGCGTCCGGCGGGCAGGTCGGAGGCCACGAAACCGCTGCCGACCACCAGCACCGTGGTTTTCCTGGTGACACCGCTGGCCGGCTGTGCCCCCAGCCGGGCGGCCTGCTCCTTCGCGACGCCGCGGGAGATGGCCAGCTCACCGGTAAAGACCACCGTCTGGCCAAACAGCGGATGGTGCCGGTCCGCGGACCGGTCCGCGGCCGGGTTAGGACCCTCCTGGCCCCAGCTCTGCCAACCACTGCTGGCGGTCGAAGTGCGCAGGAGCGCGTTCCGGGTGGACTTGGACACCTCCGTCACGCCGGGCACATATGCTTCAAGCCGGGACAGCGTCAATTTCAACGATCCGAACAGCCCGGCGACACTGTCCACGCCGTTCCGGGCCGCAATGTCGATCAGAATGCCGGCGCAGGCACGTGCATCTTCCACCGGGTCGTGGTGGTTGAGCAGTGGCACTCCCGCCGCTTCCGCCACGAACGGCAGCGAGTACGACGCCAATGAATAGTGCCGCCGGGACAGGGACACGGTGCAGGCGTAGTCAAAGGCCGGTCCGGGCAGTTGGGAAACCTCTAGTCCTGACCGGATCACTCCCATATCGAAGGCCGCATTGTGGGCGGCCAGCACGTCGGAGCCGATAAAGCCGCCAATCTCGGCAAACAGTTCGCCGAACCGCGGTTCGGACGCCACATGCTCCGGACGGACGCCATGAATCTGCACATTGCGCGGATCAAAGTGGTCGTGACCGGCCGGAGGGCGCATCAGCCAGAATGCCTCATCGACAATTTTGCCGCCGCGCACCTTGGTCAGACCCACCGAACAGGGGGAACCCCGGAAGCCGTTGGCTGTTTCAAAATCTATGGCTGTGAACTCTAACCCCACCGGTCAAGGGTACAGGCGCCAGTGGCCCATACCGGGCAGGAACGCGTGTCGGGGACAGGTAGGCTGGGCGGATGACAGCATCGACGTCCCTGGCGCCCTGGTATCTGTTCGACTACGGCAAGGTCATTTCCCACGCCCCCGATCCAGAAGACTGGGCGGCTCTGCAGGAAGCCACCGGCCTGGATCTGGAGCCGTTGGAGAGCGGCTACTGGATCCACCGGGCAGATTTCGACGCCGGCGCGATCAGCGCCGCGGAATATTGGTCCCGGGTGTTGGAGGAGGAGGTTTCCGACGGCCTGGTTGACCGTCTGGAAGCCCTGGACGCCAAGCAGTGGTCGCACAGTAACCTCGAAACCCTTGATGTGCTGGACATGCTCAAATCCACCGGCGCACAACTGGCCCTGCTCTCCAACATGCCAGCAGGCATGGCGTCGGAGTATGCCCGGCAGGCACCGTGGGTGCAGTACTTCGACAAGCTGTTCTTCAGCGGCCATCTCCGTCTGGCCAAGCCGGACCCGCAGATTTTTGCCCACGTCCTGCAGGAGCTTCAGGCCGATGCCGGCCAGGTCACCTTTGTGGACGATGTGCAGGAAAACATTACGGCTGCCGGGTCCTTGGGGCTGCGGACGGTCCTGCATGTTCCCGGCATTGATCTGGTCGCCGCCTTCGGGTTGTAGCCACGGGACACTGGCCGCATCCGCTGCCGGCACATCCGGCAAATGCATGACGACATATGCAGCAATACAGGGTTCCGCTCATGAACGACCTAGGGTGGTTCCATGAATTCACCCTCTGCTGGTTCACCCTCTGCTGGTTCACCCTCTGCTGGTTCACCCTCTGCTGGTTCACCCTCTGCTGGTTCACCCTCTGCTGGTTCACCCTCTGCTGGTTCACCCTCTGCTGGTTCACCCTCTGCTCCCCGTTCCGCTTATCTGCACAAACTCGACGCCGAGACGGCACAGCGCATGCAGGGCGTTGAGTCGATTCCGTCTGAATTTCCTGGCGCTCCGTCGGACGTGACCGCCGTGGTGGAGGCCACGGCGGAGTCGCTGGCCGATGACCTAAACGATGTCGTCCATGTTTTGCATGCACATCCGGAGACCGCCTTCAACGAGCACCGCAGCGCGGCCTACCTGGTGAATCTGCTTTCCCGGCACGGCATTGAGGCACAACTCGGCGTTCACGGGGTGGACACGGCTATCCGTGCGGAAATCGGTTCCGCCGACGGCCCGGCCATAGCGGTGCTTGCCGAGTACGACGCACTGCCGGAGGTGGGCCATGCCTGCGGCCACAACGTCATCGCGGCCGCCGGAGTGGGTGCCTTTATCGCCCTCGCCAAAACCCTTCAGGCTAACCCCCAAGCCTTCCGCGGACGAGTGGTCTTCCTGGGTACTCCCGCGGAGGAGGGTCATTCCGGCAAGGAAGTTCTGGCCCGGCACGGCGCCTTCGAGGGACTCGGGGCCGCGGTTATGGTCCACCCCTACGGGTACGACCTCGCGGACCAAGTCTGGTTGGGCCGCCGCTTGCTGACCATCACCTACAACGGTGTCGCCGCACATGCCTCGGCCCAGCCCTTCATGGGACGCAACGCCCTGGACGCGGCCAACCTCGCCTATCAGGGAATCGGGCTGCTGCGCCAACAGCTGCCGCCGGTGGACCGCGTCCACGCCATCATCAGCGAGGGCGGCACACGGCCCAGCGTGATCCCGGAACGAGCGGTCCTGAAGCTCTATGCCCGCTCAAAATTCCCGGAGACGCTCCGTGACCTCAGCAGCCGGCTGGAGGAGATCGCCCGCGGTGCCGCGCTGATGGCGGGAACCGGCGTGGATATCGACTGGGACGAGCATCCGCCGTCGCTGCCGGTGCGCACCAACTCCGCGCTGACCGGGCGATGGGTGGCCGCTCAACACCGGCGTGGACGCAATCCGCTGCCCGCCGGCGTGGTTTCGGAAACTCTCGCCGCATCCACCGATTTTGGCAACGTGAGCTATCGGATTCCAGGCATCCACCCGCTGATCAGTATCGCCGCACCGGATCTTGCCTTACATACGCGCGCCTTCGCGGCCGCAGCGGACTCCCCCGCAGCCGAGTCGGGCGCGCTTGACGGAGCCTGCGGGCTCGCAGTGACGATGCTGGACTATCTGTGCGATCCGGAGCTGCGCACCCGGGTCGCGGAGGAGTTCGCAGCCCAGGGCGGCATCATCGATGTGCCGGGCTACTTCGCCTGAGGCCGCGGAGCACAGGGAATAACCCCCGGTGCCGCGGGCTTGTCCCGGTTAAGAGACCCCTCCCTGGGAAGGAACCCATGAGCACCGCGAAGCCGAAGATCTATGCCCTGCACGAGAATCCGGACTGGTTCCCGCCGTTCGCCCGGGCGTTCGAGCAGGAGGGTCTGGAAGTCGAAGAGTGGATTCTCACCGACGGTCTGCTCGATCTGGACTCGGTGCCGCCGGAAGGAATTTTTTGGTCCCGGATCAGTGCCTCCGCACACACCCGCGATCATGGGCTGTCCAAGGACTATGCCCGGGCCGTGCTTTCGTGGCTTGAGTCCCATGGCCGCCGAACCGTCAATGGCCGCCGGATCCTGGAACTGGAAATGAGCAAGGTGGACCAGCTGACTGCTTTGCGTGCCGCCGGCATCGACACACCCCGCAGCAGTGCCGCCGTTGGCCGTCAGCACCTGCTCGCGGCCGCCCGGGACTTCCCCACACCCTTCATCGTCAAGCACAATCAGGGTGGCAAGGGCCTCGGTGTGCGCAAGTTCGACAGCCGGGCCGAACTGGCCGATTACGTGGCCTCGGACGAATTCGAAGAATCCCAGGACGGCATCACCCTGATTCAGGAATTTGTCCAGGCCGCGGAGCCCGTCATCACCCGGGTGGAAATCGTCGGTGGCGAATTCATCTACGCCATTGCGGCCGACACCGCCCGCGGCGGTTTCCAGCTTTGCCCCGCTGACTCTTGCGCCATCGACCCCACCACCGGACGGCCTATTATGCCGCCCGGAGCCACGCTGGCGCCGGAACCCGACCAGCAGCTGTTCAGCCTGCGCGAAGGTTTTGACCATCCCATTGTGGAGAAGTATCTGAAGTTCGCCCGGCGGATGAATCTGGAGATCTGCGGAATCGAGTTCATCGAAACGAAGGACGGACGCATCCTCACCTACGACGTGAACACCAACACCAACTACAACGCGGCCGTTGAGGCGGTGGCGCCGCGCTCGGCCCCGCTCGCCCTCGCCAGGTACCTGAAAGGCTTGGCTGGCTGAGCGGAGGCGACGCCGCAGAACCTGTGCACTGCCGGCTGGCCTCCCCGGCGTGCCCATCCTTGGGTGGAGCCGTCCGCCCGGGGGCGTACCGTACGCTTAACGGGTGATCCTCTCTGCCATCGCGGCTTCGACTCTGCCCGCCCTGCTCGGCCAGGGGCCCGCCCATGCGTTCGTGCTGCCACCGTGGCTGGACCCGCAAATCATTCTCAGCAACCCGGCGCTGGGACCGTGGGTGGTGCTGGTCGCCTGTGCCATGATTTTCGCCGAAACCGGGCTCCTGATCGGGTTCTTCCTGCCCGGCGACTCGCTGCTCTTCACCGCTGGACTGCTGGTGGCCACCGGGACCATCCGGTTCAACATTGTGCTGCTGATGCTGCTGGTGATTGTTTGCGCCTTTGCCGGGAACCAGGTGGGCTACCTCATCGGCGCCAAAGCCGGGCCCGCGCTCTTCAACAAGCCTGACTCGCGGTTGTTCAAGCGCAAGCATGTCGAAAGTGCGCACGCGTTCTTTGAAAAGCATGGCGGACAGGCACTGATCCTGGCCCGTTTTGTTCCCATCGTGCGGACCTTTGTCCCCGTCATTGTCGGCGTGGCCGGCATGAGCCGGCGCCAATTCGCACTGTTCAATGCGATAGGTGCCATCCTTTGGGCCGGCGGGGTGACCCTGTTGGGCTTCATCCTGGGCGACCGGGTGCCGTGGGTGACGAAAAACCTGGACATCATCTTTATTGTGATCGTGCTGGTCTCGATCATTCCGATCATCATCGAGTTCGCCAAGGCCTACCTTGCCCGCCGCAATGCGGCCCGGTCGAACGGGCAATAGTCCACGCCGAGACCCGCAGCGCATTTTTAGCCCGCAAGATGCGGTCCGCGGATCAGCTCCGCAGTGCCGCGGTAATATGCGGCAGCAGTTTCCGGAAGGCCTGTCCGCGGTGGCTGATGGCGTTCTTCTCCGCCGGCGGAAGCTCCGCACAGCTGGCGGTCAACCCGGTCGGGACCAGGATCGGATCGTAGCCGAACCCACCGGCACCGCGTGGTTCGAACAGCAGGTGCCCGCGCAGTTCCCCGGTTTCAACGCGTTCGACGGCGGCGCCTCCGTCGACCGCCGGAATCACCAGGGACGCGGCACAGACGAAGCCGGCACCCCGGTGCGCATCGTCGATGTCGGCCAGTTGGGCCAGCAGCAGGCGAAGGTTGGCGCCGTCGTCGCCGTGCGAACCACACCAGCGCGCGGAAAAAATTCCGGGAGCACCTCCCAGCACGTCCACGGCGAGGCCGGAATCGTCCGCGATCGCGGTCAGACCCGTCGCCGCTGCCACCGCGTGCGCCTTCAACAGCGAATTCTGCGCAAAGGTCACTCCGGTTTCCGCGACGTCCGGGGCACCGACCGAGCCGGCGTCCACCACTTGGGTGTCAACATCCAGGCCCGGCACCTGCCCGCGCAGCAGTTCACGCAGTTCACGCAGCTTGCCCAGGTTGTGCGTGGCCAGGACCAGCCGCGGTGTCGTGGCCGCCATCGTCAGACTCCGAGCGTGTCGCGCTGGATCTGCGCCAATTGCACCGTGCCCGCCAGTGCCAGGTCCAGCAGCGCATCCAGCTCATCGCGGTCAAAGGGAGCTCCCTCAGCGGTTCCCTGCACCTCGACGAATTTGCCGGACCCTGTCACGACTACGTTCATGTCGGTTTCCGCACGCACGTCTTCGACGTAGGGCAGATCAAGCATCGGCACGCCATCGATGATGCCCACGGATACCGCCGCAACGGTGTCCAGCAGCGGCTGCGCCGTTCGGGCGATCAGTTTGTTCTCCCGCGCATACCGGATGGCATCGGCCAGCGCCACATAGGCGCCGGTAATCGCGGCGGTGCGGGTGCCCCCGTCGGCCTGCAGCACGTCGCAGTCCAGCACGATGGTGTTCTCGCCCAGTGCCTTGGTGTCGATAATGGAGCGCAGTGACCGGCCGATCAGCCGGGAGATCTCGTGCGTCCGGCCGCCGATCTTGCCTTTGACCGATTCCCGGTCGGAGCGGGTGTTCGTGGCCCGCGGCAGCATGGCATACTCGGCGGTGACCCAACCGCGGCCCTCACCCTTGAGCCAGCGCGGGACCCCTGCGGTGAGCGAAGCCGTGCAGAGTACCCGGGTGTTGCCGAACTCGATCAGCGCAGACCCTTCAGCCTGCTGGGACCAGCCACGGGTGATGCTGATGTTCCGGAGCTGATCCGGCATGCGGCCATCCGCCCGGACTCCCTGGATGCCGGCCGGTGCCGCTGTTTCGCCTGTTGTCATGGTTCCACTTTAGCCAGCCGCCGGGGAAAGTTTCGCGCCCAGCATCGCGCACCGTGCCTCAAATCGAGTAGTGGACTCCGGCGACGGCGGCTGCGACCTCTCCGGAGTAGGCACCTTTGGCCTCTGCCACCACCGTATTGGCATCGGTCCAGACCGGCAGGTGGGTCAGCAGCAGCCGCCGTGCATTTGCCTTTGCGGCCGCCTCCGCGGCTCGTTTTCCAGTCAGGTGGACGTCCCGGATGCCATCGTCGCGGCCCTCTTCGAAGGCCGCCTCACAGAGGAACAACTGGACATCCCGGGCCGCTTCCTCCAGCCCGGAACAGGAATCCGTGTCGCCGGAATAGGCCAGCTTACTGACCCTGTCCACGCCGGTGCCGTCATATTCGGTGGCCTCAACCCGCAGCGCGTACGCCTCCGGAATCGGATGATTGACCGCATAGGGAGTAATCCGGAAGGGGCCCAACTGCACGGTGTCCCGCTCGGTCCAGCAGTGAAAATCAAATTCCTCCCGCATTCCGGGATTGGGATCGAGTCCGTAGGCCGTGGCCAGCCGGTCCGCCGTTGCCGCCGGTCCCCAGACGGGGATCCGGCCGGCTTGCCAACCAGCCGGATCCCAGCGGACTGCAACGTGCAGCCCACACAGATCCATGCAGTGGTCCGGATGCAGATGGGTCAAAAAAATGGCATCAATGTCCTGCAGATCCATGTATTTCTGCACCGCGCCGAGCGCACCGCTGCCGAGGTCGAGCAGGATCCGCCACGGCCGCACGCCGTCGTGGGCGGTGATCAGATAACACGACGCCGGTGACTGCGGGCCGGGAAAGGATCCGCTGCAGCCAACAATAGTCAGCTTCATCCCTGGTCCCCGGACCCGGCGGCATGCAGGACGAAGTTGGAGATCCGCGGCCGCCGCGCCCGGCCCTGGGCTTGAGCCAGCATTTCGGGTGTGATCCGGGACATTGAGCCGGTGGGGTAGCGTGCTGCCACATGGTCCACCTGCTCCACGCTGAGCACCTCCGGGCCCAGGAACCGGCGGGCCAGCACGCCGAACTGCCCGGCATCGCCGGTGGAGACAAAGCTGTGCACCGGCGCCGTGGAGCCGGTCCGTTCCAGGTCGTGGCCCACCAGCGCCTTGTAGACGTCCTTGGCCGTCTCCTCCGCGCTGGAGACGAGAGTGACGCCGTCGCCCATGCAGAACGAAATCACGCCGGTCAGCAGCGGATAGTGCGTGCAGCCAAGAACCACCGTGTCCACCTCGGCGGCCTTGAGCGGGGCCAGGTATTCCTGTGCCCTGGAGAGCAGCTCGGAACCAGTGGTGATTCCGGACTCGACGAACCGGACGAAGTCGGGGCAGGCGGCGGAGACGATCTTCAGGTCCACCGCGGCGGCAAACGTGTCCTCATACGCCCGCGAACCAATGGTTGCCGAGGTGCCTATCACTCCGACCCGGCGGTTCCTGGTCGCAGCCACGGCGCGGCGCACCGCCGGCTGGATGACCTCGACCACTGGGATTCCGCTGCGCGCCGTATAACGTTCCCGCGCATCCCGGAGCACGGCGGCGGAGGCGGTGTTGCAGGCGATCACCAGCAGCTTCACGCCCGAATCCACCAGCTCGTCCATCACACCGAGGGCGTTGGCCCGCACCTCGGCGATGGGCAGCGGGCCATAGGGGCCGTTGGCGGTGTCTCCGACGTACAGGATGGATTCGTTGGGCAATTGGTCGATCACGGAACGGGCAACTGTCAGGCCGCCCACACCGGAGTCGAAGATCCCGATGGGTCGCTCCGACAGGGTACCGGCGGGCGGGGACTTTGTCCCGGGCGCGGGCATTGGGCTGCCACTCGATGCTGAGCTCATGATCGTCCCAGACTAGAACGTTCCGGCGCCGGGGCGGAACTTATGTCCGCGTCTGATTGGTCACAGTCCCGCTACGGTTTGCGGGGCGCGGTGTTCTGCAGGCTGTCCAGCATGGCCTGCACCAGTGATTCCTGCAGCCAGGAGGTGAAGTTGTACACCAGCGCCAGGTAGCTGTCGACGTCGTCGGCCTGCGCCCAGTCCTGCATCTGATGAATCCGTTCCGCGTCGGATTCGCTGCGGATCTCCAACCGTTCGGAGAGCACCAGCCGCACATCGTTCAGGGCAGTGGAGAAGAGTTTGGCAGATTCCTCGGTCAGCACCAGTTTGTCCGACTCCAGCGCCAGCGACGCCGCGCGCAGCGCGCCGATCTTGCTTTCGCGCAGCGAACGCTCGGTCAGTTGCCGGAACTCCAGGGCGGCATCGTCGTCACCGCGGACGGCGTCCGGCAGCAGCCGCAGCAGCGCCGGATCCTGCGGAACCTGGACCGAAAGATCCAGCCCAATCAGCGCCGCCAGCGGATCCGTTTGCGCCGGAGTGTCAGGTTCCAGCATGCCAATGACGTCCGCGAACAAGTTGCGCAGAAGCGAGCGTTCGGTTTCCTCCAGTGCCCCGGTGATGCCCTTGCGTGAGTATTTAAAAGCTCTGGCCACCTGGTTTATCCCTCAGCGTTCGCGTCGTCTTTTTGCACCGTAGCCCACAGCCCATAGCCGTGCATGGCCGCGGCATGTGCTTCCATTTTTTCCTTGCTGCCATGCGCCACGGCGGATTTTCCCTCGCTGTGCACCTGCATCATCAGCTCGCCGGCCTTGGCCTCGGAATAGCCAAAATAGCTTTGGAAGACGTAACTCACGTAGCTCATCAGGTTCACCGGATCGTTCCAGATAATCAACACCCAGGGTACGTCCGGTGCGCTCAGCGCAGTGGTCTCGGTTTCCCGTTCGGTCCGGGGAGCGGTGCGCACGGTCATGTGTCCATTCTAGTGCGGCCGCATTAGAGTACATTTTGTGACTATCCCGCCCGCCTGGGGCCAACCCCGGACGTCCCTGTTTACCGATCATTATGAACTGACCATGCTGCAGGCCGCCCTGCATTCGGGCGCGGCGCACCGGCGCAGTGTCTTTGAGGCCTTCGCCCGCCGGCTGCCGGACGGCCGCCGCTATGGTGTGGTGGGCGGCACCGGGCGGCTGCTGGAGGGCATTGAGCAGTTCAGCTTCGGCGCGGCCGAACTGGACTTCCTGGCCCGCAACCAGGTGGTCAACGATGAGACCTTGGCCTGGCTGGCGGACTTCCGCTTTTCCGGCAACATCTTTGGCTACGCCGAGGGCGATGCGTATTTTCCGAACTCCCCGCTGCTGATTGTGGAATCCAGCTTTGCCGAGGCGTGCATCCTGGAAACGTACATCCTCTCGGTGCTTAACCATGACAGCGCCATCGCCTCCGCCGCCTCTCGGATGGTGGGCGCAGCGGGCGGCCGGCCCTGCATCGAGATGGGATCGCGCCGCACGCAGGAGGAGTCCGCAGTCGCCGCGTCGCGGGCGGCCATCATTGCCGGCTTCGACAGCACCTCCAACCTGGAATGCGGGCTTCGCTACGGCGTGCGGACGGTGGGCACGGCCGCGCATTCCTTCACCCTGCTCCACGATACGGAACGGGAAGCCTTTGCCGCCCAGCTCAGTTCGCTGGGCATCGGAACCACCCTGCTGGTGGACACGTACGACGTCCCGACGGCGGTGCGGACCGCCGTCGAACTGGCCGGACCGGGCCTGGGCGCGGTCCGGCTCGACTCCGGCGACCTGGTGACCCAGGCCCGCGAGGTCCGGGACCTGCTGGACTCGCTTGGCAATACCGCGACCCGGATCACTGTCACCTCCGACCTGGACGAATATGCCATTGCGGCGCTGGCCTCGGCGCCGGTTGATTCCTATGGCATAGGCACCTCGCTTGTCACCGGCTCCGGTGCGCCCACGGCCAGCCTGGTCTACAAACTGGTCAGCCGCGAGGATGACGGCGGGACCTTCATACCGGTGGCCAAGTCGGCAAAGAACAAGGCCTCAGTGGGCGGGCGCAAATACGCGCTGCGGCGCCGGGACACCGCCGGGCGCGCCACCGCGGAGATCGTCGGCATTGGCCACCGGCCGCAGGACGACGGCGACGACCGCCCGCTGATCGTGCAGTTCATGGCCGACGGGGTGCTGGCACCGGGGTGGACCGGACCGGAAGGCGTCCGCCGGGCCGCCGAACGGCACCGGGATTCCATGGCGGAACTGCCCGCTGCCTCGCTGCGGCTGCAGCGCGGGGAAGCCGTCATCGCCACCGAGTTCGAGACAAGCTGACGTCCGCCTGAGGTCCGCGGCTACTTCCGGCCGATGAACCAGCCCTGGAGCTTCTTCAACCGCACCTGAAGCTGATCCTCATTGGCCTGGGCCACGGCCGGCCCACCGCAGACCCGGCGCAGCTCGCTGTGCACCAGTCCATGCGGCATGCCGGAGCGGGCCGACCAGGCGGAGACGTTCTTGGCCAGTTCGTTGCGCAGGTCCATCAGCAACCTGTGATCGGTCACCGCCGGAGCTGCCGGGACTGCGTCCGCTCCCCCGGCGCCGGCGTTGCGGCTGCGCCGCCGGGACTGCTGGTCCGCCTGATGCTGCTTGAGCAGCACGCCGACCTGCTCCGCATCGAGCAGACCGGGGATGCCCAGGAAGTCCAGCTCGTCCTCGCCACCCACCTCGCCGCCGGTGCCAAATTCCCCGCCGTCATACAAAACCCGGTCAAAGGATGCCTGAGATTCCAAGGCCTCGAAGCTGAATTTTTCCAGCGTGTCCGAGCCCTTCTCCTCCCGGTTCGCCTCCAGCATCTCCGCATCCTCGGTGGCGAAGCCGTCCGAGTCGGTTTCCGGGCGGTCCAGCGCGTGGTCGCGCTCAAGTTCGAGCTGCGCGGCCAGGGCCATCAGGTTCGGCACCGAGGGAAGGAAAACCGACGCGGTCTCCCCGCGTTTGCGCGCCCGCACGAACCGGCCCACCGCCTGGGCGAAAAACAGCGGCGTCGCCGTCGAGGTGGCATACACGCCCACCGCCAGCCGTGGCACGTCCACGCCCTCGGACACCATCCGCACCGCCACCATCCAGCGCTTATCGCCGGCGGAAAATTCCTCGATTTTGCTGGAGGCCTTGGCGTCGTCGGAGAGGATCACGGTGGGCGACTGCCCGGTAATCTTCTTCAGCTGACCGGCGTAGGCACGGGCGTCGTCGTGGTCCGTGGCGATCACCATGCCGCCGGCGTCCGGCACCGAACGACGCACCTGGGCCAGCCGCTTGTCCGCGGCGGCCAGCACGGCGGGAATCCACTCTCCGGTGGCGTTGAGCGCGGTTCGCCAAGCCTGCGACGTAATATCTTTGGTCACCGGGGCGCCCAGGGTGGCCGCCATCTCCTCGCCGGCGCTGGTGCGCCAGCGCATCTGGCCGGAATAGGCCATAAACATCACGGGCCGGACCACGTGGTCCTTCAGTGCCTGGCCGTAGCCGTAGGAATAGTCGGCCCGGGAGCGCCGGATCCCCTCCCGGTCCTGGATGTAGTCGACGAAGGGAATGGCTGCGGTATCCGAGCGGAAGGGTGTTCCGGTCAGGGACAGGCGGCGGATGGCCGGATCGAAGGCCTCCCGGATGCCGTCGCCCCAGGACAGCGCGTCGCCGCCGTGGTGGATTTCATCGAGGATCACCAGAGTACGGGCCGCCTCTGTCTTGGCCCGGTGCAGCAGCGGCTTGCTGGCCACCTGGGCATAGGTGACAGCCACGCCCATGAAACCTTGGCCGTGCTTGCCGTCCGCATTCTTAAAGTTCGGATCGATGGCGATACCCACGCGGGCAGCAGCGTCCGCCCACTGCCGCTTCAGATGGTCCGTGGGGGTGACGATGGTGATCCGATTAACCACCCCGCGTTCCACCAGTTCGGTGGCGATCCGCAGGGCGAATGTTGTTTTACCGGCCCCAGGGGTCGCCACCGCCAGGAAGTCCCGCGGATTGGCTTCGAAGTACTTTTCCAGTGCCTGGGCCTGCCAGGCCCGCAGCTTGGGCGCTGTTCCCCAAGCGGCCCGTTCCGGGTAGGCCGGAGGCAGGGCTGGGCCACCAAAAAGAGTGTCCGTCATAGAGCGCATTTCCTTCGTCGAACGCACCGCAAGGAGTTCCGCGCCGCACGGGGCGGGCAACCCAAACGCTGCCGCAGATTATTTAGGCTCCGCTTATTTGTCCGGATCCGGCTTATCCTTACCGGGACGCAGCCCGTCATAAATGGCCTTGCAGTCCGGGCAGACCGGAAACTTTTGCGGGTCCCGGCCCGGAATCCAGACCTTGCCGCAGAGTGCAATCACCGGCTCCCCGGAAAGTGCCGACTCCATAATCTTTTCCTTGCGCACATAGTGGGCAAAGCGTTCGCTGTCCCCAGGCTCCACCTCCTGGCGCAGCTCTTCGCGCTCGATGGTGGCGGTGGAGGTGCCCGGCCCCTGGGGGGACCGCATCGGCTCGTTTTCGAATGGATCTGGGGGCATACTCATGCTTTCCATCGTACCCGCTGCGTCTGGCGGACGGAGGGCTGCCCGGACCGCCCCGGACTTTCCGGCGCCGTCCGCCGGACCCCGCACGACGGCGGGTGGCTGGCCTAAATTCCCTGCCACCGGGGCTTGTTGGCGTACGTCTGACGGTAGTAATCGGCGAGCCTAAGCTCCGATGCGGCGTCCTCATCGATGACGATGGTTGCATGCGGATGCAGCTGCAGCACGGAGGCGGCACAAACCGCGGCCACCGGGCCCTCGACGAAATCCCGAACTGCGTGAGCCTTACCCTTCCCGGCGGCCACCAGAATCACGTGCCGGGCGTCCATAATGGTACCCAGCCCCTGCGTCACCACATGGTGCGGTACATCCTCCAGCCGGTCAAAGAAGCGGGCGTTGTCCCGGCGGGTCTGCTCGATCAGGGTTTTAATCCGGGTCCGGGAGGCGAGTGAGGAGCCTGGCTCGTTGAAGCCAATGTGTCCGTCCGTGCCCACCCCCAGAATCTGCAGATCCACGCCTCCGGCGGCCCGGATCGCTTCCTCGTAGTTGCGGCAGGCCGCCAAAATGTCCTCTGCCGCACCGTCGGGCCCGTGCACATTCTCGGGCCTGATGTCCACCCGGTTGGTGAATTCGCGCCGGATCACCTCCCGGTAGGACTGCTGGTGACCGGTTGGCAGACCCACATATTCATCCAGCGCGAAACCATGAGCCTGGGCGAAACTGAGCCCTTCCTCCTCGTAGCGGCGGGCCAGCTCGTTATAGATCGGCAGCGGCGACGAGCCGGTGGCCAGTCCCAGCACGGCGGAGGGCTTCTGCCGAACCAGCGTCTCAATGGCGTCAGCGGCCAGAACGCCGATGTCTTTGCTGTTTAAGAGGATGACAACCTCCATGGGCACTACCTTTCCTGTCCGGAATCCCGCCGCTGCACATTCCGGTGTCGTTATCCGCACTCAGCTGCCGGCAGAGCGGCACCCGAAGCGCCGCCACCCCCAGAATATCCGCACGGGAGCCCGGCCTGACCTAAGCTGTATCCTCTAAAGCCTGCGGCCGGTGGCTGGAAGGCCTGCTGGGTGCCGCGAACAGCTGTCGTGAGTCATGGTCAGTGCCAGCTGGAGGGAGGTCGCTGCCGACGCGAAACCGGCTAGTACCGCCCCTTGGCAGCGGCCCGCTCGTACTGCGGCGCCCACGGCAGGTCCACACCGAGTCCGTGCGCGGCGCGCTGCCACCAGTGCGGATCCCGCAGCGCGGCGCGGGCTAGGAAAACGCCATCCGCCTGCTCTGTGGCCAGCAGGTGTTCGGCCTGCTCGCCGGTGGATATCAGTCCGACGGCGCCCACAGGCATGTCTGCGTGCTGGCGGATCTGCGCAGCGAAGCGGGTCTGATAGCCCGGGCCCACCGGGATGCTGGCTCCGGCCACGGCGCCTCCAGTGGAGACGTCGATCAGATCCACGCCGTGCTCACGGGCCAGCCGGGCCAGCCGCACCGAGCTGTCGCCGTCAACTCCACCGTCCACCCAGTCCGTCGCGGAAATCCGCAGCAGCAGGGGCATCGTTTCGGGAATGCGCGCCCGCACGGCATCGATGACTTCCAGCGTCAGGCGGCTGCGCCCGGCCTCGTCGCCACCCCAGCCATCAATGCGCGTATTCACCAGCGGACTCTGGAACTGATGCAGCAGGTAGCCGTGGGCCGCGTGCAGTTCAATAGTGTCGAATCCGGCCAGCACCGACCGCGCTGCCGCCGCGGCGAAATCGGCGATCACGGTGGCAATATCGGCTTCGCTCATCGCCCGCGGCGCGGCGTAGCCGTCGAACGCCTCCACCGTCGGTCCGAGCGACTCCCAGCCGAAGTCCGAGCTGGGCACGCTTCCGGTCCGGCCGGAAAACGGCCAGTAGGTGGATGCCTTGCGGCCGGCGTGACCCAACTGGACACCGATTTTGGTGCCGACTGAACCGGTGCTGTGCACGAAATCGGTGATGCGCCGCCACTCGGTAACCTGCTCGTCGTTGTAAATGCCGGCGTCCCGGGGACTGATCCGCCCTTCTGCGCTGACGGCTGCCGCCTCGGTCAGGATCAGCGCCGCTCCACCGGCGGCAAATTGTCCCAAGTGCATCAAATGCCAATCCGTCGGCACCCCCGGCGCGGACGCCGGATCACAGGAATACTGGCACATCGGTGAGACCCAGCCGCGGTGGGCCAAATCAAGGGAGCGCAGGGACAGCGGGCTGAAGAGCTTGGGATTGGTCACAACCGCAGCAACACCGGGACTCCACCTGGCATTCCCGCCACTGCGGCCGGAATCGGGTTCGGCCTAGAAAAGTGCCCGGGCCAGTGCCTGCCGGGCCTTCGCCACGCGCGGATCGGAACTGCCGACGACGTCGAAAAGCTCCAGCAGGCGGACGCGTGCCGTCTCGCGCTCGGGTCCAAAGTGTCCGGCGATGAATGCCGTGAGCCGGGCAAAAGCGTCCTCCACATGGCCGCCCACCACATCGAGATCCGCTGCGGCCAGCTGGAATTCCAGCAGATCGGGTTCATCGGCCGCCCGGCGGCGCACATCGTCCGCCTCTGCCGCGCTGAGCGAGGCGGTCCGCTGCATCAGCTGCACCTGAGCCAGTCCCGCCTTGGCCTCGGCGTCGGCAGGCTGCTCGGCCAGGGCCTGCCGGTAGGCCGCCTCGGCTCCAGCGTAATCGCCCGCTTCAATGGCGTCATACGCTGCCTGATGGAGCGGGGGCAACGGCACCTCGACCGGTTCGGCGTCGTCGTTCTCCGCGGAGCCCAGCGTTCCGTCAACACCGTTGGATGCGGCGACCTTCAGCAGCTCCTCCATGAACCGGCGGATCTGATCCTCGGGCAGGTCCCCCTCAAACAGCGGAACCGGCTGGCCCTTGATCATCGCCACCACGGTGGGAATGGCCTGCGCGTTGAAGGCCTGCGCAATCTGCGGATTAGCTTCGGCATCAACCCGTGCCAGCAGCAGACGTCCGGCATATCCGGCAACGACCCGTTCCAACGCCGTGTTCAGCGCGCTGGATTGCCCCGACCACGCCGCACCGAGGGAGACGATGACCGGCACCTGGGCCGAAAGCTGGACAACCTCGGGGAAGCTTTGCTCGGTCACATCGACCGCAAAACCACCCTGGTCCGAGCCCTCGGCGGCACCGGAGCCGCCCGCGGGCGCTGCTGACCCGGTGGGCGCGGCCGGACGCGGGTTTTTCAGGGCGGACAGATCCACGGCACCGCGCAGGTTGATGCCTGCGGTTGCGGCGGGGTTAACGGGGAGGGAACCGGGTGAAGTCATGCTTTAACTCTATCCGTGCCGGTGCCGGGACTCTACTTCGTCCGTTCCGGCGCCCGTCCCCAGCCCCAGCCACCACCCGCCGCCCGGCGGGCATCTTCAGCTTCGGCCGGGACGGCCAGCCGTTATTTGAACTTGGCACCAACCAGTCCGCGGGTAGCGGCCAACAGAATCATGTGCCCTGGGGATTTTTTTCCGGGCACGAAGAGCACCACGGGTTCGCCGAAACTCAAGGTCATCCCGGTGGACGTTTCCTTGCCACCCGAGAACACCGCCGCGTCACTGTCCACGTGCAGTTTGGCACCTGAGCTCTTCGGAGCTCCGTTCACCGTGAACGAGAGGTACCCGATAACTATCGCGCCGCCGTCGGCCGTGCGGAAGCTGTAGCCGTTGCCGGCCACCGGCGCGTGGGCGAAGGTGAACTTCCCATCCGGACTGTTCGAGACGATATCGCTTTGGTAGGAGAGCACATCTGAGATGTATGGACTATCCGAGATCCTAGGCTTCCACAGGCTTTTCGCCTTACTGAGGCGATCGCCCAGGGCGCCCAGTGCCTGCCGCGGAGACAGCTTCAGACCGTCGCCGGACTTGACCGCCAGGGCGGACGTGCCGTCCTTGCTCACGGTGGGAAACGTCTGCCCCGGCAGCAGCGGTGCGGCCGAAACCAGCTTGTAGTTTTCCCGGGCACTCTGCTGGACCATGGTCAGCAGCTGCGGAACAGGATTTTTCGTTCCCTGGGTGACGGCCATGACCGAGCGCGGCCAGGGCCGGCTGGTGCTGATCACCTTGGTGAGCAATCGGCTGCTTGTCACAGGCGCCACTGCGGCGTAGCCGGACACCTGGGAGCGGATCTTATAGTTGGCCGTCCGCAGCGCCAGTGCCGCCCCGGTCACCCGCGAGGTCAATGCGCTGACGTCCTTGGCTGCATCGCCGGTGGCGACCGCACTGGCTGTGGCGTCGAGGATCCGGCTGAACTGGCTGTCCAGGACCACCGGCGCTGCCGGATTGGCGGTGGGCGACGGCGCTGCCGGGGCAGCGGACGACGGCGCTGCCGGGGCAGCGGACGACGGCGCTGCCGGGGCAGTGGGCGACGGCGTTGCAGCCGGGGCAGTGGGCGACGGCGCTGCAGCCGGGACAGTGGGCGACGGCGCTGCAGCCGGGACAGTGGGCGACGGCGTAGCCGCCGGGACAGTGGGCGACGGCGTTGCCGCCGGTGTGGCGGCCTCCGCTGCCGGCGCGACTGCCGCGAGCAGCAGCAGCGCCGCCGCCATTGAGGCGCCGGCCGACCGCAGCCGGAAGGACTTTGGCTCGCCCGAGGCGGCAGATGGTCCCGGTCCGGAGGCGGGAGACGATCCCTGGCCAGTTGACGGTCCCGCGGCGGCCGGCGGTCCAGAGGCGGGGGACGATCCCGAGGCGCCCTGGGCCGAACCCAATGCAGAGTGCGCCCTGCGGGCAGCCGCCCGGCGTCCGTTCGCCGGTCCCGCGGCACCGCCGCCGCTCGCGAGCCGGAAAAGCAGCAGCAGGATGCCGATGGCCAGGACCAGGGCGCCAATGACCATCAGTGGCACGGCCCACGGCGTGCTCCTGTCGTTGGCCGCGGTGACGGAAATATCCGTCGGCGCCGGCGCCGTTCCATCTGTGGCCAGCAGCAGCGACCAGTCACCCTCCGCCGGAGCGCTCCAGCTGTAGTTGACCGTTCCAACGCCACTCTCTTCATGCGTCCACAGGTCCGAACCGGCTGGGTCGGGAACCTTAGCCTCGCCGTCGCTATGCCGGGTGGTCAGGGTGCTGAAATCGCCGTCGACGCCGTCCACGCTCAGGTGCGCGGCCTTGCCAACCCAGGCTTCGACGTCGTCGGACCTGCCGACGGCCAGCAGGATGTTCCCGGCAGATTTCACGCTGACGCTCACCGGACCGCCGCGCAAGGTGCGCAGACTGGAATCGATGACCGTCACGGGGCCACCCTGCACGCCCGCCGGCACGGAGGCTGTAACGGTGGCGGGCGGAAGCCACAGCGTCCGCTGGCCGATGCCCAGCCCCAGGAGCAGCAGGCCTATAACGGCCAAGGCGATTGCGGTCTTGAAACGCACGAGGAAATACCTATCATCAGCGGAAAATCAGCGATCTAACTCCTTCAAGGGTAACCGTTTTGGCATCTTGGCGGCGTCTTCGGTGGCATGCAGGTGGTGCAGCCGACAGCCGAATCCGGGCGCGGGAAGATACCCTGAACTCCCCCTCGCCGGGACCGCACCGCGTCCTGCCGCCGATCCACCGCCGAACGCCGTCCGAACACACGGCGGAGGTAGCCCGGTGCAGGGCGCCTATGAGGCATTGCTCACCTTGCGGGCTGATAATGTTTGGCACGACGTGCGCCGGCCCGGATTCGGACCGAACCGTGACCCTTTCGCCTTATCCAGCCCCGTGAAAGCAGCAGTTAACCGTGACCCAGGAACAAAACCCCACCGGCCGGCAGCCGGGACCTACAGCGTCCGAGGGCATACCGGACGGTGCAGCCGCAGCTGGCGCCGAGGCAGCGTCCGGGCAGCCGTCCGGAGTGCGCGTGCATACGTTAGCTTCGCTTCGGTCCCGGCTATTGCGGCCGCTGCCCGGGGCTCAACCGCGGATCCGTTTTGAGCTGCCACCGGAAACCCTGATGGAAGCCGCGGCGGAGGCGGAAGCTGCACGGCAGGGATTGCCAGGCCCACGGATGGCGGTGCAGCGGCCGATCTATATGGGGTTTATGGGCGCCGTGGGCGTTGGCCTGGCGTTGTTCCTGTATTACGTGATGACCAATACGGCACAGTTGCTGCTGTGGATGCTGGCGGCTCTGTTCATCGCGCTTGGCCTGGACCCAGTGGTGCGCTGGCTCGAGCGCCGCAAGGTCCCACGGCCGGCGGGAATCGTGCTCTCCCTGGCCGTCCTGGTGGGCCTGCTGGCGGCCTTCTTTGCCACCCTGATCCCCACGATCGTAGGGCAGACAACTCAACTGATTGCCAACGCCCCCGGATGGATCAGCGACTTCCTGAACTCTGACTTCTTTAAGAACGTCGATACCCAGTACCATGTTCGGGACCAGATCAATGTCCAGGTGG
>NZ_JADPVH010000044.1 GCF_026932795.1 Paenarthrobacter sp. Z7-10 | reverse complement strand
CTATGCGAAGCCTGCAACGAAACCAAAGAAGCACCCGGCTGGTCCTGCCAACCCGTCCCCGGACCCCGACACACCGTCCAAACCCGGACCCCCACCGGCCACACCTACCAATCCACCGCCCCACCACTACCCGAAACACCCCACAACCTGCAACAGTTCGCTGATTCTGCCGGCATGCCTGCGGTCAATGGGATAGTTGACGATGCAGCCACCGCCACGTTAAGGGCCCGCGTCGAGGCTGGGACCGAACCCGTGATCAGCGATGGTGCCGTCCGCACTCGTACCAGCAACGGAGCAGACACTAAATTCGATGTGGGACGGCGGCGCTCTAAGAAGAAGAAGCGCCGATCGAGCCGCATTGTCGTCAGGCTGAGGGACATGCCAGACGCCCGCTGGCCTCAGGGCCGTTGATTACCCAGCGGTGCCTGTCTGGAATTTACTCTGATCCTGGGCGGTATTCTCCTGGTACTGAGTGTGCTCGGTATTTTGAATACCGTAGTGAACCCCGTCCCCTTAGACGGAGCTTTTGACCTGCGAGCCGATGGCGCGGTATTCTTGATAGTCGTTGTGCGTGTCCTATCTCGATAGCGCGCGCCCGCCTGGAGACTCGGTTGCAGAGTACCTGCCAGTGGGCGTGATCGGGAAGTAAGGATGACTGGTTTTCTGGAGCCCTCACCTCTGTTCCGGTAGCGCATAGATAAAAGGCGTAACCAACTGATAGCGCCACCAAAGATCAAGAAATGAAGGCAAATCCGTGCGTACGTACACCCCGAAGCCCGGCGACATCAACCGTCAGTGGCACGTCATTGACGCCACCGATGTTGTCCTAGGCCGTCTTGCCAGCCAGACCGCAACACTGCTGCGCGGAAAGCACAAGCCGACCTTTGCGCCCCATATGGACATGGGCGACTTTGTCATTATCATCAACGCTGAGAAGGTGGCTCTGACGGGCGCCAAGCTCGAGCAGAAGCGTGCCTACCGTCACTCCGGTTACCCGGGCGGCCTGTCCAGCGTCAACTACGCTGAACTGCTGGCCACCAACCCGGTCCGCGCCGTGGAGAAGGCGATCCGCGGCATGCTGCCAAAAAATTCCCTGGCTGCACAGCAGTTGGGCAAGCTGAAGGTCTATGCGGGTAACGAGCACCCGCACGCGGCTCAGCAGCCGAAGAGCTTCGAAATCACCCAGGTCGCCCAGTAGTCCTGGCCACCAACCCAACTTATCCAAGGAGAATCGTGGCTCAGAACACTGAAGAGCTCAACACGGAAGCCGCACCGGCTGCCGAAGAAGTATTGACCAGCTACACCTCGGAGAGCTCCGCCGCGGCGGATGTTGCCCCGAAGTCGGAACGTCCCGCCCTGACGGTTGCCGGCGCGGCTGTTGGCCGTCGTAAGGAAGCCATCGCCCGCGTGCGCGTTGTTCCCGGAACCGGTAAGTGGATTGTCAACGGCCGCGAGCTGGATGACTATTTCCCGAACAAGTTGCACCAGCAGGAAGTCAATGAGCCGTTCCGGATCCTCGATCTGCTGGGCGCCTACGACGTGATGGCCCGGATCCATGGTGGCGGAGCGTCCGGCCAGGCAGGTGCGCTGCGCTTGGGCGTGGCCCGTTCGTTGAATGAAATCGACGAAGAGAACAATCGTCCCACGCTGAAGAAGGCAGGCTTCCTGACTCGTGACGCCCGCGTCATTGAGCGCAAGAAGGCTGGTCTGAAGAAGGCACGCAAGGCCCCGCAGTACTCCAAGCGCTAAATCACCGCGCACGGAGATTCACGCAAAGCCCGCCGGAACATCTGTTCCGGCGGGTTTTGCGCATTTCATGCCCGCCTTCCCTATCGTGCTCGCCTGCATCGGCGTGAACCGGGCATCGGTGTGAACCGGGCACCGGCGTGGCCGGCGTCCGGGTTCCGGAAGTGCGTCAATTAGAATGGGTTGCAATGTCTAGATTATTTGGTACCGATGGTGTCCGCGGCCTGGCTAATGGCCTGCTCACAGCCGAACTGGCGTTGTCCCTGGCACAGGCCGCTGCGGTCGTGCTCGGACACGATCAAATGGTGGAGGGTAAGCGCCCCCGCGCGGTGATTGCCCGGGATCCGCGCGCCAGCGGTGAATTCATTGCCGCGGCGGTGGAAGCGGGGCTGGCCAGCGCCGGTGTTGACGTCTATGACGCCGGAGTGCTGCCCACCCCGGCCGCTGCCTTCCTGATCGCGGATCTGGGAGCCGACTTTGGCGTCATGATCTCCGCCTCGCACAATCCGGCGCCGGATAATGGGATCAAGTTCTTCGCCCGAGGTGGCCTGAAGCTGGCCGATGAGGTGGAGGACGCGATCGAGGCACAGTTGGAGCAGGACGCCTTCCGGCCGGTCGGTATTGGCGTGGGCCGGATCCAGCGGTTCGCGGACGCCGAGGACCGCTATGTGGTCCATCTGCTTTCGACATTGCCGAACCGTTTGGACGGCGTCAAAGTGGTGCTGGACTGTGCGCATGGCGCGGCCAGCGGATGTTCTCCGCAGGTTTTCAAGAATGCCGGTGCGGATGTGGTTGTTATTGGCGCCGAACCGGATGGGCTTAATATCAACGACGGCGTTGGCTCAACCCACCTGCGCCAGTTGCAGGACGCTGTGCTGGCACATGGCGCCGACCTGGGAATAGCGCACGACGGCGACGCGGACCGCTGCCTGGCGGTGGACCACGAGGGCACGGTGGTGGATGGGGACCAGATTATGGCCGTCCTGGCCGTGGCGCTCAAGGCTGCGGGAAAGCTTAAGGACGACGTCCTGGTGGCCACGGTGATGAGTAACCTTGGTCTGAAGATTGCGCTGCGGAACGAAGGCATCAGTCTCCGCGAAACAGCGGTGGGGGACAGGTACGTGCTGGAGGGAATGCGCGCCGGCGGATTCAGCTTGGGCGGAGAGCAGTCCGGACATGTGATCTTTGCGGACTACGCGACCACGGGCGACGGCATCCTGACTGGCCTTCAGCTGGCGGCCCAAGTGGCCGGAACCGGTCGGACACTGAAGCAATTGGCAGCGGTGATGACCAAGCTTCCGCAGCTGATGATCAATGTCAAGGACGTGGACAAGCATCGCGCCCGGACCGATGAGGGCGTCAGCGCAGCCGTTGCGGACGCCGAGCGGGAGCTGGGGGACACCGGCCGGGTGCTGCTGCGTCCCTCCGGCACCGAAGCCCTGGTGCGGGTCATGGTTGAGGCCGGCGATATGGCCACGGCCACCAGGATCTGCACCGACCTGGCCGCCGTCGTCGAGTCGCGGCTGGCCCTCCAGCTCTGACGCCAGCGGCTGCGGACCTCGGCCGGCGGACCTCCAGCTTCGCCGCCGTCGGCTGGAAGAGTCAGTTGCGGGTGATGAGCGCGTCCCGGATCTCGGTGAGCAGTTCGATCTGAGGATCGACTGCCTCGCTGCCTTCCTCGTTGCTGATGCCAAGCTTGCGGTTGCGGCGCTCGATCATGTGGTTCATCGGCATGACGACGACGAAGTAGATGGCGGCCGCAATGAGGATGAAGTTCACCACGGCGGTGATCAGCACACCGAACTTGACGTCGTTGCCTCTGAGCGTGATCACGGCGAATGAGTTAAAGTTGGGCGACCCCACCAATGCTGCGATCAGCGGCATCAGCACATTCGCGACCAGGGCGTTGATCACAGCCCCGAAGGCGGTGCCCATGACGACGGCGACGGCAAGGTCTACGACGTTGCCCTTCATGATAAATTCCTTGAATCCTGTAATCATGCCCTCAAGCTACCCTGAACTGCTGGCTCACGGAACGGCTGCGGGACGCTTTTCTAGCCGGAGTCCGTTAGGCGTAATCGGGCGCCGCCGGCAGGCCAAGGTATTCCTCGAACGTGGTGAATCTCCGGGCCACCAGGTCTGCTGCCAGCTCAACTCCGACGTAGCGCAGGTGCCAGGGCTCAGCCAAATATCCGGTTACCCGGGCCCGGCCCAGCTGGTACCGGATCAGAAAGCCATAGCCGTGCGCGTTCGCGGCGGCCCAGGCTGCGGCGGGTTGGTCGGCAAAGCAGGGATCGAAGGCGCAGGCCCCGCCGCTGTCGCCGATGTCGAAGGCCAAACCGGTCTGGTGCTCGGAATAGCCGGGACGGGCGGATTTCGTGTCCGCATCCGCGACGCCAGTGCCGGCGACGTACCCGTTGTAGAGAGAGACCTGCGTGCCGTAGGAGCGGTAGCTGCTCAGCACGGTGATCCCGGCGCCGGCGGTGGCTGCCGCGGCGACCATCCGGGCCAGCGCGTTGGCCGCCTCGGCCCGCAGCAAGGCTGCGCCGCCACCGCTGCCCGCAGGCACGGTCGCCGAAACGAGGTCCGCGGGTTCATATTTGGCCGGGTGGAGGGGATGGTGCTTGTTGACCAGCACCCAGGGACTGTTGGGGTCGGTCAGCGAAAACTGGCGCTTCAGGGCGTGCACGGGCGAATCGGACGACGGCGTCAGCCCGGCTGGGCGGGCAGCGGGAGTATTCGCAGCGGTGGGGCCGGAGTCTGCTGCCGGATTAACGGTTCCTTCGGTTCCTTCGGTTCCTTCGGTTGTTTCGGTCGCTGCGCCGGTCGCGGTCGCAGCGCCGCCAACGGGAGTGCCGACCCTCGGGGCACCGCCTGAGGGTGCCGGCGGCGCTGAGCCAGCCGTCGCCGTCGTCCGCCCTGGACGTCCGGCAGCGGCGGAGGGCGCCGTGCAGGCCGCAAGGGCGGCTCCCGCGGCCAGCGCGCATCCGGCCGCCAGCCATTTTGTCACTGAGCGGCGGTCGGGGCCAGACTGGCTGTTCACGTCTTGCGCAGCAGCATGCGGCGGATGGAATGGTCGGCGTCCTTGGTGAGCACCAACTGGGCACGGGCGCGGGTGGGCAGCACGTTCTCGCTCAGGTTGGGCTCATTGATCCGTTTCCAGATGTCGAGCGCCGTCTCGACCGCCTGGGCATCCGAAAGGCCGGCGTACCGGTGGAAGTAGGATTCGGGATGTGCAAAGGCGGAGGAACGCAGGGAACGGAAGCGGTCCACGTACCACTGCTCGATGAAGCGGGTCTTGGCATCGACATAGATGGAGAAGTCGAAGAAATCGCTGACGGCCAGCCCGGACCTGCCGTCCATGCGGGGGCGGGCCGGAGCAAGGACGTTGAGCCCCTCCACGATCAGGACATCGGGACGGCGGACCACCACTTCGCGGCCCGGCACAATGTCATAGGTGAGGTGCGAATACCACGGGGCACGCACCTCCTCGGCGCCACCCTTGACCTCGCTGACGAAACGCAGCAGGGCACGCCGGTCGTAGGATTCCGGAAAACCTTTGCGCTGCAGCAGCCCGCGCCGTTCCAGCTCGGCATTGGGATACAGGAAACCGTCGGTGGTGACCAGCTCCACGTTCGGCGTGTCCGGCCAGCGCCGCAGCATCTCTCGCAGCACGCGGGCGGTTGTGGACTTGCCCACAGCTACAGAGCCTGCCACCCCAATGACGAACGGTGTGCGCCGCACCTGCTCCCCGAGGAAGGTGGTGGTTGCCGCGTGCAGTGCACCAGCAGCGCCAACATAAAGATTGAGCAGCCGGGACAGGGGAAGGTAGACCTCCCGAACCTCCTTGATGCTGAGCTGATCGCCCAATCCGCGCAGTCTAAGCACATCTTCTTCGTTGAGCGGCTGTTCAATTTCGTTCGAGAGTCGTGACCAGGTCTGGCGGTCCAGCTCCACGAAAGGAGAGACGCCGTCGTGGCTGTTGGACTCGTTTCGTTGGGAAGTCACCCTGACGATTCTGCCCTGCGCGGGAGGAATAGGCGAAACGTTCCGGTTGACCGGCTGCGGGTTTTCGCCGAAAAGCCCGTTACCCTTGATGATATGTGTGGAATTGTTGGTTATGTTGGCCGCGCGCGCGGCGTTGATGGAGTTGCGCCCAAGGATCATGGCGCCCTGGATGTGGTCCTCGAGGGCCTGCGCCGGCTGGAGTACCGCGGCTACGATTCGGCCGGAGTGGCCGTAGTGGCCGACGGCCGGATTGAATCCCGGAAAAAATCCGGGAAGCTGGTTAATCTGCTTAACTTGCTGGCGGAGGATCCGCTGCCGGCGGCCACCATCGGAATCGGACACACACGGTGGGCCACGCACGGCGGTCCCACCGACGCGAACGCGCACCCGCATCTGGCGGACGGTGGCTCCCTGGCCCTGATTCACAACGGCATCATCGAAAATTTCGCTGAGCTGAAGCAGGAATTGCTGAGCCGCGGGCACTCCTTTATTTCCGATACCGACACCGAAGTCGCCGCAGCCCTGCTCGGGGACACCTACGCGACCCTGGTCGCCGCAGGAACCACTGCGAAGCCGCTCACGGAGGCCATGCAATTGACCTGCCAGCGGCTCGAGGGAGCCTTCACCCTGCTGGCCGTCCATGCAGACCAGCCCGACGCCGTCGTCGCCGCCCGCCGGAATTCCCCGCTGGTGGTGGGACTGGGCGAGGGCGAGAACTTCCTGGGCTCCGACGTATCCGGCTTCATCGATTACACCCGCCGTGCCGTTGAGCTGGGCCAGGACCAGATCGTGACGATCACGGCGGAAACCGTGGACATTACAGACTTTTATGGTGCTCCCGCCCAGGGCAAGGAATACCACGTCGACTGGGACGCGGCAGCCGCGGAAAAGGATGGCTACCCCTCCTTCATGGAGAAGGAAATCCATGACCAGCCCGATGCCGTGGGGGCGACCCTCCTGGGCCGCTCGGCTCCGGATGGCCGGCTGACCCTTGACGAGCTGCGGATTGATCCGAAGCTGCTTAAGACGGTGAATAAGATCATTGTGCTGGCCTGCGGAACCTCAGCGTATGCCGGTCAGGTGGCCAAGTATGCCATTGAGCACTGGTGCCGGATTCCCACCGAGGTGGAGCTTTCACACGAGTTCCGCTACCGTGATCCGATCGTGGACGAACGGACACTTATCGTGTCCATTTCACAGTCGGGCGAGACGATGGACACCCTGATGGCCGTCCGCTACGCCCGTGAACAGGGCGCCATGACGGTGGCCATCTGCAACACCAACGGTTCCACCATTCCGCGGGAATCCGACGCCGTCTTGTACACGCACGCCGGTCCGGAAATTGCCGTCGCCTCGACCAAGGCGTTCCTGGCCCAGATCACCGCTGCGTACCTGCTCGGTCTCTACCTTGCCCAACTGCGGGGCAACAAGTTCCAAGGCGAAATCAAGGACATTCTGGCCGACCTGGCCAAGACTCCGGCGAAAATCCAGCAGATTCTGGACAACTCGGGGCAGATCAAGGATCTGGCGCGGTCCATGGCAAATGCGAAATCTGTGCTCTTCCTGGGCCGCCACGTTGGGTTTCCGGTGGCCATGGAGGGAGCGCTGAAGCTCAAGGAGCTGGCGTACATCCACGCAGAGGGATTTGCCGCCGGTGAGCTCAAACATGGGCCGATTGCGCTGATTGAAGAGGGCCAGCCGGTCGTCGTCGTCGTGCCGTCTCCGCGCGGCCGGGATTCGCTGCATGCCAAGATCGTGTCCAATATCCAGGAAATCCGTGCCCGTGGGGCCAAAACCATCGTTATTGCCGAAGAGGGCGACGAAGCGGTCAAGGCCTATGCCGAGCACGTGTTCTACATTCCGGAGACGCCCACCCTGCTGGCTCCGCTGCTGGCCACCGTGCCGCTGCAGATTTTCGCCTGTGAGCTGGCCACGGCCAAGGGCTACGACGTGGACCAGCCGCGAAATCTGGCCAAGAGCGTCACTGTCGAGTAGCCGCGTCCCGTTAGGCTAGTTCCATGATCATCGGGATTGGCGTGGATGTAGTGGACGTGGAACGTTTTGGCCGGCAGCTGACCCGGACGCCGGGGCTGCTGGAGCGGCTTTTCGTTCCGGCTGAGCGCACGCTTAATACCCGCTCTCTTGCCGCGAGGTTCGCCGCCAAGGAAGCAGTGGCCAAGACGCTGGGTGCGCCGGCCGGAATGAACTGGCAGGACTGCTGGATCGGTCTGGACGAACACGGTCCCACCATCCAGGTCAAAGACACCGTGGCGGCAGTGGCACGGGCCAAGGGTGTGAAGCGCTGGCATCTGTCGATGAGCCATGATGCCGGGATTTCCACCGCCATGGTGATTGCCGAGGGCTAGATGCTGCGGGCATTCACGGGGAGCCAGATCCGTGCGGCTGAAGAGCCGCTCTTGCAGGCTGGGCGGGGGCCTGAGCTGATGAAGCGTGCGGCCCACGGGCTGGCCGGGGCGGCAGCCGGAATGCTGAAGGACCGGCGGGTTGGTGTCGATGGCAGCCGGATCGTGGTGCTGGCCGGTTCCGGAAACAACGCCGGCGATGCTTTGTATGCCGCCGCTGAGCTGGCAGTCAGGGGGGCGCGGGCGACGGCGATGCTCACCGCCGGACGGACGCATGGACCCGCTCTGGCGGCCTTTGAACGGGCGGGGGGCCGGACGCTGCTGCTCCCGCAGGATTCCTCCCTGGATGGTTTCCTGCTGGAATCCGGTTTTCTCGCCGATGTCACGAAGGCGCACATTCTGATCGACGGGATCCTGGGAACCGGTGCCACGGGCGGCTTGCGTGAGCCGGCGGCATCGCTGGTCCGGGTCCTGCAGACCGTGAGCGGGCCGGCCGTGGTGGCCTGCGACTTGCCCAGCGGAATTAACGCGGACACCGGAGAAGTAACGCATCCCGTGCTGGGCGCAGACCATACCGTCACCTTCGGGGCCACCAAGGTCGGGCTGCTGGCATCCCCGGCGGAAGGATTCGCCGGCAAGGTACAGCTGATCGATATTGGCTTGGCGCCGCAGCTGGCCGCGCGGGGAGTTGGCGGTGCGGCGCTGCGCCGGTTGGAAACTGAAGACCTGGCGGCGTTGCTCCCTGAGCCAGTGGGCAGCGACCAGAAATACACCCGGGGCGTGCTGGGCATCGTGGCCGGTTCCGCCCAATACCCGGGTGCCGCTCAACTCAGTTGCGCGGGTGCGTTGGCCTGCGGCGTTGGCATGGTTCGTTACCTCGGTCCGGAAGCGGTGGCCACCCTGATCCATGGCCAGAGTCCGGAAGCGGTCTGCAGCCAAGGCGACGTTGGCTCGAACCGGGTCCAGGCGTGGCTGGTCGGACCGGGGATCACCGGGGATGCGGCCCAGGAGCAACGGAGCAGGGACGCGCTGGACTCCGGACTTCCGGTCGTGGCGGACGCGGGGGCACTGGAATTCCTGCCCGATTCCGTTGCCCGGCATGTGGTGCTGACCCCGCATGCGGGCGAATTGGCCACCTTGCTGTCGGCCCGCGGACACAACGTCCAGCGCGGCGACGTCGAGGCTAATGGCCTGCGTTACGTCCGATTAGCAGCGGACCTGACCGGGGCAACTGTCCTGCTGAAAGGCTCAACGACGGTGGTCGCCTCGCCCGGCAGCGCCTATTTCAGCCAATCCGAGGGCACGGCATGGATGGCGACGGCGGGCAGCGGGGATACCTTGGCCGGAATCCTCGGTGCGCTGCTGGCGGCGCTCGCGGACGACGTCGACCGCTTTGAGCGGCTGGGCATCGCAGCACAGGACCGTTGGGCCGCGACGGCGGCGCTTGCGGCCAGCCTGCATGGCCGTGCAGGGGCTGCCGCGAGCGCCGGCGGCCCGCTCAAGGCAAGTGACATTTCGGCGGCGATTCCGGATGTCTGGCGCCGCCTGATCCCGCACGAATAAGTCGTCCGGTAGCGAGGATGTCGCTCAGTTGGCTTAGTATTTGGAACAGTTGTTTTGCGCTGGCACTTGCCTTCGCACCTGTCTGAAATGGAGCGCACATGGAAGTTTGGCCGGGTAATGCCTATCCGCTGGGGGCCACGTTTGACGGAAACGGAACCAATTTCGCCATCTTCAGCGAAGTCGCCGAATCCGTCCAGCTGTGCCTTTTTGACGACACCGGCGAGGAGGTCTGCGTCGATGTCAGGGAAGTGGACGGCTACGTCTGGCACTGTTACCTGCCGCAGGTCCAACCCGGGCAGAAATACGGCTACCGCGTCCACGGACCCTACGATCCGTCGCAGGGTCAGCGCTGCAATCCCAACAAACTGCTGCTGGATCCCTATGCCAAGGCGGTGGCCGGCGGGATTGACTGGGACCCTGCCCTGTTCTCCTACAACCTGGGTGAACCGGACTCGAAGAATGATGCCGACTCCGCCCCGCACATGATGCTCGGCGTGGTGATCAACCCGTTCTTTGACTGGGATGGTGACCGCTTGCCGCGCACGCCGTATCACGATTCGGTCATTTACGAGGCGCATGTGAAGGGCCTGACCAAGCTGCACGAGGAGATACCCGAAGAACAGCGGGGAACCTATGCCGGTGTGGCCCATCCGGTGGTGATTGAGCACCTGAAGAAACTGGGCATCACAGCCATTGAGCTGATGCCGGTGCACCAGTTTGTGCAGGACAGCACGCTGCTGGATCAGGGGTTGTCCAATTACTGGGGCTACAACACGATAGGTTTCTTCGCTCCGCACAACGAGTACTCCTCCACCGGTGACCTGGGCCAGCAGGTGCAGGACTTCAAGGCCATGGTCCGGGCGCTGCACCGGGCGGACATTGAGGTCATTCTCGATGTGGTCTACAACCACACCGCCGAGGGCAACCATCTGGGCCCCACGCTGTCCTTCCGCGGCATCGACAACGCTGCGTACTACCGTCTTATGGACGGCGACGAACAGCACTACATGGACTACACCGGGACCGGAAATTCGCTCAACGTCCGTAATCCGCACGCACTGCAGCTGCTGATGGATTCGCTGCGGTACTGGGTAACCGAGATGCATGTGGACGGCTTCCGTTTCGATCTTGCGTCCACGCTGGCCCGGGAATTTTACGACGTGGACAAGCTGTCCACATTCTTCGAACTGATCCAGCAGGATCCTGTGGTGTCCCAGGTGAAGCTGATTGCAGAGCCGTGGGACATCGGTCCGGGCGGTTACCAGGTGGGTAACTTCCCGCCGCAGTGGACCGAGTGGAACGGAAAGTACCGCGACACCGTCCGCGACTTTTGGCGCGGCGAGCCCGCCACCCTGGGCGAGTTCGCCTCACGGCTGACGGGATCCTCGGATCTGTACGAGCACTCCGGCCGCCGGCCGGTAGCTTCCATCAACTTCGTCACGGCACACGATGGATTCACCATCTCGGACCTCGTGTCCTACAACGAAAAGCACAACGAGGCCAACGGGGAGGGCAACAACGACGGCGAGTCCCACAACCGCTCCTGGAACTGCGGTGCGGAAGGTCCCACCGACGATCCGGAGATTCTCTCGCTCCGCGCGCGCCAGCAGCGAAATCTCATCGCCACCTTGCTGCTTTCCCAGGGCGTGCCCATGGTGCTCCATGGGGACGAGTTGGGACGGACCCAGCAAGGGAACAACAACACCTATTGCCAGGACTCCGAGCTGAGCTGGATTCACTGGGACTCCGCGGACCAGCCGCTGGTGGAATTTACCGCGGCCGTCAACCGGCTGCGGCATGAGCACCCCACCTTCCGGCGCAGCCGCTTCTTCGACGGCCGTCCGGTGCGGCGCGGTGAGGGTGAGAAGCTCCAGGACATCGTCTGGCTCAATGCCGACGGCAACGAGATGCTGCCGGAGGACTGGGACTCTTCGATTGGGCGTTCGATAGGGGTTTTCCTCAACGGAGATGGCATCCGCGGTGTGGACACGCGCGGACTCCGGATCAGCGACGTGAATTTCATGCTGTATTTCAACGCCTATGTTGAACCGGTTGAATTCACCATCCCGGGCAAGGAGTTCGCACCGCGGTGGGATGTCACGATCGACACAGCAGGTCAGAACAGCGACAACCGGACGCTGGATGCGGGGGCGAAACTGGAGGTGGCAGCTAAGTCACTGGTGGTGCTGCGTGCCCACAGCGGACCAGTGGAGGAGCCGGATTATTCGGTCGCCGCATCGCTGGCCGTGCTCGCCGACGTCAATGACGAGCCGGAGCCGGAGCGGGAGCCGGTGTCGGCGCCCTAGCAGCACCGCCAGCACCGCCGCCTACCGCCCGGATCCTCTACCTGGCCCGCGTCCACCCCTGCCTGAAGGAGATGTGCCATGAAAACGCCCGCCTCGACCTACCGGCTGCAGATCCGGTCCGACTTCACCCTTGCCGATGCGGCGAAGCAGGTGCCCTACCTGGCGGCGTTGGGGGTGGACTGGCTCTATCTTTCGCCGCTGCTCAAGGCCGAGGAAGGATCCGACCACGGCTATGACGTGGTGGATCCCTCCCTCCTGGACCCGGCGCGGGGAGGCGAAGAGGAGTTGGCGGCCCTCGCGGATGCGGCGCATGGGGCCGGGATGGGAATCCTGCTCGATATTGTGCCCAACCACATGGGAGTCGCCACCCCGGCACAGAATCCTTGGTGGTGGTCGCTGCTCAAGGAGGGCCGCGGGTCCAGGTACGCGGAAGCCTTTGACGTGGAATGGGATGCCGGTGGGGGAAAAGTCCGGCTCCCGGTGCTGGGCTCGGCCGATGACCTTGACCAGTTGCAGGTGGTGCTGTCCGGCCCATCCGGCGAGGCGGAGCTGCACTACTACGACCACCGTTTTCCGTTGGCGCCCGGGACCTTCGAGGACGCCCCGGCATCCGCGGCGGAAACTTCCGGCGACGGCGACGGCGGCGGCGGCGACGGTGGCAGTGGCAGTGGCAGTGGCAGCGGCAGTGGCGGCGGCGGCGGTGGCGGCGGTGGCGGCGGCGGTGGCGGGAGTTGGGCACGGCTGGTGCACGGGCGCCAGCACTACGAACTGGTGGACTGGCGCCGCGCCGATTATGACCTGAACTATCGCCGGTTTTTTGCGGTCAACACGCTGGCCGGCATCCGGGTGGAAGTGCCATGGGTCTTTGATGAATCGCACGCACAGATCCTGCGCTGGGTCGAGCAGGGCTGGGTGAATGGCCTGCGCGTGGACCATCCGGACGGTTTGGCCGACCCTGCCGGCTATCTGGAACGGCTCAAAGCAGCCTCCGGCGGCGCGTACCTGCTGGTGGAGAAGATCCTGGAACCGGGGGAACGGATGCCCGCGGACTTCGGCTGCGAGGGCACTACCGGATACGACGCGCTGGCTCAGCTGGATCGGCTCTTCGTCGACCCACAGGGCGAGGAGGCGCTGACCGCTCTGGACACCCGGTTGCGCAACGGCGCTGCGTGTGACTATTCGAAGCTGATCCACGGCACCAAACGTGCCGTGGCGGACGGAATCCTGAACTCGGAGGTCCGGCGCCTGGCCCGGCTGATTCCGGGTGGCACACCAATCGCCCAGGACGTGGCGGTGGATGCACTGGCGGAGCTGATCAGCAGCTTCGATGTCTACCGCAGCTATCTCCCCTTCGGCCGCTCCGAACTGGAGACGGCAGCGGCGGCCGCATGCCGCCGTCGTCCGGAACTGAAGACCGCGGTGGAGCTTCTGCTCCCGCTGCTGGCAGGGAAGGATCCGGTGGCGCTGGAACTCTCAGTGCGGTTCCAGCAGACCTCCGGCATGGTGATGGCCAAGGGCGTGGAGGATTGTGCCTTTTACCGTTACACCCGGCTCACCTCGCTGACCGAGGTGGGAGCGGATCCGGCGCAGTGGTCCGTCAGCGCAGCGGACTTCCACCGGTTTATGGCCGAGCGCCAGGAGCGTGAGCCGCTGACCATGAACACGCTCAGCACGCACGACACGAAGCGCGGCGAGGACACCCGGGCCCGGATTTCGGTCCTGGCCGAGGCGCCGGAGCAGTGGGAGGAACTGCTGACCCGGCTGCGGCAGTTGGCCCCCCTGCCGGACGGACCGCTGGAGAATCTGCTCTGGCAATCCATAGTCGGGGCCTGGCCGCTGAATCGGGATCGGCTGCTCGGCTACGCCCAAAAAGCGGCGCGTGAAGCGGGTAACTCGACCACCTGGACCGATCCGGATGAGGCTTTTGAGCAGAGTCTGACCCAGTTGGTGGACGCCGTCTACGGGCAGCCGGAAATTGCCGGGTTGCTGACCGATTTCGTGGCGCGGACCCGGCCGTCCTGGACGGCTAATTCGCTGGGCGCCAAGCTGGTGCAGCTGACGATTCCCGGTGTGCCGGACGTGTATCAGGGCAGTGAGTTGTGGGAGCAGTCCCTCACCGATCCGGACAACCGGCGGGAGGTGGACTTTGCGCTGCGGCAGCGCCTGCTGAGCGGCCTTGACGGCGGCGAGCGGCCCGCTGCGGATGCCGAGGACACCAAACTGCTGGTGACCGCCACTGCACTGCGGCTCCGGCGGACCCGTCCGGAGCTCTTTTCCGGCTATCGGCCGGTGCAGGCATCGGGGCCGGCCGCTGAGCACCTGATTGGCTTCGACCGCGGCGGAGCGCTCACGCTGGCCACCCGGCTGTCCGGGCGGTTGGCGGACGCCGGCGGCTGGCGGGAGACCGCCATCGAACTGCTGCAGCCTGCTACCGATGTGCTGACCGGGCGTCGGCACCCGGCCGGCCGAGCCGAAGTGCAGACGATCCTAACCGATTATCCGGTGGCGCTGCTGGTTTACGGAACTGATGAGGGAGAACGATGAGCCGCAGGGAGATCATGAGCCGCTTCGACGTCTGGGCTCCGGACGCTGACACCGTTGCCGTGCTGGCCGACGGGCAAACCCTACCGATGGACCGGCTCGACGGCGGCTGGTGGGGACTGCAGGACGGCTCGGCCGGCGGCGGTTCGGCCAGCGGCGGTTCGGCCAAGGGCGGCGCGCCGTCCGGCGCCGAGGTGGACTACGGTTATCTGCTGGACGGCTCGCAGGAGCCGCTTCCGGATCCGCGGTCCCGCCGTCAACCGCACGGTGTGCATGGGCTGTCGAGGACCTTCGATTCCGGCGGCTACCTCTGGGGGGACCGGAAATGGACCGGCAGGCCGCTGGCCGGCGGCTCGATCTACGAACTGCACATTGGCACCTTCACCCCGGCGGGAACCCTCGATGCCGCGGTGGCGAAGCTGGACTATCTGGTGGACCTGGGCGTGGATTTCATCGAACTGCTGCCGGTCAACGCCTTCAACGGCACGCACAACTGGGGCTACGACGGGGTGCTCTGGTACGCCGTGCAGGAGGAGTACGGCGGCCCGGAAGCCTACCAGCGGCTGGTGGACGCGGCGCATCAGCGCGGGCTGGGCGTCATCCAGGACGTAGTGTACAACCATCTGGGTCCAAGCGGTAACTATCTGCCGCGCTTTGGTCCGTACCTGACGCAGGGCTCCGCCAACACGTGGGGCGACTCGCTTAACCTGGACGGTCCGGACTCCGATGAGGTGCGCCGTTACATCGTGGATAACGCGCTGATGTGGTTCCGTGATTTCCACGTCGATGGGCTGCGGCTGGATGCCGTTCACGCCCTGCGGGACACCCGGGCGGTGCACATCCTGGAGGAGCTGGCCACCGCCACGGACGCCCTCGCGGTCCGGCTGGGCAAACCATTGTTCCTGGTGGCCGAATCGGACCTCAATGATCCGTCGCTGATCCGCCCCCGTCCGGCTCACGGTTTGGGGCTAAGCGCGCAGTGGAGCGATGACTTCCATCACGCGGCCCACGTCAACGTGACAGGGGAAACAGAGGGATATTACGCGGATTTCGCCTCCATCGGGGCACTGGCGAAGGTGTTGAGCAAGGGTTTTTACCACGACGGTTCCTACTCCAGCTTCCGCGGCCGGCACCACGGCCGGCCGCTGGACCTGCTGCACCAGCAGACCTGGCAGCTGGTGGTCTGCATCCAGAACCATGACCAGATCGGCAATCGGGCCACCGGGGACAGACTCAGCGCAACGTTGGACTACAATCATCTGGCGCTCGCGGCGGTGCTGAACCTCGCCTCGCCCTTCACTCCAATGCTGTTCATGGGGGAGGAATACGGCGCCCGGACGCCCTGGCAGTTTTTCACCTCCCATCCCGAGCCCGAGCTCGGCAAGGCGACGGCGGAGGGACGGATCGCTGAGTTCGCCCGCATGGGCTGGGATCCCGCCGTCGTGCCGGATCCGCAGGACCCCGAAACCTTCCGGCGCTCCAAACTGGACTGGAGCGAAGCTGCCGGAGAGGAACAAGGCCGGCTGTTGGCCCTCTACCGGGAGCTGCTGGCGCTGCGCCGAAGCACACCGGAGCTGACCGCTCCGTCATTTGCCGCCGTCGGCGTCGAATACTCCGAACCGGAGCGCTGGCTGGTGCTGCACCGGGGAGATTCGGGCGGCGGCATCAGCGTCGCCTTTAATTTCTCGGACCAGCCGCGCAGGATTCCAGCCGGTTACTCCTCCGTCCTGCTGGCCACAGCCGACGGCGTTGGCCACGACGGCGACGGAGTGCTGCTGCCGGCCTGGTCCGCAGCGGTGCTGCGGGACTGACCGGCGGAAGTGGCACAATGGCGAACATGACCTTTAGCGCAGCTGAGAACCGTTATGAATCGATGCCGTACCGCCGGGTGGGACGCAGCGGCCTGAAACTGCCGGCCGTTTCGCTGGGACTTTGGCACAACTTCGGAGACGACAAACGCTTCGAGGAGCAGCAGGCCATTCTGCGCCGCGCCTTCGACCTGGGCGTGAACCACTTTGACCTGGCGAACAATTACGGGCCCCCGGACGGCTCGGCGGAAACGAACTTCGGGCGGCACCTCAAGGACGGCTTGGGGGCGTACCGGGATGAGCTGGTTATATCCACGAAGGCCGGCTACTACATGTGGCCCGGGCCGTATGGGGAGTGGGGATCCCGCAAGTACATGCTCTCCAGCCTGGATGCCTCGCTGCAGCGGATGGGACTGGACTATGTTGACATCTTCTACAGCCATCGGCCGGATCCGGAGACCCCGATGGAAGAAACGATGGGCGCCTTGGATACGGCGGTCCGATCCGGCAAGGCACTCTACGCCGGGATCTCCTCCTATACGCCCGAGCAGACGCTGGAGGCCGCCCGGATCCTGAACGACCTCGGCACGCCGCTGCTGATTCACCAGCCGTCCTACTCAATGCTTAACCGCTGGACAGAAAACGGCTCGCCGAACCTGTATGAGGCGCTGGAGAAGGTGGGGGCGGGATCCATCGCCTTCTCTCCGCTGGCCCAGGGTATGTTGACGGACCGCTACCTTAAGGGTGTGCCGGCGGATTCACGCGCCGCCAAGGAGCGTTTCCTTTCCGAAGAGGCACTGACCGAGGAAAAGATGAATCGTGTCCGTGGCCTGAACCAGATCGCCGCCGGGCGAGGGCAGACGCTGGCTCAGATGGCGGTTGCGTGGATCCTGCGGGACCAGCCGAGGGGTTCCGCGGTGACCTCGGCGCTCATCGGTGCCTCCAGTGTCCGCCAGCTGGAGGACACGCTCTCGGCCGTCAACAACCTCGGCTTCAGCTCCGATGAGCTCACCGCCATCGACGAGTTCGCGGTCGAGTCCGACATCAACCTCTGGGCCCAGCCCTAACCGGACGCGCCAAACCCCAGCAACCCCGCCGAACCCCAGCGATTCTGCTGGGGTTCGGCGCGGAGGGGTTAGGGGATGTGAGGGCCGGCGATGGCGCGGTCGTAGCTGGCGAGAGTGCGCCGGGCCGTGTGTTCCCAGCCGAAGTCCTGTGCGAAGCGTGCCGCGGCCAGGCCGAGGTCCGCACGTTCCCGTGGCTCGTCGTGCAGGGTGCCAAGAGCCTTCGCCCAGTCCTGAGGGTCCCGCCCGTCGACCAGCACTCCGGTAACGGTGTCCCTGACGGCGCTGGGTAGTCCGCCCACGCGGGTGGCGAGGACCGGCGTTCCGCAGGCTTCGGCTTCCAGAGCCACGAGGCCAAAGGATTCGCTCGACGACGGCATCGCGACCACGTCCGCCGACCGGTACCAGTCCGCCAGCTGCCTGGCAGCCATCGGAGGAACCAGCGTCACGACGTGCTCCAGGCCATGTTCGAGGATCAGCCGCGGGAGGTCATATTTTTCCGCGCCGCTGGGTGATCCGATGATGCTGACGCGCAGCCGGATGTCCGGACGTTTCCGGCTCAGCAGGGCCGCCGCCTTGACCAGCACGTGCGGACCCTTGAGCCGCTGCAGGCGGCCGGCGAAGACCACATGGAAAACACCAGGGTTGATGCCCAGCTGGCGGCGGGAACCGTCCCGGGAACCAGGATGGAAGATGGCGAGGTCCACGCCTGGCGAAATTACGTCGATCCGCTGCGGACGGCCGTGATAATGGCTCTCCAGCTCGGCCGCTTCGGCAGCAGTGTTCGCGATAAGCCGGCTGGCATCGCGGACTATGCGCTGCTCTCCGTCCTCTCGGGCGCCCGGCTCCTCGCTCTGGCCGGAGGAGCGGTGGTGATTTTTCACCTTGGCCATGGTGTGCATGGTGTGCACCAGCGGCAGCTGCCAGTCCCGGGCCAGCAGAAGTCCAACCATCCCGGAAACCCAGTAATGCGAATGAATAGCGTCGAAACGGTTGCGGGTTGAACCGCCCAACACGGTACCAATGCCCTTGGCAAGGTCGTCCACCAGCCGCGGCAGTTGCTCTTTCGCCACTTTGCCGGCTGGTCCGGCCGCGATGTGCCGGACCAGCACGCCCTCACTCAGTTCCTCGACGGCGGGCTGTCCTGGCCGCGTGCTGCGGGTGAAAATTTCAACTTCGACGCCGGCCGCGGCCAGTTCGCGTGCAAGCGCCCGGACATAAACATTCATGCCTCCAGCGTCACCTCCGCCGGGCTGCTCCAGGGGAGAGGTGTGCAGCGACAACATGGCGATGCGTCGGATCGGCTGCACGGTAAGCTCCCTTCGGCCGACTCGATCCGCGGCGGGGTGCGCCGGAAACCACGGATCTTCGAATTATGCGGTTGAATCTACTATGGGAAGCAAATCAATGCTGCCCGTTCAATGGAGCCGGAGAGGAGGACCTTCGATGGCCAGCAAACGCGCCCGGCGGGAAGCGGGAATCGGCTACCTTCTGCTGGCACCCAGTCTATTCGGCATTTTGGCCTTCCTGATCTTTCCCATTCTGGTGGTGATTTGGTTGTCGCTGAACAGCTGGAACCTGCTCAGCCCGGCAAAATTTGTCGGTCTGGAAAACTTTGTCAGAGTCTTCCAGGACACCGCTTTCCTGCGCTCCATGACCGTTACAGTTCTTTTTGTGCTTCTGGTGATTCCGCTGCAGACGGCCCTGGGCCTGTTTTCCGCCACACTGCTGACTCGGGGACTGCCCGGGTCCGGCTTTTTCCGGGTGATCTATGTCATTCCTTGGATCTGTGCCCCACTGGCCCTGGGCGTGGTGTGGAAATGGATTTTTGCTCCCACCGGCGGAGCCCTCAACGCCGTGCTGGGCACCAATACCTCGTGGTTGACCGATCCCGCGCTTGCGCTGCCGGCAGTGGCCGCGGTGAGCATCTGGTCCCAGGTGGGTTACGTCACGCTGTTTTTCATGGCGGGCCTTTCCGCCATCCCCGCGCAGATCCTGGACGCCGCGCGGATTGATGGATCCGGGCCGTGGCAGACGTTCTGGCTGGTGAAGCTGCCGCTGCTGCGGCCCACCATGTTTTTCGTGCTGGTGACGGGCATCATCAGCAGTTTCCAGGCGTTCGACAGCATCTATGCGCTCACGCCCAACGGCGGTCCGCAGGGAACAACGGACGTGATTGCCACCCGGATCTATGGGGAGGCCTTCCAGTCCTTCAACCTGGGCCGCGCGTCCGTGATGGCACTGGTGCTGTTCGTGCTGTTGGTTGCCGTGACCCTGATTCAGCAGCTCTACTTCCGCAAGAGGATTACCTATGACCTCTCCTAAGCTGACCCCGGCGCAGCCGCTGCCACCGTCGACGCCGGATCTGACGCGGCAGCGCCGGATCCGGCCCGGCCGCCCGCGCGCCGCGGCCGCCATCGGAACCTACCTTTTCCTGGTGGCCGGATTCCTCCTGACTGTGTCCCCGTTCGTCCTGAGCCTGATGACGGCAATCAAGACACCGGGCCAGTTTGCCAGTGAACCGGCGCTGAGCCTGCCCAGCCCTGTCACCGGGGAAAACTTCCTGCAGCTGTTCTCCGATGACCGCAACTTTTGGGCACCCATCGCGGTGACGGCACAGGTCGTCGTCGTCATAGTTGTCGGCCAGCTCGGGTTTTCGGTCCTCGCCGGTTATGCGTTCGCGCGGATCGAATTCCGGCTGCGCGACGCGCTGTTCTGGGTGTACCTGGCGACGCTGATGGTGCCCCAGGTGGTCACCATCATTCCGCTGTACACTGTGTTGTCCCAGCTGGGCCTGCGTAATACCTTCTGGGCACTGGTACTGCCGTTCGTCTTCGGCTCTCCCTACGCGATCTTCCTGCTGCGTGAATACTTCCGCTTCATTCCGGAGGACCTGATAAGCGCCGCGCGGCTGGACGGAGCCGGAACCCTGCGCATCCTGTGGAGCATCGTGCTGCCGCTGAGCCGGCCCATTCTGGCCACCCTGACCATCATCACCGTGGTCAGTCATTGGAATAATTTTCTCTGGCCGCTGATTATCACCAGCGGCAGGACCTGGCAGACCGTTACGGTGGCGACGGCCGGCCTGCAGTCCCAATACAACGGGAACTGGACGCTGGTGATGGCCGCCACCACGGTAGCCTTTGCGCCACTGTTGGTGCTGTTTGCCGTCTTCCAAAAGAACATTATTTCCTCCATCGCCATCACCGGATTCAAATAAGCTTGAATTCGGGCAGAGCCGGATTTATTTAGGGGACGTCCACCGGAGAATCCGGCGGCCGCGGGAAAGGACCATCGATGAAAAGTTTTTGGCGTAAAGGGGCGACGGCGACTGCGGCCTTGGGTGCGGCCGTGCTGGCGTTGACGGCGACGGGATGTTCCCCTGCGGCGGACAAGGGCAGCACCGCCGGCAGTTCCGGCCCCAACACCACCGTCACAGTGCGGCTGTGGGACGAACAGGTCCAGAAGGCTTATGAGGCATCCTTCAAGGAATTCGAAGCCAAGAATCCCAACATCACGGTCAAGACGACACTGGAGCCGTTCAGCACCTACTTCGACAAGCTGCGCACGGATGTCTCCGGTGGTAACGCCGATGACATCTTCTGGGTCAGCAGTTCGTATTTCGCGCCCTATGCGGACAACGGGAGCCTGCTGGAAATCGGTTCTGAGTTCGATTCGGAAAAAAGCGGCTGGGTTCCGGCCGCCGTCGATCAGTACACCCGCAACGGTAAACTCTGGGGCGTGCCACAGCTGACTGACGGAGGCATTGCCGTCTACTACAACAAGGCCATGCTCGCCAAGGCCGGGGTGGATCCGAGCGATCTGTCCTGGAACCCCACCGATCCGTCCAAGGACACTTTCCTGAAGGCGGCGCAGAAGTTGACCCTCGACGCGAACGGCAAAACCGCTGACGATCCAAGCTTCGACAAGGACCATATTGTCCAGTACGGCTACAACGCCAGCCAGGACCTGCAGGCGATCTACTACAACTTCATCGGCTCCAATGGCGGCGCCTTCCAGGACGGCGAGAAGTTCGTTTTCGCCTCGGACAAGAGCGCTCAGGCCTTCCAATATGTTGTGGATCTGATCAATAAATACCATGTCTCCCCGGGGGCGGCGAACACCAATGACAATGGCGACTTCCTGCGCGATCAGTTCATTCAGGGCCATGTGGCCATGTTCCAGTCCGGGACTTACAACCTGAAAAACGTCTCCGACGGAGCCAAATTCGACTGGGCCATTGCGCCAATCCCGGCCGGACCGGAGGGCCGGGTGTCGGTGGTGAACAACATCGTGGCCGCCGCCAACGCCAAAACCACCCACAAGGATGCAACGCTGAAGGTGCTGCAGTGGCTCGGCTCGGCGGAAGGCTCAAAGTTCATCGGCGCCGAGGGCGCTGCGGTGCCCGCCGTCACGGCGGCGCAGAGTTCCTACGCCGATTTCTGGAAGGCCAAGGGTGTGGACTCCAGCCAGTTCGCCAAGGCAGCGGAGGGCAAGACCATCAGCGCGCCGGTGGGATCCAATTACGGGGCCGCTGCCAACGCCTGGAAGCCGATCTTCAATGAAATCTTCCTTGGCCGCACGCCGGTGAAGGAAGGACTTCAGAAGGCACAGGACGCCGCCAACGCAGCCATGACCCAGTAACTGCCCCATGACCCAGTAGCTCCGGGCGGTCCACGCGACGAATGGGCTGGCTTCAAGTAGTGTGCCGTGTATGGATACAAGCGACCGCCCACCGCGCCGTTTCGACCCGCTGGCGAGTCAGCGGGGTCCCCAGGCTCCGCGGTTTGACCTGATACTGACCGGGGACGTTTTCCTGGACATCATTTTCACCGGGCTGCAGGACCTGCCCTCACCGGGCACCGAGGTCTGGTCCGATGGAATGGGTTCGTGCCCGGGCGGTGTCGCCAATCAGGCCATCGCGGCCAGCCGGCTTGGTCTGAACACGACCTTGGCAGCAGCGTTTGGCGATGACGGTTACGGAGACTTCAACTGGGAGATCCTGCGCGACCAGGAGCACGTGGACCTCTCGCATTCGCAGCGCTTCAAGGGCTGGCATTCACCCGTGACTGTCTCGCTGTCCGTGCACCAGGACCGGTCCATGGTCACTCATGGGCATACGTCGCCGCTGACCGCCTCCGAGCTGATCGGCGACCCGCCGCCGTCGGCCCGTGCCGCCGTCGTGACCCTGGAGGAGAACCTGGAGCCATGGGCGCTCGCGGCCGCCCGCAATGGCACCAAACTCTTCGGCGACGTCGGCTGGGATGCCAGCGGCCGCTGGCCCCGGGAAACCCTGCGCGGACTGGAAAATTTCCACGCGTTCATGCCCAACGCGGTGGAGGCCATGGCCTTCACCCGGACCGAAGACCCGTGGGCCGCGCTGTATTCGCTGGCCGATAAGGTCCCGGTTGCGGTCGTCACCGCCGGCGCGCAGGGTGCGCTCGCGGTGGATTCGCTCACCGGGGAGGAGGAATGGGTGCCGGCCCTGCCGGTGAATGCTTTTGATCCCACCGGCGCCGGGGACTGTTTTGGCGCGGCCTTCATCGTCGGTTGCCTGGCCAACTGGAAGCTGGCGGACCGGCTGAGTTTCGCCAATCTGTGCGCCTCGCTGTCCGTCCAGGAGGTGGGGGGATCGCTGGCCGCTCCCGGTTGGGGCGACGTGGCGGACTGGTGGAACCGGATGCACACCAAGCGTGAGGGTGTGCGCAAGCATTGGCTGCGGCGCTATGCCTTCCTGGAGGACGTGATCTCGGATTTGCCCTCGGAGGCGGTGCGCCGGGCCACGGCAACCATCGCGCATCAATCCGACGCCTAAAATGGAACAGTGACTTTAGCTGATCTGCCCTTCGGACCCGAACGCCAGGCCCTGATTGACCTCGATGCCATCCGGCACAATGTGCGCCGGATGGCCGGCATTGCCGCACCGGCGAAGGTGATGGCCGTGGTCAAGGCCGATGCTTACGGTCACGGCATGATCCCGGTCGCGAAAGCCGCATTGGAAGCGGGAGCGGCATGGTTGGGCGTGGCCCTTCTTTCCGAGGCGCTGACCCTGCGCGCGGCCGGCATCAGCGCCCCGGTGTTGGCCTGGCTACATACTCCCTCCAGCGATTTTGGCGCCGGGCTGGCCGCCGGCATTGACCTTGGCGTTTCCGGCTGGGAGCTGGACTTCATTGTGGCCGCGGCCCGCGAGCAGCAGCGCCCGGCGAGGGTGCATTTGAAGATCGACACCGGGCTTGGGCGCAACGGCAGCACCGCGGAGCAATGGGATTCCCTGGTGGGAGCGGCCATGGAATACCAGGACCAGGGCCTGCTGCGCGTGGTTGGCCTGTTTTCGCACCTTGCCGTCGCCGACGAGCCGCACCGGGGGGAAACCGATCTGCAGCTGCAGCGGTTCCGGGAGGCAGTGGCGGTGGCCGAGGATGCCGGAGTGGACGTCGAAGTCCGGCATCTGGCCAACACGCCGGGCATTCTTTCCCGGCCGGACACGCACTTCGACATGGTGCGCGCCGGACTGGGCATCTACGGCCTGTCGCCCTTCAGCGGCCAGAATTCGGCCGATCTCGGCCTGCGCCCGGCGATGACGGTCAAGACCCGGGTGGCACAATGCAAGGACGTTCCCGCCGGCCAGGGCGTGTCCTATGGCCTGAACTACCGCACCCCCGCCGCCAGCACGCTGGCACTCATTCCCCTCGGCTACGCGGACGGCATTCCGCGCGTTGCCACCGGTGGCCCGGTCCGGATTGCCGGCATCACCTATCCGGTGGTTGGCAGGATAGCGATGGACCAAATGGTGGTGGATTTGGGACCCGGTGCCTCGGTGGCGGATGGGGCATCGGTCCTCGGGGCCGAGGCCGTCGTGTTCGGCCCGGGCGACGACGGCGGCCCCACCGCCGACGATTGGGCGGCAGCGGCCGGGACCATCAATTACGAAATCGTCACCCGGATCAGCGGCCGCGTCCCACGGGTTTACCTTCACGAGCGTGCCACGTGAGCCGGAGCTGCGAAGTGCGCACCCGCACCGCAGAGTCTACTCAGGCTCTCGCCGAGCGGCTGGGCCGGATGCTGCGCGCCGGTGACCTGCTGGTGCTCACGGGAGGGCTCGGCGCGGGCAAGACCACGTTCACCCAGGGCCTCGGCCGCGGGCTTGGCGTGCGGTCCGGCATTATCTCGCCCACCTTTGTCCTGGTTCGGATCCACCCGAGCCTGCCCGATGGTCCCAACCCCGGCGGACCCGACTTGGTCCATGTGGACGCGTACCGGCTGGAGTCTCCGACCGAAATTGATGATATTGACCTGGAGAATACCCTCGACAGCGCCGTCACAGTGGTGGAGTGGGGGGCCGGGCTGGTGGAACACCTGGCCGAAAGCCGTCTGGAGATCGAGCTGCAGCGCGGCACCGGAGTGGCCGGGGCGGACGCTGCCCTCGAGGACGACGAACCGCGCGTGATCCGGATCCACGCTGTGGGACCGCGCTGGGCCGTCGTCGACCTTTCGGCGCTCGCCGAAACCGTGCAATAGGCTGGCTTGGTGCTGATTCTCGTCATCGATACCTCCGCCATTGCCAGCGCGGCGGTTCTGTCCACCGGAACAGAACCGCACCGAACCGAAGTCAAAGCCAGCTTTGCCACCGAGGACACCCGCAGCCACGCCGAAGTATTGGCACCGGGCATCAGCTCACTGTTCCAGGACCCGACCGTCCAGGGGCCGCGGCTCGATGCCATCGTCGTCGGCGTCGGGCCCGGCCCCTTCACCGGCCTGCGCTCCGGTATCGCGGTGGCCAGGACGCTGAGATTTGCCTGGAATGTTCCGCTGTACGGTGCCATGAGTCTGCACGCGCTGGCCTGGGACGTGATTGCGGCCCGACGTGCTCCGGCGCAGTCGGATTTCATCATCGCCACGGACGCGCGGCGCAAGGAGGTCTAGTGGGCCCGCTACTCCGCCGGCGGTGAACTGCTGCAGGGGCCGGAGGTCGGCCCGGCCGCCGGCCTTCCGCCGCTGCCGGTCTTCGGCAGGGGCGCGGGCCTGTACGCCGAGGTGTTCAGGGCCAATGGCAGCGCCGTGGATCCGGATTTCAGCGCGGCGCAGCCGGCCGCGGCGTCACTTGGCCTGTTCGCCGTCGGACTCCTGAACGCCGGCCGGAACCTGCCGGACAGCACGCCGCTGTACCTGCGCGAGTCCGACGCCAAGGTTCCGGGACCAAGGAAGCGCGCGTTGTGAAGGCCTCCGCCGCCGAATGGCAACTCCGGGGGATGACCGTGGCCGATGTGCCGATCGTCTGGGCCTTGGAATGTGCGCTGTTTCCGGTGGACTACTGGCCGCAGCAGATGTTCCTGGACGAGCTGTCCCAGCCGCAGACCCGCCTCTACGTTGTGGCCGAGCTGGAAGGCCGGATCGTCGGTTATGCAGGACTGATGTACATCCAGCCCATTGCCGACGTGCAGACCATCGCCGTGGTGCCGGAGTGTGAGGGTCAAGGAATAGGCAGCGCGCTGCTGCGGGAACTGCTCGCAGAGGCGGTCCGGCGTGGGGCCGGGAACGTGATGCTGGAAGTCCGGGTGGACAATCCGCGTGCCCAGCAGCTCTACCTGCGGTTTGGCTTTGAGCAGATCCACCGGCGGCCGCGCTACTACCGGGACGGAGCAGATGCCTTGATCATGCGGCTCGAATTGGCAACCAACGGGCAGGAAAGCACATGAACATTCCATCTCCCGGCACCGGAGCTCACCGCAGCGCCGAACCGCTGATTCTGGGCATCGAATCCTCCTGCGACGAAACGGGCGTCGGCATAGTCCGCGGAACGCGGCTGCTCGCCAACACCGTGTCCTCCTCCATGGCCGAACATGTCCGCTTTGGCGGCGTTATCCCCGAAATCGCCTCCCGCGCCCATTTGGACGCGATCATTCCCACGTTCCAGCAGGCTCTCGCGGAGGCCGGCGTGACGCTGAGCCAGATTGACGCCATCGCCGTCACCAGTGGACCGGGATTGGGCGGGGCCCTGATGGTGGGGGTGAGCGCCGCCAAAGCCCTGGCCGTGGCCACCGGCAAACCACTGTATGCGATCAACCATCTGGTGGCCCACGTCGGGGTTGGCCTGCTGGATGAGGCGCTGAGCGTGGAGCCGCGTAATCCACTGCCGGCTGACCTGGGCGCTCTGCTGGTCTCAGGCGGACACACCGAAATCCTGCGGATCCGCGATATTGCCGGCGACGTCCAACTGCTCGGAGCCACCATCGACGATGCCGCCGGCGAGGCCTTCGACAAGGTGGCCCGGTTGCTCGGGCTGGGCTATCCGGGTGGCCCGGCCATCGATGCGCTGGCACGATCCGGCAATCCGGACGCCATCGCCTTTCCGCGAGGCCTGACCGCCCCGAAATACATGGGCACGGCCCAATCTCCCGGACCGCACCGCTACGACTTCTCCTTCTCCGGAGTAAAGACCGCCGTCGCACGTGCCGTGGAGGGCTGCGAGCAGCGGGGAGAAGAACCGCCGCTGGCGGACATCGCGGCCAGTTTTCAGCAGGCCGTACTCGACGTCGTAACCGCCAAGGCGGTCCTGGCCTGTCGGGAACAGGGTCTGACCACCCTGCTCTTGGGTGGGGGAGTGGCTGCCAACTCACAGCTCCGCGCGCTGGCGCAGGAACGGACCGCCGCCGCCGGGATCGACCTGGTGGTGCCGAAACTGCCGCTCTGCACCGACAATGGAGCCATGGTGGCCGCCCTCGGGGCGCAGCTGGTGATGCGGGGCGTCGGCCCCAGTGGCATCTCCTTTGCCCCGGATTCCTCCATGCCCGTAGACACCGTCAGCCTCTGAACCGTGTGGCCGTGGTTAGGATTGAGGTGTGGCCGGCCGGCGTCCGCCGACGGGCTGCACCAACCGTAAGGAGCAATCATGGGTCTGGGTGACAAGATCGATAATGCCGCTGAAAAGATGGGCGGCAAGGGCAAAGAGGCGGCCGGCGAGGCCACCAACGACGACGGACTGAAGGCCGAAGGCCAGGGCGACCAGGCGAAGGCTGATCTGAAGCAGGCCGGCGAAAAGGTCAAGGACGCCTTCAAAAAAGACTGACGAAGGCCTCAACGGCGGGGCGCGGTCCAGCGGGGCCGCGCCCCTGCCCGTTCCTCAGCTGGCGCCGGAACGCAGCCGTTGGATCAGATCGTCGACGACGGCGTGCAGGTCCCCGCCGTTGGCCTGCGCCACCGCGCGCTGGCGCTGATAGCCGGCACCGTTGCGCAAAATGTTTTCCACATCCGCGAGTTCATCAGGACAGCCCAAGCGCCTGGCCACCGGCTCCAAACGGTTGAGCTCGTCGTAAAGATGGTCCGTCACCAGCCGCTCTTTGCCGGCCGCGTCCAGAATAATGATGGCGTCGAGCCCGTAGCGGGCCGCCCGCCACTTGTTTTCCTGCACATGCCATGGTGGCATCGTCGCAACCGTGCCGCCGTCGTCGAGCGTGCGGGAAAAGTCGTCCACCAGGCACTGCGTGAAGGCCGCGATGGCGCCCACCTCGGCCAGGGTGGAGAGCCCGTCGCAGACCCGCATTTCAATTGTTCCCAATGCCGGAACCGGACGAATGTCCCAGCGGATTTCGCTGATTGCATCGATCACTCCGGTGGTGAACATGTCCTGGACATAGGCTTCATATTCGGACCAGCGGGCAAACTGGAAGGGCAGACCGGCAGTGGGCAGCTGCTGGAACATCAGCGAGCGCTGCGAGGCATAGCCGGTGTCCTCACCGTTCCAGAACGGTGAGGAGGCGGACAGGGCCTGGAAATGCGGCACATAATTCACCAGGCCGTCCAGCACCGGCATGGCCTTGTTCACGTTATCCAGCCCCACGTGCACATGGACACCGTAGATCACCATCTGGCTGCCCCACCACCGGGTGCGATCTATCAGCTTGGCGTAGCGTTCCTTGTCCGTGATCGCCTGTTCCCGGGTCAGGCTGAACGGATGGGACCCTGCGCAGAGCAGCTCAACGCCCAGCGGGTCGGTGGCCTCGCGCAGCGTCGCCATGGTCCGCGCGAGGTCCGCCTTGGCCTCGGAGACTGTGTGACAGATGCCGGTGACGAGTTCAATGGTGTTCAGCAGCAGCTCCTGCTTGATGTGCGGGTGCTCCTCGTCCGCGGCGAGTTCCGGATGCGCCTTATTCACGGCGGACAGGACCTGGGCGGCCACCGGCACCAGTCCGCCGGTGGTGGCGTCGACCAGGGCGAGCTCCCACTCGACTCCCAGGGTCGATTGTTCCGATGAGGTGAAGTCAATCTGCATGGGCTCTCCTCCATCGGGCATGGGGTCGAGTGGGAATTGCGTCTATAGGGATTTGGATCAACTGGGGTTGGAACAATTGGGGACTGGTCAAACGGGAATTGGACAGGGAAACCAGCGGCAGACGTGCCGGGATACCGACTAATTCTAATGCAGGCAGACGCGGCGTTCCGCAACCGCGGCCGCCGGTGCACAATGGACGGGTGCCTATCCTGAATAAAGATATGACCTTGTGCATTTCCCTCGCCGCCCGGCCCAGCAACATCGGCACGCGCTTCCATAACTATCTGTACGAGGCACTTGGCCTGAATTACATTTACAAGGCCTTCGCCCCGGTGGACCTGGCCGCTGCGGTTGCCGGGATCCGTGGCCTGCCCATTCGGGGTGCGGCGGTGTCAATGCCCTTCAAGGAGTCGGTGATTGCCCTGGTGGACCGGATGGACCCCTCGGCCCGGGCCATCGATTCCGTCAATACCATCGTCAATGACGACGGTGTCCTGACGGCATACAACACCGATTACATAGCCATCCGCAGGCTGCTGTCGGAGCATCAGGTGGACCCGGAACTGACAGTCCTGCTCCGGGGGTCCGGCGGGATGGCCAAGGCGGTCGCCGCGGCACTGCGCGACGCCTCGTTCCGGCAGGTGACCATCGTGGCCCGCAACGAGGACGCCGGACGGGCACTGGCGGAGCTGTACGGATTCGGCTGGGCCACCGAGGTTGGCTCCAGGACAGCCGGGTTGTTGATCAACGTCACCCCGCTTGGCATGGCAGGATCCGACGAGGAGGTGCAGTCCTTCGACGACGCCACCGTGACGGCCGCACAGGTGGTCTTCGACGTCGTCGCGCTGCCGGCCGAGACGCCCCTGGTCCGGGCGGCACGCGCGGCCAGAAAGCCGGTGATCACCGGTGCGGAGGTCATCGCAATCCAGGCCGTGGAGCAATTCGTGCTGTACACCGGGGTCCGCCCGACCGACGAGCAGGTGCGGGCCGCCTCCGAATTCTCGCGCTCCTCCCAACCAGGTGTCAGCTGATGCACTCAAAACGCCAAATGAGTGCATCTGCTGTCACCTAGTTGGGAGGGCGGGGGGTGAGGGGCTCGACGACGATGGCGATGCGGTTCTCGCCGACCCGGGTCAGTATCAGGGTAGCTTTGTTGGGTCCCTTGCCCGAGCCCGTCAGCAGCTGTTTGCGCAGCTCCTCGGGGGTCACAGCGGTTCCGCGTTTTTTGATCTCCAGCACTCCGATCCGGTTCTGCCGGATCCAGGTTTTGAGCGCCTTGACGTTATAGGGCTTAACTTCCAGCACCCGATAAGCGCGGGCAAAGGGTGTATCGACCAGCTTCGGCGCGCAGATGTAGGCGATGTGTTCATCGAGCAGGTGTCCGCCCAGCGTGCGGGCCAGATCGGCGACCAGGCCGGCCCGGATCACTGCGCCGTCCGGTTCATAGATGTATCCCGCAGCCGAACCGATGGCAACATCCTGGGCGCCCGGCGCATAGGGCAGCGGGCTGGTCATTTCCGCCGTGCCCTGCTTGGAGATGACCAGTGCGCTCCGGCAGATTCCATCCCGGGCCAGGGCGTTGAACCACAGCGCCGCTTCGACGACGTCGCCGTCGACCGAGACCCACTGTGCCTCGCAGCCAGCGGGCAGTGATTCATGCGGGATGCCGGGTCCCATCTTGACCCCCACAGCCAGGCCGCGGCCGGCTAATGACTCTGCGAAGGATAATGGCGGGGAGAAGGCCTCCGGATCGAAGAGCCGGGTGGTGCCCGACGTCGTCGTGCTGCGCCGGGCTGGGTCCAGCCAGACGCCGTCGACGCCAGCCAGGTCAACCGCGAGAGCATCCGCCTGGATGACGGTTGCGCTGGGGAACGGCATCAGGTTCAGGGTTGCGCAGGCCGCTGTGGTTTCGTCCTGTTCCACAGCGGTGACCTGGATGTTCAGGCTGGACATCGCCAGCGAGTCCGCGCCGAGCCCGCAGCCCAGATCGGCCACATGATGAATTCCGGCGGCCGCGAACCGGTGCGCGTGCTGCGCCGCCACATTCAGTCGGGTTGCCTGTTCCAACCCGGTCTGGGTGAAGAGCATCTGCCGGGCAAATTCGCCGAACTTTGACTCCGCGCGGGTGCGCAGCCTCGACTGGGTGAGGACCGCCGAGACGAGTTCCGGGGAGTGACCGGCTCTGCGCAGTGTGTCGTTGACTTTGAAGGCGTCGCGTTCATCGTAGGGCCCCAGGGAGTTCAGCAGTTCCCAGCCATCGGATGTCAGCAGGGGAGCAATTGCGTCGGGTGCCATGCTTCCAAGCCTAGCCGTGCGGCGGACCTGGTCCGGTGGGGAGAGAAAGCGGGACATCGGCGTGGAGATCGGCGTGGAGGTCGGCGGAAGGTCGGCGTGGAGGTCGGCGCGGACATACCGGATGGAATAAAGCCGCAGGCCATGCGTTAACTTGAGTCGAAGACACTCAACTATCGGGAGAGCAAATGCCTACGTTTTTCAATCCTGCGGGTTCCGGCAGCGGTTCCTTCGACGAATTCCTGGCCCGCTACCTGCAAGGACAACGAGCCGCCCAGACCCGGCGCCCGATCGACATCACCCGGCTGCTGAGCCGCGGCACGCATGAGGTGCTGGGTATGGCCGCGGAGTCCGCCGCGCAGCACGGCCACAGCGAACTTGATGCGCTGCACATCCTGCGTGCGCTGCTGGAGCAGGAGGCCATCGCCGCCCATATCCGGCGGGCCGGGGCTGATCCCGCCGCCATTTCCGCGGCAGCCGAACAGCGCCTGCCCGAACAGCGGTTGCCCGGGCAACGACTGCCCGAACAAAACCTTTCGGAGCAGCAGGATCAACGAGCGCATTCTGCGCCGTCGCTCACGTCCTCGGCACAGCGCGCCCTGTTTGACGCCTACCAGGTGGCCCGCGCCTTTGGCTCCACCTACGTTGACCCCGAGCACTTGTTCTATGCCTTCGTCCTGAATCAGGAGATGCCGGCTGACCAAGTGCTGGCGACCGCCGGCATTACTCCGCAGAGTCTGCAGGACAGCGACTCGGGTACCGACCAAACCGGCGCCACCCAAACCGACGCCCACCAGTCCGGCGCCACCCAGTCCGGCGCCACCGCGACGCCGATGCTGGACAAGTTCGGCACCGATCTGACCTCCCTGGCCCGTGCCGGAGTGCTGGACCCCGTCATCGGCCGTTCGGCCGAGATTGAACAGACCATTGAGATCCTGGCCCGGCGCACCAAGAACAACCCCGTTTTGGTCGGCGAGGCGGGTGTGGGCAAGACCGCCATTGTGGCAGGACTGGCCCAGGCAATCGTCGCCGATGATGTGCCCGAACAGTTGCGCGGCAAGCGGGTGATCTCCCTGGACCTGCCGGCAATGCTCGCCGGAACGCGTTACCGCGGTGATTTCGAAGAGCGTCTGACACAGACGCTGGACGAGATTGCGGCGAATGCCGACGGCTTCATCGTCTTTATTGATGAGCTGCACACCATAGTTGGTGCCGGTGGGTCCGGCGAGGGTGGGATGGACGCTGGAAACATCCTCAAGCCGCGGCTGGCCCAGGGTGTCCTGCACCTGGTGGGGGCCACCACGCTGAAGGAATACCGCACAGTGGAAAAGGACCCCGCGCTGGAGCGCCGTTTCCAACCTGTTCGGGTCGGCGAACCGGGCATCGAGGATGCTGTGCGCATTCTGACGGGGCTCAAAGACCGGTACGAGGAGCACCACGGCGTGCGGTACACCGATGCCGCGATCCGCGCCGCCGTCGAACTTTCAGCCCGCTACATCGCTGATCGCTTCCTCCCCGACAAAGCGATCGACCTGATCGACCAGGCTGGCGCCCGGCTGAGCCTGCGGCGGGGCCCGCAGCCCGACAGTGCCGGCCTGCGCACGGAGCTGGAGTCCCTCGAGCAAGCCAAGAACGAGGCGGTGGCGGCCGAACAGTATGAGGAAGCCTCGCGGCTGCGGGATCAGATCAGCACGGTGAACGCCCAGCTTGCCGCTGGTGCCGAGCCGGTCAACGCCGAGGTTGGCGAAGCCGAAATCGCCGGGGTCGTTGCGCGGGCCACCGGGATCCCGGCGGCACGGCTGACCGAAGGTGACAGGGAGCGCCTGGCCCGGCTGGAGGAGGAGCTGCGCCGGCGGGTCATTGGCCAGGACGACGCCGTGGGGCTGATCGCCAAGGCCGTACGGCGCAACCGCACTGGCATGGGAGATGCCGGACGCCCGGTGGGCAGCTTTCTGTTCCTCGGACCGACAGGTGTGGGTAAAACCGAACTTGCCAAGGCGCTCGCGGAGTCGCTCTTTGGCGACGAGACCGCCATGGTCCGCTTCGACATGAGCGAATTCGGCGAACGGCACACCGTCAGTCGGCTCGTGGGTGCTCCTCCCGGATACGTGGGCTACGACGAGGCTGGCCAGCTGACCGAACGGGTTCGGCGCAATCCGTACACCGTCGTCCTGCTGGACGAGGTGGAAAAGGCGCACCCCGATGTGTTCAATCTGCTGCTGCAGGTCCTGGACGACGGCCGGCTGACCGATGGCCAGGGCCGGACGGTGGACTTCCGGAACACGGTGATTCTCATGACCTCCAACTTGGGATCGGAATTTTTGGCCAGCCGCGGCACACCTCTGGGCTTCGGCGCCGGCGATGCCGTGGGGGATGGAAAAGCGTTGCGGAACCGGGTTATGGGCCGGCTGCGCGAGACGATGCGCCCGGAGTTCCTGAACCGGATCGATGAGATTGTGCTGTTCCGCAAGCTTGAGGCGGAGCAACTGCAGGCAATCGCTCGGCTGCAGCTGCGCAAGACCGAGGCCCGGCTGGCCAGCCAGGACATCGGCCTGGAGATCACCGAGGACGCCGTCGCCTGTATTGCTGACCACGGTTACGAACCCGAGTATGGCGCCCGGCCGCTGCGCCGAGTGATCCAGCGCGAGCTGGACGACCGGATCGCCGAACTGCTGGTCAGCGCCGAGCTGCAATCCGGCGGGCGGGTCGCCGTCAGCGTCGAGGACGGCGAACTGCGGGTAACCTCTGCCATCGAGGCCCGGTTGGCCGCATAACCGGGGCCCGCACTCCAGCCGACGACGACGGCGCTCTTGCGGGCGCCGTCGTC
>NZ_JADPVH010000043.1 GCF_026932795.1 Paenarthrobacter sp. Z7-10 | reverse complement strand
CCACACGCGCAACCGCTGATTCATCAAAAAGACCGTCCTGGGCGCCACTATCCATACCCCAATTCTCCCAGCCACACCCACCAGAGCCAGGTTATTCTTTCGGCGTTTTAAAAACAGCGGCCCACGATTATTGACCCATGCACCTAGGACGGTATCCATTCTCTCAAGGCCAGCAGCGCTTCCACGAAGCGCCGCCTCAAGACTGTCCAGTACATGCCGTGCGGCGACGGAAACCAACATCACCGGGTCGGGCGTGAATAGAATCTGGCTACCAACGAGGCCCAGGACTCCGCCGATCCCCGCGTCCACAATACGGCTCGCCGGGTTCTGCAGGGGAGGCAGGACCAGTATAAAAAGCGCGGACGCGGCCCCCTGGATGTAGGCGAGCCGACGGGAATCCAGGGCAGCAGCTGCGCTCATCCCCAGGACGACGGCGAGCACAGCCTGCAGCAGGGTGCTGCCTGGATTCCACCAACGAATCAGCTCGCCGACAACAACCCCGGCGATGACGCCGGCCAGCAGGTCCACCGCCTGGCGTCCCCGTTCGCCCTTGCCGCCGGCGAGGCAAATGATCGCCGCCGTCGCTGCGAATACAGGATTCTGGTGGTCCAATAGCGCCGATGCCAGCCACCACGCCGCCCCGGCGGCGGGACCGCACTGCGCGATGACGGGAAGCCCTGTCCTCAGCCGCCGCCACGTTGAAGCAGGGCCCACAATTGTGACCGTGGTCCTCACTACCCGCTGGAGCGGGACTCGCTGCTTCTTCATCCGGCCACTCTCGTCCTCCACCGCTACCTCGGCCAAACCCCAATCCCATCATTGCGGCTCAGTGTAGGGCGTGCCTAGGGTGGGGGAAACAGCAGCACGCTTATCAATCCGGGAGGTTTGTGGTGGAGAAACAAAATTCGGAGCAGGGCGGAAACGGCGACGAGCCGAAAGACTCACTGGATCGCAAGCACACCACACGCGTGGTCCTGATCTCGATCGGCGCCGCCGTAGGTGGGTTCATCTTCGGGTTCGACAGTTCAGTGATCAATGGCGCCATTGGAGCGGTCACTGACCAGTTTGGACTCTCCGCAGCCGTCACCGGATTCGTGGTGGCCATTTCCCTCATAGGCGCCGCAACTGGTGCATGGTTTGGCGGCCCCGTCGCGAACAAGTGGGGCCGGACACGGGTGATGCTCATTGTGGGCATCCTGTTCTTCGCCGGTTCGGTGGGCTCCGCATTCGCCTTTGCACCCTGGGACCTGGCGGCTTGGCGCGTTGTCGGCGGGCTGAGCATCGGCGCGGCCTCTGCCATTGTTCCGTCGTATATTTCGGAAATTTCACCCGCCAAGCTAAGGGGCCGCCTCACATCTTTACAGCAGATGGCCATTGTGCTCGGTATCTTCGTGGCGCTGTTGATGGACGACGTCATTACCGGTGCCGCCGGTAGCGCCGGTGGTGAATTCTGGTGGGGCTTGGAGGCCTGGCGCTGGATGTTCATTGCCGGAGTTATTCCCGCCGTCGTCTATGGTGCGCTGGCACTGCGGCTGCCGGAATCCCCGCGCATGCTGGTGTCCAACGGCGACGCGGACAAGGCTACCGAGGTGTTGAAGCATGTGCACGGACGCAGTGACAGCGAAACAAAGACCCTGGTCGACTCCATCCGCAAGTCCATTCGAAGCGATTCCAAGCCTTCCTTCAAGGACCTGAAGGGCGGCACTCTTGGCCTGGTACCCATTGTTTGGGTTGGCATCATCATCGCTGCCTTCCAGCAGCTCGTCGGCATCAATGTCATTTTCTACTACTCAAACTCGTTGTGGCGTTCGGTCGGATTCAGTCCGACTTTCGCTTCCAACGCGTCGGTGATCACGGCGATCACCAACGTGGTGATAACCGTGGTGGCGATTTTCCTGATCGACAAAGTGGGACGCCGTCCACTGCTCTTAATCGGTTCCGCAGGCATGACCATCAGTCTGGTGCTCATGGCGATCAGCTTCACCCAGTCTTCCATTGTCAACGGTCAACCTGAGTTGCCGCAGCCATGGGGGCCGGTGGCGCTGGTGGCTGCGAACGCGTTTGTGGTGTCCTTCGCTGTTTCTTGGGGGCCGGTGATGTGGACGCTGCTTGGCGAAATGTTCCCGAACCAGATCCGCGGGCTCGCGGTCGGCATTGCAACGGCGGTGAACTGGCTTGCTAACTTCGCCGTGACCGTGACGTTCCCGGCGCTGAGCCAGATGTCCTTGCCGCTTACGTATAGCATGTACGCGTTCTTCGCCCTGGCTTCGCTGGTGTTCGTATTCTTCAAGGTTCCCGAAACCAAGAACATTCCGCTGGAGAAGATGTCGGATAGGTATAAGCGGGAGCGTCGCAAGGCTGGTAAGTCCACTTCCGGATCCTCCGACGGGTCTTCCGGGTCCTCCGGGTCCTCCGGTAAGGCCGAGGTTCAGGGCTAGCCATGGTGGCATAAAAGATTTCCTGGTCGGCGGGTTTCACAATCTCATCGGGTCGAACGTCGGGGGCGGCAGCGGTCCAGTCAGTATGCTGGATCAGGACGTCAGAGACGTGGGAATGCTGGGGGAGCCAAATTTTGGCCGGTTGGACTCTTGTCTACCTGGTAGTCGGTTCATGTTCGGTCCAAACGGGGACGCTAGGGTTTAGCCCATGAAGCGCTTTTTTGGGCACCCGATGACCTTGTGGCCGTCCATGCGGAACCGCCTACACGTCTATGTGCTGCCCACCGATGACCTCCGATCGGCACTGGAGAACGCCAGCGCGCCTTGGACGGGTTGGACTACTGCTCAATCCAGCCTGCGGATTACCTGCATGCAACCGTGCAGCAGTTCGCAGTTACCTCCGCCGATGTCAGCCCCGAAGAAGTGGATGCCTTCATGGGCAGGCTGAAGAGCGTGGCGGCCGAAATCAAACCGTTCAGCGCCACACTGGGCGAACCGAAAGTAGATGATTAGTCACTCAGCGTCAGAGGGACCGGTACGTCTTCATGGGCGAAGTTGACCGCCGCGGTCCGCGATACCGCTGCCGACACCATCAACAGGAGCCAGCCGCTGCCCAAGGCTCCCTTCGGCCCGCATCTGACACTGGGCTACGGCGTGGCCGAAGGGAGTGCCGAAGTCATTCAACAAGCATCCGATCAGCTGCGGACCCACGCGCTGCCGCCCCTGACCGTCAACGAGGTGCACTTCATAGCAGCCCTTCAGGACACGAAACGAGGCATCTTCACGTGGGACACCACATCACGCGTCCAGCTCAGCAACCGGCCATCTGGCAGGTAATCGACGCGACGTCGCCCTGTTTTGCGCAACATGCACGCTGAGTGATCCCTGGCCGGCCGCTCGGTCCAGAGGCGACGCCATCCGCAGGAGGCTTAGAACGGCGTGACTTCTTCGCGGCATCCTAGATAGCCGAAGTCGACAGCAGCCCACCGTTCAGCACAATCACTTGGGAATTCCAACCGGTAGAAACCCCACGAGCCGAACCCCTGGCCCGTTAATTCAGGTCGTGCTGGAGCCGAAACTTCTCACATAAACCGTTCCAGAGGGGAATGTTGTCCACATGACATATTGATGGCGAAGTCCGGGAAAGGGCCCCATAGGTTCAATAGGCCGAACGAAGCTTACCAAGGGCTATTCGCTTCGGCTTGCAGAGCCCGTTGTGCCCCGCGGATTGCCTGTCCTCTCTGGGTACAGCTCCTGGTACTTTGCCGCAGGGGGAGCAAGCCAGCCTAATGCCTAGACGAGTTCGCGTCCCGAAAGGGGTGTCCCATATAGATGGCCAACAATCGTCCCGCAGGCCTTATATGGGACAGGATATAGGGCGGACGCACAGCCTTCGCATCGGCGGTGCAGTTTACCTGATTTTGGGCGGGAGGATGGCGTCGGATCCGTGAAAACTTGCTGTCCAGTCGGTTTCCATCCAGTGTCGGAGCGAATCGAAGGCGACTCTGGCTGTCCAGCCGTCAGTGACTTCGTGACTGACGCGGTTGAAAACGGCTTCGGGATGGCGTGAGCGGGCGATGTATCGCCAACGTGGTGAGGCGATGGCGGCAGTGAGCTTGACGATGGAGGGCTAAAGGGCTGCGGCAACCAATGCCTGGCTGTTTGATTGCCGTGGATGGTGGGCTGTCGGGGATTCGTAGATGTGTTGAGCGTCGTATTGTTTGACGGTGGCCGCGTCGCGTGGGGTAGCGATGAGTGATTTTCAGGGGAAAAGCTTGATTTCGTTGGTCGGCGGCTTCAGAGTGACGATGACCTGTAAGCGAATGGCCCAGCGTAAGAATCTGGAACTCAACGCCGGGCGGCGAGCTGATAGTGCACAGGTGATCGCGGCCGCAATCGAGGCGAAAACGGTTAGCGGCGACGGGCATCGGGTGATCGCGGCCAGGTTGCGCCGCCCACCCTCCACGGTCCGTAGTAGGACACGGGCCTTCACTGCCTGCGCGTCGATTACCACCACGTCAGGTGGAAAATGGTTGGCAGGACACAGATTGGGCCCCCGATTACAGACGACAATTCACGGATGGGCTTGACCAGGGCATCAGGACGGATGTCGATAACGAAGGCAAAACCGTCGGCGCTCCGGACAAAATAGTGATGTACCAGTGATTTTCGGGGGAGGGTGCCTGGAAGAAAGATCCTAATGGGCTGGGATGCCACCCCAGTCACGTCGGGATCAAAGTCCGAACGCATCAATTGGTCGCGTTCGCACCAGGACACTCTGATGAGCTACGCAGAGTACAAGCGGGAATGGCACTTATCAGTCTCAGTCCTATTCTCTGCCGTTCTCCGCCATTGAGGCTCCCAGCGCGTCGAGCCGAGGCCACTAGTCTTGGGCTATTGGTGGCAGGGCTTCGGAGGAGCAAGAATGCAGCTGGGCGTGGTGCTGATGATCGTCGGTCTGGGTTGGTTCGTTTTTCGCAAGCGCATTGCCCGGCGCCAGGCAGTCATCATCGAGCGGATGCTGAGGCTTCGCGCTCCTTTGAGCGGTGAACAGGTCCGCGGATTGGAGACCGTGGGACTGCTGTTCTGCTCTCTTCTGTTTCTAGCGGGTGTCAATGGCCAGTAGTTTCTGCCCGTGGGCGGCCAGCAGAAGTGCCCGCTGGTGGCCATGGAAACTGCCCGTGTATGGCCAACAGATCTGCCCACCAGGGTTTTGGTGGCGTTGGCCATATGGGGAGTTTTTGATCGGTTAGCTCATCGGGGTGACTCCCTTCCCGGCGAGGGCTTGGGTGAGCCGGATGGAGTCGCCGGAGGTTTGACAGACGTGCGCGTGGTGCAGGAGACGGTCAACGGTGGCGGTGGCGAGGGTTTTGGGCATGAGGGCGTCGAAGCCGGCCGGGTGCAGGTTTGAGGACACTGCGATGGATCGTTTTTCGTAGGCGGCGTCAACGAGGCGGTAGAGGCCTTCCGCGGCGTCCGCGCCGACTTCGAGCAGTCCTATGTCATCGACGATGATCAGCTCGGCACGCAGGATGCGTGCGACGACCCGGCTGACGGAATCATCGGAGCGGTGAGCGCGTACCAGCGCGCCGAGGTCCTCGAGCCTGAACCACGCGACGCGTTTCCCGGCTTCGACGGCTTGCTGACCGAGGGCTTCGAGGAAGAACGTTTTCCCCGTCCCGGAGGGCCCGCAGACGACGACGTTTTCCCTGCGCGTTATCCATTCCAGGGTCCGCAGGCCCTGCTGTGTCGGCGCCGGGATCGAGGAAGCGGATTCGTCCCAGGCCTCGAACGTTTTTCCTGTCGGGAAGCCGGCGGCCTTACGCCGGGTGGCGAGCATGGACCGGGCGCGGCCGGCGGCTTCCTCCACGAAGAGGGCCTTAATGACTTCGACGGGTTCCCAGCGTTGAGCACGGGCGGTAGCGATCAGTTCCGGGGCCAGCGCCCGGGCGTGGGGCATCTTCAGCTGACGCATCAACGCTTCTACCTCCGGTGGCAGGGCCGGCGCGGGGGCCGTGGTGACGCTCATGCGCTTTCCTCCAACGTATCGGTGACGCCGTCGGCGCCGGCGGGTGTGAGGGGTTGGCCGATGGCGGCCCACCCGGCGGTGCCCTGAGACAGGGACGTGGCTTCATCGGCCTTGCAGGTCGTGCTCCGTGATGGCCTGGCGCCGAGGATGGAGGCGAGGTCGCCGGCGGCGAACCTGCCGTAAGTCGCTGCCTCACCCAACGCTGCATCAACTCCGGCGGTGCCACTGATCTTGGCCAGGGCAACGGCCTCGGCCATCTTCACCTTCATCCGCGTTGTGCCCGCCGCGGCGGCTTCCAGCAGCCAGGCCCGTGCACCGGCGCCCAGGTGCAGGAACTCGGTCTCGGCAGCGCTGCGGGCCTTGACCGTGTAGTCGCCCGGGACCTTCTGGCGATGGCCGGGGAAGTGCGCATCATCGATCGCCGGGCTGCCGGGGCGGGCACGGTGGTGCCGGGCGACTTCAACGGGCCCGTCCGTGCCGTGATGGACGATGATGACCTTCTCGTCCGGACCGGCGCCGTGGCTGCGGACGAAGACCCGTGCGCCGAGCAGGTGTGAGGGAACGGAATACTGCCCAGTCTCAAACGTCACCATCGGGGTGTTGTCCGGCACGGTCCGGGACACCCCGAAGGCCACAGTGTGAGCGGTGTCGGGGATGCGGTGCAGACGGGGAACCTCCTCGACCAGCATGGCGGCGGGCTTGCGGCGGGTGGCACGGTGCTCACGGTTGTTCACCTCATCCATGAACGCCTGACAGGCCGCTTCGATCTCTGAGAAGGAACCATATTCGGTGCGCAGGTTGGTGTCCTTGGGCACAATATCGGCCTTGGCGATTTTCACCGTTGACTCCACCCCACCCTTGGAGGCAGGATCGGCCGGTTGGCAGGTCAGCACCGTGATCCCGTAATGCCTGGCGAAATCCACGGTCTGCAGGTTCCGTACCGGTACGCCGGCGATATGGGAGACCGTGACGGTTTTCTCGTTGTCGGTGAGCACATACGTCGGGGCACCATTAAGGATACGGAAAGTCCGGTCCAGGGCGGCGAACACCGTCGGCGCGCTCCGGTCCCGCAGCGCTATCACGACCCGGAACCGTGACCACGCCAGCCACGCCACGAACAGCACCGTCTTACGGCCATCGATGACAGGGCCATCACCGAAGTCGTACTGCAGCCATTATGTAGAACCTGGAATTATGTAGAAAGTGTTCGGACGCCGGCTGTGAACGGGCGCCATGACACCGATCTGGCGCGGGTAGCTTTCCACATAATCGCGGGGCGGCACATGCTTGTTTTCTCGATAAGGGAAGGTGAGCATGATGACGAAGTCATTTCCGGGGCCGATGACGGGGCCTTTGGCACCGTACGTGGCTGGCTACCGGTTGTTGTTGGCTGGGCGTGGGTATGCGAAGTCAACGGTGCAGCAGCTGGCCTCGCTGGTGGGGCGGTTGAGTCGTTGGATGGATGCGCGGGGACTGGATAGTGGGGCGCTGACGGATGGGGCGCTGCAGCGGTTCGTTGACGAGCTGGCTGCGGAAGCAAGTTGGATGCGTCCGACACAGGCGTCATTTGTGTTGTTGATGGAGTATTTGCGCCGGTTGGGGGTGATTCCGGTTCCTGAGCCGCCACCGGATCCAACCACTCCGGAACAGATCATTTTGGGGCGGTTTGAGCGCTACCTCGTGGATGAGCGGGGGCTCGCCGCCAAAACGGGGCAGCACTATGTTCGGGCGGCCAACGCGTTCATGGATTGGCTGCCGGAGCGCTCCCCGTTCGCTCGGCACAATGGGCGGTGGGGAGGTCATCTCGTTCACCACCGGTCTTTACGGTGTGGGATCGGTCAAAAGCGTGAAATATGCGATCACCGGGTTACGGTCCTTCTTGGGCTGGGCGTTCATGGAAGGACTGTGCGGCCGGGCGTTGGCGGGTACGGTACCGTCCGCGGCCGGCCACGGCAGTAACATTCCGCAAGGCCTGAGCGTGCCGGAAGTGGATGCGCTGCTGGCCTCCTGTGACCGGGACACGGTCACGGGGCGGCGTGACTACGCGATTCTGGTCCTGGTGGTCCGGCTGGGGCTGCGTGCGAATGAAGTCGCGTCCCTGACGCTCACCGATGTCAATTGGCGTGCCGGAGACATCGTCCTGCGGGGCAAGGGGCGCTGCGAAGAGAAGCTTCCCCTGCCGCACGATGTTGGATCGGCCTTGGCGGAATACCTGCGCCCGGGCCGGCCTGACGGCGCCGGCGATGCGCTGTTTCTCAGGGTTCGCGCACCTGTGGGAGGGCTGGCATCTGCCGGGGGTTTCCGAAGTGATCCTGGCCGCGAGCAGGCGTGCCGGGCTTGAAGGAATCCATGCCCACCGGCTCAGGCACACTGCGGCAACACAACTGCTGCGTGCCGGTGCTTCCCTCGCCGAGGTCGGCCAGGTGCTGCGCCACCGCAGCCCTGCCACCACGGCCCAGTACGCAAAAGTCGACTACAGGTCGCTGCGTGCGCTGGCGCTGCCCTGGCCAGGGAGCCAGCCATGACCATGCCCCAGGACGATGTGGCGCTGATGGCCGAGCAGTACCTGCACATGCGCCGGAGCATGGGCTACAAGCTGAAGCAGCAGGGGCAACTTCTGCTGGAATTCATCAAGTACTTTCAACGCACCGGCGACGCCCACCTCACCAGCTCGCGCGTGCTGGAATGGGCAACACTGCCAGCAGGCGCCGACCCGGTGTGGTGGTACGCACGCCTGGGCGCGGTGCGTCCCTTCGCCCAATACCTACAGGCTTTTGACCCCCTCACACAGGTCCCTGAACAGTCGCTGCTGCAGGATGGGTACCACCGGCCCGCGCCTTACATCTTTTCCGATGACGAGTTGGACCGGGTGCTGGCGGCCGCAGACCGGCTCACCCCCGGCTTCCGTGCCCGAACCTACCGAACCTACATTTCATTGGTGGCCGTGACAGGGATGCGGCGCAGCGAAGCCACCGGCCTGGACCGCTCCGACGTCGACTGGGACCAAGGACTTTTGACGATCCGGGAAGCAAAATACCGGAAATCGCGGCAGCTGCCGCTACATCCGAGCACGGTGGCCGCACTGAAGGAATACTCGGGCATCCGGGACACCACGTATCCGCATCCCAAGGATCCCGCCGTATTCCTTTCCACCCGTGGCACGCGCTTGATCGCCGACAACGCCAGCCACGTCTTTGCCTGGCTGGCCCGGGAAGCAGGAGTGAGACGGCCTGGTTTCCATCATCAGCCCCATCTACATGACCTGAGACATGGCTTTGCCGTGAAAACACTTCAGAGCTGGTACCGCACGGGTGTGGACGTCAGGCCGCTGCTGCCGGTGCTCTCGACCTACCTCGGGCACCAGAACCCGGAAGCGACGTACTGGTACCTGAGCGGGACACCGGAATTGATGTCCCTGGTCTCCGCCCGGCTGGGCTCATATCTGGCGGAAGAATCATGACATCCCTGGCACCGATCCTGGAATCCTTCTTCCTCCGCCGGCTCGTGGGGCAGCGCCGGGCAAGCCAGAACACGGTGGCCTCTTACCGGGACGCGTTCCGGCTGCTCCTGCACTACGCCAAGGAGGAAACCGGCAACGCACCCCAAGACCTGAAGCTTGAAGACCTCGACGCCGTTTTCATTGGCGGCTACCTTGCCTGGCTAGAAAGCAGCAGACGGGCCAGCATCCACACCAGAAATGCCCGGCTGGCGGCCATCCGGGCGCTGTTTCGGTACGCTTCCTACGACTTCCCAGAGCATGCTGAACTCATCCAACGCGTGTTGGCAATCCCGGCAAAACGCTCCGACAAGGCCATCGTGACCTACCTGACGGAGGAGGAATCCAACACCCTGATCAACGCGCCGGATGCTTCAACGTGGCGGGGGCGACGGGACAGGACGCTTTTGTTCGTAGCCATCGTCACCGGCCTGCGAGTCAGTGAACTGGTCAACGTGACCGCAGCCGACGTGCACCTGGAATCCGGCGCCTACCTTTCCTGCCAGGGCAAGGGCCGCAAGGAACGCATCACCCCGCTTGGCAAGGACGCCTGCGCACACCTCAAAGCATGGCTTGCAGAACGACAACCGCAGGGAACAGCCCCGCTCTTTTCCGGTCCCTCGGGCCAGAAACTGACACGGGATGCTGTGGCAAAAATCGTTGCCCGGCACGTCAAGACGGCAACCACAGACTGCCCATCCCTGGCTTTGAAGACGATTTCCCCGCACACGCTCCGCCACACCTGCGCCATGCGGCTCCTGCAGGCCGGGATCGATATTGCCACCATCGCCCTCTGGCTTGGTCATGAAAACATCCGCACCACCCAGATCTACCTCCACGCCGACCTGGCACTCAAACAACGGGCGCTTGACAGGACGGCGCCGCCAGGGACCCGCCCCGGCCGCTATCACCCACCCGACGAGCTGCTGGCCTTCCTGGAAGGACTGTAATTATGTAGAAAGCTACCCGCGCCAGATCGGTGTCATGGCGCCCGTTCACAGCCGGCGTCCGAACACTTTCTACATAATTCCAGGTTCTACATAATGGCTGTTATGAAGAATTCTTCATAACAGCCACATGCCCGGTTCTGTAATCCAGGGCCGGTGCACCCTGACCCTGCCAAGCCGCCAGGCCGCGCGGACCTGCGCAACCGCCCGCCGCGTTGAGCGTTCCGAGCCCGTGTAACCAGGGCGAGGAGTTTATCGTGGGCCTTGTCAGCACGGATCCTGCCCTTGGATACCTCGACCCATTCCTCGATCTTGGGCAGGTACGGGTCCGTGACCCGACCCCGGAACACCGGTTCAGCGATGGGCTTCCCAGCATCGCGGGCTGCTACGTGGCGGGCCACCGTGTGGTGTGAGCACCCCGTGAGTTCGGCTGTGGCGCGCAACGATCCGGTCAAATCGTAGGCTGCGAGTATTTCCATGATTTCTCCGTCAAACTTCATATTGGGTCTCTTCCTGGGTGACTTTGGTGCGTCTTAGACACCGCAATCAAACCCCGGGAAGAGACTCCCGCCGCTTAAGCGCGCAGGATCAGTACAGGAAGTGGGCAGATCTCATGGCCACCAACGGGCAGTTTTGCTGGCCGCCAGTGGGCAGTTCCGTGGCCGCTAACAAGCGGGTCTTGCCATAGTGCTTCTGAACGCGTTCCTGGCGTAGCCCAGGGAGCAGCGGGGTGTCCCGCAGCTTGGTAAACAGGACTCATCGGAGCAGCGCGCCCTTCCCTGGATAGCCGGCCATGGGGACGCCTGCATCGCCGGCGTGTTTGTGGATGACCTGGTAGCTGTAGCCGAGTGCGTTTGCGACCAGGGTTGGTGGTAGTTCCTGGACGAGGCTGCGGAGGGCGGTGTTCCTTGCACCGCCGAGGTCGATATCAAGGGCGCGGAGTTGGCCCATCATTGCGTCGGCGTGGATGTGCTGGCCCGGCAGGGTGCCGGGGAAGAGCCACTGGCTCCCGGCGTTGCCGGTCTGCTGGTTGGGCCGGTCGTGCAGGTAGTCCCAGAACATTGGGGCGATCTGGGCCGGAACCAGGACCGGGGTGTTCCCCAGGTCCAGGTGCAGCCCCTCGGGCAGGGCCTGCAGGTCCACGCATTTCAAGGCGGCGATCTTGCCGACCGCCTGTCCGAAGAGCAGCAGGATCAGGGCAGCGACCCGGAATCCCAAGGGCGATGCCGTGGATTCGACGCATTGCCGGATGAGGTCGAGGCGTTGCTGTTGGGTGATGAGCGGCTTCGTCGCAGCGTAGCGGTGCGGTATCTCGAGTCTGCCGCGTCCCACGGTCTCCAATCCGCGGACCTGTTCACCGCTCAAAGGAGCGCGAAGCCTCAGCATCCGCTCGATGATGACTGCCTGGCGCCCAGAACACCTTCAGATGCGTCTGATGGGCCCGCATGGTGGCGAAGGCCAGATTCAGGATCGAGCGCTCATGGGCGAAGAACTCATCGGCATCACCGACGGTCCAGTCCCACGGAAAATGCCCGGTGTGATCCACGAACCGGCGGACCAGGCTCTCATGTCCACGGATCGTGCCGGCCGTGAAGTTCCGGGCCAGCTGCTGCTGTTTCCAGCCCGTGAGCATGTCCTCGAACACGGCATCCGCGGAAAAGGCTCCCTGACGCAGCGGAAGCCTGATCAGCCGGCCCTCCAAGGCGGAATCGGGGAGTGCGTATCACCGGGTCCTAATCTGCAAATTTTGCAATTGGATCACTTCTAGTTGACATAATGTAGATTATCGGCGTTTGCAGACGCCGGGTTTTATCCGGATGTGATAGATCATTTCAGTATCCGATAATGTTCGTGAAAGGGGTGACGTGTCGATTCGTGGCAGCACGGAAGATACAGGACGACTGATCACGTCCTTCTATTCGCGATGAGCGACGCAGTGAAAAGGTTCTGCCAACAGATAGATCGGTTTAGGGACGGCGACGGCCATTTCGCCGTGGTTCTTGAAGGCCCTGAGGGAAGACTCCGTTATCACCTGGACCCGCCGTACGATCGAACTTTCGAGTTTGTGGATCCGATCCCCGAGGTCGCCCGACGGGTGGTGGCCGATTACAGCCAATCTGCCATGGAACTCGGCATAACTCCGTTGAGCCTCTTTTCCGGGCACGTTTGGGAATCAGCACTAACGGCAAAGGCGGGTGATTCATTGATGGACTTTGGTACCGCTGGTATCCGCACTTTCAGACCCGTCCAACATGAGGAACCATGAACGAGGTCCTGGCATGTCGTTGGGTGCTCGCCAACCGGCCAGCGTTGTTGATGCGGCACTAAAATCAGCTTCAACTGACCCATTTTCCTGTGGGCCGAACCTGGAGGAAACGTTGGGGCCAAGGCGCCGTGTAGTTTAGTCGAGTGTCTGTAACTCGCCTGATAGCTCCCAACGATGCTTTCGTTCTGGCTGAACTCATGCGCGCCAACCGCGATTTCATGGCTCCCTGGGAACCCACCCGGACCCCAGAATTCTTCACGGAGTCCGGCCAGCGGGCGGCGATAGATGAAGTACTCGTGCGGCATGAACAAGGCACTGTTCTCCCCCACGTTATCCTCGACGCCGGTGGCAGTGTGGTCGGCCGCATAACCCTGAACGGCATAGTCCGTGGGGCGTTCCAGTCCTGCAGCGTCGGTTATTGGGTCAGCGCCGCGGCAAACGGCTGCGGATTTGCTACCGCCGCTGTGCGGGAAATCAAAAGCGTTGCTTTCGAGGACCTCGGGCTTCACCGGATCCAGGCGGAAACGCTGCGCCACAATGCCGGCTCCCAGCGGGTTCTGGACCACAATGGATTCGTTCGGATTGGCATGGCCCCTGCCTATCTGAAAATCGCCGGCAGGTGGCAGGACATGGACCTGTTCCAGGTCATCAGCCCGAATATCGTTTAGTTTGCCGTCGTCGTCATCGTCTAAAAGGGAACGACGGCGTCCATAGCGTCAGCGGCGCTCCCGCGAGGCCCGCAGGAGCAGGCCCACTCCCCCACTGAATTCCGTGCTGTGAAACTTTGCGGCCCTGGCTGCTTCAGCGAATCCCCACCGTTGGTGTAGAGCGATGGATGCGGTATTGGAGGCATTAACGACGTACCAAGCCAGTGCGGACCGCTGCCAGATCCAATTCAGCCGTGCCTGGGCCAAGTCAGCGCCAATTCCACGTCGCCGCCACTCGGGTGCCACGGTCACTCCACCGAGATAATGGCCCGCGAGGGCCGGGCCGTCGGCGTAGGACCAGCAATGAGTCTTCCCCCAGCCGACGAGTTCCTTGTCCACTGCGGCAACGACCACGAACCGTTCGAGATCACTAATTGCTGCCTCCAAAGCACCGGCTCCGGTTTTCGTGCGCCCGGCCGCACGCTGCGTGCGCAGGATAGCGGCGACGTCCTCGTCGACGGCCGGGCGGATCAGCGCCTTTATCCCTTCGCCTCTGTCGCCCCTGTCGTCTCTGTCCTCGTCGGTCAGACGTGGTTCATAAACTGCAAACCCACCGGCAGCTGAGCGTTCCGTCTTCTCCTCTCCCCCGCTAAGCACCGGGCGCAGCCGGGCTCGTGCCGTGCGCCTCTGAGGCAATGAGAAACAGCTCGCAGGTTTCGTTGTAGTACTTCACCGTTGTTCCTTGGTGTTCCATGCCAATTCGTTTGCAGACATTTTGGGAGGCAACATTTTCCGGGGCCGTAACCGCCACGATCGTGCCAAGTCCTGCCGCCAGACCGTGCCGCAGCACCTCAGCCGCCGCTTCGGTCGCATAGCCGTACCGCCAGGCATCCGGATGAAAATGCCAGCCGATCTCCGTCTCGCCGGAGGGCTGCGGCGGAACTTCGCCCGAGGCCGGGATCGGCTTCAACAGCAGAGTTCCCAGCAGTTGGCCATCGCTGGTGCGCTGAACGGCCCAGATGCCGTGGATCGGATGATCCAGGTGCTGCCACCGTTCGATCCGCTCCACGGCCTCGGCGTGCAACTCCATAATGCGCGCATTCGAGCCCCCGATATAGCGCTGCACGTCCCAGCGGGAATACATGTCGAAAACAAAATCGGCATCGTCGGAAGTCCAGCTGCGTAGCGTTAGACGTTCAGTAGTCAGGGTTTTCATGTTCCGATTATCCCTAACTCGGTGCCCGAACAGACCACCGGCACCACCGTCGTCGGGCCGCTGTTCAGGACCGTCCAGCGCGGGAATCCGGCCGCGCGGCTGTCGTTGATCGCAGTCAGCCGGACACCAGTTGACTTAGCGGACGCCGACGCGCCATTAATGGGGTGACACGCCGGAGACGGCGGCCCTGCTGCAACGCCACTGGAACGCCTGAACGGAGGGACGCAGAGCATGGAGGACAGGCACAGCAACGAGCCGCCGGAATCGATGGCGAATCCTTGGACCGAAGAATCCTATGACGAACGATACCGGGCGCACGGTTCACTGTGGAGCGGAAAACCCAACCCTGTGCTGCTCAGCGAAACCGCGGACCTGGCCCCGGGTTCCGTCCTGGACGCCGGCAGTGGTGAAGGGGCGGACGCGATATGGCTGGCGAGCCGAGGATGGCAGGTCACGGCAGTGGACTTTTCGTCGGTAGCGCTGGAACGCGCTGCCGTCCGGGCCCGGGAAAACGCGCCGACCCTCGGGCAGCGCATCACACGGCTGCATCGTGACCTCACGTCCTGGCAACCGTCGAAGGTGGACTACGACCTGGTCTGCGCCCAATTTCTGCAGCTCGCCGCGGCACAGCGTGCGGTGGTCTTCGGGTCGCTGGCGGCAGCGGTGGCTCCCGGCGGAATGCTGCTGATTGTCGGGCATGACGCCTCGGACCGTGCCCTGGGCGTCCACCGCCCAAGCAGGCCCGAGGTTTACTTCACCGCGGATGCCATCGCCGCACAATTGCTGGAACCCGGCGCCTGGGAAGTTTCCGTCAGCGGACCGCGTGAGCGTACCGTGACGTCAGCCGATGGACAGACGATCGTTGTCCATGACGAGATCCTTCGGGCACACCGGCGGCACTAAGACCGAAGGTTCGGAGCGGGTACGGCTCGAGATGCCGGAGCGATGCCCCATCTACCCGACCGGCATCCGGAGCGGGGCACGGCGACCCCTTCACGCCGCCTCGGCCGAACGGTTTACGCGAAGGCCGCCGCCATGCCGGCGGTAAAGGCTTTCAGATCATCGGGTTTGCGGCTGGTCACCAAAGTCCAGCCTTGCTCCTTGCAGGTCGAGACGTCCTGGTCGACCCAGGTACCGCCCGCGTTCCGGATATCGGTTTGCAGACTTGGCCAACTGGTCAGGGTCTTGCCCCTCAGAACGTCCGCCTCTACCAGCGACCAAGGGCCGTGGCAGATCGCCGCGATCGGTTTTTTCGCATCGACGAATGCCCGAACGAAGGCCATGGCCTCCGGGAGGACACGAAGCTAGTCCGGATTAGTGGTACCGCCGGGAAGCACAAGGGCGTCGTAATCGTCGGCCGATGTACCGGAGACCACCCGATCCACCGGAAAGGTGTCGCCGGCTCTCACGTCGTGATCGAAGGCCTGGACTGTGCCGACCTCGGTGGAGACAAGTTCGGTGACTCCGCCGGCGTCCAGGACGCTCTGCCATGGAACAGTAAGCTCGATTTACTCCACCCCCAATGGTGCCACCAGGAATGCGATCTTTTTGCCGGCCAATTCGTTGCTCATCGAAGGTCTCTCCTTAGGGTTGCCCCGGGTTCCCGGACCTTCACGCTATCCCGGCGGTCCATGTGAATCAACGGGCTGACCTGTGGGCCCGGGGGCGTAGAGTCCCTTTTAGTTCCCGTCCGCAGACGGGGGCCGGAACGTGAAATATCGCCTGCCGCTGGTAATATAGATATGAGTTAATTAGTCCTTCGCACCAATAAAGCATATGTATACATCTGAGGCCAACCTAGAGGACCACATTGTGAACAGCCTGGCAGCGTCGGAACAACAGCCGGTATTGGTGATCATGGGCGTATCCGGGTCGGGAAAGTCGACCGTGGCCGGCATCCTGGCAGGCCAGCTGGGGTGGGATCTCGAAGAAGGGGATGACCTTCATTCCGAAGAGAACGTGCAAAAAATGGCCTCGGGCCTCCCTTTGACCGACGAGGACCGCTGGCCGTGGCTGGACACCATTGCGTCCTGGATTATTGAACACACGATGGCTGGGATACCTGGCATCATCACCTGCTCCGCACTGAAAAAGGTCTACCGGGACCGGCTGCGCGAAAAGAACGTTGTGTTTGTCCACCTTTCCGGCTCCAAGGAGCAGATAGGCCGCAGGCTCACAGCGAGGATGGACCACTATATGCCTGCGACCCTGCTGGACTCACAAATCGCAACGCTGGAAGCGCCGGGCCCGGAGGAGAACACTGTGGTGATCGATGTAGGTCGGACACCGGCAGAGGAGGCGGCCGAGGTGGTCCGTGAGCTGGGCCTCTCCCCCGCCCCTGGTTCCACAACGCTGGGTCACGCGCGCCCCGGCCACTCGACGGCCACCACGCCTGACGCCCCCGGGCGTTAAGCGAACGTTGCCATGCCACCCGCGGCCGCTGGCGCCGTCGTGGCCGGCGGCCGGCGTCGTGGCCGCTGGTGCCGTGCGCGTTGAAGATCTAGCCGCCCTACAACCCGTCGTCAGCTACCCACGGCTCAATTATGCCGTGGTTCCAAGGCAGGAAAACGAAGCCGCCGCAGCAGTCCTGCAGCGCTCCCTGAAGTTCCATAATGGTGTTGATCTCGTCCAAGGCCCGCTCCAGGTCGCTGACGCGAACCTTGAAGCCTGCCGTGCAGGCGGCCATCCCGGCCTCGAATTCAGTGTTTTTCCCGGCCTCAGCCGCGGCGGCCGGCACCGCCTCGGACTCATCCAAGGAGATTTCGAAGCGCAGCTCCCCGACTGTCAGCACAAGGGCTGACGGAGTCCGCTCAGCTGCCAGGTCATGGCGCGGAAAGGCCTCAGCAGCGGTTTCAAGGTCCGCAGCCCCGCGGACGAAGTACACGTAGAAATCTGTTGCCGTCATGGTCAAATGCTACTCCGGCCGTTTAAGCGGCCCTGATGGCCTTCCCAAACACCGCCTGCTGTTCAGGGGCAGTTTCCTCAGTCCTGATCCTGACCGAGCCGACGGCGTTGTCCCTGACAATGGCCACGACCCGGTCAGCGGACCGGACCTTGGTGCTGGCGAAAAGCAACTGATCCAGAGGGCCGCACCGCAGCGGAAAATCACGAATCGGTTCAACTAAGCTGGGAACATGAGTCTGTACCCCGCCCACGTCCAGGAGATGGTCGCGGCCCTGCTGGAATCCGACGAGATGCCTGCGATAGTGCAGGCGGGCCATCCGGTGCTCCGGCAGCCGGCCGCGCCGGTCGAGGGCCAGCTGTCCGTCGAGGAGTTGGCCGCGTTGACAGCATTGATGCGGCGCGTGATGCACGAAGCTCCGGGGGTGGGCCTAGCGGCTCCCCAGATCGGTATTCCCCTTCAGCTGGCGGTGCTGGAGGATCTCTACGACCTCTCGGCTGAAACGGCCGCTGTCCGCCAGCGCACGCCGTTGGAATTCCTGGCCATCAGTAATCCTCGATACCGGCCGCTGGATAGCAATACGGCAGCTTTTTACGAGGGTTGCCTGTCCATGACGGGGTGGCAGGCCGTCGTCGAACGGCCGCTGCGCGTCCGGCTGGATTACGACGACGCCCTCGGCGTGCGCACCAGCTCGGAGTTTTCCGGCTGGCCGGCACGGGTTGTGCAACACGAAACGGACCACCTGGCTGGGACGCTTTATATTGACAAAGCTTTGACCCGGTCTCTGTCCGACGACGCCGAGTACGTCCGGCGCTGGGCGGAACCGGGTATTGGGCTGGCACGCGAAGGACTCAGTTTTTAGCCACCCACTCCACTCGGAACAGCCGGAGGGTGCCGCCCGGCGGATCCAAAGGAGTTTCCGCACCGAACTGGTCCAAAAGCCGGGGGACCTGGTGGACGAAGCCTGGGCTGGCGGAATTCCGGCGCAGTACGGGGTTACCCCACGGCCTGGTCGAAAACCCGGTGGAACTGAATCGGAGCCAAATGCGGGAGCTGGCTCCGCATGAGCAGATCAGCCAGCATTTTTGTAGTCAGGGCTGGTCAGGGGTCGCCAAACGGGGCGGCATCTCGATGGCGACCCTGCTGGAGCTGGTGAATCCGAAGCCGGAGGCGAAATGGGAGATTTTTTACTCATTCGCCGAAGACCCGGATGGGGGTCTTTACTACGATGCCCACGGGACAGCAGCGAAACTCATCTGCTGTCCCGACGGGCAGGATTAGTCCGCGGCCCCCGCGGGCGCGGGATTCTTGCCGGTGGGAAGATGCTGAGCCCACCAGCGCAGGATGTGCTCGAAGCGCTGCCTGCGGTGATGCGGCGTCCCCGAGCGGGACAGTTCGTGGTTCTCCCCCGGGAAGACCAGCAACTCCGTTTCCACCCCGCGCATCTTCAGGGCGGTGTAATAACGGTGTGCCTGCTCCAGCGGGCAGCGCAGGTCCTCTTCGGAATGAATCACGAGCGTGGGCGTGCTGACCTTGTCCACCTGCGCCATCGGATTTTGCGCCCGCACCGCTTCCGGCTCGGTACCGGTGTATTCATTGGAAAAGAACCAGCCGATATCCGAGGAGCCGATGAAACTGGGCGGGTCCAAATAGCCGCGTTCCACAATGGCAGCGGTGAAACGGTGGTCCTGGGAAATCGTCCAGGCGGTCAGATAGCCGCCGTAGGATCCGCCCATGATGCCCAGTTTGCCCGCATCCAGGCTGGGATCGGAGGCCAGCGCCCCGTCCAGGAACGCCAGCACGTCGTCCAGGTCAACCGTTCCCATCGCTTCCTTGATTGAACGCGCATGGTCGTAACCGTAGCCTGCGGCCCCACGCGGGTTGCACATCAGCACGGCATAGCCGGCCTCGGCATAAACCTGCGCCTCATCAAACAGCCCCCACCCGTACTGCGCGAAGGGGCCGCCGTGGATATTCAGCAGCACAGGATGGGGGCCGTCTCCTTCCGGCAGCAGCACCCAGCCGTGGACGGGATAACCGTCCGGAGCTGTGTGCGTGACCTCGCGGGCGCTGATCACCCCAGCGGCCGCGCGGAAATCTGCGGAGAAATCGGTCAGCGTCCGCAGCGCGCCGCCGGCCAGTACGGCCACATCACCGGCGCTGGAGGCGTCCGTGCAGGAAACCACGACGGTCTCACCCGCGGCCCCAGCCCCTGTCACCAGCCGGGGTCCATCCACCAGCACCTCAACATGCCCGGAGGCAGAAATCCGCACCAGGTTCATGGCCCCACGCGTCCGGTCCAAGGCCAGGACGCCGTCGTCGCCAATTCTTTCCAGCCGATCGCCCGTTTCTCTGAGGTCCATGGTGCGCTCGTCCGTGAGGCGGCGAGCGGCCAATGGGTCCTCCATTGGGGCAACGTAGACGCCGTAGTGCACGGCCACGAAGTCCTGCCGGTTAGTCCCAAGCTCACCCGCCAGGTAGAACAGCCATTTGCCGTCCGCGGAGTCCAAAGGCGCGCCGGCACTGAGCACCGGTCCCGTGAGATTGGACAGCTTCGTCAGGTTTCCTCCGTCGGTGCCGATCGACTAGACGTCGCTGACCAGGTCCCTGTCCGCTCCTGGGTGCAGCTCGGCCGAGAAGAGAATCCGGGTCCCGTCCCTGGTGAAACGTGGCGCCGAGTGGTCAGCATCGGCGGAGGTTAGCTGCCGGGCCTGCGGAACGATCGGGAAGTCCGCGTCCTTGGCCGTTCCCTCCGGGAGCTTCCTGGCGCGGCCCACGGGCGAAACCGCAGGTTCCGCGTCCACCGCCGGCACGTCCAGCAGGAAGAGCTGGGCCCGCTTGTCGGCGGTGTAGCCCAGCCCGTTCATCCGAAACTTGAGGCCGGTGATGTGCCGGGGATCCTCCGCACCAGCGGACACTCCCTCCAGCGTGCCGTAGCGGCCCTCCTCCGGCACCCGCGCGCTGAAGACAATCCGGTGCGAATCCGGGGACCAGTCGAAACTCCCCACGCCCAGCTTGCGGTCGGTGATCGTCAGTGGCTCGCCGCCGTCAGCATCGACTATGCACAGCTGCGCCGGTTTGCCCGGCTCTGACCGAAGAAACGCCAGGACTGAACCGTTGGGCGAGAACAGCGGTGCGGAGTCGTGGAAACCGCGGGTGATCCGGCGCGCCGGCATAGTCTGCTGCCCTTCCCCGGCCAATGGAATGTTCCAAAGCTGACCCACGTAGGCGTCGCCGTCGAAATCTGCGCGGGTGACGGAGACCACGGCTCGGAGACCATCGGGATGCACGGTTGGCGCGGACACGGACTTCAGCAGGGGCAAGTGTTCAATTTTCACAACTGTGAGCCTAGTCTCACTCTCGCTGGAGCGAAAATCTTGCGGAACCGGTCCCCCGGATCGACGCGCAGGCCTGGGCTGATGCGCTGGGCCGCTGCCCTGTCGCTGGGGGCGCTGCCCTGTCGCTGGGGGCGCCGCCCTGTCGCAGTGCGCCCGGGGCCCGATGTCCCCGTTGCACCCGATGCGGCAGCCCAAGTCTCCCCGCCGGTGCCCTGTCTGCCACCAGTGCGGGATGCATTTAGGCTGTCCATATGTATCCTTCTGCGATTGCGGCCCTGTTGTGTCCCGTCTGTGCAGAATCGTTCTGTGCAGAATCGTTCAGGACTCAGGGCCCGGAGCACTCCCCGGCGTCCGCAGGCACCGCAGCCGGCAGCCCGGCCCTGGTTTGTGCCTCCGGGCACACCTTCGACGTCGCCAAGCAGGGCTACGTCAACTTCCTTACCGGCGCCGGCACATCCTTCCTACCGGACACCGCCGGGATGGTCGCTGCGCGCGAGGAGTTTTTATCGACTGGTGCCTACCGGCCGTTGGCCGATGCGTTAGCAACGCTGGTGGCCAGCAAGGTCTCCGCCGGTGACCTCGTGCTCGACGCGGGAACGGGCACCGGCTACTACCTCTCGGCGATTCAACGTGCTGCGGACGTGACCTCGATCGGTTTGGACATCTCCAAGTTCGCTCTCCGGCGGGCGGCGAGAGCCAATCCGGAGACCGTAAACCTGGTGTGGGACGTCTGGCGGCCGCTTCCCATCGCGGCCAACGCTGTCCGCGCCGTCGTCGTCATCTTCGCCCCCCGCAATGCCGCAGAGTTCGCCCGCGTCCTCGGCCCCAACTCAGTGCTGCTGGTGGTCACTCCACTGCCGGGTCACCTGGCCGAAATCGCGGACGAAGCCGGACTGCTGGGAGTCCAGCCGGACAAACAGGAAGCGCTGGAGTCATCATTGGCGGAGTTCTTTACCCCCGTCAGCCACCAGAATGTGGAGTACTACCTGCTGCTCGGCCGGGAGGACGTGGCCAGGGCCGCAATGATGGGACCGGCGGGACATCATCTGGATCCGGAGGTGCTTCGGGCCCGGGTGGCCTTCCTTCCGGAACAGACAACGGTGGCTGCAAAGTTCCGAATCAGCGCGTTTTCCGCGCTCCCAGCGGCTCATCGGCAATAGCGGCATCTTTCGGGACCGCCTTGCCGCCGGGGGTGCGACCGTGCAGATCAACGTACAGCCATTTCAGCGTCAGTTGCGTCAATGGCCCGACGGCGGCCGCGAAGGCGACAGTGCCGATTCCGACCACGCCGCCGAGTAAGTAGCCGATAACCACCACGCTCAGTTCCAGGCCCGTCCGGATGGTCCAGACCGGCCACCCGGTCACCCGGACCAGTCCCGTCATCAGTCCGTCACGTGGTCCGGGGCCCAACCCCGCCCCGATGTAGAGCGCCGTGGCAAAGGCAAGCAGCACCAGTCCAGCGACAAAGAGGGACGCCTGCAGGGCCAAATTGGACGCCTGCGGTATCAGCGTCAGTCCCATGTCCGCGAAGATGCCGACCAGGACGGCGTTGGTCAAGGTTCCGAAGCCTGGCCACTGCCGCAAGGGAATCCAGAGCAGCAGCACGGCGCCGCTGATGATGATGGTGCACAAGCCAAAACTGAGTCCCACGCTCCGCGATAACCCCTGGCCAAAGACATCCCAGGGGGACGCCCCAATGTTTCCGCGGATCATCAGTGCGATGGCGATGCCGTACGCGGCAAGGCCGAGAAGGAGCCGAATCACCCGGGCAGGCAGATTTCGGGTGGTCAGCAGGGTCTTCACCGGTTGTCGTTTCCTCAATTAGAGATGTGGTTACCGGTCCCATCCTTCCATAATTGGCCTGACCAAGAAGTGCCACTTAGGATAAAGTGGCCTCATGACGCCATTGATTACCGCACGGAAGCTGGCTCGGGATTTGGGTGAGTGGCGCGCCGGAGCGCCGGCCTATCTGGATCTGGCCAACCGCATCCGGGTGCTGCTTCTCGACGGTCGGCTGGGCAGTGGCGCACGGCTTCCGGCCGAGCGTGAGCTCAGCCAGGCCTTAGGCGTCAGCCGGACCACCATTGCCGCTGCGTACTCCCAGTTGCGCGAGAACGGATATTTGAACAGTGTCCGCGGTTCCGGCAGCACCGTCGTCCTGCCGGGCGGGCGCCGTGGCAGCTCCGCGGCGGCCTCGGATGCGGCCCTGGACTTTACCAAGGCAACCTGCCCCGCGTATCCCGGCCTCGGCGCTGTGTACCGGCAGGCCGCGGAGCTGATGCCCGGCTATTTGGGGAACCACGGCTTCGACATGGTGGGACTGCCGGAGCTGCGTGAGGTCATCGCACAGAACTACAGCGACTCGGGGCTGTCCACCTCCCCCGACCAGATCATGGTCACCATCGGCGCGCAGCATGCCCTCAGCCTGCTGACTCAAACGCTGTACTCCCCCGGCGAACGGATCCTGGTGGAGCAACCCACCTATCCGCATGCCCTGGATACCTTCGCCGCCGCGGGAGCCCGAATGCTTGCCCTGCCGGTCACCGCGGAAGAGGGGTGGAACCTCGCCGAAGCCCAGCTGCTGATCCGCCGGGCTGCGCCCAGCCTGGCGTTCCTGATGCCGGACTTCCATAATCCCACCGGCCTGAGCATGACCGAGGACGAGCGCGCTCGGCTGGCCCGACTGGCCCAGCGGGAGGGCACCATCCTGGTGGCGGATGAGACCACGGCCGGCCTGGACATCGACCGCGGCCCGCTGCCCGCCCTGGCGTCCTACTCCTCCTCCGTGGTGACACTCGGATCACTCGGAAAACTGGTGTGGGGTGGCCTGCGGATCGGGTGGATCCGCGGATCCCGGGAGTTGCTGGCGAGGGTCCTGCGTGGCCGACCGGCGCTCGACCTGGGCACTCCACTCTTCGAGCAGCTGGTGGCAACGCTGCTGCTGCGTGAACCGGACCTGCTGACCACCAACAGAACCCGCGACCTCCGCCGCGGACGAGATCATCTTGCCGCTCTACTGCGCACCCGATTCCCGGACTGGAGCGTGGATCTGCCCAACGGCGGCATGACATTCTGGATCAACACCCGAACGCTTTCCACCTCTGCGCTGGCGCTGGCGGCAAGGGCCGAGGGCCTGGCCATCGTTCCGGGACCGCGGTTTGGCCTGGACGGCGCGTTCGAGCGATTCCTCCGCCTGCCCTTCAGCTATGGCAACGACGAGCTGAGCGCCGGCGTCGATATTCTGCGCTCTGCCGCCGACCGGGTAGGGGGCGTTCCGCTGCGGGTGCCGCTGCAGGCTGTGATCTAAGCGGCCGGACTGCGCACGTGGCCAAACCGTGACCTGATTCGATCCGGATACCGTCGCGCCCGATCCGCTCCACGGGGAGAATGGAGGGAGTAGGCTCAATCTACGCTGGAACGGCAAGGGGGCTGCAATGTTGACATGGGTGGTTCAGAACGGGTGGGCACTGTGGCTGCTCGTCTTCCTCGTCCTCGCGGTCATCGAGATGTTGACCCTGGATCTGTTCTTCATCATGATGTCCGCCGGTGCGCTGATTGCGATGGCTTCCTTCTTCGTGGGTGCACCGCTGTGGCTGCAGATCGTGATCTTCTGTGTCATTGCCCTGGCCATGATCGTTTTCGTGCGTCCCATCGCGTTGAACCATCTGCATAACGGTCCCCCTGAGCAGCGCACCAACGTGGACAGACTGATTGGACGCGGCGCCGTCGTGGTTGAACCCGTGACCGGAATGGCGGGGCTGGTGAAGATCGGCGGTGACACCTGGAGCGCCCGCACCCGCACCGGTGAGCTTCTGCCCACCGGCCAATCCGTGGAGGTGCTGGCGATCGAGGGAGCCACTGCGATCGTGGGCCTGTCCAAGCCGGTCCAGTCGCCGGGTTTCCCTGCCGCTGCGGGCCAATAGCCGCCGGCGGGCTGCGGAACCGCTGCGGTGCCTGCTCCCGCGGCCGCTACCGGTGGAGCACCCGCCCGCAAACCAGCCTTGTTCTGAAGTAATCGAAAGAGGGGAAACATGCCTAACAACGCAGGGACCGCGGCTCTGACCATCGTGCTGCTGGTCCTGATCATCTTTGTGGTGATCGTCCTGATCCGTGCCGTTCGAATCATTCCGCAGGCCCGCGCCGGAGTCGTCGAACGCCTGGGAAAGTACCAGCGGACGCTGAACCCTGGGCTGACCATCCTGATTCCCTTCGTGGACAGACTGCTGCCGCTGCTTGACCTGCGCGAGCAAGTCGTCTCCTTCCCTCCGCAGCCGGTCATTACCGAGGATAACCTCGTGGTTTCGATCGACACGGTGGTCTATTTCCAGGTCACCGATCCGCGGGCAGCGACCTACGAGATTGCCAATTACATCCAGGCCGTTGAGCAGCTGACGACGACGACGCTGCGTAACGTTGTCGGTGGCCTGAATTTGGAGGAGGCGCTGACCTCACGGGACCAGATCAATGGCCAGCTGCGCGGCGTCCTCGATGAGGCGACCGGGCGCTGGGGCATCCGCGTCAGCCGGGTTGAACTCAAGGCCATCGATCCGCCGCTGTCCATCCAGGACTCCATGGAGAAGCAGATGCGGGCCGAGCGGGACCGGCGTGCGGCCATCCTCACCGCCGAAGGAACCAAGCAGTCCGCCATCCTCACCGCCGAGGGCGAGCGTCAGTCCGCCATCCTGAAGGCCGAGGGTGACGCCAAGGCGGCCATCCTGCGGGCCGACGGCGAGTCACAGGCCATCCAGAAGGTCTTCGACGCCATTCATAAGGGCAACCCGACACCGAAGCTGCTGGCGTATCAGTATCTTCAGACGCTGCCAAAAATTGCCACCGGCTCCGCCAACAAGCTGTGGATCATCCCCAGCGAGGTGGGTGAAGCGCTCAAGGGCATCGGCAGCATGCTGGGCACGACGACTCCGGACGAACCGTTCGCCGCCGGTGCCGGCGCCGGTTCCGTGGAGATGACTGCAGCGGGTGCCGGAAGTCCGATGGCGTCGGGCGTGTCCAATGCGCCAAAAGCCGCCATCGCGGACCCATCCCCCGCGCACCCTTCGGCGTCCGGTGCGTCCGGTGCGTCCGGTGCGTCCGGTGCGACTGGTTCGACTGGTTCGACTGGTTCAACTGGCGCGACTGGGCCGGGAGTAGATCCGGAAAAGGGAGCCTGAGATTTCCACGGCAAGCTTGAGGACGCCATGAGTGGCGCAGCAGGAATGGCAGGAGGCGGCCGCGGTGGCCGCCTCCTCGCTTCCCCCGGCGATCTGACCACCCCGCCGATCCATCACCTCGGCCTCAGGATCTGGGGACTGCTTCGGCCCTACCGCCGCAAGCTGACCGGAACGGCGGTGCTGGTGGTGATCGGTGCCGGACTAAGCGTTGCGGTGCCGCTGCTGACGCAACGCGCCTTCGACGACGGCCTCTTTCCACCCCGGGGCGGCACCAATCTGGCCGTACTTGCCCAGCTGGTGGGGTTGATGGCGCTGGTCACCGTTGTCGCATCCGGGCTGAACGTCTGGCGCACCTACCTGACGACCAGCGTGGGCAACCACGTCATGGCCGATGTCCGCAGCCAATTGTTTTCCCATCTGCAGACAATGGAATTGGCCTTCTTCACCCGCACCAAAACGGGAGTTATTCAATCCCGCCTGGCCAACGACGTCGGCGGCGTGGCCGGCGTGCTGACCAATACCGTGCCGTCCATCCTGGCTAATACGGTCACCGTCCTCTCCGCGCTGGCGGCGATGCTGCTGCTCTCCTGGCAGCTGACCATCGTGGCCCTGATCCTGCTGCCGTTCCTGATCGTTCTCCAGGTTCGAATCGGCCGTGTGCGCCGGGAGATCGCCCGCAAAACGCAGGAGTCGCTCTCGGACATGACCGCCATCACCCAGGAGGCGCTGTCCGTGTCCGGAATCGTGCTCAGCAAAGTCTTCAACCAGGAGGACGCGGAGACCGCCCGCTACCGTTCTGCGAACCACCAGCAACTGCGGCTGCAGATCCGGCAGCAGATGACCGGCCAGCGCTTTTTTGGCGCCGTGCAGATCTTCATGAACATCACCCCGGCCATCGTCTCTCTATGCGCCGGTTGGCTGCTGACACAAAGCTGGCCCATCACGGCCGGCACGCTCGTCGCGTTCACCACCCTGCAGGCGCGGATCAGCATGCCCATCCTGTCCCTCATGCGGGTCTCCCTCGACGTGCAGACATCCCAGGCGCTGTTCGCCCGCATCTTTGAATACCTCGACTTGAAACCGGGGATCGTGGACCAGCCGGGCGCACGCACACTGGATCCATCGTCGGTGCGTGGCGCCCTGACCCTGGACGCCGTGTCCTTCAGCTACCTGCCGGGAAAGACCATCAGCGACGACGCCGGCTGGGCGCTGCGCGAAGTCAGCCTGAGCATCGCGCCCGGGGAATTCGCCGCCTTCGTGGGGCCCTCCGGAGCCGGGAAAACCACCCTTTCCTATCTCATCCCGCGGCTGTATGAAGCAACCTGCGGCACCATTCGACTGGATGGAACGGACATCCAGGAACTCACCTTGGCGTCCCTGCATCAATGCATCGGAATGGTTACCCAGGAAACGTACCTCTTTCACAGCACCATCGCGGAGAATCTGCGCTATGCCAAGGCGGACGCCAGCGACGAAGAACTAATCGCGGCGGCCAAGGTGGCCAACATCCACGAGCGGATCATGGAGTTCGATGACGGCTACCAAACCGTCGTCGGCGAACGTGGCTACCGGCTTTCCGGCGGTGAAAAGCAGCGCCTCGCCATCGCGCGGGTGGTGTTGAAGAATCCGCCCCTGTTGATTCTGGATGAGGCGACCAGCGCGCTGGACACCACCGGCGAAAGACTGGTGCAGAGCGCACTTGAGGCGGTCATGGCAGGACGGACCACCATAGCCATTGCTCACCGGCTCTCCACAATCGTTGCCGCGGACCGGATTTTCGTGCTGGAGAAGGGCCGCCTGACGGAGTCTGGAACGCACCAGGAACTGCTGGCAGCGTCGGGAACGTACGCCGAGTTGAACCTCCAGCAGGGCGCGGGCAACACCGGAGCGCGCGCGGTATAATAGTAGTTTGCCCCGCCCGCCCCGGAACAACGGAGCGCAGGCAAGCGTTAAAGTAAGTGGCATCGGAATCCTGATGCCGGTAGTTGGCGGTACAGCGGTTGCTTTCACTTCAGTTGCTTTTCCAGCAGCTGATGAGCGCAGCAGCTGAACTAAAAGCAGTTGAAACACAAAGATGTCCTCAGCGTCCGGTAAGCGTGGCACAGCGTCCAAGCGGTCCGGCAGTCCGGGGACTGGCTCCGTTATCTGTTGGCCTTCATCGGCCGTTAGAGCGTGGCGGCCCCGGGCAGCAAAATGTGCACCAAATTTAGGGAGTAATAATGAGCGATCGCAGCCTTCGGGGTATGCGTCTGGGTGCCCAGAGCATGGAAACTGAATCCGGCGTCGAACCGGCACCGCGGCAGCGCGTCGAATACCGCTGCGCGGATGGAGAACAGGTTTTTGTGACGTTCTCCTCCGAGGCCGAAATCCCCCCGGTCTGGGTTTCGAAGACCGGCAAGGAAGCACTCCTCGTCAACGGCGAGAAGCCGGTGGATTCCAACGAAAAGGCCGTGCGCACCCACTGGGACATGCTGCTGGAACGCCGCAGCCTGCCTGAGCTGGAGCAGATCCTCGCCGATCGGCTGAAAATCCTGCGCGAACGCCGTGGAGAACGCCGCAGCGCCTGAGTTAAATTCATAAGCGGTCCTGCCCCGCATAAACCGGTTTCGCGCCGTTTATGTGGGGCAGGATCATTTGTGTCCTTTTCGGGACTCAGCCGCGGCGGGTCAGCGCGCCGGCGAGCTTTTTCGCGCGCGCGGTGAGTCCCCAGCGCGTGACACTGATGATGGCTTCCTGGACAATGTTGCCGCTCATTTTGGAGGCACCGAGTTCACGCTCGACGAAAGTGATCGGTACCTCGACGATCTTCAGGCCCAGTTGGGCCACCCGCCAAAGCATGTCCACCTGAAAGCCGTAGCCCACCGAGTCCACCTTGTCCAGGTCCAGTGCTTCCAGTGTCGACCTGCGGAAAGCCCGGTAGCCACCGGTGATATCCCTGATCGGTACGCCGAGCAGGAGGCGGGAGTAAAAGCTGCCACCGCGGGAGAGCAGCTTGCGGCGCAGCGGCCAGTTGACCACCTTTCCGCCCGCTACCCAGCGTGAGCCCAGGACCAGGTCGGCCCCGGATTCAACCGCGGACAGCAACGTTCCCAGCTGTTCCGGCTGATGCGAACCGTCCGCGTCCATCTCCACAAGTACGTCGTATCCGGCGTTCAACCCCCACCGAAAACCGGCTATGTAGGCCGCACCCAGCCCTTCTTTGCCGGCCCGGTGCAGCACGTGGACGGCCGAGTCCCGGGCTGCGAACTCATCCGCCAGGGCCCCGGTACCGTCCGGGCTGTTGTCGTCTGCTATCAGCACGTCCGAGGCAGGCACGGCTTCCCGCAGCCGCCGCAGGGTGATGGGCAGCGATTCGATCTCGTTGTAGGTGGGAATGATGGTGAGCACGCGCACAGCAAAGTGCCTTTCCTGACAGGAGTTGGGCGAATCCTTGGGGTTTCCAGGGCGGCCCTTCCGGACCTCGGGCGCTGACTAAGGCTCGCGTCGGCACCAACAGCCCATTATACGGGCAGGAAAATGGGTAGGCCCACGCGCCTTCGGGCCAGTTGTGCTGCCACCGTCGCGGCGGCGGCACAACTGTTTTCTACTGACGCGTGAACCTACCCCTAGGAACCACTGCCGCCCTCACCGACGTCCTTCCACACTGGTGTAATCCGTGCAGTCAGGAAGGGTTCATTGCTGGCAATGGCCAGGCCAATCTGTGTATTCCAGAAGTACCCGTGAGCTAAAATCCTACGGCCTGTGGAGGAGGTGTCAACACGCCTTTGACCTGCGCTTATGAACGTTTCCGCAGGTCAGGAAAAGATGCCGGGGAGTAAAAAAGGTGGGGAAAGTTGGAAATGTCACGGCACGTCAGCGCTCAATGCGCCAAAGTCCGGGCTCCGGTACAGCTCGGCACCGCGGTGAATTGTCTGCAGGCACACGGGGTCGCTTCCGGTGTCCAAAGCCGGAAGCAGCGGGGTGCGCGCCCGCGGATCCGTACTCCACGACTGCACCCGCTGGTCCGCCACCTGGACCATCAGCTCCTCAACCTCCCAAACGGCAAAGCTGGCCGGAGCGCCGGGCACGAGTTGACCCATCAGGGGGTCACTGTCCCGCACCGCACGCCAGCCGGCCCGGGTGTGCCCCAGAAACGCGGCACGGGCGGAGATCCGCTGCGACGGCTCATGATGCTGCAGGCAGGCCCGCACGCTGGCCCAGGGCCGCAGTGGCGTGACCGGGGCATCGGAGCCGAAGCAAACCGGAACACCCGCTGCGAAGAAAGCCGCAATCGGATTCAGACTGCGCGCCCGCTCCGCACCCAGACGGGCCGCATAAAGCCCGTTGGAGCCGCCCCACAAGGCGTCAAAGGACGGTTGCAGCGAGACGGTGACGGCATGCCGTGCCAAAGCGGAAATGGCTGCCGCATCAGCCATCTCCGCATGTTCAAAGCGATGGCCCGCGGCCCGCACCTTATCGATGCCTACCCGCTCCGCGGCCCGGTGCAGCCCTTCCACCGCCACGTCCATGGCCCCGTCGCCAATCAGATGGAAGCCGGCCTGGAGCCCCAATTCGGACGCGGCCGCCAGATGATCAGCCACCTGCTCAACGGACAGGAACTGCGTGCCATGCTGGGCAGGGTCGTCATCGTATGGCTTCCGCAGCAGCGCGGTGTGCGAGCCGATGGAGCCGTCGATGTTCAGGTCACCCGCCAGGCCAAGCACCGGGGTTCCCAGTGCGTCCAGCACGGTGCGGGCCTCCTCGGCGGAGGTGACCGCCTGGCCCCAGTACGGCAGCACCTGTGGCAGTGCCGCGGCAGTGCCACTCCCAGCGGTCAGCTCGGCCAGCAGCGACAAGTCCTCCGCGGACCCAACCTGCGGGGCGCTCATTTCGACCAGGGCCACGTAACCGGCCGCCGCCGCCGCACTGAGGGCCCGCACTTGGCTGGAACGCCTGCTGGCCGAGCTGAGCGCACGCGAGGCCGCTCGGGCGGCCACATGAGCAGCGCGAACCACAGTTCCGGTACCCTGCCACCCATCGAGGGCGGCCAGTGCGCACCTCGCGGCGAGGCCGGCGGAAACAACCGCGGAATGGACGTCCACCCGTGCCAGATAGACTTCCCTGCCGCCGCCGGCCCGCTCAAGCTCCTCGGCAGTGGGGGCACGGCGCTCTGGCCAGTTGCTTTCGTCCCAGCCGTAGCCCAAGATCATTCCCGCCGGCTCCGACGCCAGCCTCTCCCCGGCCGGCCCATTCGCCGTCCCACCCCGGCCCGGTGCCGTGGCGGCGCTCTCCACCAGATCCAGCAGCTGTGTCAGCGAGCGGGCGCCGGTGAGGTCCAGGCTCTCCAGCGCCAGTCCGGTTTCGGTGACGTGTACATGCGAATCGACGAATCCGGGCGTAATCAGGGCGCCCTGCAGATCCACCAGCCGCATCCGGCTGTCCGCCAGCGAGGTCGCGGCGTGTTCGGAACCAACCCACGCCACGGTGTCACCGTCCACCAGCATGGCCGTGGCCAACGGATCGGCAGCACTGTAGACGGAACCATTGCGGTAAAGGGTCAAAGACATGCGGGGAAAATCCTTCCGGTCAACGTTCAAGTCAGGGCTTCCGGTCAAGGCCGGTCCAACCAGTGGAATGAGCGGCTACTCGGTGACGGCCGAATAGGCCACCACGCCCCGGCGCACGGCCTCGATGGCCTGCACGCAGAGCCGGCTGAAGCTGCCGTCCAGCTCGGGTACCTTCGCCAGCTGGTCAAGCAGGTCAATGACCTGCTTGGCCCAGCGAACAAAATCTCCCGCCGCCAGCTCGGTTCCGTCCAGCACCTGGGCCAGCGAACGGCCGCGGGCCCATTTGTACATTGGCCACATCAGCCCCAGTTCCGGCTCACCGGTGAGCGGCAGCTTGTGCTGCTCCTCGACGTCTTCCAGCACCGACCACTGCCGGATAACCGTATCGACGGCACTTTCCAGCGAGATGCTGGGCATTCGGGGACGCAGGCCGCGTTCCTCGCGTTTGGCGTGATACACCAGCGTGGACGCGGCGGTGGCCAGTTCGGCGGCGTCCAAACCCTCGAAAGCGCCCTCGCGCAGGCACAACGAGATTAACAGGTCCTTTTCGCCGTAGATCCGACGCAGCCGTTGACCGTCCGCGCTGGGACGCAATCCGCCGTCGTCGGCCCCCTCGAGGTAGCCGTAACCGGCCAACACCTCGCAGACCCGGTCAAAGGTCTTGGCGATCGTGTTCGTCCGGCCTTGGATCTGCGCGATAAGTCCGTCCGTTTCCCGGCGCAGCTTCGCCCAGCGCTCCGACCAACGGAGGTGATTTTCCCGGTCGCTGCAGCCATGGCACGGGTGTCCGCGCAGCCTGCGGCGCAGTTCGGTTATTTTGCGCTCCTGCCGGGACCCGGCGTCGTTGAGTACGAATTCGTGCGCCCGGCCCGCCGCAGATCGGGCACCAGGCATCCCGCCACGGGAAGTGGCGCCGTGGCCATCAAGAGCGTTGCCCAGCGCCGAGCTGAGGTCGCGCCGGTCCTTGGCCAGCTTGACGTTGAACTGTTTCGGTATCCGAATCCGCAGCAGCGGGGTGATCGGACCGTCCAGGTCGTGCACGCTGAGTCGTCGGATCTGCTTTTCCAGCGTCAGGATGGTCGGGCGGGGCTCCCGGGCGGCGGAATCGGCGGCGACGACGACGGCGAACCCGGGGGTTCGGCCGCCGGGCACGTCGATCACGTCACCGGGATACAGCCGCTCCAGTGAATCCTCCAGCGACGAGCGGCGGATCCGGGTCGTCTGCCGGGCCGCGGTTTCCTCCAGCTCGGCGAGTTCTCGCCGCAGGGCGGCGTAGTCACCGAAATCCCCCAAGTGGCAGCGCATGGAGTCCGCATAACCGGCCAAAGACTCCTCCCGGGACCGCACCTGGCGGGCCAGGCCCACTACCGACCGGTCCGCTTGGAACTGGGCGAAGGAGGATTCCAGGATTTCCCGCGCCCGCGGCCGGCCAAACTGGGCCAGCAGGTTAATGCTCATGTTATAGGTGGGCCGGAAGCTGGAGTTCAGCGGATAGGTCCGTCGGGAGGCGAGGCCCGCCACCGCCGCCGGGGCGGTGCCGGGCTGCCACAGGACCACCGCGTGCCCTTCCACGTCGATGCCGCGCCGCCCCGCACGTCCGGTGAGCTGGGTGTACTCCCCGGCGGTGATGTCCACGTGCGCTTCGCCGTTGAATTTGTCCAGCTTTTCCAGCACCACCGACCGGGCCGGCATGTTGACACCCAAAGCCAGCGTTTCGGTCGCAAAAACCGCACGGATCAACCCATCGGCGAACAGGGCCTCGACAACCTCCTTGAACGTCGGCAGCATGCCTGCGTGGTGGGCGGCGACTCCGCGGACCAACCCGTCCCGCCAGCCCCAGTAGCCCAACACCTCCAGATCGTCGGCGGGCACATCCTGGCTTGCCTCGTCGACCCGGCGGGCAATCTCGCGCTGCTCGGCCTCCGTAGTGAGCCAAAGGCCGGAGTCAACGCACTGCTTTACGGCGGCCTCGCAGCCGGCTCGGGAGAAGATAAAGGTGATGGCGGGCAGCAGATCCTGGCCAGCCAGCGCCGTAATGACCTGCGGACGGCTGGCCTTGCGGATAGCCGGAGGCTGCACCGCGCCGTTTGCGGTGCCGTTGCCTGCCGAGCCGCGGTTGCGCATCCGGCGGCCGGCCCGTCCGGCGTGAACGTAGCGGTTGCCGAAGGGATTGGCGCTTTCGGAGCGCGAGAGTCGAAGCAGGTCAGGATTGACCTCAAAGGGATCCCCGCCCGCGCTGGGCTCCGCCGCCTGGGGAGCAAATTCATCAAAAGGCTTCTGGGTGGCGAAAAGGTCAACGATCTCGCGACCCACCATCACGTGCTGCCACAGCGGCACGGGACGGTGTTCGGAGACTATGACGTCGGTATCTCCCCGGACAGTGTCCAGCCAGGCGCCGAATTCCTCGGCGTTGGAGACGGTGGCGCTCAGGGAAGCGAGCTGCACCTCGCTGGGAAGGTGAATGATGACCTCCTCCCAGACTGCACCCCGGAAACGGTCGGCCAGGTAGTGCACCTCGTCCATCACCACGTACCCCAAGTCGTCAAGCGCCTCGGAACCGGCGTAAAGCATGTTACGCAGCACCTCAGTTGTCATGACCACCACCGGCGCATCGGCGTTGATATTAGTATCCCCGGTCAGCAGTCCGACATTGCCGGCACCGTACTTGCGCGCGAGTTCGCTGTATTTCTGGTTGCTCAGGGCCTTGATCGGTGTCGTATAAAACGCCTTTAAACCCCGCTCCAAGGCAAGGTATATGGCGAACTCGCCCACGATGGTTTTCCCCGCACCGGTGGGGGCAGCCACCAGGACTCCGCGGCCGGCTTCCAGAGACGAGCAAGCCTGCTGCTGGAAGGAATCGAGCTCGAAACCGAAGGTCTGCTTAAAGGCCCCCAGCCGGGTCCGGGACTCGGCGAGCCGTGCCTGCGCGGCACGGTAGCGCTCGGCTGGCGACAATGAGGGGGTGGCCGGCGGGGACATACTCCTAGCCTACGGTAGCTAGAGCTGCTCCAGCTCCGTCAGGGACGTGCCACGGTCCGCGGTGGCTTCGGTCTCGTGCGTCAGTTTGGCACTCCGGCGATCCCGTCGCTTGTCGTTGAGGATGCACAACCCGATGGCCCCAAAGTAGAGGATCAGCAGCGGCGCGCCCAGGAAAAACATGGAATACACGTCGCTGCCGGGCGCGGCCATAGCCGAGACGACCGTCACGGCAAGGATAGTGATCCGCCAAGCCTTCAGATAGGTCCTGCCGCGAACGATGCCGGCCATATTGACCGCCACCAGCACCACCGGCACCAGGAATGCGATGCCCATAAACAGCAGCAGCTGCATGACGAAGG
>NZ_JADPVH010000042.1 GCF_026932795.1 Paenarthrobacter sp. Z7-10 | reverse complement strand
GGTGGTTGGAAGAACTCGCTCTTTGGTGATAAGCACATTTACGGCGAGGAGGGTGTGGCGTTCTACACCCGCGGCAAGGTCGTTACCTCCCGCTGGCCCGAGCCCACCCATGCCTCGGGTGCCTCCTACAACTTCCCCTCCAACTAACACCCCAACCCCCACCCAACCCAACCCAACCCCTAATCGCCACCCAACTAGGTGGCAGCTGATGCACTCAAAACGCCGAATGAGTGCGTTATCTGTTACCTAGTTGCCGGAGAGTGAAGGAATGCCAGATGAGCGATATTGAGAACAAACTAATCATCGGCACCGCGCCGGATTCTTGGGGAGTCTGGTTTGCCCAGGACCCGAAACAGACTCCGTGGCAGCGCTTCCTGGACGAGGCGGCCGAATCCGGTTACAAGTGGATCGAGTTGGGCCCCTACGGTTACCTGCCCACCGACCCGGTGCGCCTGGCCGACGAGTTGAAGGCACGTGGCCTGCGGGCCTCCGCGGGTACGGTCTTCACAGCCTTCCATCGGGGCGTGGAGCAATGGGACCTAGCCTGGGAGCCCGCCCGGCAGGTGGCGGAACTCACGGCGGCCATGGGCGGCGAGCACATCGTCGTTATACCCGCAATGTGGCGCGACGACGTAACGGGAGAGGCAGTGGAAAGCGGCACTTTGGACGACCGGCAGTGGAGCGATCTGTTCACCGGTCACAACCGGCTTGGCAAGGTGCTGGCCACGGAGTTCGGGCTGAAGCAGCAGTTCCATCCGCATGCGGACTCGCATGTGGGCGGGCAGTCGGACATTGAGCATCTGCTGGCCGAAACAGACCCGGAGTTGCTGAACTTGTGCCTGGACACCGGGCATGCCCAGTACTGTGGGGCCGACAGTCTGGAGCTGATCCGGAAGTACCCGGAACGGATCGGCTACCTGCACCTCAAGCAGATCAACCCGGAGGTCCTGGCCATGGTCAATGCGGACAACATGACCTGGGCCGCCGCCAACCTTGCCGGCGTCATGAGCGAGCCTCCCGGTGGTCTGCCGGACCTGAGTGCCGTTATCGAGGCGGTCGAAGCCCTCAACAAGCCGATCTTCGGAATTGTGGAGCAGGACATGTACCCGGTGAAATTCGACGTACCAATGCCGATTGCCCAGCGGACCCGCGAGTACCTGCTGTCCTGCGGCTCACGGACAACAGTGAGTTAGCCGGGCGGCATAACCTCCACCCCGGTTCAGGAACCGCTGGCGCCTCTGAGTAAGTCCCTTCATCCAGAAAGCAGAAGTAATGTCTGAAACCTTGCGTGTAGCAGTTATCGGTGCCGGCCGGATGGGCGCGGACCATATCAAGCGCCTGAGCACCCGGATTCACGGCGCCGAGGTGGCAGCCGTCGTCGACGTCGACATGCAGCGTGCCCAGGCCGCCATCGCCGGTATCCCAGGGGCAGTGGCATTGTCCGACGCCCGTGAGGCTCTCGATAACGGGGACGTGAACGCCGTCCTGATCGCCACCCCAGGCTTCCTGCACGAGGACATCCTGCTGGCCGCCATCGCCAAGGATATCCCCGTCCTCTGCGAGAAGCCGCTCACTACCGATGCCGCCTCATCTTGGCGAATCGTCCAGGCGGAAGCAGAACTGGGCCGCAAGCGGGTCCAAGTTGGGTTCATGCGCCGGTTCGACGCCGATTACGCTGCGCTGGGGGAGATCATCCGCGGGGAGAGTCTGGGCGGAATGTTGATGTTGCATTGCGTGCACCGCAACCCGGACACCCCGCCCGGCTTTACGAATGAAATGCTCATCACCGACTCAGTGGTGCACGAATTCGATATCATCAGGTTCCTGGTCGGTGCGGAGATCACCTCCGTCCAAGTGCGGCTCGGAAAGGCCACCAAGAATGCTTCGAACGGCCAGCACGACCCGCAGCACGTGCTCATCGAAACTGAATCCGGCGTCCTGGCCGACGTCGAAATCTTTGTCAACGCGCAGTTCGGCTACGAGGTAGCCACCCAGGCGGTCTTCGAACAGGGCGTGGTTAACATCGGCGGTGACAACGGACCCTATGTCCGCACGGCAGGGCGCTGGGGCGGGACAATTCCCCCCGGCTTCGAGGAGCGTTTCGAAGCCGCCTACGATGTCGAAGTCCAGGCCTGGGTGGATGCCGCCGCTCAGGGCAACCTTGGCGGCCCCTCCGCCTGGGACGGATACGCCACGGCGGCCTGCTGCGAAGCGGGAGTTAAGGCACAGAAGAATGGTGACAAGGTGGCCGTGGCGCTCAACCCGAAACCGTTCCTTTACAGCTGAACTGCCGACCAGTCACCGCTTGCCTGACACGGGCTGCAGTCCATAAAGAACGGTGCAGGCTCAGCCTAGCCACCGAAGGGCAGCCGCGGATCCGGTTCCTGACCCTCCCAGCTCTGCCGCACCCAGCCGTGGTGCGGGTCATCGCTGATCAGCCACTCGCGGACCGGACCGGGACCGGCCATCACATTGAGGTAGTAGAGATCGTAACCCGGTGCCGCCATCGCCGGGCCATGCCAGCCGTAGGGGACCAGCACGACGTCGCCGGTGCGGACCTCGGCGGCGACGTCGATGGGACGCCAATCCGAAGCGTAAACTCGTTGGAAGCCGATCGCGTCGGCGTCGTCAGGGGCGCTGGATCCGGCCGCCACCGCAGTCTCGAAGTAGTAGATCTCCTCGAGCGATGTCTCGCCGTCCTTCTCCTCATCGTGCTTGTGCGGAGGGTACGAGGACCAGTTGCCGGCCGGGGTGAGGACCTCGCAGACAATGAACCGGTCCGCCTCCAGAACCGCCGGAGTTCCGAAATTGTGCACCTGGCGGGAGCAGTTTCCGGCGCCGCGAAGTTCAACTGGGGTTTCCGCCGCTGTGATTAGCCGGGTCGGATAGGAATTGCGGGCCGGTGCCGTCGCAATGGCGATGCGGCCGCCGTCGTCGGAGGTGATTTCCACCGTACTGTCGATACCGGAGTACAGCACGTCGGTGGGGCCGCTGAACACGGAGGGACGGCCCGCTAACGGGTACCGCGCCCCGTTCACCGTGACGGTGCAGGACCCGCTCAGCGGTATCACGATCCGCTCTTCGGCGGCAGCGGGAAGCTGAACCGAGGCGCCCGCTGGCAGCGTGGCCACCTTGAGCCCAGTGTGCACCCAGCCCGCCAACTTCGAGATGGAATCCGCTGTGCCAAGGGAGATGTCCCAGTCTCCTTCGGCCGCCGTGCCAAGCGGATATACCCAGTCTGCCATCTGATCCCGTCCTTTTTCGCGGCGCCGCTTTCTCAGCGTTGAACCAGCGTCATTTCAAAACTGTAGGAGTCTGCCCGATAGGCATGGTGGCCAGTCTCCACCAACCGACCGGTGTCATCCACCGCGGTGCGTTCCATGGTGACGAGGGCAGATCCCACTCCGGTGTCCAGCAGTGGGGCCTGGTAGTCGTTGGCGATCATGGCCCCGATGCGCTGTGATGCCAGTCGGAAGTTGACGCCGCCGGCGCGAAGAATGCCGTACAGCCCCTGGCTGCGGAGCGCGCCTTCGTCGATCGCGGTGATGTCGTCGCGCACCCAGTTTTCCATCAGGGCAAGCGGCTTTCCGGCGACCTTCCGAAGCCGGGTGAAGTGGTAGACCTCGGTGCCCGGGGGAAGCTGAAGGGCTTTTCGAGTGGCTTCGTCCGCCTCGATATGGGAAAAGCTCAGGACCTCAGTGGTGGGTTTGCTGCCGCTTCGGCTCAAATCGTCGAACAGACTGGACAGCTCCAGCGGCCGCCGGACCTGGCTGGAGACCACTTGGGTGCCTACGCCGCGCTTGCGTACCAGCAGTCCGGCGCGGACGAGTTCATCCATGGCTTTGCGCATGGTCGGGCGGGAGAGGTTGAGCTGGGCGGCCAGATCGATCTCGTTGTCCAGCCGACTTCCGGGTTCGAGTATTCCGCTGTGGATCGCGGCCTCGATGCCCTGCACTATCTGGTGATACAGCGGTACGGGGGAGGAGCGGTCGATGCTTAGATTGAGCCGGATCCCCACAGGGCACTCCCTTGTCCTGAACGGGCAGTTGAGATGTGCCAGCCGTCCGCTTATCGAGACGCTATGTTCGCTTGATAGGACATACATCCTTTGCAGTTGATCATAACAGGCCGCCGCCATCGGTCAATGGGTGGATTGTTAGGGACAGTTAAGGCCCAACGCCTTGCCGGGGCAGCGCAACAGCGCGGTGGGTGGCTCGGTCCCGTTCCGCTGTCCGTGCCCGGTGCACCGTAAGCTGGCGGAATGAGCAGCCCCTACCTGATTTCGCGCCAGCGCGTGATTGCCGCCCCGCCCCAACGGATCTTCGAGCTGCTGGCCTCCCCGGCCATGCACGGGGTCATCGACGGCTCCGGCACGGTGCGCCGGGCGCAGCCCAACGGCCCCGAGCGGCTGAGCTTGGGCGCAAAGTTTGGCATGGAGATGAAAATCGGAGTGGGCTATAAAACCGTGTGTCCGAAGCGCCCCTGCTGAGATGAACACGCCTGCAGCACCGAAGCCGCGCAGTGTGGAGATCGAGGACCTGGCCCGTTTCGATGAACTGGTGGCTGCCGGCGCATCCGCCATGGCTGGCTGGCACCTGCAGTCCCTTGACCTGCGTGGGCGCGATGCATCGCTGCGGGAGCTGGCCGCCGAGGGCTCGGTTTTCCTCGGCTGTGACTTCGACCCCGGTTTGGAGGAAGACCTCCGCAGCCGGGGTGCCCTGATCTTCCCGCACCTGCCGGGCATCCCCTTCAACGCCTACCGCGGCCACCTGTACACCGGCGCTGAATTGTATGCCGGCGTGGAGGGCTCCACCTACGAACAGACGCCGGATGCCCGGATTTACCAGTGGAGCCTGCAGTCGCCCACCGGGCGCAGCCTCGACGCCACCCTGGCCACCGCTATGCACGATCATGCCATCGGCGACGCCCTGGACGCAGCGCTCAAGTACGGCGACCTGTCCGGACGCAGGATGGTCGGCGTGATGGGTGGGCACGCCCTCCCGCGCGGCAGCCGCGAATACGCAAACGCCGCTCACCTTGGCCAGCTGCTGGCCCGCCGCGGATTCCTGGTGGCCACCGGCGGTGGTCCAGGCGCCATGGAGGCGGCGAATCTGGGTGCCTATCTCGCCGCGCACGACGACGGCGCTGTCGCGGGCGCGCTCGCGGAGTTGGCGGCGGTTCCCGGTTTCCGACCGTCCATCTCGGCCTGGGCGCGGGCCGCCACCGCCGTCGTCGACCGATATCCCAATGGAACGGCAAGCCTGGGCATCCCCACCTGGTTCTACGGTCATGAGCCACCCAACGTTTTCGCCACGCACATCGCCAAGTACTTTGCCAACTCGATTCGGGAGGCGGTTCTGCTGGCCCGCTGCGACGGCGGCATCATCTTCCTGCCCGGAGCCGCCGGAACGGTCCAGGAAATCTTCCAGGACGCCTGCGAGAATTATTACGCGGCGCCGGAAGCCGTCGCGCCGATCATCCTGGTGGGGCTGCGGCATTGGCAGCAGGATCTGCCGGTCTGGGACCTGCTGCAGCGCCTCGCCGCCGGCCGTGCCATGGCGGAGCACATCCACTGTGTCGAAACCGTGGAGGAAGCAGTGGAGGTGCTTGCCGGTGGCCGCGTGGCGAACGGTTGACGGCTTGGCCGCCGGGGCGTACCTTCGCAGGCATGGCCACTCATGTTGACTACTTCGAAGTCGGCTCACCCGACCCGGAAGTAAGCAAAGCCTTCTACGGACAGCTCTTCGACTGGGAGGTCGGTCCACCATCCCCGGGGGCGTATTCGACGGTGAATGGAACAGCGGGCGGCCTCTGGGATACCTCTGCCGTGGGCGGCGGGAACTGGGCCATCTTTTATGTGCACGTTGACGACGTGGCGGAGGCTGTGCGGAAGGCGGAGAGTCTCGGGGCAACAGTTGCCCTTCCCCTCACCACCAACCCGGCCATCGAGTTCGCCCATCTGATCGACCCGCACGGAAACCGGTTCGGTGTTTGGCGGCCCAGAGATCAGGCCGAAGGTCAGCCATCATAGCGTTCTGCTCGCAGTGCAGGAACACTTCCGCCCAGTCGCCCGGTGACGCGACGTGCGGCCGCGGCGCAGGCTTCGCCCAGTGACTGCAAAGTTTCCGCTGAAACCCGGAACCGTGGTGCGGGAATAAGGACGGAAGCCACGACGTCGCCCCGATGGTCATATACGGGCGCCGCGACGCCAACCTCGTCCATCGATGTCTCGCCGTAGTTGGTCGCGTAACCGCGGGCCTGCACATCGCTGAGCCGATGCAGGTAGGCGGCGAGCCCGTCGTCGTCCATCCCCGGATAGACAATGGTGCCGCTGCGCAGTAAAGACGTGACCCGCTCGGAGTCCTCTGCGGCCAGGAAGATCTGCACCGAGGAGCTCAGGGCATCGTTGTACCGCGTGCCCAACGGCGCCGTGTGCTTGACCTGTTGGGGGCTGGCGATTTGCTCCACGCACATCGATTCGACGCCGTTCCACACCATCAGGGCACTCGTCTCGCCGGTGCGCTCGGTCAGTTCACGCAGCACCGGATAGGCCACGCGGCGTTCGTCCAGGTCTGCCAAGAGCGGCCCGGCCACGGCGATCAGACCCAGGCCCAGCTTGAACCGCCGGGTGTCCGGGTCACGTTCGACCAGGTCTTCACCCTCCAGGGTGGCGAGGATGCGCGAGACCGTGCTCTTGTGCAGCCCGATCCGGGAGGCAATCTCGGTGACGCCAAGCAGGGGTTCGGCTACCGAAAAGGTGCGCAGCACCGCTATCGCGTTGACGACGACGGAGGTGCCTCGGCCCTCGCCGTTGGTGCTTGAGTCATGTGTCTGTGCCGATGTCATGGTGATCTCCATCTTTGCCTATTGCGGAGCGAAATGCGGCGCCACCGATGTGGTGGCGCCGCATTTGCCCAGGCTTGGCCTCTCCCACAGCGATCGGAGCGTCCGGGGAGCGCCGCCCGCCGAGGCGGGGCGTAAGCCGCGGTCCCCTCAAGCTGGCCGCTGAGTGGGCGGTCCTCAAGGCGGGCTGGATACGGACTATTACGCGCCGATGATGTTGTCCTCCGGCCCGAACGGGAACTTGGTGATGTTCTCTGCGCCTGTCTCGCCGACCACCAGAATGTCGTGCTCGCGGTATCCGCCGGCACCCGGCTGGCCATCCAGGACCGTAATCATCGGTTCCATCGACACCACCATGCCCGGCTCCAGAACCGTGTCGATGTCCTCACGCAGTTCCAGCCCGGCCTCGCGGCCGTAGTAGTGGCTGAGCACCCCGAACGAATGCCCGTAACCGAAGGTGCGGTTGGCCAGCAGACCGTGACCGACGTAGATCTCGTTCAGCTCGGCGGCGATGTCCTTACAAACCGCTCCGGGCTTGATCAGCTCCAGACCGCGCCGGTACACCTCGACGTTGATGTTCCACAGCTCCAGCGAGCGGGCATCAGGTTCGCCGTAGAACAGGGTCCGCTCCAGCGCTGTGTAGTAGCCGGAGGTCATCGGAAAGCAGTTCAGCGACAGGATGTCGTGTTCCTGGATCTTGCGGGTGGTGGCCCAGTTGTGGGCGCCGTCGGTGTTGATGCCGGACTGGAACCAGACCCAGGTGTCGCGGATTTCACTGTTCGGGAAGGTGCGTGCAATCTCGTGCACCATAGCTTCGGTGCCGATCAGGGCCACCTCATACTCGCTGATGCCAGCCGTAATCGCATTGCGGATGGCCTCCCCGCCCAGGTCGCCGATCCGGGCGCCGTGCTTGATGACCTCGATCTCCTCCGCGGATTTGATCATCCGCTGGCGCATCGCGTCCTGCGCGACATCCACCAAGGTGGCGGATGCAAAGGCGGCCTGGATCTTGTTCCGGTTGTCCAGCGGCAGCGAGTCATCCTCCACGCCCAAACGCCGCGGGCTGATCCCGCGGCTGCGCAGGGCTTCCTGAATCCCGAAGATGTAGTTGTCCCGGCGCCAGTCGGTGTAGACGATGTTCTCGCCAAAGCTGCGGCGCCACGGCATGCCGGCGTCGATGTTGGCGGAAACCGTCACAGTGTCATCGGCCGTGACCACCATGGCGTAGGAACGGCCAAAGTAGGTGAACAGGAAGTCCGAGTAGTACTTGATGCTGTGGTAGCTGGTCAGGACGACGGCGTCGAGCTCCTTGGCTGCCATGATCCGGCGCAGCCCGGCGAGACGGCGTTCAAACTCGGTGTCGGAGAAGGTCAACTGGACCTTGTCGCCGTTGTGCAGGACCTTAAGGCGCTCCAGTTCGGCGATGCTGCTGGCGCCTGTTGCGGTGTTGGCGGTTGACGTGACGGTCATTGGTTTTCTCCTTGTGGGTTATGGAGTCGGTTAATTGTTGGGAGGAAATCTGTGTTGAGGAAGCAGCTGGGGAGGGCAAGCCAAGATGCCGGGGACCTCCGCTGGCCGGTCCTCTCCAGCGGGCGCGTCAGCGGGCGCGCAGCGGATCCTTGGATGTCTCACGGGCGCAAAGCACCGCGATCAGTGAGATGACGGCTGCAATCATCAGGTACCAGCCCGGTGCCAGCTTGGAATGTGTCATGCCGATCAGCAGTGTGGCCACGAAGGGGGCCGTGCCGCCGAAAAGCGCGTTGGAAAGGTTGAAGCTGACCGCAAATCCGCTGTACCGCACCCGGGTTGGGAAGAGCTCGGCCAAAAAGCTGGGCAGTGTGCCGTCATTGAGCGTCAGCATGCCGCCGAGCAGGATCTGGACCAGCACAATGACCAGGAAATTGCCGGTATCGAGCAGCATGAAGGCCGGCACCGTGAGCAGAATGAAGAGAATGGACGCGGTGAGCAGCACCTTCTTTCGGCCGTACCGGTCCGAGGCCAGCCCGGTCAGGAAGATGAAGCCAATGTACGTCAGCAGCGCAATGGTGGTGGCGAAGAAGGACTCCGTGGCGCCGAATCCCAGCTCGGTGGTCAGGTAAGTGGGCATGTAGCTGAGGATGACGTAGAAGCCGACGGCGTTGAGCAGCACCGCGCCGACCGCCAGCAGCAGCGCCCTCCAGTGGTTGCGGAACAGTGCCGCTACTGGAGCCTTGACCGCCTTGTCCTCGTCGGTGAGGGCGCGGAAGGCCGGCGTGTCCTCCAGCTTGGTCCGGATGTAGCGGCCGATCAGGCCCATCGGGGCGGCCAGCAGGAACGGCAGCCGCCAGCCCCAGCTCTGCATCTGCTCCGGACTCAGCACGATCGACAGGACCGCGGCCAACAGCGAGCCCAACAGCAGTCCGGCTGCGGTGCTCGCGGGGACGACGGCGGCATACAGGCCGCGGCGGTTGGCCGGCGCGTATTCCACCAGGAAGGCTGAGGCGCCGGCGTATTCTCCCGCAGCCGAGAAGCCCTGCACCACGCGGACCACCAGCAGCAGGATCGGCGCCCAGATGCCGATGGTGTTGTAACCGGGGATCAGGGCGATGGCAAAGGTCGCCGCGGACATGATCAGGATGGACAGCGACAGGGCGTTGCGCCGGCCCACCTTGTCCCCAATCTGGCCCCAAACAAAGCCGCCCAGCGGACGAACGAAGAAGGAGATGGCAAAGACGGCAAAGGTCGCCAGCAGGGCGGTCTGCTTGTCCTGGTTGGGAAAGAAGGCGCCGGCAATGGTGGCGGCCAAGTAGCCGTAAACGGCGTAGTCGAACCATTCGACAAAGTTGCCGATGAAGCTGGCGGTTATGACCCGGCGGCGGGTGTCCTTGCTGATCCCGGGCACGTCATTGGGCCGAAGTTGGTCATTGGGCATGGTCTTTTCCGAAGCGGACAGGAGCCCGGCGTTGGGCTCGGTGCCGGGCAAACCGACAGGCTCGGCGAGGAAGGGTGTTTCGTTATTCATCTGAATCCACCAGAAAGGGTATGGGAGTTGCAATGAGTGCAACGCTGTTGCATCAGACTAGATGTGCGGTGCGTCACGAGTCAAGAGAAATCCGAAACTATCTGGCATTCCAGAAAAGAAGTCCGTTGACACTCCCGCAACATCGTTGCGCCTGCCGCTTTCAGAGCACGCTGCGGATGGTCTTCTCGAAACTGGTGACGTGCTCCAGGGCCAGTTGCCCAGCATCGTCGGCGCGCCCGTCAGCGATGGCCTCGAGCAGGTCCTTGTGTTCGGTGATGTGCCCGGCCACGGAGGGCACCTTGTCGAGGACCAGGCACCAGATCCGGGTGGCCAGGTTGTCGTACCGGATCAGCACGTCCTCGAGGTGCGGATTGGCCGCCGCCCGATAGATGAGCCGGTGCACCGTGATGTCATAGCGCATCAGTTCGTGCGGGTCGTACGTGGCCGGGTCGATCGCGGCGATGGCCCCCGCCACCCGGCGCAGTTCGGCACGCAGGGCGGGATTGGCCATTTTGGCGGCCCGCCGGGCAGCGAGGGGTTCCAGGGATTCGCGGATCTCGGAGACATCCGCCAGTTCGGTGATGTCCACGATGGTGGCGAACGTTCCGCGCCGGGGATAGGAGACGACCAGATGGTCACCCTCCAGCCGTTTCAGGGCCTCGCGGACGGGCGTCCGTCCGACGCCGAGTTCGGCAGAGAGTGCGCCTTCGTTGATCGGATCGCCGGGACGGATCTCCAGCATGATCAGCCTGTCGCGCAGCCAGCGGTAGGCCTGCTCGGCCAGGGACAGGTCCGCGCCGTCCGGCAGTTCTTCCGGCTCGCTCGCACTCATCGGTTCTCCCCTCGCCGGGGGTTCCGGCGTTTTTGTTGGATTTCACAGCGCCTGTTGACTAGCTGTGAGGTACAACATACTATGGCGTTAGTTCTAATATATCAGTTAGTGATTAGTTGTAGATCAGACAGAACGGATCCGGACCCGCCGATCGGGTGGCGCCAAGGGCGGCGCCGCAGGATCGGGGACCGCGATGTTCAAAGGAGAGATTGATGATTGATGTACTCACCGCTTCGCTGGCCGGAACGGATCCCGAGGTGGACCGGGCAATAGCCGCGGAGCTGAACCGGCAGCAGTCCACGCTGGAAATGATCGCATCGGAAAACTTTGCCCCCACCGCCGTGATGGAGGCGCAGGGATCCGTGCTGACCAACAAGTACGCGGAAGGGTATCCGGGCAAGCGCTACTATGGCGGCTGCGAGCACGTTGACGTGATCGAACAGCTCGCCATCGACCGGATCAAAGCGCTTTTCGGCGCGGAGGCCGCAAACGTCCAGCCGCATTCCGGCGCGCAGGCCAACGCCGCCGCCATGGTTGCGCTGCTGCAGCCGGGCGACACGATCATGGGCCTGGACCTGGCCCACGGCGGCCACTTGACCCACGGCATGCGGATCAATTTTTCCGGCAAGCTGTACAACGTTGTTCCATACCACGTTCGCCAATCCGACCTGCTGGTGGATATGGCCGAGGTGGAGGCGCTGGCGCTGGAGCACCGTCCCAACTTGATTGTGGCCGGTTGGTCCGCCTATTCCCGGCAACTCGATTTCGCTGAGTTCCGCCGGATCGCCGACCTGGTGGGCGCCTACCTGATGGTGGACATGGCTCACTTCGCGGGCTTGGTGGCCGCGGGGCTGCACCCGAACCCGGTGCCCTATGCCGACGTCGTCACGACCACGACGCATAAGACCCTCGGCGGCCCCCGCGGCGGAGTGATCCTGAGTAAAGCGGGGCTGGCCAAGAAGATTAACAGTGCTGTTTTCCCCGGCCAGCAGGGCGGACCGCTGGAGCATGTGATCGCCGCCAAGGCCGTGTCCTTGAAGATTGCCGGCAGTGCGGCGTTCCGGGAGCGCCAGCAGCGCACCCTCGAGGGTGCCCGGATCCTGGCGGAGCGGCTGATGGCCGACGACGTTGCTGCCGCCGGCATCTCGGTGGTGACCGGCGGCACCGACGTGCACCTGGTGCTGGTGGACCTGCGCCACTCCGAGCTGGACGGTCAGCAGGGCGAGGACAGGCTGCACCGGATCGGCATCACGGTCAACCGCAATGCCGTCCCGTTCGATCTGCGCCCGCCGATGGTCTCCTCTGGCCTGCGGATCGGCACCCCGGCCCTGGCCACGCGCGGATTCGGCGTCGCCGAGTTCACCGAGGTGGCGGACATCATCGCCACCGCGCTTAGGGGCGAGCTGAACGACAACGACGCCGCCACCTTGAGCGCGCGTGTCACCGCCCTGGCGCAGCAGTTCCCCCTCTACCCCAACCTGGGCCGCGACAGCAGCGAAGCAGCGCTGGCGAAAGACCTGATCGGAGCCGGACAGTGACAACAGAACATCTTCCCGAGCACCCGGAATTCCTCTGGCGGAATGCCGAGCCCAAGGCCTCCTACGACGCCGTGATCGTCGGCGGCGGCGGGCACGGACTGGCGACGGCCTACTACCTGGCCAAGAACCATGGCATGACCAACATCGCGATCCTGGAAAAGGGCTGGCTGGCCGGCGGCAACATGGCCCGCAACACCACCATCATCCGCTCCAACTATCTCTGGGATGAAAGCGCCGCCATTTACGAGCACTCCCTCAAACTTTGGGAGATCCTGCCCGAGGAATTGGAGTACGACTTCCTGTTCAGCCAGCGCGGTGTGATGAACCTAGCCCACACGCTGGGCGACGTGCGCGAAAGCGTGCGCCGGGTGGGCGCCAACAAGCTCAACGGCGTCGACGCCGAATGGCTGGACCCGCAGCAGGTCAAAGAACTGTGTCCGATCCTGAACATCAGCGACAACATCCGTTACCCGGTGATGGGTGCCACCTATCAACCGCGCGCCGGCATCGCCAAGCATGACCACGTGGCCTGGGCCTTCGCCCGCAAGTGTGACGAAATGGGCGTGGACATTATCCAGAACTGCGAGGTCACGGGCTTCGTCAAAGACGGCAACAAGGTGGTTGGCGTAAAGACCAGCCTGGGGACCATCAACACCGAAAAGGTGGGACTCTGCGCGGCCGGGCACAGCTCGGTGCTGGCGGAAATGGCCGGCTTCCGGCTGCCGATCCAGTCGCACCCGCTGCAGGCACTGGTTTCCGAACTGCACGAGCCGGTACATCCGACCGTGGTGATGTCCAACCACGTGCACGTCTATGTTTCGCAGGCGCACAAGGGTGAACTGGTGATGGGCGCCGGGGTCGATTCCTACAACGGTTACGGCCAGCGCGGCTCCTTTCACGTCATCGAGCATCAGATGGCCGCCGCCGTTGAACTGTTCCCCATCTTTGCGCGCGCCCATGTGCTGCGCACCTGGGGCGGCATCGTGGACACCACCCTGGACGCCTCGCCCATCGTGGGTGCGACGCCGGTGGAGAACATGTTCGTTAACTGCGGCTGGGGGACCGGTGGCTTCAAGGGCACGCCCGCGGCCGGACTGACCTTTGCGCACACCATCGCCACCGGGGACCCGCACCCGCTGAACAAGCCCTTTGCACTGGAGCGATTCGAGACCGGTGCCTTGATCGACGAACACGGCGCCGCCGCCGTGGCCCACTAGAAGGAGTAGCGCCATGCTGCTGATCGCATGCCCCAACTGCGGCCCCCGGGACGAAACCGAGTTCCACTACGGTGGCCAGGCCCACGTGGCCTATCCGCAGAACCCGGACGCGCTCACGGACAGGGAATGGTCCGAGTTCCTGTTCTACCGCGACAACACCAAGGGAGAGTTTGCCGAGCGCTGGCTTCACAGCACCGGCTGCCGCCAATGGTTCAACATGCTCCGGGACACCGTGAGCTACGAGATTAAGGCCATCTATCCGATGGGCGCAGTCCCTCCCGGCCGGGCATCGTCCGGCGCGCGGGCGAGGGCCACGTCCGGCACCGCGCACACCACGCAGAAAGGACCGCAGTCATGACCACTCAAACTTCCCGCCAGCCTTTCCGGAGCCGCAGCGGCGGCCGGATCGACCGCGGCATCAGCTGGCGCTTTACCCTTGATGGCACCGAATACACCGGCCACCCGGGAGATACCATCGCCTCCGCGCTGCTGGCCAATGGAAAGATCGACGTCGGCAACTCCCTCTACGAGGACCGCCCCCGCGGCATTATGGCCGCCGGCGTGGAGGAGCCGAACGCGCTGGTGAAGATTGCCAGCCGCTTCCCGGGCCACGCCGCCGAATCCATGCTGCCGGCCACCGCGGTGTCGTTGGTGGACGGACTCGGCGTCGAACTGCTCTCCGGACTGGGCCGGCTTGACCCGACCGATGACAGGGCCGTCTACGACAAAAAGTACGTGCACACCGACGTGCTGGTGGTTGGCGGCGGTCCCGCCGGTCTGGCCGCCACCCGCGCGGCGGCCCGGACCGGGGCCCGCGTCATCCTGATCGATGACCAGTCAGAGCTCGGCGGCTCGCTGCTCTCCGGGTCCGCGCTTGCAGCCGACGTCGAGTCCATCGAGGGCCAGCCCGCGCTGGACTGGGTGGCGGATGTCGAAGCCGAGCTGATCGCGGCCGGGGAATGCACCGTGCTCAACCGCACCACCGCGTTCGGCTCCTACGACAGCAACTATGTCCTGGCCGTGCAGAACCGCACCGACCACTTGAGCTCACCCGCCGCTCCGGGCGTGTCCCGGCAGCGGATCTGGCACATCAGGGCCGCCCAGGTGGTGCTGGCCCCGGGGGCCCACGAGCGTCCACTGGTGTTTGAGAACAACGACCGGCCGGGCATCATGCTGGCCTCGGCGGTGCGCAGCTACCTGAACCGCTACGCCGTCGCTGCCGGTTCGAAAGTGGTGGTCAGCACCACCAACGACTCGGCCTACGCCCTGGTGCAGGACCTAGTGGCTGCCGGCATCGAGGTTGCCGCCATAGTGGACGCCCGGCCGGAACTCTCCGAACTCGCTGGCACGATTGTGGGGAGTACCGGGGTGCGCGTGCTGACCGGCTCCGCCGTGGTCAACACCGCTGCCGACGCCTCCGGCCGGCTGGCAGGCGTCACCGTCAGCCTCATTGACGCCGACGGCAGCCCGACCATAGGTGCAGGCGGGAACGGCGCAGCGGAAGCCGAACTGCTCAGCTGCGACCTGCTCGCCGTGGCCGGCGGCTGGTCGCCGGTGGTCCACCTGCACAGCCAGCGGCAGGGCAAGCTGCGCTGGGATGATGAGCTGGTCGGTTTCGTGCCCTCCTCCGTGGTGACGGACCAGCAGGTGATCGGCTCCGGCCGGGGCAGCTACGCCCTGACGGACTGCGTGGCGGAGGGCATCTCCGCCGGCTCGGTCGCCGCGGTGTCCGCCGGTTTTGCCACCGCAGCCGCGGTCACCGCCGCCACCGCGGCGGCGGCGAGGCCCGCCCGCCCGGCCCAAGCGCAGGCACCCACCCGCGCACTCTGGCTGGTCGGCGGATTGGAGGGAACGCCGTCGGACTGGCACCAGCACTTCGTGGACTTCCAGCGCGACCAGAGCGTCGCGGACGTGCTGCGCTCCACCGGCGCCGGCATGCGTTCGGTCGAGCACATCAAGCGCTACACCTCGATCAGCACCGCCAATGACCAGGGAAAGACCTCAGCGGTCAACGCCATCGGCGTTATCGCCGCCGCCCTCGGGCAGGGCACAGGTGCCACGGCCGGGGTTGGGGAGATCGGTACCACCACCTACCGGGCACCGTTCACCCCGGTGGCCTTCGCCGCGCTCGCCGGCCGACAGCGCGGGGAGCTTTTCGACCCCGCCCGCGTCACCTCCATCCACCCCTGGCACGTCGCCCACGGCGCCGAGTTCGAGGACGTCGGCCAATGGAAGCGCCCCTGGTACTACCCGCAGCCGGGCGAGGACATGGATGCGGCGGTGCTGCGTGAATGCGCGGCCACCCGCAGCTCGGTCGGGTACATGGACGCGACCACGCTGGGCAAGATCGAAATCCGCGGCAAGGACGCCGGCGAGTTCCTGAACCGCATCTACACCAACGCGTTCAAGAAGCTCAAGCCCGGCTTTGCCCGCTACGGCGTGATGTGCATGGCGGACGGAATGATCTTCGACGACGGCGTGACCCTGCGCCTGGACGAGGACCGCTACTTCATGACCACCACCACCGGCGGCGCTGCCAAGGTGCTGGACTGGTTGGAGGAATGGCTGCAGACCGAGTGGCCCGAACTGGACGTACACTGCACCTCGGTAACGGAGCAATGGACCACCATCGCCGTCGTCGGACCCAAATCCCGGGCCGTGCTGGCCAAACTGGCCCCCGAACTGGAGCTTGGCAGCGCGGAAAACGCGGAGGCGTTTCCGTTCATGACCTTCCGCGAGACCACGCTGGCCTCCGGCGTGCAGGCCCGGATTTGCCGGATCTCCTTCTCCGGGGAACTGGCGTACGAGATTAACGTGCCGGCCTGGTACGGGCTGAACACCTGGGAGGCGGTCGCCACGGCGGGCGCGGAGTTCAACATCACCCCGTACGGCACCGAAACCATGCACGTGCTGCGGGCCGAGAAGGGCTACCCCATTGTCGGCCAGGACACGGACGGCACGGTCACCCCGCAGGACGCGGGCATGGACTGGGTGGTCTCCAAGGTCAAGGACTTCATCGGCAAGCGCTCCTACGCCCGCGCCGATGCCTCGCGCACCGACCGCAAGCACCTGGTGAGTGTGCTGCCGGTGGATGGTTCCATCCGGCTGCCGGAGGGGACCCAGCTGGTGGAAAAGGGCGTTTCGGTCAACCCGGCTTACGGCCCGGTGCCCATGCAGGGCTTTGTCACCTCCAGTTACCACAGCGCCGCATTGGGCAGGTCCTTCGGGCTGGCCCTGATCAAGAATGGCCGCAACCGGATTGGGGAGAAGCTGGTTGCCGTCGTGGGCGAGACTTTGGTGGACGTCGTAGTAGCAGAAACCGTACTTTTTGATGCCGAAGGGAAGCGCAAAGATGGCTGAGACAGCTGAACGAGAAAGTGCCGTAATCCGGGGACTGCGGCGCAGTCCCGTCGCCCACTTGGCGGAGGAGTTCGCCCAGGGATCGGTCGAAGGGGCGCATGGCGTGGCCCTGCGTGAGGTGCCCTTCCTGACCATGGTCGGTCTCCGGGTGAACCCGGCCTCCGCGGCCGGGGAGCGGGTCGGCGCGGTGGCTGGCGGCCTGCCGAACAGCTGCGGGCAGGTCGGCGGCGCCGCGGACGGCAGCGGCACCGGGACGCTGTGGCTGGGACCGCAGGAATTCTTGGTGGTGGCCCCGGAGGACGTCGCCGACGACGGCGGCCCCGCGGCTTTGGTTTCCGCGCTGCAGCAGGCTCTGGGCCAGGACGCCGGACAGGCCGTCGATCTGTCCGCGAACCGGACGACCTTTGAGCTCGCCGGGCCCAGTGCCCGGGAGGTGCTGGAAAAGAGCTGTGCGCTGGACCTGCATCCCCGGGTCTTCAAACCGGGAACGGCGTACGTCACCGAGATTGGCCTGATTCCGGCGCTGCTGTGGAAGGTTGATGTCCAGACTTACCGGATCTTCCCACGGGCCTCCTTCGCCGATTTTCTGGGCCGATGGCTGCTCGACGGTATGCAGGAGTTCAACGCGGCGCAGGTGTCCTGATGGCACTGAGCGTGTTGGACCTGTTTTCAATCGGCATCGGGCCATCGTCTTCGCACACCGTCGGCCCGATGCGCGCCGCGAAACGGTTCACCGACGGGCTGACCTCCTCGGGCCAGCTCGCGGCCACGGTGCGGGTCCAGGCGGAGCTCTTCGGCTCCCTTGGCGCCACCGGCCGCGGGCACGGTTCGGACAAGGCCGTGGTGCTGGGGCTGGCGGGCCAGGACCCGGAAACAGTGGATACCGCAACGGCGGACGACCAGGTGGCCGCGGCGGCCCTGGACGCGCAACTGCTGCTCGGTGGTGAGCACCGGGTGGACTTCAATTTCGAGAAGGACGTGGTGCTGCACCGCCGCAAGTCACTGCCCGCGCACCCCAACGGCATGACTTTTCGGGCGCTGGACCATGCCGGCGACGTGCTGCGGGAGCGGACCTATTACTCCGTTGGCGGCGGCTTTGTGGTCGACGAGGATGCCGCCGGTGCGGACCGGATAGTTCCGGACAGCACCGTGCTGCCCTATCCGTTCAATACCGGGGCCGGGCTGCTGGCCCACTGCGCGCGCGAGAATATGTCCATCAGCGACGTGATGCTGGCCAACGAGTTGGTCTGGCGCAGCGAGGCGGAACTGCGGGCGGAGCTGTTGCGCATCTGGTCCGTCATGCAGGAATGCGTGGATAACGGCTGCGCCAGCGAGGGCATTCTGCCGGGCGGCCTGAAGGTTACCCGTCGGGCACCTGCCCTGTTCCGTTCGCTGCAGGCCCCCGAGGACGCCACCGACGCGCTGCGTGCGATGGAGTGGGTGAACCTGTTTGCGCTGGCGGTTAATGAGGAAAACGCCGCTGGCGGACGCATCGTCACCGCCCCCACCAACGGCGCGGCCGGAATCATCCCGGCGGTGCTGCACTATTACATGAAGTTCATTCCGGGAGCCAACGACGACGGCGTGGTCCGGTTCCTGCTCACGGCTGCCGCCGTCGGCATCCTGTTCAAGATCAACGCCTCCATTTCCGGTGCCGAGGTCGGCTGCCAGGGCGAGGTGGGATCCGCGTGTTCGATGGCGGCGGCCGGGTTGTGTGAGCTGTTGGGGGGCACCCCGGTGCAGGTCGAAAATGCCGCCGAGATCGGCATTGAGCATAACCTCGGGCTGACCTGTGATCCGGTGGGCGGACTCGTGCAGATCCCGTGCATCGAGCGCAATGCCATTGCCAGTGTGAAGGCCATCAATGCCGCCCGGTTGGCACGGCACGGCGACGGCAGCCAGAAGGTCTCGCTGGACAAGGCCATCAAGACCATGCGTGAGACCGGCGCGGACATGATGAGCAAATATAAGGAAACCTCACGTGGCGGCCTGGCCGTAAACGTGATCGAGTGCTAGGTGCAAGAATGACCTCTATCGACGCTGTCCTGACCGCAGCCCGGACCGAAACACAGCTGCCGCCCTCCGGCCGAACCGTGGTTGAACACGTGCTGGCGCTGGACTGTCCGGAGGCGCCCGGCATCGTGCATGCGGTGTCCGGGTTTCTGCTGGATCATGGCTGCGACATCATCGACAATAAGCAGTTCGGCGGACGCACCGACCCTGCAGACAGCCACTTCTTCATGCGCATCCACTTCGCCTCCGACGGCGATGCCGCCACGACGGAGCGTCTGCGCGAGGCGTTTGCATCTGTCGCCGAAGACTTTGGCATGCGCTGGCAAATGGACCCGCACGGTGCTAAGCGCCGGGTGCTGATCATGGTCTCCAAATTTGAGCACTGTCTCAATGACCTGCTGTTTCGGGCCCGAACCGGCGAACTGCCGATGGAGGTCGTCGCCGTCGTTTCCAACCACCGGGACCACCAGCGCCTGGTGGAATGGCACTCCATCCCGTTCGTCCACATCCCGGTCACCGCGGGCAGCAAACCGGCGGCAGAGGCCGCGCTGCTGGACCTGATCGGCGACCTCGACGTTGAGCTGGTGGTGCTAGCCCGGTACATGCAGGTGCTCAGTGATGATCTGACCCGCCGACTGGACGGCCGGGCCATCAACATCCACCACTCCTTCCTGCCCAGCTTCAAGGGCGCCAAGCCCTACCACCAGGCCTACGCCCGCGGCGTGAAGACCGTGGGCGCCACGGCGCACTACGTCAACGCCGAGCTGGACGAGGGGCCGATCATCGCTCAGCAGGTGGTGGAAGTGGACCATACCTTCAGCCCGGAGGATCTGGTGGCCGCCGGCCGCGACACCGAGTGCAAGGCGCTGAGCAACGCAGTGCGGTGGCACTGCGAAGGACGGGTTTTCCTGCAGGGGAACCGGACCGTCGTGCTGCGCTGACGGCGCGGATCGGAGCCGGCGTTTGTCCGGCACAATCGAAGGAGCAAAGAATCGCCAATGCTTGAACAATCGGGACAACACGCGTTTGACTATCGGCTGCACGGCGGCTCCGCGGTCAGGATGCAGTGGCATTTCTTCGGCCAGTCCGAGCTTCCTGTTGCGGTGCAGACGTGGGAACTCCCACCCGGCGGGTACGAAGGCATGCACGCCCACACCGACCAGGACGGCGCTCTCGAGGAAATCTACATAGTTACTGAAGGGAACGGCCGGCTGGAAATTGACGGCGGGACCTTTGACGTTTCGGTGGGGGATGCGGTACTGGCCAAGGTGGGCGCGACCCATGACCTGCACAACACCGGAGCCGGCCCGCTGAAACTCGTAGTGGTTTGGGGAGCGCCGGGGGCCTCGGACTTCTCGAATTTCGGGTCGGCCCAGCTGGCACAGCAGGTGAGGGAAACGGCGTAACCGCACGGAGGTGGCGTGACCTTGGCGATCGGCGGTTACCGTGCCGCGCCGAGGGGGAGTTGATGGGCGAGCCGGGCTGCCATGTGCAGCCCGGCAAGCCGCCCGGTACCCCGCGGATCGCCGCCCAGCAGCGCGAAGATGCGCTGCAGGCGGTTGTGCAGGGATTGCCTTTCCAGGTGCAGGACCCGGGCCGTCTCGGCCGTGTTGCAGCCCAGCGAAAGCCAGGTCTCCAGCGTTTCCATCAGCCGCGACCCCTTCCTGCGGTCATGGCTGAGCAGCTCGCCGACCAATTCCTCCACGAACGCGGCGATCTGCTCCGGCGCCACGTTCCGCGCTGTCAGCCGTTCCACTGCCAAGGCCTCCGCATCGATGACCGTCCCGCGTTGGGGCAGCGCGAACGTGACCTCCAGGCTCAACCGTGCCTCCGCCAGAGACCGGCCGGCGGCCGCGATGCCGTAGGCCACGGGCCCGACGGCGAAAATGACCGGATTGTCTTCGGGGCCGGCGGAGAGCTCGGTCAGCAGCGCAGTGCGTGACGAGCGCACCTCGGTGGGGTCAAGGGCCACCAGCGCCACAAATTCGTTCTGGTCCACATAAACGACCAGGTGGCGGGAACGGCGCCGCAGCAGCTGCTCGACCGATCCCTGCCGTTGGGCGCCCCCGACCACCCGGCCGACGACGGCGCAGGCTGGAGCCTGCGGGTCGACGCCGGCGGCCCCAGCGAGCTGGACCAGGCGGGAGGAGCGTGCGCCGGCAAGAATCGCACGGATCAGCTCCCCGCCGCCCACCTCGCGCAGCGAGGGTGCCTGGTATTTCAGCAGTGCCAGCGCCAGCACATCTATGCCGCGCTCGCCGACCGCCCGGGCAAGTTCGCGGTCACCGCCGGGCTTGGGCACAATCCTCAGCTGGGCGCCGACGATGCCCCGCAGGGGAATGTCGACGTCGATCGGCTGTCCGCCGCCGCGTTCCCTGCCGTCCAGTTCGGCTCCTGGAGCCCGGTCCGCTGCGTCCGCGTCGCCCGATTCGGTGTCCATGCCGGCAGCCGCGAGCACATTGCCTGCCCTATTGAGCAGCGCCACCCCGGCATCCAGTTCGACGGCGATGGCCGTAAGCAGCGCCTCCAGACTGCCGCCGTTGGCGAATTCCTCCGCCAGGGAGTGGGACAAGGCTTCCGAACGCTGCAACCGGACCACCGATTGGCTGACCAGTGCGCTGTTAATAGCCTCGGCCACGGCCACGAAGGGGACCACTTTGCGCAGCTCGATCAGTGGCAGCCCGAACTCTTCAGCCGCCTCCACCAGATCTCCGGGCAATTCCGGCAGCGCACCTCCGGTCTCGATGGCCACAGCGGCGACCCTGCGTCCGGCGAGGGCGCGAATGTAGGCACGGCGGTCCTCGGCGCCAATCAGGGCCAGGCCGCCGCCGCCGGTGAGCAGCAGTTCGCCGCCGCGCAGCAGCGGCGCAATGTCCAACACCTCGCTGGAGTGGACCCAGCGCACTTGTGCAGCCAGCGCACCAGCGGCTCCGGCCCGGATAATGGGATTAGCGGCGGCCAGCGTACTGTGCTGAAGCACCGCACTTAAATCCATCGACATGACACTATGTCCGTTCTCTAGCGAATCTGCTTGACGCATTGTATCTTGTTGCTGTGATTCATCGCACATAGCCTTGGGGTGTCCCCATTCCAACCGGAGGTTTCCCATGAGAGACAACCACGCCGCGGCCCCCTTGGCCGTGACGGATTCGCCGTCGTCGGCCTCCGACGTCGAGCAGAACCTGCAAGCCATTCCGGAAAGTGCGCGCACGCGCAGCGTTTCCGGACAATTCTGGATTTGGGCGGGGGCCAACCTGGCTCCGATCAACTGGGTCCTGGGTGCCCTAGGCGTCCAATTGGGTCTCGGATTTGCCGACACCGTCACCGTTCTGGTCGTGGGGAACCTGATCGGCATGGCGCTCTTTGGCTTCTTTGTGCTGCTGGGCCAGCGGACCGGAGCCACCGGTATGGTGCTGGCGCGGGCAGCGTTTGGCCGCCGCGGCAACTACCTGCCCAGCGCTATCCAAGCCGCCCTTGGCATCGGATGGTGCGCGGTCAACACCTGGATCATTCTGGATCTGGTGATGGCGCTGCTGGGTAAACTAGGCCTGGTTGATCCGGACCAGGCCAACGTCGGCCCTAAGGTCATTGTCGCCGCACTCATCATGGCCGCGCAGGTCACCATCGCCTGGTTTGGGTACAAGGCCATTGCCGCCTTTGAGCGTTGGACCGTACCGCCCACCATCATCGTCCTGATCGCGATGTCTGCCGTTGCTTGGTTCGGCATGAACATCGACTGGAGCTACGCGGGCCCTCCCGGCGCAGTGCTGGAAGGTGGGGCCCGGATCGCCGCCATGACCACTGTGATGACAGTGATCGGCATCGGCTGGGGCATCACCTGGTTCACCTACGCCGCCGACTACTCCCGGTTCGTCAGCCGCTCCGTGCCCCGCCGCAAGGTCTACCTTGCCTCCGTTTTCGGCCAGTTCCTGCCAGTTGTCTGGCTGGGGGTCCTCGGGGCCTCGCTGGCTACCAAGAGCGGCACGGCCGATCCCGGCCACCTGATCGTGGACAACTTCGGCGTGCTGGCCATTCCGGTTCTGTTCCTGGTGCTGCATGGCCCGATCGCCACGAACATCCTGAACATTTACACCTTCTCCGTCGCCGCTCAGGCGCTTGACATCAAGGCCAAACGCCGGACCTTGAACCTGTTTGTCGGAGTGCTGGCGCTGCTGGGCGTGGTCGTTTTCATAGTCCAGGAGGACTTTGCCTCGACCCTGAGCACTTGGCTGGGCGGACTGGTGGCCTGGGTTGCTGCCTGGGGCGGAATCATGCTGGTGCATTACTTCTGGGTGGACAAACGCCAACCCGTCGCTGTGGACCGGCTGTTCGATCCGATTGGCACCACCCGGTTGCCGATAGTGAACTGGGCGGGCATCACCGCATTGTTGACCGGAATCTTCTCCACCTGGCTGTTTATGTATGGCGTCTTGCCCATCATGCAGGGCCCGATTGCCACCGCCATGGGCGGCGTCGACTTGTCCTGGCTGGCCGGTGGCCTGGTTGCTGCCGGCGTCTATGCACTGCTGGGACCGCGGGTGCATGCCCGCTACCTGCCGGCCTCGGAACTGGCGGCGGATAAACCAGCCGCCGGGCACGCCGCCGTCGGGCCTCGTGCCGCCAGAAACTCCGCCGCCGCGAACACCAAAACTGTTGCCGCCCCGGCAGCCGCAGGCGGCCTTCCTGATGCGTCGTCCGCACCGGCCCTGATCAACGACTAGACCAAGGACCAACATGGTAATCCAGGCTTTTCCCGACGCTGTCCATCCGATCAGCTGGCCGGAGGGGTACCAGTCCGCGGCCTCCTTCAGCTTCGACGTCGACGCCGAATCCTGCATTTTGGCGCACGACCCGTCCTCGACGCGGCGGATGTCCCTGATGACGCACCAGTCCTATGGTCCGCGGGTGGCAGTGCCGCGGATCCTGTCGATCCTGGAGCGGCAGGGCATCCGCGGGACGTTCTTTATCCCCGGCTTCACCGCCGAAAGCTATCCGGACACCGTCCGCGCCATCGTGGACGGAGGACATGAGGTGGCCCACCACGGATACCTGCACGAGCAGATGCAGGGGATCGAGCCGGCCACCGAGGCGCGCTATCTGGACCGTGGGCTGGACGCGTTGGAGAAGGTGGCCGGTATCCGACCCACCGGTTATCGCGCGCCCTGGTGGGAGCTGAACTGGCATACCCCTGCGCTGCTTGCTGAGCGCGGCTTGCGCTACGATTCCAGCCTGCTCGACGGCGATGCGCCCTACCGTTTCGCCGTCGCGGAGGGGGACCCGCGGGACCTGGTAGAGATTCCGGTCGACTGGGCCCTCGATGATTGGGAGCAGTATGCCTTCTACCCGGGCGTGACGGGGAGTGGCGTAATCGAAAGCCCTGCCAAAGTGCTGGAGATGTGGACCCTCGAGGCCGAGGCGCACCGTGCTGCAGGCAGCTGCTTCGTATTGACCAACCACCCGTTCATCTCCGGGCGGCCGTCCAAAGCCGTGGCACTGGAACGTTTGATTGAGCGGGTTCGCGGCATGGACGGTATGTGGGTCACCACGCTGGCGGAGATCGCCGAGCACACCGCTCGAACGGTTTCCGAGGTGCACACGCACGGGAGGGTCGACATCGCTGGTTTCCCGGAGTCGGGCGTGGCCATGACTCCCGCCAGCCGGCGCTCCCTCGTCCCCGCCGTCGTCGGGCGCTGACCGTGGGACCGTTGTAGTCGAGGGGGCGACCACGTGGTCGTCGTCGGGCGGGCGACCACGTCGTCGTCGGGCGGGGGACCACATGGTCGTCGTCGTCGGGCGGGTGACCGCGTCGTCGTCGGGGTCAACCGCCCAGGACGGAGCCGGCCAGAAGTCCCAGCAGGTAGGTGGCGGCGGCCGCTCCGAAACCGATGGCCAGCTGGCGCAGAGCGCGGGTGAGAGGCGACGTGCCGGAGAGCAGGCCAACGACGGCGCCGGTCCCCAGCAGCACAATCCCGACCAGCACGCAGGCCAGCGCCAGAGCCCAGCCGCCGATCATGCCAAATACGAAGGGGAGGATCGGAATCAGGGCGCCGCAGGCAAAGAAGCAAAAACTGGAAATGGCCGCTCCCCAAGCTGTCCCGAGAGTCTCGTGCGAGGCTTCGCCTTCAAACCGCTCAGGATTCAGGGACAGGCTTGGATCGCAATCGCAGCTGTATTGACCCATCCGCTCGGCTACGCGATGCTCGGCGGCCTCCCGGCTCATACCGCGCGCCAAATAGACCAGCAGCAATTCGTTGTTCTCCAGATCCAGTGACGAGGCAGCGGATAGGGTGACCTTGGTGGGACGGGAGGCGTCGAGGAGTTCGCGCTGCGAGCGGACCGAGACGAATTCGCCGGCCCCCATGGAGAGCGCGCCGGCCAGCAGCCCGAAGATGCCGCTGAGCAGCACTACCTGGCTCGCGACGCCGGAGGCGGCAATTCCCATTACGAGCGAGAGGTTGCTGACCAGACCGTCATTCGCGCCGAAGACGGCGGGGCGGAAGGAACCGGACAATCGGGTGCGACCGCGGGTGGCCAGGCCCCGAACCACTTCCTCATGAATCTGCTCGTCCGCAGCCATGGTGCGCGTGGCATCCGTATCCGTGGCGTAGGGGGAGCGGGACTCCGCACTCTGCGCCAGCGCCAGTACGAACACTGAGCCAAAACGCCGCGCGAGCAGTCCGAGGATGCGGTTGCGGGTGGAGGGACGGCGCGGGGATCCGGCGTCGGGGCCCAGCAGCGCCAGCCAATGTTGTTCGTGCCGGCCCTCCGCCTCGGCTACAGCCAGCAGGATTTCCCGTTCCTCGCCGTCGCGCTTCTTGGCCAAGTCGCGGTAAACCGCCGCTTCGGCGCGTTCGTCGGCCAGATACTGGCGCCATCGCCGGATATCGGCCGGGGAAGGGGTGCGATCCGGCACGGTAATTCTCCACTGTCGTCGGTGTTGGCAATCGGTCCGGGAACACGATCCGGTCCCTGGTGGGACCGTCCGGGGACACGATCCGGTCCCTGGGTGGGACCGTCCGGGTTTGGAACCTTCTCCTCGGGCGGGGCTCTGGAACATTTACCACTTTACCGATTCAGCGGCGAATTTTCAGGCTGGCTTCCCTGCTCGAACGGTTTCGGTGTCCCGAAAAGCGCGGGCAAAAAGGTATCAGGCGTGATGTTGAACCGGTCCAGTCGTCAGGCGCGCAAACTGCCCAGCGATGGGCGGCGACAGCGCGCATCCCCACCCTCCACCCCGCACCCGCCAGCTTTCCTGCCTCAATTCACGCGCCGGTTTGCCTGTTAGGCAACAACTGTTGAGCCATAGGTTAAACTGAAAACGGCTAACAGCCAAGCCCGGTGGGCTCACCACGACGTGTTGAGCCCGGTTTCGCTCAGGAAAGGTTGGCCCATGAAGGCATTGCCTGTGCAACCCAGTACCGCCCCGGTGGCGATTGGTTCACGGATCCGGGCCGCACGGCAGGGCCAAAGGCTGACCATTGAACACGTTGCGGATGCCACGGGGCTGACCAAAGGCTTCCTCAGCCGGGTGGAGCGCGACCTGACGTCGCCCAGCGTCGCCTCGCTGGTGGTCCTGTGCCAGGTGTTGTCCGTGTCCATCGGCGACCTGTTTTCCGTTCCGGAAACGCATTTGACCAGGCGCGACGATGGTCCACGGATCTCTCTTGGCGGCGAGGGAATTGTCGAGCGACTGCTGACGGCGCGCTCCGAGCGGCGGCTGCAGATCATTCACGCGGAGATTGCCCCGCACGGCCGCGGTGAATCGGACCTCTACGCCGTGGACTGCGAACTGGACGTGCTGCACCTGATTCGCGGAGCACTGACTGTGATCATGACCAACGAGTCCTTTGACCTTGAGGCCGGGGATACCTTGTCCTTCCCGGGCCGCGAGCCGCACAGCTGGATCAACCACTGCGACGAGCCCGTGCAGGCACTCTGGATCCTGGTTCCCGCCGCCACTGGCAGGTGAGGCCGAGCGCCTGGATTTTGCTTACCGGGAAACATTTGGTTCCCCCTAAGCAACCTCAGGCGGTAGGATCTAGGTAAAATCGGGCTTTGCCGCCGGCCCTGACCGCCGGCACAAGCCAACAATCGACGAAGATGAGGGCACCCATGAAAGAGCTGCGCATTGAAGCCAACGGCAACGTTGGCCCAATCGATTCCTCCCGTATCCCGCGTTATGCCGGAGCCGCCACCTTTGCCCGCCTGCCGCGGCTGGACCAGGTCGCGAAGGCGGACGTCACCGTCGTCGGCGTCCCCTTCGATTCCGGCGTTTCCTATCGTCCTGGCGCGCGCTTCGGTGCGAATCACGTGCGTGAGGCCTCGCGGCTGCTCCGCCCTTATAACCCGGCGTGGGATGTCTCCCCGTTCGAGAATATCCAGGTTGCTGACGCCGGGGACATGGCCGTCAACCCGTTTAACATCAACGAGGCCATCGAGACGATCCAGCAGAATGCGCTGGACATGACCAACGACGGCGGCAAGCTCCTGACTCTCGGCGGTGACCATACGATTTCCCTGCCGCTGCTGCGCGCCGCCGCTGAGCGCGCCGGCGCGCCGGTGGCGATGCTGCACTTCGACGCGCATCTGGATACCTGGGACACCTACTTCGGCGCCGAGTATACCCACGGGACACCGTTCCGCCGCGCAGTGGAGGAAGGCATCCTGGACACCGAGGCGATCAGCCACATCGGTACCCGCGGCCCGCTGTACGGCAAAAAGGATCTCGACGACGACCATCGGTTCGGTTTCGGCATCGTCACCAGTGCAGACGTCTACTACCAGGGGGTCCTGGAAACGGTGGCGAAGGTGCGCGAGCGGATCGGCAACCGGCCGCTCTACATCTCCGTGGACATTGACGTCCTGGACCCTGCGCACGCCCCGGGCACCGGTACCCCGGAGGCGGGTGGCATCAGCAGCCGCGAACTGCTGGAAATCATCCGTGGATTCCGTGGCATGAACCTGATTGGTGCCGATGTGGTGGAGGTTGCCCCGGCTTACGACCACGCGGAGATTACCGGCATCGCTGGAAGTCATGTCGCCTACGAACTTGTCACCCTGCTGGCGGACAACGCCGTGCCCGGAGACCGCTTTGGGGCCGCCACCGGCTATGCGGCTCAGTCATTGGATCGCCAGCCCCGTCGACCCGCAGGTTTTTCGGCCGCCCCGGTGCCGGGCCCGGCCGGTACGACGGTGCAGGCCGCCGGCCAGGCGCAGGCTGGGGAGGCAGGCAAGTGAACGATCTGAACGCCCACGCTGCCGGGGATTCCCTGCCCGGTATGAACTCCGAGCCCCTGGACGCCAACTCAGGATCCGCGGTGCGCAACGGTGGCGACCTGGTGGTTGAGACCTTGGCCGCCCTCGGGGCCAAAACCGTCTTCGGCATACCGGGCCAGCACGCGCTGGGCCTTTTCGATGCCCTGAGCCGGTCAACATTGAACTTCATCTCCTCCCGGGTGGAGAACAACTCCGCCTTCGCGGCGGATGGCTATTCCCGGGCCACCGGCGAAGTCGGTGTCCTGTTCCTGTCCACCGGTCCGGGAGCCCTGACCTCGCTTGCCGGGCTGCAGGAAGCGTACGCCACGGGGGTGCCGATGATTGTTGTTGCCAGCCAGATCCCGCTCGATGGGCTCGGCGCCCGCCGCAAGGGCATGCTGCACCAGCTCGACGATCAAAAGGCCTCGGCGGCAAACGTGACCAAGAGCCAGCGGCTGATCCAGCACGCCTCCGGCATCCCCTCGGCGATCCAGGATGCCTGGACGGAAGCTGTGTCCTCGCCGCAGGGACCGGTTTGGATCGAGGTGCCGCAGAATGTGCTGTTGGATCCGATTATGGTCCCGGCGGTCGAAGACGCGCTCGCCGAGCCGTTCGATAATCCACCACGGGTGGAACTGGTCCGCGAAGCGGTCAAATGGCTCACTGCCGCCGAGCGGCCGGCCATCGTGGCCGGCGGCGGTACCCGGCGCGGCCGCGCGGAGGCGTCCCTGCTCGCGATGGCCGAGAAACTGAACGCCCCGGTGGTGTGTTCTCCTGGCGGCAATGGGGCGTTCCCCTGGGACCATGAGTTGTCCCTGCAGTCTTGGGTGGAGGACCGCCACGTTACTGACGTGCTCGAAGAGGCGGACGTATTGGTCGTCGTCGGTTCCTCGCTGGGCGAAGTAACGAGCAATTACTTTACGTTGGCGCCCCGCGGCCGGATTATCCAGATCGACGCCGAGCCCCGGGTGCTCGAATCGAATCGACCCGCGCTGGGCATCCGTGCCGATTCCGGGCAAGCCCTGCGTGCGATCAATGAGGCGTTGGACGCCGCATCAGCCATGCCGCACGTGCCACGAGCCAACTGGCACGGCCAGACGCCGCAGGCGCTGGTCAAGGACACGCTGGCCAAGGTGGCGGCGCGGCTGGACGAACAGGGTCTGGAACTGGAGCGCCGGTTCATGGCGGACATCCGCTCCGCCGTCCCCGATGACATGCAGACCTTCTGGGATATGACGATTGCGGCGTATTGGGGCTGGAGCTGCTGGGATGCGCGCAGCGGCCAATTCCATTCCGCCCAGGGGGCCGGTGGCCTGGGGTACGGCTTTCCGGCCGCGATTGGCGGTTCCGTTGGTCTGGCGACGCAGGGCAAGCCGGCGCGGGTGCTGGCGGTCTCCGGCGACGGCTCTTCGATGTACTCGATCGCGGAGCTGGCGACCGCGCGGCAGCATCACGTGCCCGTGACCTGGCTTATTGTCGACGACGGCGGGTACGGCATCCTGCGCGAATACATGGTCGACGCCTTTGGCAAGGCCACTCACACCGAGTTGTCCGGACCGGACTTCGTTCAGCTGGCCGAATCCTTCGGTGTCCCGGCGCGTCGGGTTGCCCCGGAGGATGTGGGGGAGGCGCTCCGGGCGGGATTCGCCGCGGACGGTCCCAACGTCGTCGTCGTCGAGGTTCTGCTGAAAATGTTCGCCCCCACCCATCTGGGGATCTAGGCCGGGGGAGCCGGGACCGGGCCGGGACCGTCCCGAACTGCCGGGACCGTCCCGAACGAACACCACAGACCTCGAAGTAAGTACCAGCACATGCACTCATAACGCCGGATGAGCGCATGTGCTGCTACTTACTTGGGGGTGGCGGCCGACTTACTTGGGGGTGGACGGCTCGCCTGTGGGGAAGCGCCGAGAAAGGAAACCAGCCGGCGCTCAAGTTGGGACCGATCCTTGAGCTCACATTCCCACACCACCAGGATCTCCCATCCCTGCTGGTGCAGGTCAGTGAGCTGGGCAGCATCGCGTTCCACGGTGCGGCGGCGCTTTTCGTGCCAGAACGAGGCGTTGTTCACCGGTGCCCGCAGGCCAGCGCGGCAGGAATGGCTGTGCCAGAAACAACCGTTGATGAACACGACCTTACGGCGGCCGGCGAAGACCAGATCCGGGCGCCCGGGAAGGCTTGCGGAACCAATGCGGCCGTGCAGCCGGTAGCGGTAGCCGGCGGCATGCAGCAGGCGACGGACGATCAGTTCCGGCTTGGTGTTCTTGCTCCTGATGCGCGACATGTTGGCGCTGCGCTGGGCCGCACTGATCCGCTCAGCCATAGCGGTTCCCGGTGTTGGGACCCCCTCGGGGCCGGTGGTGATCCGGGGACTCTGTGTTCGCCCCAGGGCACGAAAGCTTTGTGACGCTGCGCAGAGAAGGCATGGAACGAGTCTAGGACCTGCATGGATTATCTCTGCTGTCCCGCCGGTTGAAGTACTTGTATGCGAACGCATGAAGTCCGGCGGACCCAGCCGGCCCAAGGTTCGCCCAGGTGTAAGAGGAGTTTGGCAATGCAACGCACGATCGTCCTGATCTCCGCGGGTCTGTCCGTACCGTCCTCCAGCCGTATGCTGGCTGATCAGTTGTCCGCCGCCACGCAAACCCAGCTTCGTGAGCTGGGAACTGAGGCGGTGGTGCAGACGGTCGAGCTTCGTGATTACGCCGTGGATATTGCCAACAATATGGTGACTGGATTTGCCCCGCCCGCCCTGGCACGAGTCCTGGAACAAGTGGCTTTGGCGGATGCCTTGATCGCGGTAACACCGATTTTCAGCGCCTCCTACAGTGGTCTGTTCAAATCCTTTTTCGACCTGTTGGAGCCGAAGGCGCTGGACGGTTTACCGGTACTCATTGGCGCCACCGGTGGAAGCACGCGGCATTCCCTGGTCCTGGAAACCGCCATTCGGCCATTGTTCAGCTACTTCCGCGCTCAGACTGTTGCCACCGCCGTCTTTGCCGCACCGCAGGACTGGGGCGCCGGCGAGGCCGGGCAGAGCGAGCTTAATGTTCGCATCGCCCAAGCCGCCGGTGAACTGGCCACCGCCATCGCCGGGCAGCAGGGGAGCAGTAGCGACCTACCCGATCACCGCCTGAAGCGCGAGTCCCGCGAGCAGGAGAAAATGGTGTCCCTTCCGTTCGAACAGCTGCTCGCGCAGATCGCCGCACCGTAGGCCTGCTCAGAAGTACAGCGTCTTAGGCGGCCGGGTTGGCAGCGGCACCAGCACATCCTGCAGCACGCCCAAGCCGGTCCGGTAGATTTCGGGATAAATTTCCGGACTGGCATGGCCGGTATGCGGCACGTCGTACCGGTAGAACGGATTGTGCGAAAGCAGGGCGTGCCAGCCTCGGATTGCGGAGCGGGTGTTGACGATAAAGTCCTCGGGGTCATACATCAATCCGATGCAGGTTGAGGTGGCGATGCCGCCGTCGTATTGGGCCGGAAAGGCCTTCAGGAATGTTGCCTGCGACGTGCTCAGGATGAGGCTGTTCCGGCCTGCGTCAAAGGACGACTCCACCCCATTGCGGGCGGCCTCATACATGTCCTGCCCATTCGGATTGGCTATGCCGCTCCATACGCCTGCCGCAAGCCGGCCCGCGAGACCGAGGTAGGGCACCACCGCTCCGGCCACCGAGATGTACCGTTTGCCCGGGTCCAGCACATCCACCACGCTGCTGGGGCTGGAGCCGAACACGATCATTTTGACGTGAATGCCGTTCTGCTCGAGCAGCGGGGCAAGCACGACGGCGACCATGCCGCCAAAGCTGTCGCCGTACAGGTAGGCGGTTGTGATTTTACGCTCGTAGGCATCGCTCATGATGGCGATGAACAACTGGGCCACATCGATGCCCTCGTTGGAATAGCCAATGTAGGAGGCCTGCGCCCGCTCGTTCATCACGGGCTGCAGCGCGGCCAGCTTCCGGCCGGCCGTCCGGTTGGAAACCCTGAACCCACCCAGCAGATACCAACTGGAGCCTGGAAACGCAGCCGCGGCGGCCGCGTTGCCGTCGTTGTCGGGCGTGGACACCTTGAACGACCGGTTTTCGGTGAACTGATAATCGAGGGCGATATTTGTCCGGACGGCCGTAACGGCCGCGGCTGCTCCCATGGTCACGAAAAACCGGCGGCGGCCAATGTCGTGGATCTGGTGCACTGCCAGTTGCTTGCGATGTGCGTGCTGTCGTTGTCGTTTAGCCATGTTTCCTCGCCGTGGCGGATCCATTCGATTCTGCCACATTGCGCAGCCCGCCCCGGTCGGGAAATCGGACGGGAAATCGGACGAGAAATCGGCGGCGGGTGCGGCCGCGGAATCCGCAGCCATAAATTCCGCTCAAAACAGCGGCGAAAACTTTGGCATAACCCTTGGAACGCCCGGATGTTCACCGGTAGATTGGTATCTGCTGGTTGCAGTTGTTGTGTTGCGCATTTTGTAGTTGAAGTGGCGGCCCCTCGCGGGGATTGCTTCTTTTCTGAAGAAGCGGCAAAGAACACCGTAACCGGAGGCCCGAAAGTCGGGCGGAATCTCCACCTTCAGAAGGATAGAAATAATGGCAACAGGTACCGTCAAGTGGTTCAACTCCGAAAAGGGCTTCGGCTTCATCTCCCCGGATGACTCCAGCCAGGATGTTTTCGCACACTACTCTGCGATCAACTCCGGTGGATACCGCTCCCTCGAAGAGAACCAGAAGGTTTCCTTTGATGTAGAGCAGGGTCCGAAGGGTCCGCAGGCAGTAAACATCCAGGCTCTCTAGCCCGAGTGGTTTGACCTTGGGAAGCAGGGCGGGAATCTCCCGCCCTGCTTCTTCTTTTAACGTTCCTGAAAAAACTTAACGCCGCTCTCAAAAACTCCTGTGCCTTGGTTCTCAGCTGCGCGATGGTGCTCAATTGCGCCATGGTGCTCAGGGCTACGCGATGGTGCTCAGCTGACGATCCGTGGCGTCCTGCCCGCCGGCCTTGGGTGTGACGCTTCCCGCCCGCCGCCCGGCCATCCGGCGGTCCACCGCGCTGGCGACATTGGAAATCAGCACATTCATGCCGATATAGATCACCGTAATGATCAGGTAGGTCTGCACTAGGTGCCCGGTGGAGGCAACCAAGACTTTGCTGGACTGCTGCAGCTCCCCATAGGAGACGACGTAGCCCAGCGTGGTGTCCTTAAGCAGGATCACCACCTGGGCGATCAGCGCCGGGAAGACAATCCGCACGGCCTGCGGAAAGACCACCAGCCGGAAGGCTTGGGCTGGAGTCAGGCCGACGGCGATAGCGGCCTCTGTCTGTCCCTTCGGAAGGGCGAGGATGCCGGCGCGGAAGACTTCTGCGATCGTGGCCCCGGAGCATACGCCGATCGGGATGACCAATTTAAAGAAGACGTCTGGATTAATGCCGTATGGCGGCAGCCCGGAGACAAAAATGTAAATAATCAGCAGCAGCGGGACCGAGCGCAGCACCTCGATCACGGCCGTGCATGGCCAGCGCAGCCAAGCAGCGCGAGAGAGTCGGCCCAGTGCCAGGAAAAGTCCCAGTGGCAGCGCTATCGCGCCGGCGCCCGCAGCGGCCAAGGCGGTATTACCAAAGGCCTTCAGCAGGTAGGACCATGTGGTTTTCTGGTAAAACTCGGCCCATTTGGAGGGTGCCAATTGCCCGCTTTGATAAAACTGGGCGTAGGCCAAAGCCACCAGGCCCAAGGTGAGCAGGATACTCAGCACCGTCAGCACGGCGATCCGCCGCCGAGCTTTGGGCCCGACGGCATCGAAGAGCACCTGGCGGGTACTCAGCGCAGCACCCGCAGTTTCGTCTCCAGCCGGGCACCGATGGCGCCGGCTCCTAAGGCGATGGTGGCATAAATAATCGCGGCAATGAGGAACGTTGTCAGTCCCAGCGCCTCCCGGTTATTGATGTAGCTCACCTGCGCCGTCAGGTCCATGACCCCCACCACGCCTGCCAACGAGGAGGAGAGCAGCACGCCGATAAAAAGCGTCACGATGGGCTGCACCATGGAGCGGGTGGATTGGGGAAAGACGATTTCCCGCAGCACGCCAAAGAAGCTCAGGCCAATCGCCCGGCCGGCTTCCACCTGGCCGGCCGGGATCGCGTTAATGCCGGTGCGGAAGACCTCGCAGGCGAAGGAGGCCCCCACCAAGATCATGGCAATCATGACCGAGGGCAGGTAATCGATGGTGATGCCGATTTCCGGCAGGCCATACACCACCAGAATGAGAAGGGATACCAGCGGCACATTGCGGAAGATTTCCACGTAGATCAGCCCGACTGCCCGGAGGTAAGCCACCGGGGAGATCCGGAAGGTGGCCAGGACCACGCCGAGGATCATGGATCCAGCAAAGCCCACCACGGTGAATTGGGCGGTGACCCACAGGCCGGCCGCAAAGGTTCCAAGGTAGTGCGTCAGGAGCAGACCCACGGCGTCTAACTATCCGACCTTGGGCGGCGTCGGGGCTTTGTCCGTGCCGGTCTGAGCACCAATGGTGGCCTGCCAAAGCTTGAGCCAGGTGCCGTCGTCAATGATCTTTTTAAGCCAGGCATTGACGAAGGCCTTTGCATCCGTGCCCTTGGTCAGACCGATTCCATAGTTGTCCTTGGGACCAAATGGATCACCGACGATTTTGACGTCCTTATTGGAGACCAGGGCATTGAGCAGCAGCGACTGGTCGATGACGTAAGCATCTGCCCGACCCTGCTTGACAGCGGCCAGCGCCTGCGCATGATCCGGCAGGGACAGGACCTTCGCCTTGGGGGCTTCATTGGCCAGCAGCGTTACACCCGTCGACGCAGCCTGGGTGGCTACCGTCTTGCCCGCCAGGTCTGCAACGCCTTTGATGTCGTTGTTGCTGGACTTAACCAGGATGCCCGCCTGCGAGGAGTAATACGGACCGGCAAAGTCAACGCGGGCTTCACGCTTAGGCGTAATCGAATAGGTGGCGAAGACGGCATCCACGGATTTGTTCACCAGAAGATCCTCCCGAGTATCAACTGTGACCTGATCCAGCTTCGTTTTGGGTTCGCCGATGATGTACTTAGCCAGCAGCTGGGAGAGCCCGGCATCGAATCCGACCGCTTTGCCCTTGGCCGGATCCAACAGGCTGAACAGCTGGGACGTCTCCGTGCCGCCGACGTGCAGCACGCCGTTCTTCTTCACTTGGCTGGCCCACTGATTGGCCGAGATGGTTGCCGCGTCCGCGGTGGTTCCGGCACTGATGATGTCATCGTAGCTGGTGGCGCCAGAGCTTCCGCTGGCCGCCGGAGACCCGGGAGCTTCCGGGCTGCAGGCCACCAGGCCCAAAGTCAGCAGGCCCACCGCCACGGCGGCGGTGGCCCGGGCACCTCGGTGCTTGAGTAATTTCATGGACAGACTCCTCTGCGGAAAAGTAGCTGCGGTCTAAGGCATGGAATGTCAGGTGGTAGTGAGGAAAGCTTAGCGAGTCCTCCGCGAAGCGGGTAAGAGCGGCGACCAGAACGTAGCAGGACCGTAACCCGCACGGCGTTCGCACGGCAGCCCGCTTCCATGGAAAACTGGAGGAACCGTTCCGACGTCGTCGGGGGGG
>NZ_JADPVH010000041.1 GCF_026932795.1 Paenarthrobacter sp. Z7-10 | reverse complement strand
GCGAATAAGAACCACGGCACCAACGACGACCAAGCCGTCACCATGACGACGAACGCCCCACCAGGGACCACCGGGTGGGGCGTTTTCGTCCCCGAAACATCGTCAAAAACACTGACGCCATCATCGTCAAATAACGCGACGGTCAACAGCTATGGAGGCTCGGCGATGACGAACTCCGCAGTTCCTGGCGCCAGATTGGCTGGACTCTTCGACCAGCCGTAAGAGACCTTGAACGATCGGGGCTCGTCTGTTTACCTGCCGAGCCAGCAGTAACCGGCCGTACGGACCGGTCCTACGGACTCTAGATGAGTAATTCCAAGGGGTCTTTCCGGCGTGGCGGGGTGTAATCGTGGGCAGGGGTGTCCAGAATCGGGCGTTATCTACCCAACGTCGAACTTGGAGGCTCACGTGGACGCCGATCTGGACACCCTTGCTACTGCATTGTATGTGGAAGCTGATGATCTGTTGAAGGCCTATCCGGAACATGTTCCGACTCGGCCCAGGATCGGGATCATGCCCAGAATCTCCGATGCCGAGCTGATCACCTTGGCAGTGATGGGTCGTTGCGCAAAATGTTCCCGTATCTGCCCGGCCAATCCGGCTACAACAAACGGTTGCGCCGGCTTGGACCGGCGATGAACTGGCTCATTGGCATGCTCGGCCAGCGCAGCGGTATCTGCTCCGATGATGTGTGGATCGTTGATTCCACCCCGGTCGAATGTGCCCGCTCCAGGGAAACCGTCAAGCGTTCGGATCTAGCAGGTTGGGCCGAGGACGGTTACTGCGCTTCGCACAGCCGGTACTTCTGGGGTTTGCGCCTGCATCTGGTCTGCACGCTGCACGGCCTTCCGGTCGGATACGCCCTGACCGGGGCCAAGGCTGATGAACGCCAAATCTTTCTGGACGTCCTGGCCGGAACACCGACCATGGCAGCGGTGCGTGAAGACGGACAGAAACAGACCGTCATCGCGGACAAGAACTACTTCGGCCACGACTTCGAAGCGACCCTGGAGAAGGCAGGGCTGGAACTGCTCCGCCCAGCCCGTAAGGGCGAAAAACCGCGGGCAGGGTCGCGGTTCTTCAAACCCCTACGGCAAATCATCGAATCGATCAACGACACCCTCAAAGGCCAACTCGACCTGGAGCAACACGGCGGCCGAAAACCAGACGGCGTCATCGTCCGCATCACTCAACGCCTGCTGGCTATGACAGCAGCGATCTGGCACAACGACCGCATCGGCCAAGCCATCCGCCGCTCACTAACCGCCTACGACCACTAACCCACCTTGGAATTACTCATCTAGGCAGTCAGTCCCAGCCGGCTCATGCGCCGTGAATGGTTTTTGGTCAATTCGGCCATCAGGTTTACGACGTCCCGGCCCGCCACCGCTTCCCGGTTCTCAGCCATCAGCCCCATCAGGAAGCTGTGCTCGCTGCCCACCCGCTGGGCCTGGGTCAACGCCTCCCCCACCAATCGCCGGCCCCATAAGGCCAACCGGGATGCCAGCCGTGGATCTTCGGCGAGCATCCGCTTGAGTCGAGTCTCCATCAGCTCCCCGGATTCCTCGGTAACCTGCACCTGATTAATCACCCCGCGCGTAGCCGGGTCCAGGAACTCACTGATCGCCTGATAGAAATCACCGGAAATCGCATCGATCACATATGCCTTCATCAGTGACTCGTACCAGTCCGCCGGCCGGGTGCGGTCGTGAAAGGCATCAATCGAGGGCTGGAACGGCCGCATGGCCAACTCTGCGTCTATCCCCATCTCCCGCAACCGGGCACGCACCAGATCAAAGTGCTCAAACTCGGTCACGGCCATCCGCCCCAGCACCGCCCGGTCAGCCAGAGTGGGCGAATACCGGGCATCGGAAGACAGGCGTTCAAATGCGGAAAGTTCGCCGTAGGCCATCACCCCGAGCAGATCCACCACGAACTTGTCATAACGGGCGTTGAGCTCTCCCATGGAGACCTTCGGTGCGGATCCGGCAGGCTGATCAGTCATTCAACCAGACTAGACGACCAGCCAGACTCAGGGACATGGCTGCGGTCCGGAACGGGCGGCGGCCAACCGGCAGACCTGCGGTAGGCGTCGTTTCTCCGGCAGTAGCGGGCCTCCGGCGCTACGCTTAGGTTCGTGCCCTATTCACCGATTGATGTGCATGCCAGCGCCGCACAGCGGCAGTTGATCCAAGCCCTGGCGGATCTGAAGACGGAGTTCGGGCTTCCGGAAGGGTTCAGCCCGGAAGTCATGGCGGAGGTCCAGCAGATGCTGGACGACCATCCGCTGCCGGACCTGGATCTGACCGACCTGCCATTCCTCACCCTCGATCCACCGGGGTCCCGCGACCTTGACCAGGCCATGTTCCTGCAGAGGGTCGACCCGGTCGCTGGCGGGCACAGCTATCTGGTGCACTATGCCATCGCGGACCTTCCCTCTTTCGTACTCCCGGGCGGAGCTCTGGACGCGGAAACCCGGCGCCGCGGACAGACCATTTACACCCCCGACGGACGCGTGCCGCTGCACCCGGCGGAGCTGGGCGAGGGTGCCGCCAGCCTGAGCGCCGGGCAGATCCGGCCGGCCTTTGTCTGGCAAATCAAGCTCGACGCCGAGGCCGAAATGCTCTCCATGGAGGTCCGTCCCGCGCGGATCCGCAGCGTGGCCCGGCTGAGCTACCAGCAGGCGCAGGAAATGCTGGCCGACGACGGCCACGCAGCCCGCACGACGGCGGATGACGGCCTCACCGCGGCGGACGCCACGTCCGCTCCTCCGCGGGTCTGTCTGGAAACGCTGTGCCTGCTCAAGGAAATAGGGCTGGCCCGCATCGCGCTGGAACACCAGCGCGGCGGTGCCAGCCTGAACGCCCCGGAGCAGGAGGTGGAGCACGACGGCCACCAGTACCGGCTGGTCTTTCGCCCGGGACTGCCGATCGAGGATTGGAACGCCCAAATCTCCCTGTTGACTGGGATGGCTGCGGCAAAGCTGATGCTGGCCGGACGGGTGGGAATTCTGCGCACCATGCCGGAGCCGGACAGCGACGCCGTGGACCGGTACCGGCGCCAAAGCGTGGCCCTGGGTAAGCCATGGCCGGCCGATATGCCCTACGGTGACTACCTGCGTTCCTTGGACCACACGGATCCTAAGCAGGTGGCCCTGATGCACGCTGCCACCTCCCTCTTCCGCGGCGCGGGATATACGCCGTTCGACGGCGCGCTGCCCGAGCAAAGGGTGCAGGCCGCCGTCGCCGCTCCTTATGCCCACACCACCGCCCCACTGCGGCGCCTGGTGGACCGTTTCGTGTTGTCCATTTGTTCGGCCCTGTGTGCCGGAGACGAGGTGCCGCAATGGGCCCGTGACGCGCTGCCCGGGCTCCCTGCCCTGATGATGGCCTCGGACCAATTGGCTAACCGCGTCAACCGGGCCGCCGTGGATACCGTGGAGGCGGCCTTGCTCAGCACCCACATCGGTCAGGAGTTTGACGCCGTCGTCCTGGCCGGACCCCGATCCAACGGCAATGGCAACGGCACACCGCGAAGCACCATCCAGATCAAGGAACCGGCTGTTTCAGCCTATTGCGAGGGCGTTCTCGAGCCGGGCAGCAATGTGCGTGTCCGGCTGATGCAGGCGGATATGGCCACCCGGGTCGTGCTGTTCCAACAGGTATAACCGTCCTGCTCCAACGGGTTTCCACCCGGCGCGACACCCGGTCCACGGCCCAGGCGAAGGCCGCGTTGGCCGGACACGCTAGACTGGGAGCGTAGACATGGATGCCCGGTCGTTGATTGATTCTTTTCCTGAGTTCAACAAACCCGCTCCTACGCGATCTTATGATGCCGTCCGCACGCTGGCAGGATGCCTGCAGCGGCAGCCGGCAAGCAGTTGTTAGCCCGCGATCGGCTTCCGCTGAATGTGCCGCAGCTGGCTCCGTTCGGCCCCCTTGGGCGGCCGACGTCGAGCCGTGGCTTGCGGCACCTGAACAGACGAATTGAACGGTACGCACTTGAACATTGAAAACGAAACCCATCTGCATGCTGACAACAGCGACGAAGAGCTCACTGTCGAAGCCACGCTGGTCAGCACCGAGGAACCGCACCATGAAGTGGCGCAGACCTTCGCGGACTTCAACGTCCGGGCGGACATTGTCGCGGCATTGACCGAGGCGGGTATCACCCACCCCTTCCCGATCCAGTCGATGACCTTGCCCATTGCCTTGGCAGGACACGACATTATTGGGCAGGCGAAAACCGGTACGGGTAAGACGCTCGGCTTTGGTATCCCGGCCCTGCAGCGCGTCATTGCCCCGACGGACCAGGGCTACGACAAGTTGCCCACTCCCGGAGCCCCGCAGGCCATGGTCATCGTACCGACCCGTGAGCTGGCCGTGCAGGTGGCCAGTGATTTGGGCACCGCTTCCCGGCACCGCGGCGCCCGGATCGCCACCATTTACGGTGGCCGGGCATACGAGCCGCAAATCGAGTCCCTGCAAAAGGGCGTGGAGATCGTGGTCGGCACCCCGGGCCGGCTGATCGACCTGTACAAGCAGAAACACCTGAACCTGAGCAACGTCAAGCTGGTGGTGCTGGACGAGGCCGACGAGATGTTGGACCTGGGCTTCCTTCCGGACGTTGAGACGCTCATTGCGGGCACCCCCGCCGTGCGCCAGACCCTGCTGTTCTCGGCCACCATGCCCGGCGCCGTCGTCGCCATGGCGCGGCGCTACATGACGCAGCCAACGCACATCCGGGCAGCGGACCCGGACGACGAAGGGCTGACCAAGCGGGACATCCGCCAGCTCATCTACCGCGCCCACAGCATGGACAAGGCCGAGGTGGTGGCCCGCATCCTGCAGGCCCGCGGACGCGGCCGGACCATCATCTTCACCAAGACCAAGCGCACCGCCGCCAAGGTCGCCGAGGAACTGATGGACCGTGGATTCGCCGCCGCTCCGATCCATGGTGACCTGGGCCAGGGTGCCCGTGAACAGGCACTGCGGGCCTTCCGCAACAATAAGGTGGATGTGCTTGTGGCTACCGATGTCGCAGCCCGCGGCATTGATGTCGACGACGTCACGCACGTGATCAACTACCAGTGCGTGGAGGACGAGAAGATCTATCTGCACCGCGTGGGCCGCACAGGCCGTGCCGGCAACAAGGGCACGGCCGTGACTTTCGTTGACTGGGACGACATGCCGCGCTGGGCTCTGATCAACAAGGCGCTGGGACTTGATGTCCCCGAGCCGGTGGAAACCTATTCCTCCTCGCCCCACCTGTTCACCGACCTTGACATTCCTGAGGGAACCAAGGGCCGGCTGCCGCGCAGCCAGCGCACCCACGCCGGCATCGATGCCGAGGTCCTGGAGGACCTGGGCGAGACCGGCAAACGCAACGCAGCACCCCGGTCCAGGGGGCGCGACTCACGCTCCTCCTCGGCTGGCCGGGAGGGTTCACGGTCCTCAGGCAGCCGCAGCGAAGGTGGCCGCAGCGAGCGTCACGAAGGCGGCCGCAGCGAGCGTCGTTCGGATGGACGGTCTTCGGAGGGTCGCGCGGGCGACCGGAGCCGCCGTCGTCCGGCCGCGGCGGACGCAGCCGCTGCCGGCGCATCCTCTGCCGTCCACAGCACGTCAGGCCCCGGTTCGACGGACGGCGCCGGTGCGGGCGCCGAAGAAGCAAAGACCGCCCGGCCCCGACGCAACCGCAGCCGCACCCGCCGCCGCAATGGTGAGGTCGTCGCGCCGGCCGATTCGCCGTCGGCCGAGTAAGCGCCCAAACGGCTGCTGAGGTCCCCCATCGAGAGCACAGCTGAAATGATGACGTGGCGCCCGGACGGCGGCAATGCAGTAGTGCACGCAGACAATGGCGTGTACCTGCCCACCCTTCCCTCCGGCGCGTTCACGCTCATCTACGTTGATCCTCCCTTCAATACCGGCCGCGTGCAGAGCCGTCAGGGGACCACCATGGTCCGCAGCAATACCGGGGACCGGGTGGGCTTTGGCGGCCAAAGCTACCAGACCATCAAGGGCGCACTGCACAGCTACGACGACGTTTTCACCGATTATTGGGCCTTTTTGGAGCCCCGGCTGCTCGAAGCGTGGCGGCTGCTGGCCGAGGACGGCACACTGTATCTGCATCTGGACTACCGCGAGGTGCATTATGCCAAGGTGATGCTGGACGCGATCTTCGGCCGCGAGTGCTTTCTCAATGAGATCATTTGGGCCTACGACTATGGCGCGCGGGCCAAGAGCCGCTGGCCCGCGAAGCATGACAACATCCTGGTGTACGTGAAGAACCCGGCGAAATACCACTTCAACAGTGCCGAGGTGGACCGTGAGCCGTACATGGCGCCGGGGCTGGTGACACCGGAAAAGCGGGCGCTCGGCAAACTCCCCACCGATGTCTGGTGGCATACCATCGTCTCCCCCACGGGCAAGGAGAAAACCGGCTACCCCACGCAGAAACCCGAGGGACTGCTGCGGCGGGTGGTGTCCGCGTCCTCACGCCCGGGGGACTGGGTGCTGGACTTCTTCGCCGGATCGGGCACTCTGGGTGCGGTGGCGGCCTCGCTGGGCCGGAAATTTGTGTGCGTGGATCAAAACCCGGAAGCCATCGACGTCATGGCCAAGCGCCTGGGCGAATCGGCCGCCGTCCTCACCCACCCCCCTCTCCCAACTGCTCACCCAAGTGAGTAACAGTAGATGCACTCAAAACGCCTTTTGAGTGCATCTACTGTTACCTAGTTTGGAAGGCCGGGGCGAAGTTGAGGGAAGCCGGCGGCGGGGCTGGGGGAGGTCAGGGGCGGAGGACGACGGCGCCGCTGGCCAGGTCTTCGATTCGGGCCAGCGACTCCGGCGATGTCAGGTTCTCCCCCAACCGGTTCGGCTTGCCCCGACCGTGGTAGTCGCTGGATCCGGTGATAATCAGATCGTGTTCGGCGGCGAGCCCGCGCAGCCAGGCCCTGCCCTCTTCGGGATTGTCACGGTGATCGACCTCCACGCCCAGCAGGCCCGCTGAGATCATGTCCCCGAAAGTCTGCTCGCCCACCACACGTCCCCGGGCGGACGCAACCGGGTGCGCGAAGACCGGAACCCCACCGGCGGCCCGGATCAGCGTGATGGCCAGCACCGGGTCCGGAGCATAATGGGAGACGTAGTAGCGCGAGTGCGAGGTGAGGATATTGGCGAACGCCTCGGTGCGGTCTTCCACGACGCCGGCGGCGACCAGTGCATCGGCAATATGGGGTCGGCCCATGGTGGCTCCGGGGGCGACATGCTGAGTGACATCGTCCCAATTCAGCGGATAATCCTCCGCCAGCCGTTCCACCATCCGCCGGGCGCGGGAATGACGTGCATCCTTTGCCTTGGTGATTTCCTCCAGCAGCCCTGCGAATCCGGGATCGTGCAGGTAGCACAGCAGGTGCACGCTGATCCCCTCGGCGGTCCGGCAGGTCACCTCCATTCCCGGCAGCAGGGCCACGCCTGTACTGGCAACAGCGGCAGCGGCTTCGGCCCAGCCAAGGGTCGTGTCATGGTCGGTCAGCGCCAGCACATCCAACCCGGCGTCCCGCGCCGCGGCCATCAACATTGCCGGCGGCTGCGTTCCATCGGAAATGTTGGAGTGCGTATGCAGGTCGATTCTCACACTCCAAGCCTACGTCCGTTAGCCAACCGATCCGCAGGCTGGTCAGCCACCCGGCCGCTGACGGGGCGGCCCGCTGCACGGTCCGCGCCGGCCGAACAGGGGTATTGGCCTTGGAACCTTGGACGGTGAGAGACTAAAGAGGTGAATCAAACTGAGCCAAGTGCAGACCTGACAGCAGATCCCACCAGCGCCTCCATGAGCACCGAGGCAGCAGGCGCGGCAGCCACCGAACAGCCGCTGGACGAGCGGGTCAACAACCGCTCCCAGAAGCCTGATTCCGATGCCTTCCGTGCTTTCATGGCCGCCAACTGGGCTCCGTCGGCGCAGGAATTGCCCGCCCGCGACGACGTCGCCGACTTCGCCGCTGGCCGCCGTCGCGCCATTTCCATGCAGTTCCCCAAGGAACGCCTGGTGATTCCGGCCGGAGCGCTGAAGGTGCGGTCCAATGACACCGACTACCGCTACCGCCCGCACTCCGCTTTTGCCCACCTGACCGGGCTTGGCGTCGACCACGAACCGGATGCGGTGCTGGTTTTCGAACCGACGGACGACGGCGAGGGCGACGACGGCGGCCAGCACCGGGCGACGCTTTACTTCCGGCCGCTGGCCGGCCGGGACACCGAGCAGTTCTATGCCGACGCGCGCGCAGGCGAGTTCTGGATTGGGGCGCGTCCCACGCTCGCTGAATTCGCCGCCCGGTTGGGCGTCGCCACCGCGCACCTGGACGAACTCGAAGCGGCCATCACCAAGAACGTCGGTGATCCGGCAATCGGCGGAACCTCCATCCGCTTGGTCCGCAAGGTTGACGACAATATAGACGCGCTGGTGGACACGGCCCGGTACAACACTGCCCAGGATCCGCAGGAGGCCGATCTGGCTGCCCTGGACGCGTTGGATGCGAAGCTAACCGAGACACTTTCCGAACTGCGCCTGATCAAGGACGACTGGGAAATCGAGCAAATGCAGATCGCCGTGGCTGCCACGGCGGCCGGTTTCGAGGAGATCATCAAGTCTCTGCCCCGCGCCATTACGCACCACCGTGGTGAGCGCGTGGTGGAAGGGGCATTCTTTGCCCACGCCCGCGAGGAAGGCAACGAGCTCGGTTACGACACCATCGCCGCCGCCGGCAACAATGCGACAACCCTGCATTGGACCCGCAACACCGGCCAGGTGACCCCCGGGGAGCTGATTCTGGTGGACGCGGGTGTGGAGGCTGACTCACTGTACACCGCGGACATCACCCGCACCCTGCCGGTCAATGGGACGTACTCCGAGGTGCAGCGTAAGGTCTATCAGGCCGTGCTGGACGCAGCCGACGCGGCGTTCGCCGTCGCCGTTCCGGGCCGAAAATTCCGTGGGGTGCACACCGCCGCCATGGAGGTGCTGGCCGATCGGCTGCAGGACTGGGGCCTGCTTCCGGTTCCCGCCGAGGTGGCGCTCTCCGCCGAGGGACAGCATCACCGCCGGTGGATGCCGCATGGGACCAGTCATCATTTGGGGTTGGATGTTCACGACTGCGCGCAGGCCAAACGGGAACTGTACCTCGATGGCATCATCACCGAAGGAATGGTGTTCACCATCGAGCCCGGGCTGTATTTCAAGAACGAGGACCTGGCCATTCCGGCCGAGTACCGCGGCATTGGCGTCCGGATCGAGGATGACATCCTGATCACCGCCGATGGACCGGTCAACCTCAGCGAGGCTTTGCCGCGTACCCCCGACGAGGTGGAGTCCTGGATGGCTGGCATTTACGGCGCAAACGGCCCCACCAGCTAAGCGGCCGCGACGGGATGGGGCCGGCCCAACTGGACCGGCCCCATCGCAAAGGTTTCCGCGCCTCAGCCCTTACTCAGCAAGGAAGTTCAGGACGTGCCTGTTCCATTCGTCCTTATGGGTGACCGTAAGACCGTGTGGCGCACCCTTGACCAGTACCGTTTGGCTGTTCGGTATGGCCGCTGCGGTGCGCGCCCCGCTGACCTCGAAGGGCACAATGGTGTCGGAATCCCCATGGATCACCAAGGTCGGCACGGCGATCTTGACCAGATCTGCACGAAAATCGGTGGCCGCAAAAGCAGCCGTTGAATCGAGTGTGCCTTTGGCGGAGGCGGCTTCGGCGATTTCGAGGTTATAGGCAAGTTGCTCGGCGCTCACCAGCGGCTTGTTCAACAGCGACGGTTTCCCCGCGGTGAAGAACATGGTCAGGAACTCATGGAGGAAGGCTGGCCTGTCACCGGTCAGCCCATTTGAGAACCAGTCGGCCAAATTCTGATCCACGCCGCCCTCGGGATTATCCTCCGACTTCCACAGATATGGAGTTACGGCGCTGGCAAAGACGAGTTTGGAGATCCGTTCGCTTCCATAGGTCCCGACATACCGGGCCAGCTCTCCGCCGCCCATGGAGAAACCGACAAGCGTAACCTCCCGCAAATCCAGTTCCTCAATGAGGGTGCTCAGATCTGCAGCAAAGGTGTCATAGTCATAACCCGACCAGGGCTGCGAGGACTTTCCGAATCCGCGCCGGTCATAGTTGATCACCCGGTACCCGGCTTCAACCAAGGCGGGAACCTGCCCTTCCCAGGAACGGCCGCTCAGTGGCCAGCCGTGGATCAGAACTATCGGCTTTCCCTCGCCAAAGTCTTCATAGTGCAGTTCAACAGCTGCATCGTTTTGGGTGGTGCCGACGGTAATAAAGGGCATGACACTCCTTCAATCAGCGGAGGTGGCCCAGAGAGGGCAAACCTCCCACGAATATTACGAAGGTAGTTCGCAGTCAGGCGCGCCCTGGATGTGTCATCCGCCAGGATTTCCGGGGCCGGCGTTGCGTCAGCGGTGGTGCTGTTCCTCCGGCGCCTGGACCGGTCGATCGACGGCGTCCGGTTCACCGGTAGGCTGCCCGGTGGCGTGCGACCCCTGTGACGGCGGCTCCTGCGGCAGCAGCTCCTGAGATGGCTGATCCTTTGGCGCGGTTGGGCGCGGTCCCTCGGCGGCGTCCTGGGCCGCAGCTGCCTGCGTCGGCGCCGCATCCGGCTCCTGTGGCAGCCGAATGCCGTACTGCGGCCGGCCGTCGGGCAGGTCCCGGTAGGTTCCCGGTGTGGTGCCGGACTCCGGGACCACGGCGCCCTCCACCGGCGCCTCATCCGGGCCGGCAGGCTCGCCGGGCTTAGTGCTGCCCGTTCCGGTTCCGTGCGGGTAGGGATCCGTCCAGCCGTTGGGCCGCTGCGGGGATGACGTCGGCAGTTGAGGGGCAGCGGGCCGATTCTGCTGTCCCGCATACGGTGCCGCATGGGCGGAGGCGGCAGTCATCGGCAACTGCGCCAGGAGCCGCCGCGCTTCCGCCGAGCTTTCGGTTGCCACGATGACGTCGTAACCGGATGCGAGGACCTGGCTGGTGGAGGTGAAGTCCCGCTTGCCACGCTGCATGGCATAGGTTGCGATGCCGAACAGGATCCAGAAGGCCGCCCCCAGCAGGATCGAGGTCACGATGGACGGCAGTCCTCCCCCTGCCCCGGAAGGAGGTTCGAAGAACGAGAGCAGCAGTCCCACGAACAGCCCGAACCAGGCACCCGTCAGGCCGCTGGAAAGGGCAACCCGTGGATAGCTCAGCTTTCCGGTGACCCGCTCCACCATCTTCAGGTCATTACCCACAATGGAAACCATCTGCACGGGGAAATTCTGGTCCGCCAGATAGTCCACCGCCTTCTGCGCGTCCAGGTACGACGTAAAGGAGCCAACGGTGTCCCCCTGGGGCACGCTGCGCGCTTCGTTCAGTGGCCGGGTCCGTCCAAAAAGATTTGCCATAAACTCATTGTCCCTCATCAAGCTGATGCTCCGCAGAGTTATCGCTGGCAGTGAACTCGTGGCGGTCCTGCAGGACCGATCCGCGGCCCGGAATTGCGGCACAAGATAACGCCCGGAATTGCCGCATTTTCCGCGCTTCGACGTAGCCTGTACTAGTGAGCACAAACCCTTCACGCGTCTTCGTTGCGCGTTTATTAGGACTGGACGTATTCGACCCCCTCGGCGACCGGCTGGGCCGGCTGCGGGACGTCGTAGTGCTCTCCCGCGGCGAACGTGGCGCCCCCCATGTGGTCGGCGTCGTGGTGGAGGTGCAGGGGAAGAAACGCGTCTTCGTGCCAATGACCCGGCTGACGTCCATTGACCAGACCCAAGTCATCTGCACCGGGCTGGTGAACCTGCGCCGCTTCGAGCAGCGCGGCGCCGAGCAGCTCGTCGTGGGCGAAATGTTTGATCGGAAGGTTACCCTCAGGGACGGCAGCGGGGAGGCGATCATTGAGGATATCGCGATGGATCAGCTGCGCAATGGCGATTGGCTGGTCTCGAAGCTGTTTGTTCGCCGCGGTACCTCCACCTCCCGGCTGCGCGGCCTGCGCCGGGGGCATACCGTGCTGATCGACTGGGCCGACGCCAATCAGGGTGCGGAAAATGAGCCGCAGGGCGCCAGCCAGTTCGTGGCAACCCATGAGGACCTCAAACCCGCGGACTTCGCGGATGCGCTGCAGGAAATGAGCAATAAGCGGCGCATCGAGGTGGCCGGCGAGCTGCAGGACGACCGGCTGGCCCATGTGCTGCAGGAACTTCCGGAAGAGGACCAGGTCACGCTCCTGTCCGCCCTGGACAACGAGCGCGCCGCGGACGTCCTGGAGGAAATGGATCCGGACGACGCGGCGGACCTGCTGGCGGATCTGCCCAGCGCCAAGGCCGAGCAGCTGCTGGCGCTGATGGATCCGGACGAGGCCGACGACGTCCGCCGGCTCCTGCAGTACGACGACGACACGGCCGGCGGTCTGATGACCCCGGTCCCGGTGATCCTGCCGCCCGAAGCGACGGTGGCCGAGGCTTTGGCACACGTGCGCAGCGAGGACCTCTCTCCCGCCCTGGCGTCGGCCATCTTTATCTGCCGTCCGCCGCTGGAGACGCCCACCGGACGCTTCCTCGGCGTGGTGCATATCCAGCAGCTGCTGCGCAGCCCTCCGCCGGAACAGTTGGGCACCATCGTGGATAAGAACCTGGAACCGGTCCTGGACCACGCGAGCCTGAGCGACGTCAGCCGCACCATGGCCTCGTATAACCTCAACTCCGTTCCGGTCGTGAACAAGGCCGGCCGTTTGGTGGGGGCGGTGACTGTTGACGACCTTCTGGACCATCTGCTCCCCGACGACTGGCGCACCCATGATGATGGTGCCCCGCTGCGGAAACTAGGAGGCCGCATTGGCTGAGAAGCGACCGTCCACGCTCGGCGGCCTGGACACCCCGCGCGAGCTGCGCTCCCGGATGTTTCCGAACTTTGCCAGCGACCCCGATGCCTTCGGCCGGTTCGCGGAGCGTTTCGCGCGCTACATGGGCACTGCAAACTTCCTGTTCTACATGACCATCTTTGTGATCGTGTGGGTCCTGATCAACGTTGTCGGGCTGTACGGATTCCAATGGGACCCATACCCTTTCATTCTGCTGAATCTGTTCTTCTCCACCCAGGCCTCCTACGCCGCACCGCTGATCCTGCTCGCCCAGAACCGGCAGGATGACCGGGACCGCGTCACCATTGAGCAGGATCGCGCGCGCGATGAACGGAACCTGGCGGACACCGAATACCTGACCCGTGAGGTTGCGGCGCTGCGGATTTCGCTGCGCGAAATCGCCACCCGGGACTTTGTCCGCTCCGAGCTGCGCTCCCTGCTCGAGGAACTGGTTGCGGCGCAGGAAACCGAAGAGGACGCCGAGGCCGGGCCGATTGCGGAGAAACGGGAGCGCCGTGACAGTAAGGGCGGTCCCAAGACGCAGGCCATCCCCCGGATTCGGCCCCTCAGCACCGGCACCCCGGCGCCCGGGAGATCAAACTGAGCGTGCCGGGGCAGCAGGCTCCACGCCCTGATGAGGCGGCGCTGCTGGCCGCACTCGGAACGGTTCTTGATCCCGAACTGCGCCGTCCCATTACCGAGCTGGACATGGTCAAGTCGGTCCGGATCGACGACGGCGGCCGGGTACGCGCCGTCGTCCGCCTTACCATCGCCGGCTGCCCGCTGCGCGGAACCATCCGCGCCGACGTCGCCCAGGCGCTGGGCACGCTCGACGGCGTCACCGCCGTGGATGTGGATCTGACCGTGATGAGCACCGAACAGCGGCAGGCCCTCAAGGAACGACTCAAAGGCACTGGCGGATCGCGCGGAATCCCGTTCAACTCGCCCGGTTCGCTGACCCGGATATATGCCGTGGCGAGCGGCAAGGGCGGGGTGGGAAAGTCCAGCGTGACAGTGAATCTGGCCTGCGCCATGGCCGCCAAGGGACTGCGGGTGGGCATCGTGGACGCCGATATCTATGGTTTCTCCGTCCCCGCGCTGCTGGGTCTGACGCGGTCCGGGACCGTGCAGAGCCCCACCCGGGTGGATGAGATGATCCTGCCGCCGGTGGCCTGCGGTGTGAAGGTCATTTCGATAGGTATGTTCGTGACCGGCAACCAGCCCGTAGCCTGGCGGGGACCGATGCTGCACCGGGCGCTGGAGCAGTTCCTCACAGACGTGTACTTCGGCGACCTCGACGTCCTGTTCCTGGATCTGCCGCCGGGCACCGGGGATGTCGCGATTTCCGTGGCGCAACTGCTGCCGCGCGCCGAAATCCTGGTGGTCACCACCCCGCAAGCCGCCGCGGCGGATGTTGCCGAACGCGCTGGTGCCATCGCTCTGCAGACCGGGCAGAAGGTGGCTGGAGTGGTGGAAAATATGTCGTTTTTGGAACTCCCGGACGGAACGCTGATGGAACTGTTCGGCAGCGGCGGAGGGGCGCTGTTGGCCCAACGGCTCAGCCGAACCGTGGGCACCGACGTGCCGCTGCTGGGTCAGATACCGATCGATATGGCGCTGCGGGAGGGCGGCGACAGTGGTGCGCCCATTGTGCTGTCCGGTCCCGGAACGCCCGCCGCCCAATCCCTGCTGGCGATTGCGGACCGGCTGATGGCGCGCCCGCGCGGGCTCGCCGGGCTCCGGCTGGGAGTGCAGCCCACTTAGCAAATCCGGTGGCGCTAGGTTGACTCCAGATCAAACGGAGCGCGCTGACCGGCAGCCAAACGCTCAACCTTCTCCAGTGACAGGCCGGCGGCGGCGGGCTCACTGCTGGAAAGGCTGCTGTCCGAGGCCTCCGGCCCCCCGGATGAAATGCCTTTGCTCGGAACGGCGGGCTCGTCGTCCATCAAGGCATCCCGGATGATGCGGCGGGGATCGTACTGCCGCGGGTCCAGTTTCTTCCAGTCGATCTCGTCCAAGTCGACGCCGGCCTCGTCCTTGATGGTCTCCCGGGCACCGGCCGCCATCCGGCGGACTTCCCGAATCAAGTTCTTGAGCTTTTCAACGTATTCGGGCAGGCGCTGAGGACCAATCACCAGAACCGCAACTACGGCAATGATGAGCAGCTCCGGAGTATTGATACCTAGCACGTTAGGAAGAATACCCTCTCCAGGCTGAAAGCGACGATTTGCCGCTGCCACGAAGGCCGGTAAAGCAAAAGGCCGAGGCGCCGGGCCCGAAACCGAGCGCACGGGCACCGCCGCGGCCGCCTCATTTGAACGGCACCAGACGGCTGAATCCGCGTTCGATGCGGGTCATCCAGTCATTCCCTGATAGTTGGTCGCTGGAGGGAGCCGCCTGCGCGGTTCCGGTCGCGGCGGTCGGCCCGGATGTGGCGGGCGCCCCGGACGTGGCGTCCGTGGCCCGGCGGTGCTCCTGCCCCGCAATGGCTGCAGTTACAGCAGCAACGGCGCTGGCCGGCAAATCGGTGGAAACCGTATACGTGGCGTCGTCCTCGCGGAAAATCAGCTGCCACGGACGTCCCGGATGCAGCCACAGTTGGACGCCTCCGGTACTGGTGGGTTCGAACCCATCGGTTTGGGCGTCGTGGCCGGTCAGAGCATTGACCGGGATCCCACTGCCACCCGCAGCGGCCTCTCTTTGCGGGCGCTGTTCGTAAAGGGCGACAGTATTGGCGCCATTGCTGAGCACCAGTTCCAGAGTGGGAACACCCGCGCGGACAAAGCCATCGGCGGAACGGAGCGAAAAACCCAGGGATTCCAGTTCCGGGCAGGCCCATCCCGCCGCTTTGAGCTGCTGGATCGCGGCGGCGTTCACGGGCGCCGCACGCTGCACGGAACTGGCACGGACGGTCTTCGCCGCGGAGATGGCCACTGGCCATCGGCCCGTCATGGCTCCGGCGCTGACCCCCGGCCGGGCAGCAGCGTCGTTCCCTCCCACCACATACGCCGCACCGCAGCTAAGTACTCCGAAGACTGCGGCCATCGCACTTGCAATGAGGGCATTTCGCGCCCGGCGGTGGCGTCGATATGGCAGGCACAACCGCTCGTTCCCGCCGGTATTGAGCGACTGCGTGCGCGAGAGAATCCGCTGGGCCAGGTCAGCAGCCGGTTCGGGACCCGCGGCCGCCTGCATCAGGTGCAGCCGGTGCCGTTCCCGTGCCACGAGCAGCCGGCAGTGGGCGCAGTCCAGCAGATGCTGTTCGGCCCGCTCCTGCTGGCCGGAGGGCAGACGCCGTGCCAAGAAGTCCCCGACGCAATGTCCTAGGTGCGTCATGGCAGCCTCTAATGGGCTCCCATCACGCGGCTCAGCAACAGGGACGCCTTGGCAGGCTTTTTCACGGCCCCGTCCGGCTCCTGCGTGGCGCGCCCCGGTGCACGGTGAGCCAGCGATTCGCGCAGCATTGTCCGGCCGCGGTGGATGCGGGAACGTACCGTGCCCAGTTTGACGCCCAACGCCTCCGCCACTTCGTCGTAGGAGAGTCCTTCCAGATCACACAGGACGACGGCGGCGCGGAAGTCCGGCGGCAAGGCCTCCAACGCTGCTTGAACGTCAAGGTCCAGATTGTTGAATTCGAAGCTGCGCTCGGGACCAGGATCCCGCCCGGGCAGCCTCGACTCGGCGTCCTCGCCCAGCGCATCGAATCGGATCCGCGTTTTGCGGCGGGCCTGATCCAGGAACAGATTGGTGGTGATCCGGTGCAGCCAGCCGTCCAAAGTCCCGGGTTTGAAATTCGCCAGCGAACGGAAAACCCGGACAAAAACTTCCTGGGTGAGATCTTCGGCGTCGTACTTGTTGCCCGTCAGCCGATAGGCGAGCCGGAAGACCTTGGCGGAGTGGTTCGTGACAACTTCTTCCCACGACGGCGCCACCCATTCGCTCCCATCCGGCGTAATGCTCGGCTCGCGCACCGCTGCCGCTGCCGCTGCCGAATTTGCTGCATTCATGGCCACTTCCTCGTCCTTATGCCTGCACCGGAACCCCTCCGGATTCGCGCTCTGCCACAATTATCCGCCAGCTTAGGAGGCGGACATTGCGGAGAACGGACATATATGGAGTTATTCGCAGCGGCCACCCGGTTGGATGGCTGGTAGAGCGGCGAATCTGCTGCCATTCCTGCGTCAACCGGCCGGGCCACCACTGAACGTCAACCTCTTTAGCATCTCAACCAATACTGGGCATTTGCTGGGGATCCCTGCGATGTCCGCCACGGCCAAGGCAGTAAGCTTGAAGCCCACTGCCACAGTCAGGAAAGTTGAACCCATGAGCGCCGATAAGTCCACCAGCTGGTCCTATACCGAAGGGTTGCCCTCCGAGGACGAGGTTCTGCTGCGGGCCCGGGAACGTTCGCACGAACTGGGCGTTGTGCCTGTCAGCCCGGCAGTGGGCGCCGCGCTGACGGTGCTCGCGGCGGTGTCGAAGGCCCAAACGGCCGTGGAAATCGGAACGGGCGCCGGCGTTTCAGGGGTATGCCTGCTGCGCGGCCTCGGCCGGCAATCCGTCCTCACCACCATTGACGCCGACGTCGAACATCTCAAAGCGGCGCGTGAGGCGTACCTTGAGTCCGGTTCGCCGGCGAACCGGACCCGGACGATCTCGGGGCGGGCAGGGGATGTTCTGCCGCGCCTGACGGATGCCGCGTACGATCTGGTGTTCCTGGACGCGGACAAGCCGTCCTACCCGGGCTATGTCGAACAGGCCGTCCGGTTGCTCAAATCCGGCGGCCTGCTCATCATCAACGACGCCCTCGACAAGGACCGGGTCTCGGATCCAGCGATTCGGGAAGCATCGACTCTGGTGCTTCGCCAAATCGGCAGGACCATCCGCGAGGATGAGCGGCTCATGTCCACGCTGCTGCCCACCGGAGATGGTCTGCTGCTGGCGGTCAAGCGGTAGGATCCGGCGCTGCACCTTCGCTCCCAACGGATCGCCCGCGAGCTGTTTCAACGGGCCCGTCCTTCACCTTGTCCGTCCTTAGTGGTAGACCGGGATCATGAACGAACAGGGCCCAAACCAGCATGACAGCCAGCCACCCGAGCTGGACCTTCGACCTCTGCCCGGCAGCGAGCGTCCACCTGCGGCCGGCTTCAGCGCCGCAGCTGCGGCGCTGCTCCATGCCGAGGCAACTGTGCAGGCCACCGTGGTGCTGCGGCGGCAGCGCGAACCCGGTGCCGACGCCTTCAGCGCGCCGCTCGATCCTGCCGCAGCCGCAGCCTACGGTGCCTCAACCGATGACCTGGATCTGGTCACATCGACGCTGTCCGGGCTGGGGGTACGGGTGCTGGATGCGGACGCTGCTTCGCGCCGGGTGCGGATCTCCGGGAGCGCGGAACTGATGGGACGGATTTTCGGCACCGAACTGCAGCTGTTCGACAGGGGTCTCCCGTCAGGCGAAACTGTGACACACCGGCACCGGACCGGCGGCCTGAGCGTGCCGGCGGTGCTGGACGGTGTTGTCACGGCCGTGCTGGGCCTGGACAACCGGCCGCAGACCCGTGCCCTGTTCCGGATCGCACCCTCGGCCGCCCGCGCCACCTCCTACACGCCGCTGGACTTGGGACGGATCTACAATTTCCCTGCGGACTTTGACGGTTCGGGGGAAAGCATCGCCATCATTGAACTCGGTGGCGGCTTTGATCAGGCGGACCTGGACGCTTATTTCCGGGACCTTGGAATCCAGGGACCGGTTGTGACAGCGGTAGGCGTCGACGGGGCCGACAACCAACCCGGCCAGGACCCCAGCGGGGCAGATGGAGAGGTCCTGCTGGACATCGAAGTGGCCGGGGCCATGGCCCCAGGTGCCGCCGTGGTGGTCTACTTTGCCCCCAACACCGATGACGGATTCCTGGACGCCATCGCTCAGGCAGCGCACGCGGAACCTACGCCGGCAGCCATCAGCATCAGCTGGGGCCAGAGCGAAGATGATTGGACCCCCCAGGCCAGGACGGCCTTTGATCAGGCGATGGCTGACGCCTCGATCCTTGGCGTCACCGTCACGGCGGCCGCGGGCGACGACGGCAGCACGGACCGGGCCACTGACGCCAAGGCACACGTGGATTTCCCGGCGTCCAGTCCACATGCCTTAGCGTGCGGTGGAACCCGGCTCGAGGCCGATGCCGGGACCGGCACCGTGAATTCGGAGACGGTGTGGAACAACGGCGCCTCGGGCGGGGCGACCGGGGGTGGCGTGAGCGGTGTTTTTGCCCTGCCGCCTTGGCAGAGCAATTCGGGAGTTCCGGAACTGAGCGGCAAAACCGGGCGGGGCGTGCCCGACGTCTCGGCCGTGGCCGATCCTCAAACGGGTTACAAGGTCCGCGTGGATGGCCGGGACATGGTCATCGGCGGCACCAGCGCTGTGTCGCCCCTTTGGGCGGCGTTAATAGCGCGCCTGACCCAAGCCACCGGGACCCGGCTGGGACTAACGCAGCCGCTGCTCTACGCACAAAGTTCCGGCGGTGCCGTGCCGGCCGGATTCCGGGACATTACCAGCGGGAACAACGGCGCCTACAGCGCCGGGCCGGGTTGGGACGCCTGCACCGGGCTGGGGGTTCCGGACGGGACCAAGCTCCTGGCGCTGCTTCAGCAAAGTGCCGGATCAGGTACGAGGCCGGATGTCCCCGGTCCCGGTCCCGGTCCCGGATCAGGTTCCGCTACGGCGTGACGCCGACCAGGCACTCCCTGAGTTTGCCCGCCTCTTCGACGTTCAGCTCGACGACCAGCCGCCCGCCACCTTCCAGGGGGACGCGCATGATTAATGAACGCCCTTCTTTAGTGACCTCCATAGGACCGTCGCCGGTTCTGGGCTTCATCGCCGCCATTAGGAATTCCCCTTCACAGTGTGCGGACGAAATTCCACTTCCAGCTTTCCGTCCGCGAGATAACGTCAGCCGGACAGTTCGCCTTCGCGGCTGTGGCTGGGGCACTTTGGTCGGCCCGTGTTCGTTCGCTCACACCATTATCCTGTATCCGAAGTGGAGGAGCCAATCGGAACCTACGGACGCGCCCGGCGGCTGGCCCGAAGCGCGGTGCGGAAACCGGTTAAGGCGGATAGTCTCCGCCGCCGGGCAGCGGCGCCCAGGACCAAAGCCACGCCACCCAGACGATCTGCAGCAGCACGAAAAGCACCACGACGGTCCCCCGGTACGCCCGGGACGGTGAGACCAGCGCGGCGGCTAAGGTCAGCGGAAACAGCGGCAGGAGCATGCGGAAGGTGCTGGTCTGAGGTTCCAGCACGGCCAGGAGGTAGCCGAAGTAGGTGGCACACCACAGCCGCAGATCGGTTCCGCCCGTCCGGGCCGCAGGCGAGTTGAGAACAAGGGCGAATACGATCACCAGCACTGCCGGAGCCAACAGTCCCAAAATCGGCCCAAAGAGCCGTTGCCCCTCGTCGAACCACGGTTGGAAGAGGGTCAGTTCACCGCCACGCCAGGCCGTTTCGGTGTCCGTGTACGCCTTTATGTCCCCGGTGACGGCCCAGGCAATCAGCGGCCAGGCCACAGCGGCCAGCGCGCTGGCCAGCAGCAGCGAACCGCCCGCTGCCAACTGCCGAACGCTCACAGGGTCCCGGCGGCGATGCCACCACCGCAGCAGCAGATGTGCCAGTACGACGACGGCGAAGGGAGGGCCGATCGGCCGCGAAAGGCACATCAGCGCCACCACCGGAATGGCCCACAGATACCGGCGCCGCAGCAGCAGGTACAGCGATCCGGCGAGCAGCAGGAGGGATATCGACTCGGCGTATGGAACTTGCAGCACCGGCGAGACCGGAAAGGTGACAAAAAAGGCGACAGCCCAGGTTGCCGCCGCGGCGGAGGCGAAACACCGAAAGAGCCGGTAGATCACGAGTGAGGCGGCCAGCCCGGCCAGCAGCGATACCGCTGGCGCCAGCACCAGCCAGTCGACGCCGGTGATGGCATTGAGGCCGCGCACCAGGAAGGGGTACAGCGGATAAAAGGCCCAGGGGTTCTGAAGTGCGGTTCCACCTGCATCGCGCGGGATGCTGCCTGGATAGCCGGTGCTGAAGATCCGGTGATACCACTCGGCATCCCAGATGTCCACGAAGTGCAGGTAATCCGGGCTGGACGAACCCCAGGGGTTCGGCCCCTGCTGCAGGGCAACCGCCGCAAGGATGGCAAAGGAAACACAGCGGGCGGCCACATAAATCAATGCAATCCGCACCCACCAGGGCCAACGCGCCACAGCGGCCCGTATGCGGCGTCCCGGTTCCAGCAGGCGATCCTGCTCAACAGGACGGTACATCTGTCGTTCCCGTATAAGCCACTGTCTCAAACATTTTCACGGACCCAACAGCCGGGAACATGATCGTTGACCACGCCCACCGCCTGCATCATGGCGTAGGCCGTCGTCGGGCCAACGAACCGAAAGCCACGCTTTTTCAGCGCCTTGGCCAAAGCCACCGATTCGACGGTCCAAGCCGGTATTTCAGCGGCAGCCGATGTGCCGGCCACGGCGTTGGGCCGATGCGCGTGAACCAGTTCGGTGAGCGTTTCCTCCTCCGGCAAAGCCAGCAAGGCCTGGGCGTTGGCAATAGTTGCGCGGATCTTCGCTGCGTTGCGGACAATACCGGCATCGGCCAGCAGACGTTGGACGTCGGAGCAGTCAAAGCCGGCTACCCGCTCCGGGTCAAAGTTGCTGAACGCCACGCGGAACGCCTCACGCTTGCGCAGAATGGTGATCCAGCTCAGGCCGGACTGAAACGCTTCCAGGCTCAGCCGCTCGAACAAATCCCGCTCGCTGCTCACCGGCCGCCCCCACTCCTCGTCGTGGTAACGCTCATAGTCCGGGTTCGCCGCCATCCCGGCCCAACCGCAGCGCGCCCTGCCGTCGGAGCCCACAATCAGTGCGCTCATTCTGGCCGAGCCTGCATTTGGTCGGACCCGACGGCGGCCCGGGCATCGCGGCTGAGCGTCTCTTCGAGTTCAGTGATCCGGGCGTCCCTAAGGGCAAGCTGGTCCCTTAGCAGGTCCAACACCTCGTCGACCTGATCCATCCGGTAGCCGCGCAGTCCCAGCGAAAAGCGGAGCCGGTCCACATCCTCCGGGCGCGGCACATCGGGCAGCAGCACGGGCGGGAGATTCGCGACCGGATCGGCCAGCGAGTCTGCCAGGGCGGATCCATCCGCGGCTGCGGAAGACCTGTTCAACCCCACCACATACAGTGCCACGGCACCACCCACCGCGACGGCCAGGAAGATCAGGAAGTAACTCACAGGACCATGGTGCCAGATCCGCCCGTGCACTTGCGCAAAGGCGGCTGGGAAGCAGCCCCGCGCAACTCAGGCCTTTCGGGCCACGCCGCTGGCCAGCACGAGAGCCACGGCTTCTTCGGCGGTGTCGGCGAGCTGGACAATGTCCACGTCCTCCGCCCAGACCAGTCCGTCCACCACCAATGTGTTGCGGATCCATTCGATCATCGGACTCCAGAAATCCCTGCCGATCAGCACGATCGGAAATGATGTGACCTTTTTCGTCTGCACCAGCACCATGGCTTCAAACAGCTCATCCAGGGTACCGAGTCCGCCCGGAAGCACGATGAAGCCCTGGGCATATTTGACGAACATGGTCTTGCGGGCAAAGAAATACCGAAAGTTTACGCCGAGATCCACCCACTCGTTGATCCCCTGTTCGAACGGCAGCTCGATTCCGAGGCCCACCGAAAGTCCGCCCGCCTCGCAGGCACCCTTGTTCGCCGCTTCCATGGAGCCGGGTCCTCCCCCGGTGATCACGGCGATATTGGCTTCGGCCAGCAGCCGGCCCACCTCGGTGGCGGTTTCGTAGTACGGGCTGCCGGGTTTGGTCCGCGCGGAACCGAAAACGCTGACAGCCGGTCCAACGTTCGCCAAAGCTCCGAAACCTTCAACGAATTCGCTCTGAATCCGCAGCACCCGCCACGGATCAGTACTGGTGAACTCGCCGCCGGCCCGCGTGTCCAACAGCCGGGCATCCGATGTCGACCCTTGTGCCTGGTCACGGCGCAGCTCGATCGGGCCCTTGCGGCGTGCTGAAACGTTGCGGTTAGACCCAGTCGGTGCGCTCATGCCCTCAAGGCTATGCCAACCGTGAACCCCGATGTCCCTCCTGCTCCGTTTTCCCCGGGCGTTTCGCCCCGCGCCGCCGCGTCGAGGCGCCTACGGGCCGCCAGATTCACAGGCGATTCGGAGCCATTTCCCACATCACTTTCACGTCACGATGTGCCAACGCCTGTGCCGATAGCGCTCAAGCGGGGAAAGATTCGGTAGATTTCTCCTATGACAAGTCAAGCAGTTGCGCCCGCGCTCGTTGAACTGACCGCGGTCAACAAGCATTTCGGTGAATTGCATGTCCTGCAGAACATCAATCTGCGGGTGCAAAAGGGCGAGGTAGTCGTGGTCATCGGTCCTTCGGGCTCCGGTAAATCAACATTGTGCCGTGCGATCAACCGGCTGGAAACGATCGACGACGGCGATATCCGCATCGACGGCAAGGAACTGCCGGCTGAGGGGAAGGAACTTGCCCGCCTGCGTGCAGACGTCGGCATGGTTTTCCAGTCCTTCAACCTCTTCGCGCACAAGACCATCCTGGAAAACGTGACCCTAGGCCCGATCAAGGTCAAGGGTGTTTCCAAATCCGAGGCCGACAAGCAGGCCATGGCGCTGCTGGAGCGGGTCGGAGTGGGCCACCAGGCCGCGAAGTTGCCCGCGCAACTGTCCGGCGGCCAGCAGCAGCGCGTCGCCATTGCCCGGGCGCTGGCCATGAAACCCAAGGTCATGCTGTTTGACGAGCCGACGTCCGCGTTGGACCCGGAAATGATCAATGAAGTGCTCGACGTCATGGTGGGCTTGGCCAAGGAAGGCATGACCATGATCGTGGTAACCCACGAGATGGGATTCGCCCGGAAGGCAGCGGACCGGGTGGTCTTCATGTCCGACGGGCAGATCGTTGAGGACGCAAAGCCGGAAGAGTTCTTCACCAACGCGCAGAGTGCCCGCGCCAGGGATTTCCTGTCCAAGATCCTCACGCACTGAGACCGGCGGCCCGCGCCGCATATTCCATCCGGGCTTCCGCTCCGACCCATCCTTGCGGGAACGATTCGTCAGGACATTCAATTCAACAGCACCCGCATCCAGGCCACGCTCGTGGCCGAAATGAAAGGAACACCATGAAGGCATTCTTTGCCACCAAGCGGCTGGGAGCCGCAGCCGTCCTGGCCGCCGCCGCCCTGGCGCTGTCTGCCTGCGGTGGCGGCGGCGGTACCGCGGCTCCGGGCGCGGACTCCGGTGCCGCCCCCTCCTATGAAGTCGCCAAGGACGTGGCCCTGACGGGCAGCCCGACCTTTGACAAGATCAAATCCAGCGGTACGGTCCGGATCGGCGTCAAGCAGGATCAGCCAGGTCTCGGCTTCAAAGACGCGGCCACCGGCGAATACACCGGCTTCGACATCGAAATTGCCAAATGGGTTGCAGCCTCTTTGGGCGTCCCGGCGGACAAGATCGAGTTCAAGCCGATCCCCTCAGCCAGCCGCGAATCGGCCATCACCAACGGCGACATTGACTACTACGTCGGCACGTATTCCATCACCGACAAGCGTAAGCAGCTGATTGACTTCGCCGGACCGTACTTCATCACCGGCCAAGGTCTGCTGGTCAAGAAGGACAACTCGACGATTAAGAGCGAAAAGGACTTGGCCGGCAAGAACGTCTGTTCCGCGACCGGATCCACGCCGATCCAGAACATCAAGTCCAACTTCCCTGACACCAAAACCACCGAGTTCGACACGTACTCCAAGTGCGTCGAGGCGCTCAAGGGCGGTCAAGTTGATGCGGTGACCACGGACCAGGCCATTCTGATTGGCTATGCAGCGCAGGAGCCGGACACCCTGAAGGTCGTCGGTGAGCCGTTCACCACTGAGAAGTATGGTGTGGGCCTGCCCAAGGGCGACACCGCGCTGCGCACCTTCATCAACAAGATGTTCACCAACGGCGGCGACACCTGGAAGAAGATCTACGACGGCACGCTGGGCAAATCCGGCACCAAGGTGGACCAGCCCAAGGTCGACCAGTACTGAGAACCGGTCACCCGGGGTAATCAGGCGGATGGTTCCGGCAGAACTGCCGGAACCATCCGCGCCCGGAACTGAATCCGAAATTCCTCACAGCGAAAGCGCACCGTGGATACACTCCTCAATAACCTCGATCTGTTCACGACGGGGTTTAAGAACACCGGTATTTTGTTTGTCTTCTCGGCGGTCTTCGCCCTGATACTCGGCACGATCGTTGCCGCCATGCGTGTATCGCCGGTGCCGGCGATGCGGGCCGCCGGGACGGTGTATGTCAATACCGTCCGCAATATGCCGCTGACCGTGATCCTGGCGTTCTTTGCGTTGGGGTACCCAAAACTGGGCTTGGTCCCGATCAGCTTCCTGAGCGCGGCCATCATTGGCCTGTCGTTGTACACGGCCACGTATGTGGCCGAGGCCATCCGCTCCGGCATCAATACCGTCCCGGTGGGACAGGCTGAGGCCGCCCGCGCCATTGGACTGCCCTTCCTGCCATCGCTGCTGCTGGTGATTCTCCCGCAGGCGTTCCGCTCCGTCATTCCTCCGCTGTTCAGCGTCTTCATCGCACTGCTGAAGAACACAACCGTGGCGGCGGGTTTTTCCGTCCTGGAAGCCGGCGCCATCAGGCAGAACCTGAGTGAGCGGGGCGAGCCAGCCATTGTTGGACTGCTCTGGGTCGCCCTGATATTCGTCCTGCTGGTCATCGGCGTGCTGTCCACGCTGCAACGCTACTTCGAGAACAAATGGAGGGTTGCACGATGAGCTCGCTTCTCTTTGATGTCCCCGGGCCTAAGGCCCGGTCACGAAACCGGGTGCTGAGCGTCCTGACCGTGCTGGTGGTGTTGGCCATCGTTGCCTTCATTCTTCTGCGTTTCGCCCAGACTGGGCAGTTCACCGCGGCCAAGTGGCGCATCTTCACCTTCCCACTGGTGCAGCAAACCATCGTGACCAGCATCGGTGCCACCCTCGGGGCCTTCGCCACAGCCGCCGCCGGCAGTCTGGTCTTCGGCATCCTGCTGGCCTTTGGCCGGCTCTCGGACCGCAGCTGGATCAGCCGGCCCTGCTATGGGATCACCGAACTCCTCCGCGCGATCCCCGTCCTGATCATGATGATGATCCTGTATTACGGCCTGCCCCCGCTCGGCGTCCACGGCATCACCCCCTTTACCGCCGTCGTCGTCGGCCTTGCGGCCTACAACGGATCGGTGCTGGCGGAAGTGTTCCGAGCCGGCATTGAATCCCTGCCGCAGGGCCAGAAGGAAGCAGGATATGCCATCGGCATGTCCAAGGGACAGGTCCAGCGGATTATCCTGCTTCCGCAGGCGGTTCGCTCGATGCTGCCGGTGATCATTGCGCAGCTGGTCGTGATCCTCAAGGACACCGCCTTGGGTTTCATCATCACCTACAACGAGATCCTGTTCCAGGCGAACTACTTCGGCACACAGTCACAGTACGGCTCACCCGTGCTCCCTGCCCTGATGGTGGCCGGCGTCACCTATATTGTGCTGTGCCTGCTCCTGTCCGGATTCGCCAAATGGCTGGAGCTGAGGCTGCGGCGCGGCCCCAAAGCCATCAAAGCAGCCCCACCGCGGATCATGGCAGACGCCTGAGCCGGACATTCCCGTTCGTCCGCGGCCGAACCAAAGCCACCACGCGGAAGCGGGCGGGAACACGGCCGACGCAGAAGATCTGTCCGCGGATAGGCTACCGCAGCCAGTTCGTCAGCACGCTCAGGCAAGCGCGAATGTCTGCCGCGGCCACGTGCTCGTCGTCGCTGTGGGCCAGCAGTGCATCGCCGGGCCCAAAGTTCACCGCGGGGATTCCCAGCTCGCTGAGCCGGGCTACGTCCGTCCAGCCGTATTTGGGTTTCGGCTCGGCCCCCACGGCGGCAGCAAAACTGGCAGCGGCAGGAGCATTTAGACCCGGCCGGGCGCCGGCGGCGGCGTCGGTGCGCACCACCTCGAACCCCTCCAGCACTTCGCGGACGTGCGCTTCCGCCTGATCTGGTGTCTTGTCCGGAGCGAAGCGGTAATTCAGCTCCACCACGCAGGCATCCGGGATCACGTTGCCTGCGGTGCCGCCGCGGATCTTCACGGCGTTGAGGCTTTCCCGATAGTCCAGGCCGTCCACCGCCACCGTCCGGGGCTGATAATCCCGCAGCCGGTCCAGAATGCCGGCCGCGGCATGAATCGCGTTACTCCCCATCCAGGACCGGGCGGAGTGCGCAGCGACGCCGTGAGTGTTCACGTCAAAACGCATGGTGCCGTTGCAGCCGCCCTCGACCGTGCCGTTCGTGGGCTCCAGCAGGATGCCGAAGTCGGCTTGCAGCCAATCCCGGTGATCCCGAACCAGCCGCCCCAGACCGCTTTTCGCGGCCTCCACCTCTTCATGGTCAGAGAACACAAAGGTGACGTCCTTCGTGGGTTGAGGCAGCGTCGCGGCGAGCGCCAGCTGAACGGCAACGCCACCCTTCATGTCCGTGGCGCCGCGCCCGTACAGGACCTCACCGTCCCAGCTCGCGGGCACGGTTCCCCGGGATCCCTCCACGGTGGGCAATGGCACGGTGTCCAAATGCCCAGCCAGGATCACCCGCTCGGGTCGGCCAAGCTGCGTCCGGGCCACAATGGCGTCGCCGTTGCGCAGCACCTGCAGGTGTGGCAGTTGCCGGAGCGCAGCCTCCACCGCATCGGCCAATGGTTTTTCGGTCCCCGAGACGCTTTCCACATTCAGCAGCACCTCGGTGAGCTGGGCAACGTCCTGATGGAGATCCAATTCATTACTCACCCGATCAGCATAGCCACACGTTCGCCGCACCCGAACGATGTCGACAGCCACTACCGCACCCGAACAGCGCCACGGCCACCGCCGCAACGATGTAAAACACGAATCCACTCTCGGTAGACTTGTGCCATGACTGATACTGCTTCCGCCACCCCTGCCGGCCACGAACCACACCAGGCAGCGGACCGGACAGCTCATGGCTTTGGCGTGGCCACGGTGACGGACAGCGGCACCATGCTGGATGTCTGGTATCCGGCCCCGGCGCTGGGCATCGCCGTCGGATCTCTCGGCGATGCTCCGGAAGCGGATCCCGAACTCTCAGCGCTGGCGGCTCAGGGCACGGATGTTGACCGGGCGGTGGGTCTGAAAGTGGTCTTTGCACAGATCGACCTGGATGCGCCACCGGCGGACACTGCGGACGCCTATCTGCGGCTGCATCTGCTCTCGCACCGCCTCGTGGCTCCGAACAGCGTTAATCTCGATGGCATCTTTGCTGCGCTGCCCACTGTCGTCTGGACCAACTTTGGCCCGGCCGCCGCCGAGGACTTTGAACGGACCCGCGCCCGGCTGCGCCGCCGGGGAGCCGTCACGGTCTACGGCGTGGATAAGTTTCCCCGGATGGTGGACTATGTGGTCCCGTCCGGTGTCCGGGTGGCCGACGCGGATCGGGTGCGCCTGGGCGCTCATCTCGCCGAAGGCACCACGGTGATGCATGAAGGCTTCGTCAACTTTAATGCCGGAACGCTGGGCGGCACCATGGTGGAGGGGCGGATCTCAGCCGGCGTCGTGGTGGGTGCCGGCTCCGACGTCGGAGGCGGAGCTTCGATCATGGGCATGCTCTCCGGCGGCGGCAAGGAGCGGATTACCGTGGGCGAGCGTGTACTGCTGGGCGCGAACTCGGGCGTGGGAATCAGCATCGGAAACGACTCGGTCGTGGAGGCCGGGCTGTACGTCACGGCCGGCACGCGCATTCGTGTCCCCGGTTTAAAGGACGACGACGGCGAGGACACCAGCCGGATCGTCAAGGCCAGCGAACTCTCCGGCGTGTCCAACCTGCTCTTCCGCCGCAACTCCACATCCGGCGAGGTTGAGGCCCTCCCACGCCAGGGCCAAATCGTCGAACTCAATGCTGCCCTGCACGCAAATTAGGCAGACGTAACGTGGGACCCTTTGCGATACCCATCCCCCATGGCGGCGCGTCCGGACTGGAGCGGTGAGCCACCCGAGGCAGGCCGGTCCCGGCGAAGGCGGGAGGCCCCTCGGGGGCACCAAGCCACAGGCAGGCACCAATTACGGGGCACGCGCCCAGCCCCGCGCCCGATTGAAGCCGCGGGCACCCGCAAAAGCCCGGGCCGGCACCAAGCCCCGGGCCGGCACCAAGCCCCGGGCCGGCACCAAAGCCCGGGCTGGCGCCAAAGTCTCTGGCCGTCGTCGTGCCCGCGTCCGCGCCTGGATCATCGCCCTGGTCTCCCTCGCCGTCGTCCTGGGCCTGATTGTGGCAGCCGGGGTGTGGGTGGTGAATTTCTTCGCGCCGCCCGCCCCGCCGCTGGCGGTGGGCTGCACCGCCGTTGTCGGGGACAAGCAGTACACCCTGGCGCCGGACCAGGCCGAGAACGCCGCCCTGATAGCTGCCGTCTCCGTGAACCGCGGGCTGCCCTCGCGCGCCGCCTCGATTGCTTTGGCGGTCGCCTTGCAGGAATCCAAGCTGCGCAACATTTCCTATGGCGATCTGGACTCCGAAGGCCTGTTTCAGCAGCGTCCTTCGCAGGGCTGGGGAACCCGCGCACAGATCCTCGATCCGGTGCACGCATCCAACGCCTTCTACGACGTGCTGGAAGGCATTGCCGGTTACCAGGTCATGCCGGTCACCGAAGCGGCCCAGCTGGTGCAGCGTTCGGCCTACCCAGAGGCCTACGCCCAGCGGGAGCCGCTCGGGAAAGCCTTCGCATCGGCGCTCACAGGGCTCTCCCCCGCGGCCTTGAGCTGCACGCTGGACGGCCCGACGGCGGCGGGAAGTCCGGCCGCCGTCGTCGCCAAACTGCAGCGTGCCTATGGTGCGCTAGAGACCTCCACAGCCGCCGGTATCGTCGCCATTCCCGCCGGCGACGTGGCCGGCTGGAGTTATGCGCAGTGGGCGGTGGCGAACGCCAGCTCGCTCAACATCACCGAAGTCGCTTTCGCAGGCAGGCAATGGGTCCGAGCCGACAACGTCTCCACTGCGAATAAGGGCTGGCAGCCCTCAGCAGTGCCGGCCGGCAATGTGGTCATCACGGTGCGTGCGGCCCCGCCCACCTGAGGCCGGCGTCCCGCCCAACCTGCGGGCCTCCCGAGAGACGGGGCTGCCGTCTCCCGCCGCAAGGCGGGACCCCCGTCGTCGTCCGTCCTGTCAGACGAGCATCTCGACCACTGGTTGGACATAGCTGCGGAACGTTTCCTGGTCGTCCAGGAGGTGCTGACTCATGATCAGCTGATCGGGCTCCACAAACCACGCACGTGGCTCGGCCAGGGGAAGTTCCAGAATAGTGAGCGTGAAATCACGGGCGTTTCGGCCCAGTTCCATTTCCCGATCCTGTACAAGTTCGGTCAGGATGCTGGTCCCACCCAGCGTCTCGCGCTGCACCGCCAGACGCGCATACTCGCTTTGCCGCTCTCGAGCCCAACTCAGGGCGGCACCGAAATGAGCCTGCAGCACGCGCTGCAAAGCCGGAGCTTCACCGAAGGCCTGGAAATTCGGAGGCGTCATCGGGGGTTCCATCTGCGGATGGTGTGCCAGCAGCGCCCGCCACCACCATTCCCACTGCTCCCGCAGAGCCTCAACTCCGCCAACCTTGGCGGTCAGCTGATGCGGATCGGCGGGGCGGATGGCGGGGGCGGCGGCCGCAAGAGGAGGGAAGCCGGCTCCAGCCAGTCCCGCCACATCCCGCATGTAGATGGCTATCAGCATTGGCCCGGACGTATCCATCGTGATGCGCCAGCCGGGGCCTCCTGTATGGTGCATCTGCGCTGCTTTCCTAGTCCGATTCCACGAGCTAAAGTGCAGATTCCAGATTACCTTGGCTCCCTGTCCTGTGGCGATGGCCGGGAGCTATAGGTCGCGGTTTCTAGTGGCGGAACACGGCGGACCCAAACGGCGGAACGACACGGCGGACCCGAACGGCGGAACGACACGGCGGACCCGAACGTCGGAACGGCACTGCGGACCCGAACGTCGGAACGGCACGGGGACACGGCCGGGCGACACGGCACTGTGACACGGCCGGGCGACACGGCACTGCGACACGGCACGGCGGAGCAGCCACCCGCTGCCGGTAGGGTTAATGCATGAAAGTTTTGGTGACCGGCGGGACCGGCTATATCGGCTCACACACGGTTCTTTGCCTGCTGCAGGCCGGCCATGACGTCGTCGTCGTCGATAACCTCGTCAACTCAAGCCGGGAGTCGCTGAACCGGGTGCAGGAACTGGCGGGACGGAACGTGGTGTTTGCGCATACTGACCTGCTCGACGAGGCCGCCCTCACGGCGGTTTTTGATCAGCACGCCGTCGGTGCCGTCATTCATTTCGCCGGCCTGAAAGCCGTGGGCGAATCGGTGCAGCAGCCGCTGAGGTATTACCACAACAACGTCACAGGGACCATCAACCTGCTCCGTGTGATGGATGCCCATGATGTCCGCACGTTGGTGTTCAGCTCCTCCGCCACGGTCTACGGCGGGAACAACGCCGTTCCCTACGTGGAGAAAATGGATATTGGCGCCGATAATCCCTATGGCCGCACCAAGGAGCAGATAGAAGACATTCTCAGCGATATCGGTGCCGCGGACAGCCGCTGGCACATCGCTCTGCTGCGCTACTTCAATCCCGTGGGTGCGCACGAATCCGGCCGCATTGGTGAGGATCCCTTGGGTATTCCGAACAACCTGGTGCCGTTCATTGCCCAGGTTGCCGTGGGCCGGCGCGAGAAGCTGATGATCTTTGGCGGCGATTACGACACCCCGGACGGAACCTGCCTGCGCGATTACATTCACGTGATGGACTTGTCCGAGGGCCATGTGGCCGCGGTCGATTATGTGGCCAGCCGCGCCGGGGTCTTCCGCTGGAACCTCGGCTCCGGCATCGGCTCATCCGTCTTTGACGTGCTGCATGCCTTCGAGCGGGCTGTGGGACACACGCTGCCCTCTGAGCTGGCGCCCCGCCGGGATGGAGATCTTCCCGCCTTCTGGGCAGACCCGTCGGCCGCGCTGGCCGATTTGAGCTGGTCCACCAGCAAGAGCCTGGACGAGATGTGCCAGGATCACTGGCGGTGGCAGAAGAATAACCCCAACGGCTACGCCGCCCCCTGACCCTGGCCTGACCCAAATACGACGACGGCGGTCACCTTTCGCGGAAGGTGACCGCCGTCGTCGTCGTACTGAACTGAAAACCTAGCGCGAGGGGTACATCCGTTCGGCTTCGCCTGTGTAGAGCTGACGCGGGCGGCCGATCTTGGTCTGCGGATCCTGCATCATTTCGCGCCACTGAGCAATCCAGCCCGGCAGACGTCCGATGGCAAAAAGCACGGTGAACATTTTTTCCGGAAAGCCCATGGCTTTGTAGATCAGCCCGGTGTAGAAATCCACGTTGGGGTACAGCTTGCGGGAGATGAAGTACTCATCCGTCAAAGCGACCTCCTCGAGGCGCATGGCGATTTCCAGCAGTTCATCGTTGCCGCCCAGCTTGGCCAGGATCTCATGAGCCGTCGCTTTGACGATCTTTGCCCGAGGGTCATAATTCTTGTAAACGCGGTGCCCGAAGCCCATCAGCTTCACGCCGGCTTCCTTGTTCTTGACGCGTTCAACGAACTTTTCCACGGGCTCGCCACTCGCCTGAATCTGTCGCAGCATGTTGAGGACCGCTTCGTTGGCACCACCATGCAGCGGGCCAAACAGCGCATTGATGCCTGCCGAAACGGAGGCAAACAGGTTGGCATTGGAGCTGCCTACCAAACGTACCGTTGAGGTGGAGCAGTTCTGCTCGTGATCCGCATGCAGAATCAGCAACAAGTCCAGAGCCTTGACCACTGTCGGGTCCATGTCGTACGGCTCCGCGGGCAGGCCAAAGCTCAGGCGCAGGAAATTCTCCACCAGATTCATCGAGTTGTCCGGATACAGCATCGGCTGCCCCATCGACTTCTTGAGGGCGTAGGCGGCGATGACGGGCATCTTGGCCAACAGGCGGTAGGTCGAGAGTTCCACCTGCTCGTCGTCGAACGGGTCCAGCGAGTCCTGATAAAACGTCGACAGCGCGGAAACGGCCGAGGAGAGGACAGGCATCGGGTGCGCGTCCCGGGGGAACCCGCCAAAGAATCCCTTCAGATCTTCATGCAGCAGGGTGTGGCGGCGGATGCGCTCGTCGAATGCTGCGAGTTCCGCGGCACTGGGTAGGTTTCCGTAGATGAGCAGGTATGAGACTTCCAGGAAGCTCGAGTGCTCGGCCAATTCCTCGATCGGGTAGCCGCGGTAGCGCAGGATGCCCTTGTCGCCGTCGATGTAGGTGATGGCCGACGTAGTGGCGGCGGTGTTCATAAAGCCTGGGTCGAAGGTCACCGCACCGGTGTCCTTGAGCAGCTTGGAAACATCGTAGCCGTCGTTTCCCTCTACGGCCTTGATCCGCGGAAGTTCAAGCTCTCCGCCGTCGTAACGCAGGGATGCGCCCGTCGATTCAGTCATGGAGTCCCCTTCATGAGGTTGCCCAGCCTCCTTGTCGGAGGCATTGTTAGATCTATGCGCTCGGGTCCGTGTGCGGGCCATCAGCTTGCCAGCGTCAATGACAAACGGGAAAAACTGTTGGATCCGCGCCTAGACAATTAGTTAAAAACTACCGCCCCGCCCGTCCAAGAACTAATCCGCTCAAGCGATTAGGCCCCAGTTTGCCTCAAAATGTGGCCACCGTCACCCGTTGGCCTGCAGCCGGGAGGCAGCGGAGGCGATCCGCTCGTCCGTGCCGGTCAGCGCAACCCGGATAAAGCCCTCTCCGGCGGTCCCATAAAAGACGCCCGGGCCAACCAGGATGCCGCGTTCGGCCAGCCGGCCAACAGTGGTCCAAGTGTCCTCTCCGGCCGTGCACCACAGATACAGGCCAGCTTCGGAGGAGTGCACACGCAGGCCGAAATCCGCGAGCGCGGGCAGCAGCAGTTCCCGACGCGAGCGGTAGAGGTCTTTCTGTTCCCGAACGTGTTCGTCGTCACCGAGCGCCGCCCGCATCGCCTGTTGCACAGGGTACGGAACAATCATGCCGGCGTGCTTCCGACTGTTGACGAGGCTGGCGATGATCGAGGAATCTCCGGCCGCGAAGGCCGCCCGGTAGCCGGCAATATTGGACTGTTTGCTCAGTGAATAGACAGCGAGCAGATTCTTGGTGGAGCCGCCGGACACCCTAGGGTCCAGGACGCTGGGGACGGGCTGCCCGTCACGGGCAGGATCCCACTGGCCCCAGCCCAGCTCGGCGTAGCACTCGTCGGAAGCGACCACGGCGCCGATGGCCCGCGCCTGTTCGACAATTGCCTTCAGCTCGCCGATCCCACGCACAATGCCGGTGGGATTCCCCGGTGAATTTATCCACACCAGCCTGACGCGGGCAAGTGTCGCCTGGTCCAAGCCGTCCAACGAATCCGCGGCCACCGCCGTTGCCCCCGCAATCCGGGCGCCAATGTCGTAGGTGGGGTAAGCCACCGTTGGCCGGACCACCACATCTCCACTTCCCAGGCCGAGCAACAGCGGCAGCCAGGCCACGAGTTCCTTGGAGCCAACGGTAGGCAGAACGTCGCGTGGATCCAGTCCCGGGACAGCCCGTCGTCGAGCAAACCACGCGACCACCGCCCGGCGCAACGCCGCTGTGCCGTGCGTCGTCGGATATCCCGGAGCGTCGGCTGCGGAGGCCAAGGCCTGGCGGATCAGCGGCGGCGTTGGATCCACCGGTGTGCCAATTGACAGGTTAACCAAACCATCGGGATGCTCGGAAGCCGTGGCCAAGTACGGCGTCATCGCGTCCCAGGGGTACTCGGGAAGTTGGAGCCCGAACTCCCGATCGGTGGTTCTGCCGGGTCCGGAGACAGCCACGGAAAAGCCTCAGCCCTGGTTCTGCGGCGGAAGCACCGCAATGATGGGATGATCCCGGTGCGTATTGCCGATCTTGGCCGCTCCGCCGGGTGAGCCAAGCTCATCGAAGAACTCCACGTTGGCCTTGTAGTACTCGGCCCACTCGTCCGGTGTGTCATCTTCGTAGTAGATGGCTTCGACCGGGCAGACAGGCTCACAGGCGCCGCAGTCAACGCACTCATCGGGGTGGATGTACAGCGAACGCTCACCCTCGTAAATGCAGTCAACCGGGCATTCTTCGATACATGCCTTGTCTTTGACATCCACGCACGGCTGTGCGATTACATACGTCACGTACCGACCTTCCTGACGATGTTCCGGCACCCGATCCCGGGCTGGGCTTAACTCCATTATCCCCCAACGCCGGACAGCGTCCCGACATTCAAGACCTACTATGAACAAGTGGACGCCGTCGTGGAAAGATTGACTCAATTGCCGCTGGGAACACGTGTGGTGGTTCGATACCGGATTGAGGATGGATTGACGGACGCCCTGGGCTTCCTGACTACCGTGGACGAGCACTCCGTCACCGTTGCCACACGAGGTGGTGACGTCGTCGTACGCCTGGAGGCGATCCAGGCCGCCAAGCCTGTTCCCCCGGCGCCCGAAGCCCGCCGCGGTCGGGGCACGAAGGGTGACGCCGCCCTCCAGTGAAGGCGCGGCATGTCGTCCGGCCTTTCAGCAAATTGGATGAGCCACGCGGGCCCTTCAGCTCGATACAGCCGTGCGCCACACCAATCTGCTCAACCCTTGACGGCCAGATTGGGCACCTTGAATTCTAGGGGTTGTTGCAACACCCGGGTTTAGCTGGCTCTTAGTAGATCACGTAGTTGTTCGGCTGGGGTATTCCAGCCCAGTGTTTTGCGGGGGCGGGCGTTGAGTTCCTGGGCGACGTGTTCGAGGTCTTCGGGTCCA
>NZ_JADPVH010000040.1 GCF_026932795.1 Paenarthrobacter sp. Z7-10 | reverse complement strand
TCGCCCCAGGTGACGGCCTGGTCTTCCTCTGCCTGATTGGCATCATCGCGGCCGCGTTATTGGGCTCATACTTCGTTCAAACCGCGTACTCATCCGGCCCACCCGACCTCGTGGTCGCCGGCCTAACGGTCATTGACCCCATGGTCGGCGTCACGATCGGCATCGTCGTGCTCGGCGAAGCAACCCATGCTCCGCTCTGGGCCATTGCCACGTTCGTGGCCGCCGGCGCGCTAGCCGTTTTCGGGGTATTCCAACTCTCCAGCAGACCTGAACGTCAACCCCCACATCCCGTCGGCCCACGCTGACGGCCACCCAGCCGAGCCTTATGCGGTATATCGCGGACAGGGGTTCGCCTTACGGTCGCCAAACTCTGGATTCGAGTACCTGCCTGAGGTCGCGTTGTCGTCAGGGATGGTCGGCGCGTACCGGCAGCAGCAGCGTGAATTGGGTATAGGGTGTACGGCGGGACAAGAGCAGCCTGCCGCCCTGATCCTCGGCGAGACGGCGGGCCAGGGCCAGTCCAACTCCGCTTCCGCCGTTGAAGGAAACACCGCGGCCGAAGATGCTGTCGTCAGGTATGGAGCCCCCGTCGTCCGCCACATCAATGGCGATGGCAGCATCGGACGAGCGCCCGGTCAGGGTCACGGGGCCCAGGCCGTGCTGGAGCGCGTTGTCCAGGAGCACATCCAAAATCTGAATCACCGCCGATGGAGCGACGGACGACGGCGGCAGCGCGGTTTTTATCTCCACGCGCAGCGGGCGTAACCGAGCGGCCAATGCCGCAGTCCAGCCAGCGGCTGCGCGATGGAGCAGCGGGGTGAGATCCACGGCCGGCCAGCGGGGTGCGCTTCCCCTGGTCAGCGCGATCACATCATCGATGGTGGAATTTAACACATCCGCGTGGCCAATGGCGTGTTCGACGGCGATTCTCAGGTCAGTCGCCGGGTCGGCCAGCGCCGCTTCCAGCACGGCTCGCAGCCCCGCCAGCGGAGTCCGCAGTTGATGGGAAACATTGGAGGCGAGCAGCCGCTCACGGGTCAGCAGATCATCCAGGCTCGCGGCCGCTGATTGCAGCGCTGCTCCAGCCAGATCCAGTTCCCCGACACCCGTCTCGGGCAGCCGGACGTCGAAATCCCCGTTGCCAAGGTCCACCGAAGCCTGGGCAAGCCGTTCGATCGGAGCACTGATCTGGCGTGCTGATCGGCGGGCGAGGAGCCATGCAACGGCGACGGCCAAGGTTCCGGCCAGTAGGAGGATCGCCCAGATCGCGGCCACCCGCTGCCACACGGTGGCGACCGTGCCGGCGGCCCTGATAGCACCCGTCGTCTGCTCTGCCCCGGTCACGGCGACCGCGCTTACCACCCAATCGGGGCTGTCCGGGGCGGGCTTGAGTCCCAGAATCTTCGCCGTCGCGGCGTCCGCCGTCCGTGGACCGGTTCCGGCGAGCAGATGCCCGGTACTGTCATAGAGCCCCAGCTCAGTGCCCGCCGCGGGGACGGGCATTTCCGGAACATCGCGGGTGGAAAACGCGGGGTCCACCATGAGGGCTGCGTTGAGCGCCTCCCGTTCCAGGTCAGACCTTACGGCGCCAACATTGAGGGACACGACGGCTGCAGCCAGCGGAACGAGGAAGATCAAGATGGCTAGGGTGGCGCTTGCGACCGCGGAGACGGCTATGCGTCGCCTCATGGACGCCGTCCGGCATCGGAGTTTGCCCTCCGCTTACCCTCCGGTAGCCAGGGGCTAACTGTGATTTCCCTAGGCTGGTGACAACTGCATTCCTGACCGGAGGTTCCCATGCAAACCCATCGTAGTGCTCTGCGGATCATCACTGTATCTGTCGTCGTCGCCGGAGCTCTGAGTGGCTGTTCCGCCGGATCGCAACCGTCCGCACCGCATCCTGCCGCGCCGTCGTCGTCGCCCGTCCCAGAGGTCAATCCCGCCGGAGACATTCCTGATAATCAGGCTTACATCAAAGCTGGAGCGCCCTCGGGTGATTACACGCTGCAGGTTCCGGAGGGGTGGGCGGAGGTCCGCAAAGCAAATTCCTTGACCTTCACGGAAAAGCTCAACAGTATCTCCGTCCAGGAAAGTCACACCCCGTCGGCACCAACGGTGCAGTCCGTTGGAGCGACACAGGTTCCTGCCTTGGCGGCCTCCGTGCCCGATTTTTCCCTGCTGAACGTCGCGCCGTTCAAGCGCAACGGTGGCAGCGGGATCCTGATCACCTACACCGGGAGCTCGGCGCCGGACGCCGTGACACACAAAAGCCTCACACAGGCCTTCGAACGATACCTGTTCTTCAGCCACGGGACAATTGCAGCACTGACCCTGGCCGGCGCCAAGGGAGCGGACAACGTGGATCCGTGGGCCAAGGTCAGCGGATCGTTCCGATGGACGAAATAGCCGCGTGGGCCGGGCCCGTGCTGGAGGCAGAGGAGCTGTATCGGTTCTTCCGCAGCGGTGAGGAGGAAACGCTTGCCCTTCGTGGTGTTTCCCTTTCCGTCGCCGCCGGTGAGATAGTCGCCGTCGTCGGTCCTTCAGGCTCCGGGAAATCCACACTGCTGGCGTGTCTGGCGGGTCTGGATGAACCGGCTGGCGGCACCGTCCGGATCCTCGGCCAGCGTATAAATTCAAGACCGGAAACAGAGCGGGCGGCACTTCGGGCCAAACATATCGGCGTCCTTTTTCAATCCGAGAACCTGTTCGCTCACCTGACCGTGACGCAAAATGTGCAGCTGATCCGTCGACTCAGTGACACCACATCGATCGAAGCGGCCGTCCTCCTCGAATCCCTCGGACTCGGCGACCGTGCCGGTGCCTACCCCGGCGAACTTTCCGGCGGGGAAACCGCCAGAGCCGGTCTCGCCGTCGCCCTGGCCAACGGGCCGGAACTGTTGCTGGCCGATGAACCAACGGGGGAACTTGACGCGGAGACAGGCCGCCGGTTGTTGGCGCTGCTGCGTCGGCATGCCGACCGGGGATGCGCCATTTTGCTGGTGACCCACAGCCGGGACGTCGTCGCGGCCGCGGACCGCGTGATCAGGATGAGCGATGGCCGTATTGACAACGAGGTCCTTGAGGAGGCGTCATGACAGCAGCCGATGTGCCCCTGATCCAATGCATGGGTATTTGTCACACTTTTGGTTCCGGGGCGCGTACCGTGGCCGCCGTTCGGGATGCCACGCTCCAGATCGCCCCCGGGGCTCGGATCGCGCTGATGGGACCGTCCGGCTCAGGCAAATCCACCCTGTTGCATCTGTTGGCTGGTCTGGAAAAGCCAACGTCCGGGACGATTACCGGCCGCGCCTACAGCAGCGATGCCGTGCCGCAGCCCCACGTCACCGGCATGGTTTTTCAGAGTTCAGGCCTGATCGCGGCCCTGGATGTGCTGGAAAACGTTGCCTTGCCACTGATCCTTGCCGGAGCTTCGGACGGACGGGCCCGCAGCCTGGCCCATGAGGCGCTGGAGCTCCTGAACCTGGAGGCGCTGGAGCGCAAGCTTCCGGAGGAACTTTCCGGAGGCCAAGCCCAAAGAGTTGCCATCGCCCGCGTCCTGGCCTGCCGTCCACGCCTGATCCTGGCCGACGAGCCGACCGGGCAGCTGGATCACGTGACGGCGCTTTCCGTACTCGATGTCCTGCTGCGCAGCGCGGACTCCCTGAACGCCGCTGTGCTGGTCTCCACCCATGATCCCCTTATCGCTGAACTACTTGACGAAGTGTGGAGCATGCACGATGGCGTGCTCAAGAACTCGATGGAACGGAGCCTTACGTGATCTGGATCTGGCTGGGCGGGCTGTTGCGGCGCCGAAGCGGCAGGCTATTGGCGACGGCTGGCGGTGTGGCCGTCGCCGTGGCTCTGGTGGCCAGCCTCGGCTCCTTCCTGGCCGCCGCCCAGGCCAGCATGACCGCCCGCGCGGCCGCCGGCGTCGCCGTCGACTGGCAGGTGGAACTCAGCAAGGGCGCGGATACGAATTCGGCGCTGGCCACCATCAAGGCGGCACCGGGGGTGAAGAAGGCCCTTCCGGTCGGTTACGCGCCGACGACGGGTCTGCAGGCGGTGACCGCCGGGTCCACCCAACGCACTGGTCCAGGTGTCATTCTGGGGCTTCCCTCCGGCTACGCGCAGACTTTCCCCGGCCAGATCCGGTCGCTGACAGGCTCCCCCAACGGTGTCCTGGTCGCGCAGCAAACCGCTTCCAACCTTCACATTGGCCCGGGCGACAGCCTCACCATCCAGCTGGCCGGATCCCAGTCTGTCCGGGTCACCGTCGACGGGGTGGTGGACCTTCCGCAGGCAAATTCGCTCTTTCAGACCGTCGGGGCACCGCCGCAATCGCAGCCCACAGCGCCGCCGGATAATGTCGTCCTGCTGCCCGCTGCACGCTTCGATCACATCCGGTCCGCTTTGTCCGCGCCCCATCCGGACCTGCTCAGCACTCAGATTCATGTGATGAGATCCCACCAATTGCCACCGGCACCGGCGGACTCGTTCGTGGCGGTGACGGCAGCAGCTCACAACCTGGAAGCCAGTCTGGCCGGAGCCGGTACGGTGGGCGACAATCTGGCGGCCGCACTGGATGCCGCCCGCAGCGACGCCGGATATTCCAACGTCCTGTTCCTCTTCCTGGGCCTGCCGGGCGCCGTTCTGGCCGGGATCCTAACGATCAGTCTCGCCAGGGCAGGGACGGTCCGACGTCGTCGTGAACAGGCGATCCTGCGAACCCGCGGCGCCACCGCCAGCCAAGTTGTGCGCGTCGCTGTCCTTGAAGCCGGCCTCGTCGGCGTGGCCGGAGGTCTCATCGGGCTAGGGGGAGCAGCCATCCTCGGTGCGCTGATCTTCGGCACGGCCGGGTTCGGCGCCTCCACCCTCAGTGCCATCGCCTGGCCGCTGGGCGCCTTCGCGGGTGGCCTCGCGATCGCCGGGATCGCGGTGGTGGGCCCCGCAGTGGGAGATTTCCGTGCCAGCACCGTCGCCTCTGCCCGTCGCCAGCTGGGACGTGTCCGGAACCCGTGGTGGTCGCGCTTCGGCCTGGATCTGATTGCGCTGATGGTGGCGTTCGTCGTCTTTCTGGTCATGACCCAAAAGGGCTACACCCTGGTGCTCGCGCCCGAAGGTGTTGCGTCCATCTGGGTCAATTATTGGGCGTTCCTTGGGCCAGCTCTGCTGTGGATCGGCGCCGGCCTGCTGACCTGGCGGCTAACCAATTTTGTGCTGCGGCGACGGGCAATCGTTGCCACGCTGATACGGCCGCTGGCCGGATCGCTGGGCCCCACGGCCGCCGCCAGTATGTCCAGGCAGCGATCCCTGATGTCCCAATCGGTGGTGGTGCTCGCACTTGCACTGGCCTTCGCCGCATCGACGGCAACCTTCAACGCCACCTACCAGCAGCAGGCCGAAGTCGACGCGCGGCTGACTAACGGCGCCGACGTTACAGCTACTGCCCCGCCATCCGCAGCACTGGGCGCGCACGAACGAAGCGCTGTCTCCGCGGTACCGGGAGTTATCGCCGTCGAACCGCTTGCGCACCGGTTCGCCTACGTCGGTGCGGACCTGCAGGACATCTACGGGATCCATCCCCAAACCATCACGCACGCAACGTCGCTCCAGGACGCGTACTTTCAGGGTGGCACGGCAGCGCAGATGATGGACCGGCTGGCCGCGTCCCCGGACGCCGTTCTGGTCAGCGCGGAAACCGTCAAAGACTTCCAACTCAAACTTGGGGACCATTTGACTCTGCGGGTCCAGGACACGACGACGAAACAGTTCAAACCGGTGCAATTCCATTACGCCGGAATAGTCAGCGAATTTCCCACCGCCCCCAAGGACAGTTTCTTCGTGGCCAACGCCGACTATCTGGCCCAACAGACGCACAACAGCACCGCCAACATCCTGCTCATTAATACCGGCGGGCAGAACGTAGCTTCCGTGACGGCTGCCGTCTCGGCCAAATTGGGCTCTTCCGCTGCTGTTACGGGCATAGACAGCGCCAGGTCGTCTGTGGGGTCAAGTCTCACCTCAGTGGACCTCGCCGGCCTGACCCGGGTCGAACTAAGCTTCGCCCTGCTGCTGGCCTGCTCGGCGGGCGGGTTGCTAATCTCCCTGGGTCTGGTTGAGCGCCGCCGCACCTTCGCCATCGCCACAGTCCTTGGCGCCACTCGGCGGCAGCTGCGCGGGATGATCCTCAGCGAAGGAGCCACCATCACCGTCGCCGGAGCAGCGGCCGGCGCGGTGAGCGGCTGGGCGCTGACCCAAATGCTGATCGCGGTTCTTACTGGAGTCTTCGACCCACCTCCCGCCCACGCAGCGGTCCCCGGAGGCTACTTGGCGCTCGTGCTTGCGCTGGCTGCCGGCAGTATCCTGGCAGCGGATCTACTGGCCTTCCGAGCCCGGCGGCCCGCCGTGGAAATACTCCGCGAGCCCTAGTGTCGAAGGAACGTCAGTGGCGCTAAACCGGGAGGTCGTCATTGCCGCGGCCCCCAGCGCCGGACCCGGCAGCAGGGCTGTACTCGAGGCTGTAGCCGTGGCCCCGCAGCGTTCGGATCACCGGGACGTCCTCTCCGGCCGCCGCGAGTTTGCGGCGCAGGGACGTGATGTGCACATCCAAGGTCTTCGTGGACCCAAACCAATTGGCGTCCCAAACCTCGGCCATCAGGGTTTCCCTGCCCACCACCCGCCCGGGCTCGAGCCCGAGACGTTGCAGCAGATCAAACTCGCGTGCGCGCAGCGGGATTTCCACGCCGCCCACCGTAGCCCGCCGCGAACCGGAATCAACAAGCAGGGATCCGACGGTCAAGGATGCGGACGCAGGGCTTTCCGCAGTATGGGCGCGGCGAAGATGGGCCCGAAGTCTGGCCTGAAGTTCCACGATCCTGAACGGCTTAGTCAGGTAGTCATCGGCACCTGACTCAAGTCCGGAAACCACATCCATCGACTCCTGGCGGGCTGTCAACACCACAATTACCGCCTCCGGCAGGAGAGTACGCAACTCACGGCAAACAACAAATCCGTCCAGGTCGGGAAGACCAAGATCCAACAGCACCAGATCAGCCCCCGTTTCCTTGGCAAGGGCCAAACCCTCCGCGCCCGTCGGCTCCCATCGCACGTCGTAGCCGTTGGCGCCCAATGCCGAAAGTAATGTGGATCCGATCGTCGAATCGTCTTCGATGATAATGATCCGGGACATATTTCACAGTGTAGCCGGACCGCACTTTGTTCAGAATCCGCCGCCGAAACCGGGAGCAAGCCGCCTAACCTGTGGCACATGTCCCCTGACCGAAGCCGGCCAGCCTACTCCAAACATTCGAGCTTGGTTGTGCTGAAAATACGGCGTTCGGTTATGGATAAGTTGTTTGGAGACGGCGTCGACAGTTGACCGAGGGCCCCGATAACGCTGCCCGCGTTCAGATCCCGATGAAATGACCGCAGTACTGTACCGGCACAATGGTGACGGACTGAAAATTTTCGATGCAGCGACTGATGTACTCGCCACTCTCCTGCTCGTCTTCATGCTGCTCTATTTCGCCCAAAACGGCCACCGAATCAACCTCACGGTCCAGCAAACCTTCCATCATCTACGTCCGCCGACACTGACCCCTGATCTAAGGTCAGCTCAACATCGTCCTCAACGCTCAGCAACCGCCGTCCAAGCCCATTATCAAAGCGCACCCAGACAACGCATTTATCCTCCGTCAGTTCCTCAATCAACCCTGCTGACATGTTGCCGGTCCCGTTCATGACGAAAACGCGATCACCACGATCCAGGTGTTTCCAACGATGATCCGGATCCGGTTTCTGCCGGGCAGGCAAATCAACTCGCTGCCGTAGGTTCTTGTTTCGCACCTATGCCACGCTAGTTCAGGAAGGTGAACGAGAGCCGACGGCATCCTTAAATCCGGGCAACAAACGTTACACGTGCCCTGGGTGCCCAACTCAGCGGCGCGCCAATATCACTCGTCGTTCACCCAAGATGCTGAAGCACCAATTTCCGCACTGGCGAAACAGGCCATTCACCCAAGCACGAAAGGCTCCACCGGTTCTTTCGGCGCGGAGGCGGATTCCCAGCGGCTTAGACCCGTTTTGATGTTGAACGGGACATGTCGCCACAGGCGCCGATCCGGAACAACGGATCCGGCCGGTCCCAACTGAATGGGTGCCGGCCGGTCGCTGGGGTGTGATGCCCCGAGGTTGGGGTCCCCCTTGTAAGTGTTCTTAGGTGGGGTTCAGTCTCCGGCCCCTTCCTTCGGTTCCTTCCCGGAGCCGGGCACCTGCTCGGGCAGCAGCACCGCGGAGTCTCCTGGGTAGGGGCGGGTGAAGCCGTTGGATGAGTACCAGACATCCCGGTTGCCCTGCGCCATGTTGACAGAGTCTTCACGGGACCAGTCCTGCTGGGTCGACCATTTCGCCCAGGCAGCCTCAGCGGTAACGGCCTTCGGGTTGCCCGCCGGCGCCGCCGGAGCTGTTGGCGTTCCCGGCGCTGCTGGTGTCGTTCCCTGCGTGGTTGAACCCGGGTTTCGTTCAGTCAGCGGCACCTGGTTCGGCAGGTGCGTGAAAGGGGTGAAGTTCGCTTTGTCCGTGAACACGTCGTACATCGGCTTGGCGGTCATGTCCTGGCTGTTCATGGGCGGCAGGCCAAGGATCTGCTCGATGGTGCGCATCACGTTCAGCTGGCTGTAGTAACTGTGGACCACGGCTCCGCGCTTGGCGTACGGGCTGATCACCTGCACTGGGGCCCGGTGGCCATCGACGTGGTCGACCCCGTTCTGGGAATCGTCCTCGACCACGAAGATTGCACTGTCCTTCCAGTATTTGCTGTGCGAGATTTGATCGACGATCCGACCAACCGCGAGGTCATTGTCAGCCACATAGGCCTCCGGGCTGATCCCGGTCCTGGTCGGACTCTGCGCGCTTGTCCCATTCGTATGATCACTCATAATCCAGGCCATGTTGAAAGCCGGCAGGTTGTTGTGCTTCACATAAGCCTTGAAGTCATTCCCAAACATCGCCGCACGGTACTGATCCGGGATATTCAAATCAAAATTCGGGAAGTTCGGCTTGGTGATCTTTGCCAGCGAAGGGATGTCGGTCTTCGCGGTGTAAGTGCCCAGCGGATACTTCAGCGGCCCCGGTGCCGATCCGTCGAGCACACGGGAATCGTGCAGCCATCCGTCCCAGTCCGCTGGAGTGCCCTTGCCCTTTGCGTCAGTGTAACTGTCGACCTGCTCGCCCCAGTTGTTAGCCGTCTTGCCGTGCCGCGCAGCGTTTTCCCAGATCCACCCGGATTTGACGTTCGACATGGGATCGCCGGTCTGGTAGGAGCGGGTGTAGCCGCCGTACATTTGCTGCATGTAGTTGTTCACGTAGGCCTGATCGAGCCAATGGTGCCCCTCAGCGGAGTTCGTGCCATCAGAGTACAGGTTGTCGATCAGCGGGAACTGCTTCGCCAGGGCGTGCGTATTCGGGGTCACGCGTTGACCGAATTGGGCCAGTGAGGCGTCTCCGTTGCCGCGGGGATCATCGCCGAGAACCTGATCATAGGTGCGGTTCTCCTTGACGATCATGAACACGTGCTTGATTTTCGATGGATCCCCCGTACGGGTCGGCAGCGCGACGGGAGTGGCCTTCTTACTGCCCGCCTGGTTGCGTTTGAGCAGCCCGTTCCAGTTGTTGTTCTGGAACACCTTGTCCGTGTAGGTCCGCATCTGCTTGGCGTCCGGGACTGGAACTGTCTGCACGGTCCCGACGAAGTTGTAACCCAGCCGCGAGGCTGCGGGAGTCGTGTTGACACCCTCGTTAACCGTCCCGTCGGGCCCACGCGATCCGATGCCTTGCTCACTGGCGATAACCAACCGGTTAAGCTGCTTGTCCTTCACGATCCCTGACGGGTAGGAGCCGGCAGGAATCAGACCCTCGAAACTCGGTTCCGAAGTGGCGTTCTGGTAGGAGTACACAGCGACCGCGTTGTCCCGGCCAAGGCTGACGGCCAAATGGTCCCGGTCAAGCATGGTCAGCCCGTTCGGGGTGGCACCGAACGCACCGCCCGGTATGGGGTTCGTCACGAAGGTGCGCCCAACGCGCCCCTTTGCAGTGTCGATGCTGGTGACGGTGTCGTCATCGGAATTGGCCACCAGAACAGTCCTGCCGACAGCCAATACCGCACTCGGACCGCGCCCGACGGGATAGACCCGCGACTGGGCCCCACGCGCCAAGTCGACCTCGGAGACGGTACCGGTCGAGGGGACAGCGCTGTCGTTGTTCGTCACGATCGGGGTGCCATAGGAATTGTCAGTGCGGTCACTGGCCAGCGCCGGCCGCCCACCCTGATTGCTGACATAAGCCTTCCCACCAACGACCGTGACACCGTTGGGCACGTTTCCGACCGGAATCTGCTTGACAAGAGTGTTGGTTCCCGGGTCGATCACACCAAGAGTGTTGTTCGCGGACAACGTCACCAGCAGCTGACCGTTTCGGGCAAAGGCCAGACCGGCCGGAACCGGGCTCAAACCCTTGGCTCCGGGCAGCGGCACCGTCACCGGAGCGCCCAGCCTGCCATCGGCCAGAACCGGGAAACGCTGCAAATCGTTCGGACGTGCAGCCCACAACGTTTTGCCGTCCGGGGAGTAAACGATGCCGCTGTTGGACTTGCCACCCGTACCGGCCTGCTGCAGCACAGTGTGGTTGACCAAGTCATACACGGTTACCATGCCCGCGGTGGCGCCTCCATTGTTCAACGCGGCCGCGGTCCTGCCGTCCTTGCTGAGGGCAAGCCCGAAAGGCCGGCCATTAGTCTTGATGACGTCCCCGACCGGGGATACGGACTGCCCGGTTTGGGTCAGGAAGGACCCATTAGGCTGTTGCCCGATCTGCTTCCCGGATTGGGAATCCGCTCCCATGGTCGAGGCAACACCGGCAACACCGGCAGCCGCGGTCAGGGCCAGCGCCGCGGTCACGACGATCGCCGGACCTCTCAAGCGCCGCTTTTTTCCGGACAGCCTTCCAGACTGCCCTCCAACTGAATCAGGGGTTCTGCTTCGCTGCACACGCATACGATAATGCCGCCTCTCCAGGATTAGACGGCCCCCGAACTGTAAAAGCTCGACAGGCCGTTACATACACAGGAAGCCTAAGAAGCCAACACGAAGCCTGGAAAAACCTGCCCCGTCCACAAGGTGAACACATCATGAGCAACTTCGCAGGTGATGATTCGGTGCCGTTTCCTTCCTGGCCGTTGCCGGGGGGCCACCTTCATGGTGAGGTGGTTGTATATTGGGCCGGCGAAACAACGCATGATTCATGCGAGTGAGGGGATTTGTCTATGGCGGACGTTGCCCTGCCGGTGCTTGTTTTGCTTATCGTGATCGGGTTCGTCGGTGGGGTCGGCATTACCGCCCTTGGTCCCGGCGGCGTGCTGGTCACAATCGGCCTGTTCGCCTTGACGCCGCTGTCGCCTGCGACGGTTGCCGGAAGTGCAATTGTCACGCACATCGGCACGGGTCTGCTCGGCACCGCCGCCTATACTCATTCCGGGCAATTACGCCAACCGCTCACGAAACGGACAGCGCTGATCCTGTGCGCAACGGCAGCTATCGGCACACCGCTCGGAGTTGCGATCAACACGTCGATCTCGGGACGGATGTTCGGGATCCTGCTCGGAGTCTTCGTCGGCCTCGTCGCGGCACTGGTCCTGTATAGAGAGCGGATCGCGCGGAGCCACGTTGGGACAGCGCACCCTCGACACCCGGCCGCGCTGTTAATCGCTCTTGGGCTGGTCGTGGCCGTCGTCAGCGGCATGTTCGGCGTAGGAGGCCCGATGCTCTCGGTTCCACTGCTGCTCGCCATTGGCGTGCCCCTTCTCCCTGCTCTGGCGTCCGCGCAAGCGCAAAGCGTCGTCGTCGCAGCAGTCGGCTCGGTCGGCTACTTTATCCAGGGTGAGATCGACTGGTCCATAGCACTGGTGGTGGGCATCCCTGAGGTGATTGGCGTGATCGTCGGTTGGAAAATCGCCCGCTCCATCCCGACCCGCCGGCTCAAGTACGCCCTCGTCGTCGTGCTCTTCGCCCTCGCCCCGTACCTCGCATTTCAATCCTGAACGGGCACCCGGTGCCCATCCACCAGCGCCTGACCCTTACCACCCGGTACGACATGTGGGAGTTCGTCTTTAAAGGCACCATCGACGTTGCGACAATTTCCTCGTCCTGCGGATAACGGCCCATCAGATGAGGGTCCTCGCTGAGGGGCCACTGCGGCGGCACCAAAAGTAAACATGTCTTAGGCATTGACTGTGTCGCAGGACACATCGTAGTCTTTGTCCATCAGATAACATATCTTTTCCATATCGTGGAAAACACTGACGGCGTCCCATTCGAGGAGCCGGCTCATCGCTCTCAGAAGACTATGGAGTCAATCTTGGGTATCTTTCAACAGATTCTTGCGCCGATTGGTGGGTCCTTGTTTATCTCGGCCCTCTGCGCTGCGGTGCCGCTGGTCGTCCTCTTCGTTTTGCTGGGCGTCTTTCGGGTTAAAGCAGCGAAGGCGGCATTGGTTAGCCTGCTCGCTGCCATCGTGTTGGCCGTCGTGGGCTGGCAGATGCCGGTGGGACAGGCACTCAGCGCCACGGCGGCCGGCGCGGTTTACGGCATTTTCCCCATCCTCTGGATCCTGATTAATGCCTTGTGGATCTACAAACTAACCGTTGCTACTCGGTGGTTCGAAGCTTTGGGCAGCACTATCCGATCGATCTCCGACGACCAGCGGATCGTCACGATCCTGATCGCCTTCTGTTTCGGAGCCCTGCTGGAAGCACTAGCCGGATTTGGTGCACCAGTGGCTGTCTCCGCCGCCATGTTGATGGCCACCGGGATGAAGCCATTGAAAGCGGCAATGGTGTCCTTGCTCGCCAACACTGCGCCAGTGGCTTTCGGGGCCATGGCTTCACCGCTCATCGCCCTTAACGGTGTCACTGGGCTGCCCCTGCATGATCTTGCCTCCATGGTCGGACGGCAGACACCCTTCCTGGCTGTCCTCGTTCCGCTGATGCTTGTCTTCCTCGTCGACGGCAAGCGCGGGGTAAAACAGACATGGCCGGTCGCCCTCGTCGCTGGCGTCGTATTCGGCGTCTTCCAGTTCCTGACGTCCAATTTCCTTGCTGTCGAGCTCACCGACGTTGTCGCCTCTGTGGCCACCATCGGCGCTGTCCTGCTCATGCTGCGGGTCTGGCAGCCGGCACACACCCTGGCCACCGTCGTCGAAGAAGACGCCCGTCAGCCGCTGCCTTCCGCGGAGGCGGGTGCTGTTACCGTCGGGGCAAACCGCTCCCGGTCGGACCGCCTCGGCGTTCGGGGGCGGGAGGCTGCGTCGGCTTCGGTCACCGAGAACGTGTCATCCGCCGCCTCAAGTGGTGTGGATGCTTCGCTCATCGCTGGTGTCAGGCCTCCTGCCCGGTCAGTGTGGATGGCCGTTGCCCCCTATCTGGTGATCGTCGTAATCTTCTCGATTTCCCAGCTCCCAGCAGTCAAATCCTGGCTGGGCCACGTCGGTACCGTCACGTTCCGCTGGCCCGGTCTGAATGTTAAGGATGCGACCGGAAAGCCTGTGGCTGCTGAAATCTTCCATCTGGACCACCTCAAGGCGACGGGGACCCTCCTTCTCATTGCCGGACTGGTCACCACCGCCGTGTATCGGATCAGTTTCCGCCGCGCGGTACGCATCTATTGGGAGACCCTGGTCCAACTACGCTGGACCATCGTCACCGTCAGTTCCGTCCTGGCGCTGTCCTTCGTCATGACCCTCTCCGGGGAGACATCCACGCTCGGTGTCGCACTCGCGTCCGCCGGAGGCTTCTTCGCGCTGTTGTCGCCGTTGATCGGGTGGCTTGGAGTCGCACTTACCGGTTCGGATACCTCATCGAATTCTCTTTTCGGCCCGCTGCAAGTTGCGGCTGCACACCAAACCGGCCTATCCCCGCTCCTGATGGCCGCGGCGAATTCCTCTGGGGGAGTCCTGGGCAAGATGCTCTCGCCGCAAAACCTCGCTGTTGCGGCAGCAGCCATCGGAATGGAAGGTTCCGAGGGAACCCTGCTTCGAAAGCTCGCAGGCTGGAGCCTGCTTCTGTTGGTGCTGATTACCGCCCTGGTCCTGCTTCAGTCCACCCCCGTGCTGGGATGGATGGTTCCTTAGCGCCACCATCCAGAGTCCTCCAGAACCTAAGAACTAAAACAAGGAAAGTGCTATGTCCACAAATATCGCGGTGCCACAGGTCTCAAATTCGACCAGCATCCTGCTTCAAGGGGCGAGGAACGCGTCCACCTCCGCGGCCGCCCGCACAGCGGCCAACACGGACCGCTCGGGCTATGTGCCCCAGACGCTTCCCGACGGAGTTGTCTACGCCGAATCGGCACAGGACGTTGTCGATTCAATGCGGTTAGCGTCGGCCCACCGGGTGCCGATCGTTCCCCGCGGTGCCGGGACCGGACTCGCCGCCGGGGCTAGCGCTCAGGCCGGTGAGGTCGTTCTGGACGTTTCGAGGATGAACCAGATAATCTCCATTGATCCGGTTGAGCAACTGGCTGTCGTGCAGCCGGGCGTCCTCAACGCGGAGGTAAACGCGGCTGCGGCCGAGTACGGATTGTTCTATGCTCCGGACCCTGCCAGCACAGCCATCTGCTCCATCGGCGGGAACATTGCCACCAACGCCGGGGGCATGTGGTGTGCCAAATATGGGGTGACCCGGGAGTCAGTCCTCTCGCTCAAGGTGGTCCTCGCCGACGGGCGGGTACTTCAGACGGGTCGAAACACGATCAAGGGTGTCACGGGCTATGACCTCAACGCCTTGATAATCGGCTCTGAAGGGACGCTCGGAATCGTAGTCGAGGCAATCCTGCGGCTGCGGCCCCGACCCGTGCGGACGGAGACGCTCGCCGCTTACTTCCCGGATGTTGAGACGGCTGGGCGCGCCGCATCTGCCATCACCGCGGCGCACATCCAGCCCTCGATCCTTGAACTCATGGACGGTCCCACCCTCGACGCCGTCGACCGGGCCGAGGGGACCCGGCACCGCGAGCTCGGCGGGGCTTTCATCCTGGCTCAGACCGACGGCTACGGCGCACACCTGGAACTCGACGAGGTCGCACGCGCAATCGACCCTTTCGCCACCTCGGTCCACCGGGCGGCGGATCAGCTCGAGGCCGACGCCCTCCTGAAGGCACGACGGGACGCGATACCAGCGCTCGAGAAACTTGGCCGCGTCTCGATCGGAGACATCGCCGTCCCGCGGAACCGCCTCGCGGAGGCCTTCGCTGGGCTGGACGATATAGCGGCCCGGACAGGCGTGCGGATCTTCAGTGTCGCTCACGCAGCCGATGGAAATCTTCACCCCATGATCGTTGTTGACCCCGCCGAGTCCATCACGGAAGGGCCAGCGAAGTCCGCACTTTCAGACATGTTCCACCTTGCCCGACGACTCGGCGGCACGCTGACCGGTGAACATGGGGTAGGACTCCTCAAGCGCCAATGGATCGGCGAAGAGCTCGGCGAGACCTCGCTCGAGCTCCAGCGCGCCATCAAGGACGCATTCGACCCGACGGGCATCCTCAACCCCGGAAAAGGCATCTGAGAGCATTGGAACCGTCGCGGGGGCAGCATAAATGACGGGCCCGCTGTGCTGCAGGTGGTTGCCACAGCGGCGCCAACAGCGGCCAGTGACACCCCCTCCCGTCCCAACGCGCTTGTACGGACACCGACCAAATCAATAGTCTGCTGCCATACGACAGCAATATTTGCATCGCTACAATTCTTGAAGAGTGGGAACAATGAACCATTATGTAGAGACGAACGGACTCAGCGTCGCCGAGGAGCTTTATGCCTTCGTCCGCGACGAGGCACTGCCGGGGACGGGAATCGAGGAGGAGTCGTTCTGGGCAGATGCCGCATCTCTGATCGGGGAAGTCTCCCCGCAGATACGCGAACTGCTGGGCATCCGTGACCGGCTCCAGCAGCAGATCGATGAGTTCCATCGCACCTCCGGCCAGACACCGCTGGACCCCATCATGTATGAGGCCTTCCTCCGCTCGATCGGCTACCTCGTCGACGAGCCGGGACCATTCACCATCACGACTGACCGGGTGGACCCCGAGATAGCGACCATATCCGGTCCCCAGCTGGTCGTGCCGCTGCTGAACGCCCGCTTCGCCGCCAACGCGGCCAACGCCCGCTGGGGCTCGCTGTACGACGCCTTGTACGGCACCGACGTCATCGACGAGGCGGACGGACTCGAAAGAACCGGCGCGTACAATCCCATCCGCGGCGCCGCCGTCGTGGCCCGTGGGCGGCAGTTCCTGGACAACCACGCACCCCTAACGGTTGGGTCCCACTCGGATGTCACTGCCTACCAGGTCGCAGACGGCGCACTCGTTGCCCAAACCCCGCACGGTTCAGTAGGGCTCCTCGATCCTGTTCAGTGGGCAGGTTACCGTGGGGACCCGGATGAGCCGGAAGCGCTGCTGCTCGCGCACCACCGCCTCCATTTCGAGATCCAGTTCGACCGCAGCCACCCCATCGGCGCATCCGACCCGGCCGGTGTGAAAGACATCCTGATGGAATCAGCACTCACCACCATCATGGACCTCGAGGACTCCGTGGCGGGCGTCGACGCCGAAGACAAAGTCGTGGGCTACCGGAACTGGCTTCAGCTTATGCAGGGCACGCTGGCCACCGAAGTCTCCAAGGGAGGAAGTACGTACACCCGGCGTCTCAACCCAGACCGCGTCTACACTGCCCCCGGGGGCGCCGAACTGACCCTGCCCGGCCGCTCGCTGCTGCTCATCCGCCAGGTGGGCCATTTGATGACCAGCGACGCCGTTCTCGACGCGACCGGCGACCCGGTGCCCGAAGAGATCCTTGATGCCCTGTTCACCGGCCTGGGCTCCGTGCATGACCTGCGCGGACCCAGGGCTGGCCACAACTCGCGCACCGGCTCGATGTATATCGTAAAACCGAAAATGCATGGACCCCGCGAAGTGGCCGTGGCCTGCGACCTGCTGACCCGCACCGAGAAGGTTCTGGGTCTCGAGCCCCTGACCCTGAAAATCGGGATCATGGACGAGGAACGCCGCACCTCGGCGAACCTCAAGGCCTGCATCTGGGAGGCACGTGACCGCGTGGCGTTCATCAACACGGGTTTCCTGGACCGGACAGGCGACGAAATCCACACCTCCATGCTCGCAGGCCCCATGGTCCGCAAAGCCGACATGCGCTCCAGCAGTTGGATCACAGCCTACGAGGACTCCAACGTCGACATCGGGCTGGAGTGCGGGTTCCGGGGCCGGGCCCAGATCGGCAAAGGCATGTGGGCCGCCCCGGATAATCTGGCAGACATGCTCGCCCAAAAGATCGCCCACCCGCTTGCGGGTGCCAACTGTGCCTGGGTCCCCTCACCAACTGCGGCAACACTGCACGCCACCCACTATCATGAGGTCGACGTGGATGCCCGGCAGGCTGAGCTCGCTGGGGAGCGCCGGTCCACCTTACGTCAGTTGCTCACCATCCCCCTCGGCGACCCCGCCCACTGGGACGCCGCGGACCGACGCGAGGAGCTCGATAACAATATCCAGAGCACCTTGGGCTACGTCGTACGCTGGGTGAACGACGGCGTCGGATGCTCCAAGGTCCCCGACCTGCACGGCACCCCCCTGATGGAGGACCGCGCGACCTGCCGCATCAGCTCACAGCACATCTCCAACTGGCTCCTCCATGGAGTTGTGACCACCGGCGACGTGGAGGCCTCGCTGCAACGTATGGCCGCGGTCGTGGACGGCCAAAACGCGTCCGACCTAGGGTACCTGCCCATGGCCCCGGCGTTCGACGGCGAGGCATTCCTCGCTGCCCGCGAGCTCGCCCTCGAGGGCGCGGCTCAGCCCTCCGGATACACCGAGCCCGTTCTGCACCGGCGCCGCGCCGGTGGGAAGCACACCTACGATTTCACCAGGAACGCACAATGAGCATCAATCTCCTAACCGCCCAGTCCATCATCACCGAAGCCCTGGCCACAGGCCAGCAGCACGGTTTCAAACCGCTGACTGTCGTCGTGCTCGACTCAGGGGGCCACACCATCGCTGCCGCCCGCGAGGACGGCGCTTCAAACAACCGGTTCGAGATCGCCCATGGCAAAGCCTACGGGGCACTTGCCCTCGGAGTGGGCTCCCGGGCCCTCATGGAACGCGCCGAACAGCAGGCCTACTTCATCGCCGCGGCGACCGCCGCCCTCGGCGGCCGTCTGATTCCTGTGCCCGGTGGCGTGCTCGTTCGGACCGGAGGCGGCACAATCGCCGGCGCCGTGGGCGTCAGCGGTGACAGCTCAGACAACGACGAGACCGCAGCGAAGAAGGCGATCGAGGCCGCCGGTCTGACAGCCCAGGTCGCCTGAGAAGGGCTCTCCGCAAACCCCGGAGCCTCTGACAGGCAAGACAGGAAGGATATCCGCGTGCATCCAGCCGGCAAGACGATGGACGCGGATATCCTTCCTGGGCCTGCCGCCCCCTCGGCGCCGACTCACCGGATACAGCCAATCTTCAGGTTTGCAGTGTGGTGTTGGCGCCAGGGGCGCCAACATATGTTTTCCTGCAGTATCGGAAAGGACGGGGTTCAAGTGGCGAGTCGAGACGTTCCATACCCGGTGCGCGAGCTTCGTCTGCTCAATCTGCCAAGCCGACGTCATTGGATATTAGGTCCGGCCGTTGCGACAGGTTTCGCCGTCGGCGCCGGGTGGCTTCTGGACATGAGTCCGCGATTCACCTCGGCGGAGGGCAGTGCGGATGTGTTCTTATCCATGTATCAAACCCCCTTCCTTGCAACGGTGGCGCTGATTGTTGACGTTACCTTCGGCGACGTCGCCGGTCCGATTTGGACCGCCTTGTTGTGCCTACTCATCCTCCTTAAGGGCAAAAGCCCGGTGAACGCCGTCGCCTTTGGGACACTAATTGCAGCGGGATGTGCAAACTCTTTGCTGGTCAAGCTCGTTGTCCACCGGCACAGCCGAGGTGATGACCCCGTGTGGATCAGCTACCCGAGTGGCCACGCCGCCTTTGCTATCGCCTTCGCCATCGCCATCAACGTCCTTGCCGGGGGTACTCGATGGCGGCGCCCTGCTTTTATCGTGACCGTAATCATCGTCATCGTCGTGGGAGTCTCCCGCATCTACATCGGCGCACACTACCCGACCGATGTGCTGGCATCGTGCATCGTCGCCCCAGCCGGCGTTCTCTTCATGACCGGCGTATGGAACCATTACCAAGTCCAGATCCTGCGACTCATGTCCCCACTTCGTATATTCGGGCCAGTGCCTGACTCACGGGATTTTGCCCGCGACCGGACGCCTGAAGGTAGCAAACAACAGGAAGGCGACCGGTGGTAACCGGCCGCTGCGTCCTGCGGCTTTGGCCGATTTGATCAGCTCCCTAGGCGCCCTGAGCGCCAGCCAGCGAACCGGAGCCTGCGCACCTGCTCACCCTCAGGAAAACCCCAGCGGAACTTCTTATGCTGATGGCCAGCCGTCCCGGGCAATCGCATGTCCAAAAGCTGCAGCAGACCATCCGAGGATCAGAACGGAAACGACATGGGAAGAATTTCCGGCATTCACTTGATGACCGGCGTGTTCCCGGCGATAATCGCCATCCTGGCATGTGGGGCAGCTGCGGTGCTTTTGTTGCGCCGAGGCCGACGATGGTTATTGTTCGTCGCCGGCGGCGCGGCGCTGGCCACCGTCCTGACCGGGGCCATCGACTGGTACATCGTCCATGTTCTAGGACTCACTGCCTATGATCTGCCCCTCGAGGTGTCACTGTGGATAGGTGTCGGAGTCATGGCCGTGCTGCTGATGGTCCTAAATCTGGTATTCGGCAAACGCTTGCGTCGACTTCTGGCCCCCGTGGCCATGACCGTGGTCCTGCTGAGTAGTGCCATGCAGATCAACACCTACTTTGATGCCTACCGAACCATCGGTGATGTCACGGGGGCCAGCACCGCCTCCATAACGCCATTCCGCGCCAAACCGCTGCAATCCATCGGCTCTTCAAACGCACCCACGGGCCCGGTGATAAGCCATTGGGTCGAGCCAGCCGGCCTTCCCGCCCACGGAACAGTCAACTCAGTCCAGATTCCGGGCAACGTTTCCGGCTTCACGGCCCGCACCGGATATGTCTATCTTCCACCGGCGTATCAAGCACCCAGACATCCGCTGCTGCCGGTGCTGGTTCTCATCACCGGCCAACCCGGCGCCCCCGCAGGGTGGCTCAAATCCGGCCGACTTCAATTCCTGATGGACTCGTTCGCCGCCGCCCATAAAGGTCTGGCCCCCGTCGTCGTCGTCCCCGACGTGAACGGATCAAACTTGGGGAACACCATGTGCCTTGACTCGAACATCGCCCTGGCGGACACCTACCTTTCGGTCGACATACCGAGGTGGATCAAGGACAGCCTTGGCATTGACCCCAACCCGAAGCACTGGGTCATCGGTGGGTTTTCCTTCGGCGGGACATGCGCCCTGCAGATGGCGGCGCTGCACCCAAAGATCTATCCATCCGCGATTGATTTAAGCGGTGAACTGGAGCCTTCCCTCGCAGCGGACCGTTCAGCGACCATAGCGGCGGCTTTCGGCGGCAACTCGGCCGCCTTCGACGCCGTGACACCGCTGAACGTGATGGCCCGGACCCGGTACCCGGACAGCTGGATATACTTCGCGGCAGGCGCTCAAGACGGCCAGTTCAGCGAATACATGAACCAGGTTGCCACCGCAGCCAAGGCTTCCGGCATGACCGTGGCCACCGATTCCGTTCCCGGCGCCGGACACGCCTGGACGGTGCCGATCCAGGCTTTGGGACCTGCGCTGACATGGCTGGCACCGCGCCTTGGCCTGGCACGGTAGCCGGCCCGACGGATCACGCACATCGGCCCGGACTGTGACCACCCCGAGCGCCGAAGCCCAGCGCTACCTAGGAGACAAAATGGAAGCAATCCTGCGCTCAGTACTGCCATCCTGAGCGCACCAGCGGACGTTCAAGGCGAGGCTGTGTCGACGGCGTTGCCGGGCGGTGCCGGTGGCTGGGTCGGGCTGGGCAGGACGCCCAGTCTGGACAGCAGCCAATCCATATTGTTTTCCATGCCGTATTTCCACGCCGGCCAGGCGTGGCCACCGGGGGCGTCCTGGATGGCGACATCCATGCCTGCCCGCTTCATCGCGTCGAATACCTGGATGCCCTGCGGCCGATAAAACGAATCCGCCCGGCCAACTGTGACGATACCAGCGGAATGCGGGAAGCGTCGGGTTTTCAAAACGTTCAGGGCGTTCTGTTGCTCGAACCGAGCCTGGCTGCCACCAAAGTACTGGCGCAGCAGAACATCATGGCCCTGTGAAATCAAGGGCTCATTCTCGCCCGAACTGTCGATGAAAGTCGGGTAAACTCCCGGGTAATTAACGGCGAGTTGCATCGCGCAGGTACCGCCGTAGGAAAAGCCGCCGATGGCCCACTGCCGCGCGGACAACGTACCAGCGCCAAAGGTTTTCTTGACCCAGTCGGGAATGTCATGCGCCAGGTAGGTCGCGGCTTGCCCCTGCCCGCTGTTTAGGCACAGTGGCGGGTATTTCGCCCAGCGTCCGCCCGCATCCGGCATCACGACGATTGGGGTCAGGCCATTGTGCGCCTGCGCATAGTGGTTCATGAACTGGGCGATCATGCCGCCCCGTGGCCAGTCCAAGGTGCCGCCGGGCACGCCGTGGATGAGGACGAGCACGGGCAGGTTGGCACGCCGGGAGCCGAGGTAGGCCGGCGGCAGGTACACATACGCCGACGACGAAACCTCGTGTGAGGTTGGGGCCGGTATCGCGACCTGCAGCATCTGCCCTTCCGCTGGCATGTCCGACGGCGGTTGCCAGGAGGCCAGCGTCGTCGCCGCCGGCTGCATGTCGGCACCGCCCCCGTGGCTGGCACGGAACTGCTGCAGCGTTTCGACCTTCACGCCGGTATCGCCGAAGAGCGAGCCAAAGGTCGGGTAGTACTCGAAGGTCAGGTTAAGCAGGGACGCGGACGTAACAATCAGCAAAGCAGCGGCGGGGAACGCAACAATCTTGGCCGCCAGGCGTCGGGACTGAATCATCTTGGGCACCATCAGCAGGACGGCCAAGAAACCGAGCGCTGCGAAAAGGTAGACGCGCTTGGGCTGCGGCGCTCCCCACAGGTTCCAGACTCGCTCCGAAAAGAACCAAACCAGCCCGGCGAGCAGCAAGGACGCAACGGCGGCAGCGGGCAGCCATCGAGTGACATAACGCCGGCTGCCCCACGCGAGCCAAACAAGCGCGGCCAAGCCGAAGGCGTCGATCAGCCAAGGAACCGGACCGCCGACAATCGGAAGTCTGCTCAGTTCCGTCATATTAGTCAGAGTAGGAATACTCGCTGGAAGCAATCTGTGAATCCCTCCCAGCCCACCGGGGCTGTCCGGCTGAGAATCGCAGCAAAGCATGTCATGATCGGCTGATGACCACCCTCAACATCAACTCCCCCGTCCACCGCACCAGACTGCGGCTGATCGTTATGGCCGTTATTGGGCTGGCAACGGCCCTGCTGGTGGGCTTTCTTGGATCGTGGCCCTACGCACCGACCATGGGTTGGGCAGCGGCGAGCCTGACCTACCTGATTTGGGTATGGCCGACCATCGGATCCATGGACAGCACCCAAACCGCCAGCTACGCAACGCGTGAGGACCCGGGGAGTGCCATCTCCGATGTGCTGGTCCTCGCCGCCACGATCGGCAGTTTTGGCGGGGTGGCCCTGATTCTCCTCGATGCGGCCTCGGCCCAAGGTGGCGGCCGAGCCGCCATCGTCGCTCTGGCCCTGGGTAGCGTGGCCCTGTCCTGGTTCCTGGTCCACACTCTCTACACGCTGCGGTATGCCGCCATCTACTACACGGGTCCGGACGGCGGCGTCAGCTTCAACGAAAGCGAACCGCCGCGCTACGTCGATTTCGCCTACCTGTCCTTTACAGTAGGCATGACGTTCCAGGTATCCGACACCGATCTGAAAACCGGCGCAATCCGCTCCACCGTGCTACGACACGCTCTCCTTTCCTACCTGCTCGGCGCCATCGTGTTGGCCACCACCATCAACCTTGTCTCCGGCCTCTCGAAATAACTTGCCGTCCTAAGGCCGCCGCACACGGCTGCGCTGGGACCGTTCGCGGTCCTTCCTGCAGCACATCACCGACGCGAAGCTCGGCAAACTGACGCCGCAGTGGGTCAAGGAACTCACGCAGAGTAATCACAAAAGAGCGGCACGGAATCAGCTGCTCCCGGTGCAAGGCCCCGCCCGAAAACTTTTCCTAGCCGTACGCGGGTTGTACCGCTAAGCTCAACTGTGTCCCTGCCGCTGGAGTGAAGGTCTCAGCCTCCCGGCGGCAGGGACGACTAGCCTCGATTTTTCATGACGTGGGGTTTCTTCTGGTTCAGGGCTGACCGTCTGCCTGACGGTTCTGATTTTGGCATGTGGGTGTGACAATGCGCCCGCTGGCCTGGTGGCGGTTGTCGGTGGCCGGTTCCACGCCGGTCACGGTGCTACTGGTGTTTTCTGAATGGGTGCGGGCGGGTGGCGGTGCCGGCTCAGGGTGGGCCCAGTGCCGCGAGGCGCTTCACCCTTTGAGCAGGAGCGCCACGTCCGGGGCTGTGGAGGCCAGTTGGAGGGTGGTTCGGCGGGCGTGGCTGGCAATCTTCCCACCGATTTCGAACAGCCTGGCCCGGAGTTTCTTGGGTTCCCAGCGCCTGGCCTTCGTCCCGGTGAACGCGACCATTTGGGTCCAGGCCATGATCTCGGCGGCGAGCATGACGACATGGCACCAGAGCTCGTTGGCAGTGAAGGACTTGAAGGGCAGGTTCGCGAATCCGGTGTCCTTGGCGTTGCGGATCCGGTCCTCACACCGTGCCCGCAGCCGGTGGCGGACTTCCAGCACGGCCAGCTGGCCTTTCTTTTGGTTCGTTGCGATGGCCGTGTAGCGGTGCCCGTCGATGTCGGTGATCCGCAGCTGCGCCCCGACGTGCGGGACTTCCCTGCGGACGATGACACGCATCCCTGCCGGCCAGGCCGAGAGGTCGAGCATTCCGGTGATGTCGGCGATCCAGGCGCCGTCGCGTTCGAATCTGTTGCTGTCGTACGCACTGGTCCACCCGTTCTTGGGAATCAGGGGCAGGACGTCTGCGACGGCGCCGTGGATGGGGAACCCGACGGAGTAGGAGAGGTTGCGGTGTTTGGCGGTAAGCCAGTTCAGGAAGTCGTGTGTGCCGCCGGCGGAATCGGTGCGGATCATGATTTTCCGCCCGGCCCGGTACCCTTCCGGGAGCTGCTTCAGGGAGTCCTTCACGACCTGGATGTGGTCGGCGGCCGTGTTCGAGCCGGCGTTGCCGGGCCGCAGCAGCGTCACCAGCGGCTCGCCCGTGCCCAGGATGCCGTGGTCAATGAAGGAACACAGCGGGTGGAAGCCGAAGCCCTTCTTCCAGGTCGGGCGGGCATCTTCCTTCTCGGAATGGGAGTTCAGAAGGGACGCGTCGATGTCAATGGTGAGCGGGTTCTCCGTGCTGACGCCATGCAGCGGGGAGTCTTGCCCGGCGTGCGCCCACACATGGGCCCGGGCCGCGGCGCGGGCAGTGTTGATCGCCGACAGCGCCTTGGCAGGTTTGACCGTTGCCAGGATCTTGAAGAGCCGGCTGATCGTCGGGTCGGAGGCGACACGCCCGTAGACTTCCGGTTGGTTGCGGAGTCGGTCGACATCGGACACGGCGTCCCCGCCCGTGGCAAGGGACAACGCCAGATCCGTGAGGATCTTGCCAGGATTGTGGATAGCAAACGGCTTCCGCCACGGCTCCAGCGTCCCCGACAATCCCGCCGTGATACCCGAGCCCTTCAGCATCGAGGTCAGGATCGCCCCACCAGCCTGGGACACCACGCCATCACCGGCGCCATCAACTCGGACAGACGGGTAAAAGCCGGTAAAGTAGTTCACCTGCAGGGTGCTCCTGATGTGTCTAGGAAATGTTTGTGTGGTAACTACATTTTCCCACGTCAGAGGCACCTTTCAGCCTTTAATGACGCCACCCCGACACACGCTCATGAAACCCCGAGGCTAGCATCTGCCCGCCGACCGGATTGGCGCAGGCGAACCGGAACGGCGCAGGCAAGTCTGCGGCCATAGGTGCTGAGCGGAAATTTGGGTGGAAGGTTGATGGTCCGGCATTGACAGATGCCGGACCATCACCGGAAACGGGCCAAGCCTCGCGCCTCCGAATACCTTCCTACGAGCACCAGTATGTCACACATTCGTGACAAGCGCGTCACATGTCCTGAATCTCTAGTCATGAATGGTCAGTTTTCCGCACGGGGCAGCCCTTCCCAAGTAGCGGACTGAACGGTGAGTATTTCACACCGAAAGACAAGTAGTGCCACTCTAGGCCGCTATTCAGCGCTCCTGTATTCCTATCCTATCGGGGTTCCGCTTGGGGGGATGCGGAAAATACGCTTCGTCTCCGCATCAGGAAAAGGACAGGAAAATGAATTCTGCAATTATCTCCATGCTCGCGTTCGTGGCCGGCGTAAAGAACCGGATGATCCAGGAGGAAAAAGGCGCAACCGCCGTTGAATACGGCCTCATGGTCGCCCTGATTGCCATCGCCATCATTGTCGCCGTGACATTACTTGGCACTAACTTGTCGACGATGTTCACCACCATCGCAACCAGGATCGGAGCTATCCCCATCCCGTAGACCACGCTGCGTCCGTCGGGTGGCGGTCCCAACAGGTGGGACCGTCACCCGGATTCCAGTTAAGGAGCAATAGCAATGAAGTTCAGGAATTCCGAACGTGGCGCGGTGGCCGTCGAGCTTGCCTTGGTGCTGCCGGTACTCCTGCTGCTGGTGCTGGGCATCATGGAATTTGGCCGGGCATACAATGTGCAAATTTCGGCCAGTCAGGCCGCACGGGAGGGCGCCCGTTACGTTGCAGTTAACTACTCCACGGCTGGTTTTTCGGCGGCAACCGCCCGCACCACCGCCCTAAGTTCGGCGCCCGGGCTGCCGGCGGGCAGTACCGTCACCATCACCTACACATCGGCATCTGGGGCAACCGTCCCCGTCTGTACCAGCGGTTCACGCGTGAAGGTGACGGTCGCCGATCAACTCGTCTGGCTGACCGGCTATCTGCCCATCGCCGCACCCAGGGTGACCGGGATCGGGGTCATGCAATGTGGCGGCTGACCCAATCCGAGGATAACGAGCGCGGTGTAGTCTCCATCGTCACGGCACTGCTGATGGTGGCACTGTTGGGCTTCGCGGCCATCGCCATCGACGTCGGGATGATGTACGCCGAACGCGGCCAACTCCAGAATGGTGCGGACGCCGCGGCTCTGGCGGTGGCAAACAACTGCGCCAATGGCAGCTGCGGAAGCTACAGCGCGACTGCACTCCAGCTCGCCGATTCCAATGCAAACGACGGCGTCGCGAAGGTTGACAGCGTGACCTTCCCCTCGGCGGGGACGGTCCGGGTTGCGACGTCGAGCAGGGACGGAGCCGGCCATGATTACATTCGGCTGGCATTTGCCAGCATCTTCGGCATCGGCACCTCCGATGTCCATGCCGCTGCGACGGCCGCGTGGGGAGGTCCTTCCGCCGGACCGGCAACGCTGCCCATCACCTTCTCCGACTGCCAATTCGATCTGAGCGGAACCGTACAGCTGCTGCGGTACCACATGACCGATGCCGCCCACACCTGTTCTCGGGGAACATCGGGCCTGGTGGTACCCGGCGGCTTCGGCTGGCTGCAGCAGGACCCGGGACTCTGCCAATCAACCATCAACATCAACGCCAGCGGGGGCATCGCGATCGGAAGCCCGGGGAACAACGCGCCTGGAAACTGCAACAGCGTCTTCAATGCCTGGATCGCCACCATTGCGGCCGGAAGACCGGCCATCACCCTGCTGCCCGTCTACGACCAAACCAGCGGCACGGGCGGCGGTAATTTCCACATCCGCGGCTTTGCCGCCTTCCGGGTGCTGGGCTGGAAGTTCTCCGGTGGAACCACAGCGCCCTTGGTCTTCCATAACACCGGGTATTCGCCGTCGTCCATCGACTGTAGCGGCAGCTGCCGCGGCATCATCGGCAAATTCGTCCAGTACGTGTCACTGGACGCCGGGTTCACGCCCGGTGGGCCGGACCTCGGCGGCCGCTTCGTGGCCTTGACTAAATAAAAGGAGCCAAACGTGTTGAAAACCCGCCTGCTGGGGGGCGCCGCAGCCTTAGTGTTAGCCATCATAGGCATGGTCCTCCTCGCTACATATGTCCAGGCCGCCGACCGCCGTGCGCAGACCGGAATGAGCCCCGTCGAAGTCCTGGTTGTTCAAGAACGGATAGCAGCCGGCACCCCTGTCGACAAGCTGGAAAGCTTGGTGAAGGGCCGGTCCATACCGAAGTCGGCCATAGCGGGCGGCGCAGTGACGGATCTGTCGCAGTTTGCGGGCAAGGTTGCCGGCGTGGATCTGATGCCGGGCGAGCAGCTGCTCGACTCACGGCTGGTGGACCCCGCTTCGCTGCAGTCACCGAACGAGGCGCCGGTGCCCAAAGGCCTCGAAGAAGTGACCCTCAAACTCGAACCCGAACGGGTCGCCGGCGGCCAGCTGAAGGCCGGAGACACGGTTGGTGTCTTTATCTCCTACAACACTGGTACAGCGCCCGGCACGGCGGACAGCCCGGCCACGAAACTGGAATTTCACAAGGTCCTCGTGACCAACGTCATCTCGGGCGGCTCCACGGCGCCGCTCGGTGGAGCCAGCCAAAGCCCCCAGCCAAATTCGGGGACATCGATCATGATAACGCTGGCCCAATCCGGTAAGGACGCCACCCATACGATCCACGGCGCTGAATTCGGCAAAGTTTATCTCTCCAAAGAAAACCCGGAGATGGCCACAAACCCGACGGATCAGCTGGACAAGGAAGGTGTTTTCAAATGAGCCGTTTTATTGTTATCTCCCCGGTCGCCGATTTTGAACGCCGCGTACGGGAAGCCGTTTCAGGTGGCCTCTATGGCACCATCCGCACCCTGCCGTCGTCGGCCTTGAACGCCGGCCCGCACGACATCATCGGACAGCAGACCGACGAGCCGCCCGAAGTGATCATCCTCGGACCTGGTGTCGCTGCGGATGAGGCGCTGAAGCTCGCCACCGTCATCGACCTGCAGTACCCGGAAATCAGCGTTGTGCTGGCTGCCGACACCTCGGCGGAACTCGTCCTCAGCGCCATGCGCGCGGGAATCCGGGACATAATCAGCCCGGACGCGGACGTCCAAACCATCCGCGTCCTTTTGGAACGCGCCTGTCTTTCGGCCGCAGGACGCCGGCGCGGATTGTCCGCTCCGGGAGCTTCGCAGCGCGACGTCGGCCGCGTCATAGCGGTCATGTCGCCCAAGGGAGGCGTTGGCAAAACCACTGTAGCCACCAACCTCGCCGTGGGTTTGGGCAAGGTCGCACCGATGAGCGTGGTGATCGTGGACCTGGATCTCCAGTTTGGTGATGTTGCTTCGGGTCTTCTCCTTGATCCGGAACACACGCTGGTGGACGCAGTCACCGGAGCCGCATCGCGGGACACGATGGTTCTCAAAGCCCTCCTGACCGTCCATCCGAGTGGAATTTACGCGCTCTGTGCGCCAAAGAGTCCAAACGAAGCGGACCTGATCACAGCGGAGCACGTTCGGCAACTATTGGCGCAGCTGGCCACCGAGTTCAGCTATGTTGTCGTTGATACGGCGCCCGGTCTCGGTGAGCACGCCTTGGCCACGTTGGAACATGCCACCGATGCCGTTTGGGTCGTGGGTATGGACATCCCGAGTGTGCGAGGTCTCCGTTCCGGACTGGTCATCCTTGACGAACTTTCACTGGTTCCGGAGGGACGTCACGTTGTGCTCAATTTCGCCAATCGGCGCTCCGGGTTGAGCCTGCAGGATGTGGAGGCCACGATTGGCGTCCCCATCGACGTCGTTATCCCGCTCTCCGCAACGCTGGCATTGTCCACCAACAAAGGAGTCCCGGTACTCCAGGACGGCGTGCGGGATCCTGCGGCGAAGGGCCTGCACAAATTGGTGGAGCGCTTTCACCCAGATTGGGGAACCAGGGCCCACCGGAAACTGCATCGACGGGCGGTGGTGTCATGAGTCTTTCGGACAGGTTGAGCACGGCGAGGGGACCAGCAGCCACTACGGAACCTGCGGTCTCCGCCGTCGGGCCAAGTACTCAGTTCGCCCCTGCCTCCCCGGAGTTTGCATCGTCCAGCGGCACGGGAACCGCCCTCGCCGGGCTTAAGCAGCGAGCCGGGGACTCGCTGTTCGAACGCATGGGATCACGGGTAACCGATCCCAATCTCAGTGAGGAGGATCTTCGCAAGTCCGCCCGGGAGGAGCTGAGCCAGGTCGTCGATGCCGAACAGGTTCCCTTGTCTCCCGAGGAGCGGTGCCGGCTGATCCAGGAGATCGGCGACGACGTCCTCGGGTATGGGCCACTGCAGCAATTTCTGGACGATGACTCGGTGACGGAAATCATGGTCAACGGAGCCGAGCAGATCTACATTGAACGCGCCGGACAGCTCTCGCTATCCAATTCCCGATTCGCCACCGACGATCACCTCCGCAGGGTGATCGAACGCATCGTTTCCCGGATTGGCCGGCGCATCGACGAGTCTTCTCCGATGGTTGATGCAAGGCTGGAAGACGGTTCCAGGGTAAACGCCATTATTCCTCCGCTGGCCATCAACGGTCCGTCGCTGACCATTCGAAAGTTTGGCCGCATTCCGCTGACTGTGCAGAATCTAATTGACTATGGCACCCTTTCCGCGGGAATGGCCGAGCTGTTGAACGCCTGCGTCAAGGCCAGATTGAATATCCTCGTCACGGGCGGCACGGGGACCGGGAAAACAACGCTGCTCAACGTCCTCTCCACGTTTCTTCCCACCAATGACAGAATCGTCACCATCGAAGACGCGGTTGAACTGCAGTTGCAGCAGCGGCACGTGGTCCGCCTCGAAAGCAGGCCAGCAAACATTGAGGGCAAGGGCGAAGTATCTGTCCGCGATCTCTTGCGCAACTCCCTGCGCATGAGGCCGGACCGGATCGTGGTCGGCGAGGTCCGGGGCGGGGAGGCGCTGGACATGCTCCAGGCGATGAACACTGGCCACGACGGATCCCTGTCCACAGTTCACGCCAACTCCCCCAGAGATGCAGTCGCCCGGCTCGAAACGCTGGTTTTGATGGCCGGCATGGACTTGCCGTTGAGGGCCATCCGTGAACAAATAGCGTCCGCAGTCAACCTGATCGTGCACCTGTCGCGGTTGCGCGACGGCACCCGGAGAGTCACGCATATTACCGAAGTTCAGGGCATGGAAGGCGACATCGTCACCCTCCAAGACGCCTTCCTTTTCGACTATGCTGCCGGCGTAGATGCGTCCGGCAGGTTCCTGGGGAAACCGGTGCCAACTGGAATAAGACCCCGATTTGTGGACCATTTCAAGGAGCTTGGCATCGTCCTCCCGGACAGCGTCTTTGGCGACCAGCCCGTCTACAAAGGAAGGCGGTAGACGTGCCCGCGCTGGTTATGACGGCGGGATTCACGCTATGCGTTGGCGCCGTCGTCGTGCTGTTTCTGGTGGTGCTTAAGCCGCAGCAATCCGCCCTGCCCCTGAGCCGGCGGCGGCCATTCGGTAATGGCAGCAAAACCCAGTTCTCCGGGTTCACCGCGGCTATCGTGGCCGGGCTGAACAAATCCGTCGGCGGCGGCCCGTTCACGCGCTCCCAGTTGGGCAACGCCGGCCTGCGCCTGTCGCCCGCGGATTTCCTCATTTTGGTCGCCGCGGGAACCGGGGTCCTCGGGGTCGTGGGCCTGCTGTTGAGCGGTGTTGGCTCGGCACTCCTACTGGCCGTGCTGGCACCGGTCCTGGCTTGGGCGTACCTGGCCCTCCTCGCAAGCCGGCGGCGGAGCAAATTCGACCAGCAGCTCGGTGACAATCTGCTGTTGCTTTCCGGCGGACTGCGCGCCGGTCACAGCATTCTTCGGGCCGTCGATGCGGCCGCGCAGGAGGCCGATGTCCCATCCTCCGAGGAGTTCGCCCGCATCATCAACGAAACCCGCATCGGCCGCGACCTTGAAGAGGCACTGGCCGATACGGCCCAGCGCATGAAAAGTGATGACTTCGAGTGGATCTGCCAAGCAATCCAAATCAACCGCGAGGTCGGAGGGGACCTGGCGGAAGTGCTGGACCATGTCGGAGAGACAATCCGTGAACGGGGACAAATCAAGGCCCAAGTAAAGGCGCTCAGCGCCGAGGGACGCCTGTCAGCGGTCATTCTGCTGGCGCTCCCCTTCGGCATAGCGCTCATGCTCATGGTGCTCAACCCCAAGTACCTCGGCGTCCTCACCAGCAGTGCGCTCGGCTGGGCACTGCTGGGAATCGGTGCCGTGATGATGATCATCGGCAGTCTCTGGCTCCGCAAGATCGTCCAGATCAAATTCTGAAGGGTGGCTTCGCAATGCCAGTTATCGTATGGATCTTCATCGCCTTGGTTGTTGGTCCGGTCGGTTACCTGGCCTGGTCATGGATCACCGTGGACACCAAGACCCGGGCGATGGTGCTGGGCAACCTTGGCCGCGTGCCGCACGGGCCGGCCTCTGCCCCCGCGGCGCGCCAGCTGCTGCCTGCACTGGCACGCAAAATCACACCGTCCGGATACCAGGCCAAGCTGGACCTGCTGCTGGCACGTGCCGGTCGGCCTGCCTCCATGCCAATGGAGCGGCTGATCATTGTCAAGCCCTCGCTTGCACTGGTCGGGGCGCTGCTGGGAATCCTGATCATCAGTATCCGCCCCGGCACACAGCTAATTCTTGCGGCCGTCTTCCTAATCCTGCTCGCGTACTTCATTCCGGATCTACTCCTGCTCAGCAGGGGCCAGGAACGGCAGAAGGCCATCCAACTGGCGCTGCCGGACACCTTGGATCAGATGCTCATCGCCGTGGAAGCAGGGCTGGGTTTTGAAAGCGCGATGGCCAGGGCGGGCAACAACGGCAGCGGCCCGCTCGCCGAGGAACTGATTCGAACACTCCAGGACATGCAGCTGGGCCGCTCACGCCGGGATTCTTACCAGGCGTTGGCTGACCGCACCACCGTTCCGGATCTCAAAAGCTTCGTCCGGGCCATCGTCCAAGCCGATATTTACGGTATTGGCCTAGCCAAAGTGCTGCGCACCCAGGCAAAACAAATGAGGATCAAGCGCCGGCAGCGAGCTGAGGAAAAGGCGATGAAGCTGCCGGTCTTCGTACTCTTTCCACTGCTGTTTTTCATCTTTCCGGTCCTGTTCATCATCATTCTGGGACCGGCCGTCATCAATATAATTGCGGGATTCAGCCACGGCGGCTTCAGCGGGTTCGGCGCTCCTTAGCGTTCCTTGCGGTGGGTAGTGGCCTGAATGCCGGGGCTGTGTTGTGCTGATTGCCACTGCTAAATTGGACCTCGTTGATTCGCGGTTCGAAGAGTTGTCGCTGGTTTCCAGGCCCGAAGTGGCAACGAACCGGCTGCTCTTCGTCGTTAGATGGCCCCTGTTGGTGCGGAGGCTGTGGAGACTGAGGCAACCGGCCACAACTTTCCCTCTTCGGCTGCCTTCCAGAGTCCGCGCACCCGTCAACGGTTTTCATGATCGGGGCGTCCGAGTCCGTGAGGTTTCGCTGCGCTGTGGGTTTTGGGCTCCGCCCGTTTCGCAGCCCGTCCGTTCCGGCTTGCGAGCTCGGCGGGGAGTTCGTCTCCGCGCCTGGAGAACGCGCTTGCCAACGCGGCCAGGTGTCGTATACGGAATTGGTCAATCGAGCGGAAATCGGGTGCCTGCTGCGCGGCCAGCCACCAAAATGACGCCGGATGCACTGAGTTTCACCGGGAGATTCAGTTGGCGGCAGCAGCGGCGGGCGCGCGTATGGCGGGGCCCGCAGGCCTCGCCATTCGGCTCAGAACTTGGAAGCGGTTCCGGAGGTAAAGGTTGTCGTTCCCAGCGGATTACCGGCCGAGTCTTGGAGGCCCGCAACCGGTGTGTAAGACGGATATCCAACGCTCGCTGGCGCGGTGGCCAATGTGCCGGTCTGCTTGGTTCCCAGCGTGATGGTCAGTGTCGCTGTCGTCGGATTCCAGGACACCGAGGATCTGCTGCCGTTGGCGGTGGCGGAAAATGTAGCGCTGCCGCTGGAGACGTAGTCCCCGCCCAAGCCGATGCTGCCGATCTTCAACCCGGGACAATTGGTACTGGTGACCGAGAGCGTGTCCTCCGCTGTCCCGTTCGTTATGGTGACGACGACGTCGTTGCTGCCGCTGAGGGTCTGCACGCCCGGGGACGTCCAATCGGAGCAGAAGGTACTCCCGTTCATCGCCTGGCCAAAGGTGATGCTCACCGAATCACCCGCAGCCGCCACGCCGTTACCACCGACGAGTCCAACGGCAGTCACTTTCGGCCCGGCTTTCGTGCCGGTCGCCGTTCCCGGGCCGCTGACGTTACCGGCCGGATCGGTGGCGACGGCGCTGTAGCTGAGAGTACCGGCGTTCATTCCGCTGAGATCAAGGCTGGCTGCCCAACTTCCGGAGCCATTGGCCACCGCGGTTTTCGTCACCGTATGCGCCGTAACCCCGTCGCTGACTGTGAGGCGCACCGATGCGCCGGCTTCGGTGCTGCCGGCGACTGGAAAGGTCGTGGCATTGCTGCTGTTGACCGTGCCCGGGGCGGTGATAAACGGAGCAGCAACCAGCACATCCTTAACGCTGGACGCGGAGCCGGTTCCTCCCGTGTTCCCGGCTGGGTCCGCAGCCGCGGCGCTGAACGTCAGCGCGCCGTCATTCAACGCGGACAGGTCCAGCCCGGTGACGGACCATGCACCACTGCCGCCCGCCGTGGCGGTCCGCAACACGGTGTGAACGGCTCCCGCGTCCGTGACCCGGAGGGAAACCGTGGAGCCGGCTTCGGCCGTCCCGCTGACGGGTACGTTCGTCCGATTGGCACTATTGACGTAGGTCGGAGCGGATACGGTGGGAATCGAGGGCGAAAGCGTGTCCTTGATGCTCGTCACGACGACGGCCAGCCCTGCATTGCCGGCAGCGTCCACGGCGGTAGCAGCAAAGGACAGGGTGCCTTGGTTGAATCCGCTCAGGTCCAAACCGGGCACAGACCATGCTCCGGTGGCATCTGCGGCAACTGTTGATGTCAACGTGTGCACGGAACCGGCGTCGGACACCCGGAGCGTTACGGAGCTGCCTGGTTCCGCGGTGCCACGGACGGGGACCGCTGCGACGTTGCCCGCGTTGACGTAGGTCGGCACGGTTACCGACCCACCGGTTGGGGCCAAAGTATCGATCCGAACGGCAATAGTCTGCGCCGTGCCGGAGTTGCCGGCATTGTCCGTGGCGAAGTAGGAAATAGTATGCATTCCCTCTGCAGTCAGGACGACGGCGGCGCTCGCGGCGGCCACGACCGTCTGGGCTCCGGCGTCGACGCTGTAGCTGATGGACGCGACCCCCGATCCCCCAGTGCCGTCGTCGGCTGCAAGATTGACCGTCACCGGGCTGCTGTTATTGAAACCAGCAGGGTTTGGCGCCGGGGAAATCGAAGTGACGCTCACAACGGGCGGTGTCTTGTCCGTGTTGACGCCGATGCTGCGGGGACTCTCCGCTCCCGTCCACAAGGAGATCACGGGGGTCACGGCGTAATACCAGGTACCAACCGGAAGCGCGGCCTCGACACAACTTAACGCCGTAACGGTACCGCTGCATCCCCCCGTTGCAGGAACGCTGGTGCCGCCCGTGGCGGTGCTGTAACGGGCAAGGACGTAGCCTGCAACCGCGCCGCCCTGCAACGTGCTGGATGCCGGCCACCTCACCGAGACGTCGGCTCCGGCGGCAGTGGCGGAGGGCTTACCCCCTGCGGCGATGGAATCCGCGGCAGCGCTGAGACTGCCCGTGCTCTGGGACTGCCAAAAGGCGTAGGCCGGAGAGGAGAGGGCGGCCAACGGCAGCACTCCGGCCAGGATCCAGGGTGCGCGTGTGCGCAGCCACCGAGTGCGCGCCGATACCGGGGGGTGGGGCTGCGGTTTCACTTACGGACCTCCACAGTCACTGGCAGGGAAAAGGACGCGCCTTGGCAGGCGGATTGCGAGCTGGTGTCCATCTTCGCCGCGGCGGGAAGGACCACCACGGAGGTGGTATGGGCCGCGATCGAAGTGGCCGGACTGAGCGGGCTGGAAACGGGCCCGAAGGTGACTCCATTGTTCGTGCAGGCGGAATGCCCGCCATCAGCGGTGACAGGTCCGGCAGCTGTAACGCTGTAAATATGCACCGGGTAGGAGTTCTCGTTCGTCACCCGCATGGTGACGTCGGAGCTGCCGCCGGGAAACAGGGCGGATTGGGCGGGCCCGGCCGCGGCATAGGCCTCCACCGTCACTGCCTGCAGATCGCTGTTTACCGCCGAGCCGCTGCCGGTCCCCCCAGTCGTCCAATACGCGAAGGCGACTCCGCCGCCAGCCGCAACGGAGAGGACCGCAGCCAGCGAGGCCGCGGCGATCCCCCGCCGCTGCCGCCGTCGTCGTCCGCCGCCCATCGACGGCGCGCCCGTCATCAACGGGGCGACCGTCGAAGGTGCGACCATCGCCGCGTCCGCAGCATGGAGCGTCTGACGGTGCGACGAAATCCGAGATATCCACAGCATGTCAGTTGCCCTGTCCTGATCCGGAGTAGGTCAGCTGCAGTATTGCGCCCTTGCAGCCGTCCTGGTTGGCGGAGGTGTCAAGCATTCCGATCCGGGGCCATTGAGCCACCGCAACGTTCAGACTGGACAGCGATGTGGTCCCTGCCGGAACAGTCACGGGATAGGGTCCGCTGAACTGATAAACGGTGTAATCCGCGCGGCTGCAGGGCAGGTTCCGCGAGATCGCCTCTGAGGTGCGCGTCACGCTCTGGATGGAAAACGACAGATTAGTCAGATCCAAAGACTTTTTGTCCGGATTGGAAACGGCCAGGTCGAGGGGGACGGAGACGCCTGGCGCCAGCAGACCAGCCGGCGTTCCGGTGATGGTGAAGTTCTTCTTGGTGGCATCGATGATCAGCACCGTGCTGGCGTAGGCGATTTGGGATCTTCCGGCATCGTCTTTGCCAGTGGCCACCAAATTGAGGGTGTAAGTGCCTTTTCCGGCGTCAACGTCAGTGCTGATCTTCAGCGTCGTCGACGCTCCCGTCACAGGGTTAGGCGTGAAAAGGACGACAGCACCGGCTGGCAGCCCTCCCGACACCCGCAGGTCAACCGGTCCGGCAATGTTTTTACGGTCCAAGGCAACGGTAAAGACGCCCGAGCTTCCTGCCGGAACTGTGACCGACCCCGGAGTGACGGCCAACACCAGGGAACTGGACAGCGGGTAGTTCACGGTGAGTCCCGCGGCAACGCTGCCGGTGACTTTCCCGCTTACCGCCTGCACGGAGAGGCTATAGGGGCCTACCGGAGTATTCGCCGTGGTGGTCACCGTCATGGTTGCCGATGCGGTACTTCCCGGCTGCAGGACCACCGACGACGGCGAGAAGGTCGCCGAAGCGGCGGCCGGCAGACCGTTTGCGCTCAGGGACACGCTTCCCGAAAGTCCACCGGTGGAGGTGACGGAAACGATGTAAACCGCGTTCTTTGCCCGTTCGACCGACTGGCTGGCCGGCGACACCTGCAGAGTGATTCCAGGCTTGACATTCTGATTCGCGGCAAAGAGCGCTCCTGCTGGGAGCAGCATCAGCGCAAACCCCAGCAGCGCGACTTTAACTGCCACTCGTGCCCGTCCAGGGGACGAACGGAAAATTCTGCGTTGCTGTTGCACCTGGTGCCCCTCTTAGCAGCTGATGGTGACTCTGGTCTTGCTCACTGTCCGCGGCCGGCCGCTGTTCCGGCCGGCCG
>NZ_JADPVH010000004.1 GCF_026932795.1 Paenarthrobacter sp. Z7-10 | reverse complement strand
TCGCCCCAGGTGACGGCCTGGTCTTCCTCTGCCTGATTGGCATCATCGCGGCCGCGTTATTGGGCTCATACTTCGTTCAAACCGCGTACTCATCCGGCCCACCCGACCTCGTGGTCGCCGGCCTAACGGTCATTGACCCCATGGTCGGTGTCACGATCGGCATCGTCGTGCTCGGCGAAGCCACCCATGCTCCGCTCTGGGCCATTGCCACGTTCGTGGCCGCCGGCTCGCTAGCCGTTTTCGGTGTCTTCCAACTCTCCAGCAGACCTGAACGTCAACCCCCACATCCCGTCGGCCCACACTAACGGGCACCCAGCCTGACCTGACGGCATCCTCGAAGTGACTGCCCGGATCGGCTGAGAAGCGGACCGTGTCCGTCAGCTCGGCGCACGTACTCACGGTCCCGCCGGTCTCGGTCGCAGGGTTCGCCGAGAACGAGCACGTGGCCTCGATCGTGAACACCGTCCCAGCCATGTCAGTCGTTTTCGGCAGCCGGCTCGATCAGGTGCGATCCGTTGTTGCGAACGCTGTTCACCTCGGTGCTGACCACCCGCGGTACGAGCCTCGGTTCTGGAATCGCATCCAGAAGCTGCTCGACCTCGGCCGCACGTGTGGTTTCCGGATCCAGCCACTCGGCCTGGAGGTCGGCTGGAACGATCATTGGGGTTCTGTCGTGAATATGCCCCAGCGAGTCCGCCGCCGCGGTGGTGATGATGGTGCAGGTCCGCAGCCACCGGTCGGGATGATCGTCCGGCAGGGACGGGTCGGACCAATATTCAAAGAGCCCGGCGAAGGCGAGAATTGCTTCGTCTTCAGCGTGCAGGTAGGTCGGTATTTTTCCGTCCGGTGTCTTCTGCCACTCAAAATACCCGTCGGCAACCACCAGGGCGCGCCGCTTGGCTGCGGCCTGGCGGAAGGAGGGCTTTTCCGTCACAGTCTCGCGCCGGGCATTGATCAGGCGGGCACCGGATTTGGCGTCTTTCGACCAGGATGGAACGAGTCCCCAGCGCGCCGTGATCAGTTCCCGCGACGGTTCATCCGCCACGGACGACTTGCGGGCAACGACAAGGGGGACCACATCAGTCGGCGCGATATTGAAGGACGGCTGAATGTCCGCTGCAAAAGGCTCCGTGACATCAAAGGCTGCAACAAGGTCGCCGGTGCTGCGCGCCATGACGTATCTCCCACACATGTACTCATTATGGGTCAGCACCTGGAAGCGGCGTAGTTGGCCGCGGAATAATGGCGCCCGATCCCCGCGTTGACGCAACTGACAGCAACAAGAAGCGAATTTTCAAAGGAGTTCCGTTGGACTACACACCCAAGGCCGGCACCATCACCATGTTCTCGACCAGCTGGTGCGGTTACTGCCGCCGGTTGAAGACGCAACTGGACTCCCAGGGCATCGGCTACACCGAGATCAACATCGAAGATGTCGCCGGAACAGCGGAGCTCGTGGAGAAGCTCAATGGCGGCAATCAGACCGTCCCCACGGTGCTTTTCCCGGACGGCTCCTCGGCAACAAACCCCTCCCTGAACGATGTGAAGGCCCGGCTGGCCGCCTGAGCGTGCGAAAGTAGCGACTGCCGTCGTGCTGTGGTAGACACGAAGGACTCAGCGTGAGGATCTCGGTCGAAGGGAAAAGCAGCAGTGGTGCACAAAGTTCAAGGCGTCGTCGCACGGTCCAAGGGAGCACCCGTCACCCTCGAAACCATCCTGGTTCCGGATCCCGGCCCCGGCGAGGCCCTCGTCGATATCCTCACCAGCGGGGTCTGCCACACCGACCTGCACTACAAGCTGGGCCACATCAGTGATGATTTCCCCTTCCTGCTCGGCCACGAGGCAACCGGGGTGGTGAGCGCCGTGGGTCCGGATGTGACGAATGTGGTCCCGGGTGACCGCGTCATCCTGAACTGGCGTGCGGTCTGCGGCGAGTGCCGCGCCTGCCGGCGGGGCAAGCCCGAATACTGCTTCAACACGTCCAACGCTACGCAAAAGATGACGCTGGAGGACGGAACCGAGCTGTCAGCGGCCCTGGGAATCGGGGCGTTCACTGAAAAGACGCTGGTCGCCGCCGGCCAGTGCACCAAGGTGGACCCGGAAGCCGATGCGGCCGCCGTGGGTCTGCTGGGTTGCGGCGTGATGGCCGGCATCGGCGCGGCCATCAACACCGGCGGAGTTCAGCGTGGCGACTCCGTGGCCGTGATCGGCTGTGGAGGTGTGGGAACGGCCGCCATTGCCGGGGCTGCCTTGGCCGGCGCCACGACCGTCATCGCCGTCGACCTGGACGCCCGAAAACTGGAACGGGCGCAGGCCCTGGGCGCAACTCACACCATCGACGCCTCCACAGCCGACCCGGTCGAGGGCATTCGTGCGCTCACCGGCGGTTTTGGCGCGGACGTTGTCATTGACGCCGTCGGCCGGCCGGAAACTTACCAGCAGGCGTTTTATGCCCGTGACCTTGCCGGCACCGTGGTGCTGGTGGGTGTTCCCACCCCTGAAATGAAGCTTGAGCTGCCGCTGTTGGACGTCTTTGGCCGCGGCGGCGCGCTGAAGTCCTCCTGGTACGGCGATTGCCTGCCGTCCCGGGACTTCCCGATGCTGGTGAGCCTGTACCGCCAGGGCCGGCTGGATCTGGACGCCTTCGTGTCCGAGCGGATCCGGATTGACCAGATCGAGGAGGCCTTCGACAAAATGCGGGAGGGCACGGTATTGCGCTCGGTGGTGGAGCTCTGATGTCCGCCAATATAGCGGCGGGCATTGAGCAGGTGGTCACCTCGGGAACGTTTTCGCTCGACGGCGGCAGCTGGGACGTGGAAAACAACGTCTGGATCATCGGGAACGACCAGGAGTGCCTGATCATTGACGCCGCGCATGACGCGCAGGCGATTGTCGAGCGCGTGGCTGGCCGCCGGGTTATCGCGCTGCTGCTCACCCATGCCCACGATGACCACATTGGCGCGGCCGGGCGGCTGGCCGCGGAGCTCCATGCGCCGATCCATCTCAACGCCGCGGACCGGATGCTCTGGGACCGGGTCTACCCGCAAACCGCGCCCGGGCACGAGCTCAATGATGGGGATACATTCGAGGTGGCCGGACTGACGCTGGAGGCACTCCATTCGCCCGGCCACTCCCCCGGATCAATGTGCTTCCATCTGGCCTCGGAGCGGACCGTGTTCACCGGCGATACCCTTTTTCGGGGTGGGCCGGGAGCCACCGGAAGGTCGTTCAGCGACTTCGGCACCATTATCGACTCCATCCGGAACAGGCTGCTGACCCTGCCGCCGGAAACTGTGGTGCGGACGGGGCATGGAGATCAGACCAGCATCGGAGCCGAGGCTGTCCATCTGCAGGAGTGGATCGAGCGCGGGCACTGATGGCCGGTGATGGCCGGTGACTGCCGGTGGCTGACGGCGGAACTTCGCCGGCCGAACTCGAATGGAGGGACTGTGGCCATCCTGATCGGGAACTGCCGGTTTCAGGCCGGACTACGGGTTGGGATGGGGCTTCGCGCCGAGGTTCAGCGTTGACCAATCCTGCTCGGTCAGAGTTGCGTTTTGCGCGTAGGCCCGGACGACGGCGGTTTCCACGGCTTCCACGGTCAGCTTAGGGACCAGATCCGTGGCACCACCAGCCGTCTGCGGCGTCCACTCCAACCCCAGCGCGGCATAGCACTCGGTGAGTACGGCCCGCAGTGGTGCCGGATCCTGCACCACTATCACCGAACTGAACAGCCACGCCCCGGAAACCGCCCGCTGGGCAGTGCCAACCAGCTTGATCTGCGTCCCATCGGATCCGGTGCCATGAACGCTGAATTCCCCGGGGCAATATTCCCCCGGTATCTCGCCAACCTCGGCGTCCACGCCCACACTGCGCAGGGCGCCGCCGAGCAACTCGCCAAAATGACTGAACCGGGCCTTCGCGCGGACCATGGCATCCTGCTGGGGTTCAATATGGTCCACCACCAGACATCCCCGGTGGTACGCCGCAGCCCGGCCGCCAGCCTTACGGATCAAGGGTTCAAAACCGTGCCGCCGTGCCGCAGCGCAGGCTTCGGCGAAACCGGTCAAGTTGGCGTCCCGCTGGCCAAAGGCCAAGGTGGCTTCAGGACGGTAAAACCGAACGGTGGGACCAAGGTTGCCCTGGCGCGCTTCGGTGAGCAGCCGGAGTCCAAAATCCAGGTCCTCGGCCCGGCCCAGTGATACGGGCTGGCGGAGGATGGACAGCGCCGGCGCATAGGTGTCGCCCGTAAACTGGGCCGCCGCCGGCGAAAGAGCCGCGTTCGGCGAAAGTCCTTGCATCGGGGCGTCTGGAGAACCCAGCGCACCCTCGACCATCTGGACCATCGGTTTCTCCTTCAGGTCAGGCGAATTGTTGCTCTGTGGCATTTCGTTCCCGGTAGCTGCAGGAACCGGTAGTTGCTGGAACCGGAAGTTTCAGGAACCGGAAGTTTCTCGAACCGTCAGACTGTGTCCGGCTTCGCGGCCTCCGGCAACCTGCGGATGGTCAGGATCTGGGCGGCCCGGCCGAACGGTCCCTGCACATCGTGAAGCACGCTGGACGTAAGACCTATGCCGTCGGTGCCGAAGGTGACGCTGGTGTCCACGCCCAGCCAATCACCTACCGGGTCGCGGTGCAGGTGCACGGACAGGTCGACGTTCGGGAACATATAGCTCCCCGGTCCCGGAGGTACCCGGGCGGCAAGGCCGTTCGCGGTGTCCACCAATCCCATCAACCGCACCAAATCCGCCGTCGGCTGCCCCTCAACCATAGGGTAGGGACTGCGGATCCAGACTTTACCGCGCCCCGGCCGGTGGCCCGGGACCACCCTGATCTCCAGCGAGGCGATGTAGCCGCCGGGCCATTGGGTCATCCCTTCCCACCCCGCCGCTTCCGCCACGCCCGGCATGGGCTCTTCCTCGACGGCGGCGACGCCAGCGGTATCCCCGCGCTGCAGCCGCCAAGCCGTGGCGCGCACGGCAACCCTGCCCTCGGCGATGAGTTCCGCCTGCAGAAGCTCGATCGTCCTGCCACCGCGGATGATCTGCGTCTCGATCCGGAACTGACCAGCCGGAATCAGCCCCAGTATGTCAAAGTTGACCCGAGCCATCCGCAGGTCCGGCCGTGGCTGGCACAGTTCCAGCTCTCGGGTCATAATGCCCGAAACCGGCGCCATATGCTGCTCGTGCGGATTCCATGCGCCCTGAGTGTGAAGCGTGGACTCGTAGCTTCCTCCGCCCAGGGAACGATAGAAAAAATCCTGCTCCGTGGCTGCGGACTCTTCGAAGCCCTGCTCTTCCAATACGGCCGAACGACCGCCGCTTTCCGTCTTACTCACCATGCCAAAGACTCTACCGTTCACGGTTCGCCGCGCCCCAACCCGGGCGGCGGAAACGGCCGTTAGGCTGGAGGAACCGACAGCCCGCTTCGAGAGTCTGGACCCCTGATGAGCAACGAGGAACGCCGCAGCCAGCTTGGAGACAACGACGCTCCGGTCGAGGAAGAGATTGAGACCTCCTTTGACCGGATTGTGGACGAGGGCGCCCAACGCCTGAACCGGACCTGGCTGGCCGTTATCATCACCGGTATTTTTGGTGGTCTGGAAATCGGCACGGGCATCATGGCTTATCTGGCCGTGCTCCATGAGACCGGCAACCAACTGCTGGCCGGCGTGGCGTTCGGCATAGGCTTCGTCGCCCTGTTGCTGGCCAAGAGCGAACTGTTTACTGAAGGGTTCCTGGTCCCGATCGCAGCAGTCGCCGCTCGTGAGGCAGGTATCGGCAAGCTGGCCAAACTCTGGGCCGGGACGCTGGTGGCCAATCTGGTCAGCGGTTGGCTGTTCATGTGGCTGCTGATGAGCGCCTTCCCGCAATGGGCCGGCACCGTCGCGGAGACCGCCCAGCATTTCGTGGAGACTCCCATTTCGCTGCAGAACATCTGCCTGGCCGTTCTGGGAGGCAGCACCATCACGCTGATGACGCGGATGCAGCACGGGACGGAATCGATGATGGCCAAGGTCGTTGCTGCCGTGGCGGGAGGGTTCCTGCTCTCCGGCCTTCCGCTGTTCCACTCCATCCTGGACTCGCTGCTGATCTTCGGCGCCCTGCATTCCGGCGCCCCGATCACCTATCTGAACTGGCTGGGCTGGTTCGGTTACACGCTGTTCTTCAACATTGTGGGAGGCCTGGTGTTGGTGACCGCTCTCAGGCTGCTGCGGTCAAAAGACCTGATTGAGGAACGACGGCGGAACTCGCCGGCGGATCCGGATGAACCGCACTGAGGTGCCCATTATTGCGACCAAAAAGTGATCTCCGGCCCTATACACCGGCCCGCGGAGGGGCGACGATTGAAGCATGGACTTCGGCTGCCGATGCTCCTTGGACTACCCATCGCCGCTGGCTGCCGTGCAAGAGGAAGGACAGTCCCTTGACAGATCAACAGAAAACGCCTCCGGCTATCCGAGCGGACAGAATGCTCAGGGCAGTGACCAGGCACCGTGCCTGCGGACTGCTCGATCAGTTTTCGGGCCATCGGGTCTTGGAATCAGAAATGGGATTTCAGGCCCGAAGCAGGAAAATGACCAGCCCCGTCACTTCGCCCGGTTCCGACCCAGGGTCTCAGACGAAAGTCGACCCAGCGTCCCTGATTAACCTCGACGCTGCGGCCGCCGCGGAGTCCAGTACCACTCCTGACTCCGAGGAAAACAGTATTTCCCCGGTTTGACGAACCTTGAGGGATCCCCCGGTGAAGAACAACGAGTACCAGTTTCTGTCGGTGTGGCGGGTGCCGGGCACGCCGCGGGAAGTCGTGGACGTTCTCGGTGACCCGCTGACCCTGCCCCGTTGGTGGCCGTCCGTTTACCTGGATGTGCACCAGGTGCTCCCCGGCGCGGCCGACGGCAACGGCCGCACGGTGGATTTGTACACCAAGGGGTGGCTGCCCTACACCCTGCGCTGGACGCTTACCGTGACCGAACCCATCACCGAATCCGGATTTGGACTGACAGCAGCGGGGGATCTCAATGGCACCGGCCGATGGACATTCCGAGCTGACGGGCCGGAAACTGTTATCACCTACGACTGGCGGGTCAGTGCCGCAAAACCGATGCTGCGCCAGCTCAGCTGGCTGATGAAACCAGTGTTCGCAGCCAACCACCGCTGGGCGATGCTCCGAGGCGAAGAGAGCCTCCACCTGGAGCTGCGCCGTCGACGGGCCGCCGGCTCGGCGGGACGCCAGAATGTTCCGGGCCCGCCCCAGCCCTCATTCCGCAGAGTCGTCCGTCGCCTGGACAAGGAAAACTGACCGGGCGCCGTCAATGAGTCCGCACTGGCGCCAAGGAATGGATAACCTCGCTGACGATCGCTGGGTAATGCCGCTTCTGCCCTGTCACAAACCGGCGCGCGACGCCGCGGATTCGGCTATGCCGATGTAAGGCGCCGTCGCAGTTCGGGCCAAGAGGAAGCAAAACCCGGATGCAGGGACTTTTGCTCAACCTCCTGCACGGGGATCCAGGACAGCTCGATGCTTTCGGGATCGGTAATGGCGGCCTCAAATGGCCGCAAAACACGCAAAGCCACCGTGGTGTAGGTCCAATAGCCCACATCATAAATTGACGTGAACAGAAGGTGCAGGTGATCCGGCGGCACCGCCGCTTCCTCCTGAGCCTCCCGCAGGGCCCCGGAAACCGCATCTTCGCCCTCATGCAGCGCGCCCCCCGGCAGCCCCCATGTCCCGCCGTGATCACTCCAGGTGGCACGATGCTGAAGCAGGATCCCCCGGGAAAGGTCGTGGACCAGCACGCCGGCAGCACCGAATCGTCCCCAGAACTTTCCCCGCTCGCCCTCAACCCACGCGTCACCAGGATCCCGTGGTCCCAGCGGGCGCCGCGGTTCCCCGGGAACGGGCGGCAGAATCTTAGTCATAGCTACACAATCTCACAGCCTCTCCCGGCGTGGCTGTGGCGGGTGGAATCTGGGTCAGGCGTTGACCGTCTTTTCGACCTTCCATTGCATCAACCGCGGATAGACCCAGAAGGTGTAGATTTCCACCGTCATGAAATCCAGCAGCAGATGCCAAGGGTGAAGACGGCTATCAGCAGGCCCAGCCAGCTGTGGTGCGAATAACTGAACCCTAAAGCTTGGGGCATACATTCCTGGCATCCGGATGATGACCGCATCCCCAACCGCTGTTTACCGGCCTTTCCACTCGGAACGCAGAATCGACATTTGAATGACGTCGACATATTCCCCGTCGAATTTCAGCACCTGCCGTTGGCGGCCTTCAACGACGAATCCGGCCTTTTCATATGCCCGCTGGGCACGTGGGTTGAAGGCATACACCTCAAGTTCGATCCGGTTGATGGTCGTGTTCCGGAAGCAGTAATCAGTGATCAGCCCGGTTGCTTCGGTACCCAGGCCGCGGTTGCGTCCCGCCGGTCCAAGGAGAATGCGGAAACCAACGATGTCATCCGCCGGGCGCCAGTCGTTCAGGACGGCTTCACCAACGCAGCTGCCGGTGGCTCGGTCAATGACCGCCAGATCGAGTCGGTCGGTTTGCTGGTTGCGCGTTTCGTACCAGCGGCGGGTGTGGTCATCGAGTTCATGCGGCCGGGTTTCCGCCTCGACGGTTGACCGCACGCTCCCGGTCAGGGCCGATACCGGCCATTGGAACAGGCTGGCAGCCCGGGGGCCGCTGCAGCACTACCGTTACGTCTGGCGGGAGCGGCCCGGCCGCACGCCCCGGCTGCTGGAGGTTCCCGGGCTGCGGTTGCGCGCCATCCAGCGCCAGGTCCTGGAACGCCTGATCGGGACCATTCCTGTGCACCCGGCTGCACACGGATTTGTTCCCGGCCGCAGTGCGGCCAGTGGAGCGGCGCGTCACACCGGCACCGAGGTGGTGATTTCCCTTGATCTCACGAGCTTTTTTGCCCGCGTCGACGCCGGCCGCATCTACGGCATGCTCCGGCGCGCGGGCTACCCCGAGGCAGTGGCCCACAGCCTGACCGGACTGTGCACACACGCCGTCCCGCCGTGGGTGCTCAACGCGATGCCGCTCGGCGGAAGCGTTGATGAACGGTTCGCGCTGCGGCAGTCCCTGCGCCTTCCGCACCTTCCGCAGGGAGCGCCGTCGTCGCCTCAGCTGGCCAACCTTGCCCTGCGCCGGCTGGACGTGCGCCTGCAGGGCTGGGCGGATGCTTCCGCCGCAACCTACACCCGGTACGCGGATGACCTGAGCTTCAGCGGCGGAACGGCGCTGGCCCGGGGTGTGGACGCCTTCATCCGTGGTGTGAACCGCGTCGTTGATGATGAGGGCCACACCCTGAACCCGCGAAAGACCCGGGCGCGAACGGCCAGCCGCCGGCAGAGCGTCACGGGCGTCGTCGTGAACCGGCGGCTCAACGCCGGGCGAAAGGAGTTCGATGCGCTCCGGGCCATCCTGCACAACTGCGTCCAGCACGGGCCGGGGACACAAAACCGGAGCGGGCATTCCGACTTCCGGGCCCACCTGCTCGGCCGGATCGGCTGGATGAGTTCGCTGAATGCGGGCCGCGGGGACCGGCTGCGGCGGGAATTCGATCAGATTCACTGGTAAGGCCGGTGGCGCTGACTATGCCGTGTTGCGCGTTCCGGACGAACGTCACCTGGCCGTCATAGACTGGGACCATGCGCCTCCCCCAACGCCAGTCCGAAGCGCGAATGCAGTGCACCGGCGGCTCCGGGGCCGTCGTTGATCTTGCGGTGAAGTCATCGTGAGCCGGACGGATCCGCAGATCCGGCATCATCAACTGATCATCACCGTCTACGGCTTGTACTGCCGTGGTGCCGGAGCGTCCTTACCGGTGTCCGTGCTGATCAGCATGCTGGGCGATCTTGGCTTTGATGCGCCGGGGGTCCGCTCGGCGGTCTCACGGTTGAAAGCCAAGGGCGTTCTCAGGAGCGTGAAGTCCGGAAACGGTGCCAGATATGAGCTTTCGCCGTCCGTTGCGGGCATGTTCCTCGAAGGCGATGAGCGAATCTTCGCTTCCCATCCTTCGAGGGCCGACGACGGCTGGGTGCTGGCTATTTTCTCGGTTCCCGAATCGATGCGGAACCGGCGGCACCAATTACGCACTGTCTTGGCGGGGTTCGGATTTGGGTCGATGGCGTCTGGAGCGTGGATTGCCCCGGCCGCTGCATTGGACCGGACCATGAAGCGGCTTGCGGCCCTGGAACTTGACCAGTTCGTGGATTTTTTCCGCGGCGATCCGGCCGCGGACGGCGATCTGCGCGGCAAAGTTGACCGCTGGTGGAACTTGAGCGCCCTGGACGAACAGTTTGCACAGTTTTTGGATTCGTATGGCGGCGCGGTTAAACATTGGACCGCACGTATTGGTACCGACCCCGGGCGCGCATTAGCTGAATCGACAGCCGAACTGAAGCGGGACGCTTTCCGTTTCTACCTCCCGATGCTGACCGTTTGGCGCCGGTTCCCCTTCCAGGATCCGGGCCTGCCCTTGGAGTACCTGCCCGAATACTGGAAAGGGCCAGCAGCCCAGGCGGCCTTCTTGCAGATCCATCGCCTGCTCGCTCCGCTGGCCGCGGCCCACGCCGAGGCTTTGATGGGGTCGCTGCAGAAAACTGGAAAATAGTCCCCTGAGGCTCGCAAAGGCAGGTGACCACTGGGCACGAGGATCGCAGCTGCGCTGCCCTCGACGACCGGACCGAGAGTTGAGTTCCCGCGTTTGCCCTGCGATTTGCTGCTATGTACAAGGCGGATTGCTTCGGCTTGCCAAGGCCTGTCTGCTGTTAGCATCGGGCCATGACCGACTTAATGTCACCGTTGCCGCGCGCAACGATTGGTGAGACGACGTTTTTCGTCGAGGACAAACGCCCTGTGGTGGTGGCCCGCCGTAAAGCCAAACCGGACCTATTTCTCACCTGGCCGGAGCTTGATATCGGAATATTTGCCCCGAACGTGTGGGTACTTCAGGCGCCGGATGCACTCTGGGTGTTGTATCAAGCCGGTGATGTAGGAGGTGACGATCGCTACCCGGATCTGCAAGCGCCCGACTTTTCGGCGGTGGTAAGAATCGATGTGGACGGATCCGTTGGGGTGGTTCGCCTTGGAGGCACACCGGTCTTGGGCGCAACTCGTGCCGGACTGTGGGCGGGTAGTTCCCCAGGAGAACTCATCGATGACACTTATCGGGGCGGCGAGTTGCCGACCGATTGGGCACCAACGACGCTGCACATCCACGTCCCCGGGCAACCTCCGCGAACGCTGCACGTCGATCGGTATGTCAACGCCGTACGCGAAGAAAACCAAGGGCATGTGCTGTTCGTGAACCCTCCCCGCCGGTCGCCCACCGTGACTCTGGCGGGATTACTTACGAATACCGGCGCACCGCCCTGGTTTTGGGTCCCGTTGAACAATGGCCCGAGCACGTGAAATTCAGGGACTACGTCCCCCAAGGATGGGGACCCCCTGTTGCCCCAGAACGGCTCGAGCTGAACTACAACCCCTATGTCCCATCCCATGATGCCGCGCAAATCGACCTGGCCAACGCGGCAGGAAGCCGCTGGAAGTTCGCTGGCTTAACCGATGCACAGAAAACCCAAGCGGTGAAGGCGTTGACGGATCAGTTTGTCGACGCCGGCCCCTATTGGAATGCGCCAGATGGAACCGCCCGTCCGCTCGCAACGGGTGTCCGTGAAACACAAGTGGACGTCATCGGTGAGTGGCCCGGAACCCTCGTCCGGGTCACCTGCCGTCACCCGTACTTCCCAACCGGGAGGATCCGCCGCAGCATAAGGATTTTCGACGACGCCGGCCGCATCAAATTCGATCGCTACGCCAGCATCCAATTCAGGGAAGACCTTGATACCCATGCACTCCCGGAACTACGGGAAGCGAGGAACGGAATCCTGGACGCCTGACCCGCATGCGTGGCCGACTGGACGTCCGACCCGCATGCGTGGCCGACTGGACGTCCGACCCGCATGCGCGCCCGAAAGGATAGTGTTCCGTTGACGACTAATGCGTCACGCCTATCGAGTGGACCGGTGCCGCAGGCGTCACCGCCAAAATTCGGTGAGTTGTTCGGCAAGGGCTCTGCCTTGGCTGTAGCCAGCCAGAGCAGCGGGCGGACGCAGCGACAGATCCATCGCATTGGCGCCAAACATGTGCTCGGACTTGCTGCCCGGGAAGATCGTTTCGACTCTACTGCCGCCTGCGCGTAGTTCGTCGACCTGTGTTGCCAGATGCATGCCCCAGCCCACCGGTGTCCGTGATCTACCACCGAATGGTGACAGCACCAGCACCCGTGCGTACCCGGTTGCCAGATCGGCGTTGTCGGCGTTCGATCGGTAGCCGCCGTCGATGTATCGGCCGCCGCCGATACTGTAGGCAGGGCCACTGGAACAGCTGGCGGCCACGGCGTCCACTAAGTCGACCCCGCTGTCGCGGTCAAACACGACCGGCTCGCCGGTATGGGCATCGACCGCCGGAATGAGCATCCGCTGTTGCGGCCAGAGCTGGCTGGGCAGACGAGCCGCGACCGTAGCGCGCCACCGCGTCTGCACGGAACTGTGCGACGTCGCGGCCGTTTCGAGCGCCGCCGCGCCCATTCTGCGGCGCATGTCCGCCGCATCCTCAGCGGCGGCGATGATTGCGCTCGTTGTCTCCATGTGGTTCGCCGCCGGCCTGATCGGGACAGGTCCGCGGGCGGATCCCCCCGGAGCAGTCCGTGGCTGGGCCTCAGCGGCAAGGATGGCGTCAAACAATTCGATCGGGGTCGCGCTGGTTATTTGGGCCGCGGCCGTCGATCCGGCCGACGTCCCAATGATCAGGTCGGCCTGGGGCGCATCCAGACCGGCATCGAACAGGCCGGCGATCACGCCGATAAGCCATGCATTGCCTGTGGATCCGCCACCGCCAAGGACCAGCGCCCGCCTGCCCGCGGCGCTCGCCACCTTCGTGGCGTCGACCTGCGGCTGATCTTGGTGGGACCTCGGCCGGTCTGAGGTCGTCGTCGAGGTGAAGTGCGGATTTGAGGAAGGTGTTGTGTTCACGGGAGTCGCCTTTCGCGAATTGCCTGTCGGGCGCTCCCGGTGGCGACTACCTCAGTCGCGCAATCGTGGATTGCAGGGGAGCACCCACTGCGGATACTGCGTTCATGGGTCTCACCTCCTGCCGATGGATCTCGATCGCCTGTACGTTAGCACGCCGGCGGAGCAGTGCGCAATAGGTCATTTATCCGCCGCTCCCCAGGACGCGAACCTTCTGGCCGCTACTGTATGACGGCGATGCCCTGGATCTCGATCAGTGCTTCTTTTTGCCACAGCCGGCTGACCCCGATGCCCGCCATCGCCGGATATTCGGACCCGGCCATCTCCCGCCACAGCCGGCCGATTTCCCGACCATTGGCCAGATAGTCGTCCACATCCGTGAGGTAAATGGTCACACTGACCAGGTCCTGCGGCTGGCCGCCGGCCTCCGAGAGGGTGAGCAGGACATTGCTGAACGCCTGCCGGAACTGCGCCACAATGCCGCCCGGGACAATCTGCATGTCCTTCGTGAGTGCGGTCTGGCCGCCGAGATAGACGGTCTTTCCCGCCAGGACTCCATGCGCGTAGCCGGAAGGCTTAGGCAGCGCGGCGGGATTGATCGTCGTGTGCATTCTGCTTCCTTCGGTGCGGGGGAGAAACTCATCGTTCAAGCTGGAACAGAAGTCTCGTTCGGTGCTACATTGAGCATATGTGACGGTCGTAAAAAAGTCGACACACGTCCTTGGAATGGGAGAACGCACTGATGAAACTTGCCACCCTGCGGATCGGCGAAAACAGTACGACGGCGGCGCTGGCCGTTGGCACGGACGGTTACCTCCTCCTGTCCGCCCCCAATGTCGGGGACCTCTTGGCCCGTCCGGACTGGAAGGCCTTCGTCACAGCCGCTGCGGCTGCCGGGGACTCCGCCGTTGTCCCTGCTGGTGCGGCTACGCTGGCCGCGCTGCTGCCCACGGCCGGCAAGGTGATCTGCTGCGGACTGAACTACGCCGACCACATCCTGGAAATGGGCCGCGAACTGCCCGACTATCCCACGCTTTTCGCCAAGTATGCCGACACTCTCGTCGGCGCCGGAGACAGCATAGAGGTCCACGGCAGCGAGTCCGTTGACTGGGAAGCCGAACTCGCCGTCGTCGTCGGCGCAACGCTGACCCGCGCCAGTGATGACGAGGCGGCCGCGGCGATCGCCGGCTACGCGGTGTCCAACGACGTCTCCATGCGCGACTGGCAAAACCGGACCCTGCAGTGGTTCCAAGGCAAGGCCTTTGACGCAACCACGCCGCTGGGCCCGGTGCTGGTCACCGCGGACGAATTCCCGGCCGGGCATGGCTTCGAAGTGCGGGGATGGGTGAATGGCGAACTCGTCCAGCACGGCAACACCGGCACCCTCGTGTTTGGGCCGGCCCGGCTGCTGTCCTACATTTCCCAATTCACCACCCTGCGGGCCGGCGATGTGGTCCTGACGGGCACCCCCGGCGGCGTGGGCATGGGCCGAAAGCCACCGCGGTTCCTCAACGACGGCGACATCCTCAGCACCGAAATTGACGGGATCGGCCGGCTCGAGAACCAGATCCGAATTCATCAAGGCGCCGGAACCGGCCACTAGCTCCGCAGCTGGAAAGCCGCTAAGCCCGCACCGCAACCACGAGAACAAACCAGGAGTGAAAATCATGAGCGAAACCATCACCTACCGCACCGAGGGCGACAACTCCGAATATGCCAACTCCGCTGGCGCCGTGGTGCCCGTCGTAACCCGTGCCGGGGAAGAGGACACCAACACCGCCCAATCCGGGGACTGCATCCGCGTCTCGGGCGTGTCCATCCAGCACACGCCCGCCACGAAGATCTGGTTCGGCCAGGTCTCCAATACTCCGGGTTACCGATCGCTGCCGCACCATCACGGTGAGGCGGAGACCGGCGGCTACGTGCTGCGCGGGCACGGCCGGATCTATTTTGGCGAAAACTACTCCGAGTTTCTGGACATGAAGACCGGCGACTGGGTGTTCGTCCCGCCGTTCATGCCCCACGTCGAGGCCAATATGTCTCTGACCGAGGACCTTGTCTGGCTGACGGCACGCACCCCGGAAAACCTGGTCATCAACCTCGAAGACGTTGCAGATGAAACGCTCGCCGATTACCGGAGGGCATAACTGACGTGAAAGCTGAATCCGCCCTCGTCCAGGCAGGCAGATCAGCGACGTTCCTGCAGGCCGTTGAGCTGACCGCCGTTGAGCCGCAGGTCCATGATCTGGCCTTTGAGGCCGTCACCCAATATGTGCCGTGGCCCAAATCCTACGGTGGCGACATGGTGGCTCAGGCCGCCGCCGCCATGATGCGTTCCGTGGACGCGGACCGCAAGCTGCATTCCATGCACAGCTACTTCATGCGCCCGGTGGATGTCGGCACGGCGGTGCGCTATGAAGTGGAAATCCTGCGCGACGGGCGGGGCTACTCCACCCGCAGCGTGCGGGGCTGGCAAAAGGGCAAAACCCTGTTTGCCGCCATGGGTTCCTTCCACGTGGCCGAAGACGGCTCCGATTTCCAGCCGGCCATGCCAGCCTCCCTGAACCCCGAGTCGCTGCGCAGCGCCGCGCGGGTGCTCGACGGCGTCCCCGGCCCGGCGGCCGACTATTGGTCCCACGGGCGCAGCTTCGACATGCGTCATGTGCCGGGTCCGCTGTATCTCGAGCTCGAGGGCGGCACCGCCCCCAACCAGGCCGTCTGGGTCAAGGCCTTCAACCGGCTTCCCGACGACGCCGATCTGCACCGCACCGCCCTCGCCTACGTGTGCGACTACACCATTCTGGAGCCGCTGCTGCGCGTGCACGGACTCAACTGGTCCACCCCGGGGCTGACCACTGCCAGCCTGGACCACTCCATCTGGTTCCACCGCGACGGCCGCGCCGACGACTGGGTGTTGTACGCCCAGGAGGCCATCTCCAGTCAACACAGCCGCGGTCTGGCGATGGGCAGGTTCTTCTCCCGCGACGGCCTGCTGCTGGCCACTGTCGCGCAGGAAGGCATGGTCCGCTCAGGCACCTGATCCGGTTGCCCCTCTGCCCCTCTGCCCCACCCGCACCGCACCGCAACCGCACCGCAACCGCACCGCACCGCAACCGAAAGGAACGGCCATGACATTGACGACATCGGCCCATCTGGACAGCTTTACCCGGGATCATCTTCCCCCGGTGGAGTCATGGCCCATCCTTGAATTCACCCTGCCGGAACTGCAGTACCCGGATCGGCTGAACTCCGGCACCGTGCTGATCGACGACGCCGTCGCCCGGTTTGGCGCTGACCGGCCCGCGCTGCACACACCCGAGGGTGTCACCTGGAGCTATGGTGAGCTTCTCAGGGGCGCCAACCAGATCGCCCAGGTGCTGACCGAGGACTTCGGTGTGGTGCCGGGGAACCGGGTGCTGCTGCGCGGACCGAACAACCCCTGGCTCGTCGCCGCCTGGCTGGGTGTGCTCAAAGCCGGCGCCGTCGTCGTCACCACCATGCCCATGCTGCTCAGCCGAAATCTCCACCCTGATTGACCGCACCAAGCCGACTGTCGCCATCACCGACCATCGCTTTGCCGAGGAGATGCGCACCGCGGCGGGTGCAGCGCTGCCGGTCATGACGTACGGCGCGGACGACGGCGGGGACCTCACCTCCCGCTGTGCCGCCAAGAGCGGAACGTTCCGCAACGTCGAAACGGCGGCCGACGACGTCGCCCTCCTGGGTCCAACCTCCGGCACCACCGGCACGCCCAAGGTGACCATGCACTTCCACCGGGACATCCTGGCCAATGCGGACACTTTTGCCCGCTACCTCCTGAAGCCAACACCGGAAGACGTCTTTGCCGGCTCGCCGCCGCTGGCGTTCACCTTTGGCCTCGGCGGGCTCGTTGTGTTCCCGCTGCGCTTTGGGGCGTCCGCCCTGTTGACGGAGCGGGCCACGCCGCTTGAGCTGGCGGAAGCGGCCGCGGCCGCGAATGCATCCGTGCTGTTCACCGCGCCCACCGCCTACCGGGCCATCCTCAAGCAGGGCCGCGGCGATCTCCTCAGCCGGCTCCGGATCGCCGTTTCCGCCGGAGAGCACCTGCCCAGGGAAACCTGGCAGCACATTTACGACGAGACCGGAGTGAAGCTGGTCAACGGAATCGGCAGCACCGAAATGCTGCACGTGTTCATATCCGCTGTGGGCGAGGACATCCATCCCGGCGCCACCGGCGTGGCGGTGCCCGGCTACCGGGCCGTCATCCTGAACGCCTACGGTGCGGAGGCCGGTCCCAACGAATCCGGCCGGCTGGCCGTTATCGGCCCAACCGGCTGCCGGTACCTCGATGACCCGCGGCAGGCCAGCTACGTCCACAACGGCTGGAATGTCACAGGCGACACTTTCCTGCGCGACGACGACGGCTACTTCGTCTATCAGGCACGCTCGGACAATATGATCGTCTCCTCCGGCTACAACATTGGCGCGCCCGAAGTCGAGGCAGCCATTAACGAACACCCCGACGTACTGGAGAACGCCGTCGTCGGCCGCCCCGACGAGGACCGCGGCAGCGTGGTCTGTGCGTTCGTCGTGCTGCGCGAGGGCGTCGCCGCCACTGCCGACAAGGGCACGGAAATCCAGGACTTCGTCAAAGCGGTCATCGCCCCCTACAAGTATCCCCGCGATGTGCGGTTTGTGACCGAACTGCCGCGCAACCCCAGCGGCAAGCTCCAGCATTTCCGGCTCCGCGAAGCCATCGCGCTCGAGGCACAGTCCCAGGACGGCGCGTCAGATTCTCCCCCGCCCCCAGGCCTGGCCGGCACCGCCGCCCTCAACACCCGATAGGACTCGAACATGAAGATCGCAATTGTTGGCGGTGGGCCCGGTGGCCTGTACTTCGCCGCGCTGATGAAACAACTGGACCCTTCCCACCGGATCACCCTGTGGGAACGCAACGCCGCCAGTGACACCTACGGTTTCGGCGTCGTTTTCTCCGACGAAACCCTCGGCGGCATTGGCAACGCGGATCCCGTCGTGGCCGACTACATGAGCCGCCACTTCGCCCGCTGGAGCGATATCGACATCCATTTTCGCAACCAGGTGCGTACCATTGGCGGTCAGGGCTTCGCCGCCATGAGCCGGCGGGAACTGCTGGAACTGCTGCAGCGGCGCACCCTGGAGCTGGGGGTGGACGTCCGCTTCAGCACCATGGCACCACCGGTGGAGGAACTGCAGACCAGCCACGATCTGGTGCTCGCCGCTGACGGAGTCAACTCCCAGATCCGGACCAAATACGCGGACTCGTTCAAGCCAAGCCTGGACGTGCGCGGCAATAAATAAATACATGTGGCTGGGCACCGACAAGGTGTTCGAGGCGTTCAAGTTCTTCGTCAAGGACACCCAATGGGGCGTGATGCAGATTCACGGCTACCCCTACTCCGATGAAGGATCCACCTTCATTGTGGAGATGCAGGAGGAGGTCTGGCGCGCTGCCGGCTTCGACGAAGCCGACGCAGACAGCTTCGGCCGGGGCGCCTCGGACAATAAAGCCGTGGCCAAAATCCGCGCCATCTTCGCGGACGAGCTGGGCGGCCACGAAGTGCTCAGCAACAATTCGAAGTGGCTGAACTTCGCCACGGTGCGCAACGAAAACTGGCGCCACGGCAACGTCGTGCTGCTCGGGGATGCCGCCCACACGGCGCACTTCTCCATCGGCTCCGGCACCAAGCTGGCCATGGAAGACGCGCTGGCACTGGCCGCGTGCCTGCATGAACACCACGGCGTGAGCGAGGCGCTTCAAGCCTACGAAACCGAGCGCCGACCGGTGGTGGAATCCACCCAGCGCGCTGCGCAGGCGTCTCTGGAGTGGTTCGAGAACATCGGTCAGTACAAGGACCAGGACCCCACCCAGTTCTGCTTCAACCTGCTCACCCGCAGCCGCCGTATCACTTATGACAACCTGAAGCTGCGCGACCCCGAGTTCGCCCGGCAGTGGACGCGGACTTCGCCGCCTCGCAGGACCTTGACCAGGTGGCGCCCGCCATGTTCCAGCCCTACCGGATCGGCCAGCTGGAGCTGAAGAACCGGATCGTCGTTTCACCGATGGACATGTACTCGGCCGTCGACGGAATCCCCGGCTCCTTCCATCTGGTCCATCTCGGCAGCAGGGCTCTGGGCGGTGCCGGGCTGGTGATGACGGAAATGGTGTGCGTTTCGCCCGAAGGCAGGATTACTCCGGGCTGCAGCGGTTTGTACACCGAGGAGCAGCGCGAAAGCTGGCAGCAGATTGTGGACTTCGTGCATCAGCAGTCCACCGCGAAGATCGGTGCCCAGATCGGCCACTCCGGCCGCAAGGGCTCGACGAAACTTATGTGGGAGGGCATCGACGAGCCGCTGGATGACCGCAATTGGGAGGTCACCGGCCCCTCGGCCGTTGCTTACGGCGACGGCAGCCAGATCCCGCGCGAAATCAGCCGGGCCGAAATGGATCAGATCCGGGAGGAGTTCGCCGCCTCGGGCCGGCGGGCCGCCGCGGCAGGCTTCGACCTACTCGAGGTGCACGCCGCCCACGGCTACCTGCTCTCCTCATTCCTCTCGCCCCTTTCCAACAAACGCACCGACGAATATGGCGGCAGCCTGGCCAACCGGCTGCGCTATCCGCTGGAGGTGTTCGACGCCGTCCGTGCCGCCTGGCCCGCCGACAAGCCACTGACCATCCGCATCTCCGCCACCGATTGGTGCGGCGGCGGCAACACGGTCGATGACGCCGTGCAAATTGCCCGCGCCTTCCTTGACCACGGCGCGGCGGGCATCGACGTCTCCACCGGCCAGGTGACCAAGGACGAAAAACCAGCCTACGGACGCAGCTATCAGACTCCGTTCGCGGACCGGATCCGCCAGGAAGCTGCCGCTCCCGCTGGAGCCGCCGTCATCGCCGTCGGCGCCATCTCTTCCTACGACGACGTCAATTCGATCCTGCTGGCAGGCCGCGCCGACCTGTGCGCCGTGGGCCGTCCGCACCTGTATGACCCACACTGGACGCTGCACGCCGCTGCCGACCAGGACTTCAAGGGGGATTCGGCCGCGTGGGTGCTTCCTTTCCGGGCCGGCAGCCGGAAGCCACCGAGCGCCCGGACGGATGCCATCCGGCCGCGGCTGTCCCTGCTCAGGGAACCGACCTGCGACCCCAGCCCGGTGCACGTGCGCTGGACGCCGCGCAGCGCGCAGGGGGAAAATGGCTCAACAGACGCTGCGGAGCTCGTCCCGGCCGACGGAACGGGGAACTAACCCGGCTGATTCGCCGGATCCGCTGGGCAGCAGCGCACCGCCCGGACGTTGGAAGGAAGCAGGCAGCCATGACGGGTTCGATTGAGACAACGCCCACGCTGCGCCAAGTGGTGCTCGACTGTGAGGACGCCCGGCAACTGGCCGAGTTCTACCGCCAACTGCTCGGGTTGAACTACCGCGCCGGCGACGAACTTCCTCCGGCGGGAACACCCGACGCCAAAGGTAAAGAATGGCTGGTGCTCTGCAGCGCCGGCGGCGCTCCGGCGCTCGCCTTCGCGCAGGTGCCGGCTCTCCCCCGTCCCACTTGGCCGGAGGGGTCCCGACCGCAGATGCTGCACCTGGATACCTCCGTTCCCAGCAAAGCCGAGCTGCAGGTGCAGTACCGGCGCGCCACCGCCCTTGGAGCAAAGTTGCTCCGGGACCGATCCAATGACGACGCCGAGCCGCTCTATGTCTTCGCGGACCCGGCCGGACATCCCTTCTGCATCTTTGTGGCACCCGAATGATCAGGTTTTCACAGCCCGTGCTCAACGGCGTAAAGGGTGGCTCCCACCCTGTTGCTGGCCCCAATTTTCAGGTAGATGTGTTCAACGTGGTTCCGAACGGTTTTCGGTGAGATAAACAGGATTCCGGCTATGTCCGCGGTGCTCATCCCATGGCAGAGCATTTTCAGGATCTCCGCTTCCCGCGGTGTTACGCCGCCGGGAAGCACGCGCGGCCGTCGTCGTCGTTGTCCCGCCGCCACCAGCACCGCATCCACCGCGGCGCCGTCCAGCCGGCCCGCCGCCACTTCCGCGAGCAGCCTTTCGGCGCCCCCGTCCGGGCTCAAGGCGGCGCGGTGCGGTCGGGGTTCCAGATATGTCCGGTAACTGTCGGCGGCGGCCAGGATGCGCTGGCTGATGTTCAGTGACTGTTCCCCAAGGCCACGGGGATATCCTGATCCGTCCAGACGCTCGTGGTGTGAGCCCACGAGTTCTGCGACGCTTCGCATTCCCGGCACGCGGCTCAGGATCCGCTCGCCCAGATACGGATGCATCTGCAGATGCTCGGTGTCGCGCTGCGACAGCTCCCCTTTCTTGTCCCACACGCCGTTGGAGACTCCCATTCGCCCAATATCGTGCACCCAGCCGGCCCGGCGGAGCACTGCAATGCCGTCCGGGGCAAGACCGTGTTCGCGGCCCGCTTCGGCTGCGAGCGAGGCGACCTCCCGGGAATGGCCCGTCGTGTAGGGGGATTTCAGGTCGGCGAAATCCCCGATCGCCCGCAGGACGGCGTCAAGTTCGGTTCCTGCCAGCAGATCGCCTTCCGGAGCCGCCGCCAGCGCCGCCGGCCAGGGGTCCTGATCCAGCAGGCCGTCGGTCAGTTCGACGGCGTTGGCGCAGAAGAGGTCCGTCAGCTCAGGATCAAACTGCGTGCCGCGCCGCTTCCGGACCATCTCCACGGCCCCCTGGACACCGGCCGCCCGCAGAAACACTTCGATGGTCTCCGCGAGATTTGTGATCCGCGTTCCCAGTGGGATATCCGGCCCCTTCCGCCCCTCCGGAAGGCCCTTGCCGTCCCACCGCTCGAAGGTGTTGGTCAGCAGCGCGCAGACATTTTCATCAAGTCCCACCCGACGGGCGAGTTCCCCGGCTGATGTGCAGTGCGAGCGGATCAGGTTCTGCACAGCACCGCGGCCGGTGAGAGCAAACCGGGTGCGGCTGATGGCCTGCTGCACGGGCGGAAGGGCGGCGCCGGTGTGGCTGAAAAAGGACTTGTACATCGGCAATCCGCGCTGATCGATCGTGTAGTAGTCCGCCCGGAACGCAATGTCGTCGCTGAACATGGCGGCCAGCTCGAAGGAGTCGGCATGACAGCCAATCCAAGCCAGCAGATGCGCGTAGTAGATGCTCCCACGCTCGGCCGGGTTTGCATTCGTCCGGTCTGCGATCCGCAGGGCCAACAGGCAGGACCGAAGCATATGTTCCATCGGCTGCCCGAGGCCCAAATCGATGGCCAGCGAAAGTGCGGCAAGGATCTCGCAGCGCCGCACTGGCACTGCCCCATCCGATGCCCCATTTCCCGCAGCCGCACCGCTCGGTGCCCGCGCCGCTGCTGCCGGCCGTGGTCCCCGCCGACCTTGGTCTGCACCGCCAAAGCCAGGAGGGCGCGTCACCTTTCCCATTATAGGGACGCGCCCTGCGGCAGCAGGGGTACGCGTGCGATGTTCTCTTCCTTCCCATTGTCCGTCCACAGCTGGAGGGTGACGCGCTCCGGGTCTTTCATCCCGTTGTCAGGGACATGGCTGCCTTATTCAATGTGTTTCGCTCCGTTCCTTTGCCGACTCCGGCAAGGCGCCCGGCGCCGTGGAGGGGAATCTGATGCCTAGGTCTGCGGCGAACAAACCACGCTGCGGGAGCCAAAAGCTGCCCAGCCGGTCCTGCTCAGGCAGTGGCCCGGGCTCACCGACGTCGCATCCGTCGACAATGGCGCGTGAGTCCCGCACCAGCCACAGCCTCCTGGGTTGGGCCTGGAAGGACTGGCCGTTGGGGACGGTACCGCTGACGCTCATTTTTCCTGCCCGCAGGGCTCCTCCGGCCATGGCACCCATGGCCCGGAGCAGGCTCTCCCGCCGCCAGAGCGGTGCCGGCATGCTTGTGGCCATGGCAGTCAGCATGGCGGTGGCGGCAGAACCCGCGAGCTGGAGCTGCCAGTCGACAAAGCGCGGTACTTGGATCCGTGCCGTGGAGGGCCCGGACCAATCGATGGATACCGGAGCAGTCACCGCGGAATGGATCGCTGAGCCGAAGTATCTGGCGCAACTCAGCTCCGGGGCCACGTCTGCATAGATGGTCCATCGGCGGTCCGGCGTCCGCACCCAGACCGCCCGGTACCCAGGTCCAACGGAGCTGGAGGGCCAGTGCCGGAATGCCAGGTAGTAGCCGGAGCTGAACGGCAATCCGAGAACGGCGTATCCGTGGAAATGTTCGGCTGGGTCTTCGGGTCCTTCGTTACCGGTTGTGTCACTGCACGCCTGGTCGGCAAAGAACTGGGGCTGATGGGCTGCCATGATGGGTTCCTTTCGTTCTGGTGCATTGAGCGTACGGCCGGCGGCAAAGGAAAATCATGGGGCGAATGCCCCATTTCGCTCCCATATCCGGCGCGCCATCAAACCCGTCAGATTTCGCCGGGCGAAAGCATCCAATACCCCGCAGCTAACGGTTTCCACTTCACCGATCGGAGATCTCCGCAATACTAAAGCCATGGCCGACCGCTATCCTCCAGTGGAACCCCGGCGGTCGATCTCCGCCGGACATTCCTTCTGCAGACTTGCGGCGCCCGAATGATTGTGCCCGTGAATGAGGACATACTTGTCCGGCTGATTGACGCCGCGACGACGGACGCCGCTGCCAACGAGGTAACTCCACCGCTGACGGACGACGGCGAATGGTCGGCCGCGAGAATCACCTGGCTCCGCGACTTCCATCGGGCGCGCAGGGGCGGACTGGACGGCCCGGAAGCCGAGGCCACGTGGGCCATTCTCACCGGCAATGAAGTAGTCGGTTCGGTGCGATTGAAGAGGACCGGTTCGCCGCGCGTTCTGGAAACCGGTATTTGGATCCGCCGCTCGCACCGCGAACGGCGCGCCGGCCAGGAAGCACTGGCCGCCGTTCTGCGCGAAGCCAGCTCCTTGGGCTATGACGAAGTATGCGCCGAAACCGGCGGATCCAATACCGCGGCACAGGCCCTTCTGCGCAAGCTCGGGTTCACCCCCTCTGCCGCAGATGGCACTGACCGGGTTTGGGCCAGCCTTGTCCTGACGGACATTCCCGGCCCGGCGGTCTCACGGTTCCCGCAGGACGGCACCGAACAGCCTCAATAAAGCGGCTCCAGCCGCTGCAGCAGCCGGCGAAACGGTGTCGAGGCTGAGGAATCCATGCACGAGTCCCGGGTGGGCGACCTCGCGGGCGTCGATGCCCGAGGCCTGGAGTTTCCGGGCCAGGGCCGCACCCTCATGCCGTAATGGGTCATGTTCTGCCGTCGCGATGAGGGTCCGGGGTAGTGGGCCGAAGTTCATCTGCAGAGGGCTGAACCGCGACAGTTTTGCCGCATCCAGACCCGGCACCCACTGCTCGACAAACCAACGCAGTTCTGCCTCGTCGAGTCCCCAGCGGGAGGATTTCTGCACGATGCTCGGCTGCGACAAGGTCAGATCCGCATTCGGACAAATAAGCAGCAGCGCCCGCAGCAGGGCCCCGGCCGAGACCAGCCGATTGGCAGTCACAATCGCGAGCAGTCCGCCGGCACTGTCCCCCGCCAGGCCGGTTCGCCCATCCACCGCTCCCAGCTCTCCCGGCTGGGACAGCACCCATTCGAGGACCCGGGCGACGTCGTCGACCGCCGCCGGAGCGCAGTGCTCCGGCGCCCGCCGGTGATCCACCGCCAGCACCACCGCGTTCGCCTCCTGCGCCAACCGGCGGCAGGTACGGTCGTGCGATTCAAGGTCGCCGAAGACGAACCCTCCGCCGTGGACATGAACGACGACGGGCAGCCTCCCCTCGCCCGGCCGGTACAGGCGAACGGCCACCGGAATGTTTCCGGGGACGGTCAGACTGCGGACAGCCAGAAGATCCGGTCCCGGCGGTCTGATCCGCGGCGTGCGCAAGGCCGGAATGTCCAGCGGCGGCACCTGGGCGGGGACGGCGCGAATTCCGGAAATCCACGAATCCAGTTCAGGATCAGCAAGAACGTTGTCCATCGACGCATTGTCGGCGTTTCCCACCCGTTCACCTAACACGATGAGAGCGCGACCCGGGGTACCGCTCGGCGACTTCGGCCTCGAGCCGGCACCCATGAGCACCGCCCAGGCGGCCGCTTCGCAGGGTGAGTGGAAGTCCGGTCACAGCCACTCTTGCCGCGCTGCCATCTTGTGTCAGGTTCACTCCGGTGCGGATCCACTAACCTTCGGCGCAGAACACCGAGTTCATCTGCTCCGATCAGGAGGGGACCTGTGACGGACGGCCGGCTGTCCGGAAGCGGCGGGTTAGGTGTTGTTCACTTCGGGTTCGGCCCGTAAGCCCCGCCGTCCTGCAAGGAATATGGCGACCAGCGTCAGGGTGGCGGCGGCTGCGGTGAAAAGCAGCGCTTCAGGGTAACCGGTGTGCGGGGCCACGAGGGCCAGCAGGTACGGAATGGCCAGGCCCGAATACGCCAAGCAGTAAAAGAGAGCGATCACAGCGCCGAGCTCCCCGGGCGCAGCGATTTCCTCGACCTCCCGCAGCCCGACGATAAGGCATATTCCATACCCCGCGCCGAGCACCAGGGCCGCCACCGTGGCTGCCGGCACCCCGGGCCGGGCCGTAGCAAACGCGGCCGCCGCGCAGCCTGCGGCAACAATGCCAAGGCCCGTCATCGCTGCGGTGGTTCCTCCACGGGCCGCCCCTGCCTCATGCAGGCGCCGGCCCAAAGGCTGTGAGATCACGCCCGCCGCGAGGGCGCCCGCGGCCAACAGCCCGGGGAAGGCCACACCGAGTACGCCCACCGTCCCTGTTCCATGACCGGGAAGCGTGGTGAAGGCCAGCGTGACGCTGCCAAACACCCAAGGCGCCATCGGCACGACCACGCGGAGGAACCGCGCCGAGGAAACCGACGGCGGCAACACGGGCGCCCGGGCTTGAAGGAGTCTGCCCGGCGGCAGCGTTTCCCGTGCACGCGGAAGCATCACCAGGACGGTACCGGCCAGTGCCAAGTGAACCAGGTAGGGCAGCACTTGCGGTGCCGGCGCCCATTGGGCCAGCGGGCCAGCCACGAGCGGGCCGACACCGAACCCTGCCGTCAGCGCCAGCGCGGCCCGCCGCGCGCCTGTACCGGACGCACCTTCTCCAGAGAGCTCCTTCACCCAAGCCGTACCAGCCGTGAAGACGGTTCCGGAGACTACGCCGGTGAGCAGCCTGCCCGCGTATAGCCCGGCGACGCCCCACTGTCCGGTGATCAGCACGGCGGTTGCCACCAGCGACAACGCGGTAAAGGCCACCATGACCGGACGGCGTCCCCTGGCATCGCTGACCCTCCCGCCCAGGATGAGCCCGGGGACCAAACCCAGGGCGTAAACACCGAACACGGCGGTCGCTTCCGCGTCCGAGAGGGCCAGCGTACGGCGGTAGAGCGCCAGAAGGGGAACGAACTGGTTCGCCCCGTAACCGGCAGCGAACATCGCCAGCGCCGGCCAGCGCCATTGTCCCGTCATAGGCAGAGTCCTTTCACGCACGGGTGGCAGGCCGCGACGCAGTCCCCGGGCAAGGAAGCAGTTCAGAGACTGGAATGCTCCGCAACGGCTTCCTCCAGGGCGCCCTTACGCGCGAAGAGCGTCCTGTCCACTGCGGCGGGGTCTTCACGGTTCAGGGCGATCATCGCGCTGCGGGTCGCGCCTCCCCGGACCACCGACAAGGCGCCCTGTTCCATCCCGGCCACCGCTGCGGCAGCCACGTCCTGCGGGCTCTCATATTCAAAGCCGTGCTCAACCCCGGCCTGGGAGCTGTCCATCATCGGTGTGCTCGTCGCCCCAGGATACACATTGAGCACGTGGACGCCCTCACCGAGGAGTTCCCGGCGCAGAGCTTCCCCGAAATGCGCAATCCCGGCCTTCGTCGCTGCATACGTGGAATAAAACGGCAGGCCGATCAGCCCGATGCCCGATGAAACATTCACGACCAGTCCGTCGCCGGAATCGCGGAGCGCGGGAATCGCGGCTCGGGTCAAAAGGATCGGCGCGGTAAGGTTCAACGCGATCTGGGCCAGCACCTCGGACTCATCCAAGGCCTCCAACCGGCCGGCCCGGACGTTACCGGCGTTATTAATGAGAACGTCAACACCGCTGAAGCGGTCCTGCGCCGCGGCGACCACCGCAGCCGGGGCACCAGGCGCAGTAAGGTCCAGTGCCACCACGTGGGCCTGGCCGCCCCTCTCACGCACCATGGCGGCAACTTCCTCCAAGGGCTCACTCCGGCGGCCCACCAGGGTAAGCCTTACCGAACGTGATGCCAGCTCCAACGCCATCTCCCTGCCGATACCGCTGCCGGCGCCCGTCAGCAGAATTGAACGATCTTGCAGATCCATAAAACATCCCTTCAGAAAGCAAACGACGAATACAAGCTCAAGCACGGTCGGATACCGCACGAATTCCTGCTCCAAAACCCACAACCCTCATCTCCCCGCTGGAATTCCCCGCCTTCCAAAGCCGGCAGGCACCACCGCCAAGTTCATTCGGCAACCCAACAATAATCAGGGCCCTCGTTAGCAGCATGTCGGAGATGGAAGTGATGGACGGGAAAGTGACGAACAGCCGTTCAATCGGCTCCGAGCGCAGCCGGGACACTCTGTACCCGTTAGCTACCCCTCCGCCGGCAGGAGATATCCAGGATACTGAAGCCATGACCGACCGCTATCCCCCAGTGGAACCATACGAATCAGGTTTTCTGCAGGTCAGCGACGGCAACACCCTTTATTGGGAAACTGTTGGTACCCCTGACGGCACCCCGGCGGTTTATCTCCATGGCGGACCCGGTGGCGGCTGTGGGCCTGGCTCCCGACGGTATTTCGATCCGGCCGCGTACCGAGCCGTGCTCTTCGATCAGCGCGGCTGCGGCCGGAGCCGGCCGCTCGCCGACGGGCCGGATGCTGATCTGGTCACCAATACCACCAGCCATCTGGTCGCCGACTTGGAGCTCCTGAGGGAGCAGCTGGGCATTGACCGCTGGGTTATTGTCGGCGTCTCCTGGGGCGTGACCCTGGCCCTGGTTTATGCCCAGGCCCATCCCGAGCGGGCCATCGCGATGGTGCTTGGCGCCGTGACATCCGGCAGCCGGCGCGAGACGGACTGGATCACCAAGGACATGGGCCGGCTCTTTCCGCAGGAATGGGAGGCCTTCACGGCGCTGGTGCCAGTGGCCGAACGCGGCGGAGACCTGGCAGCGGCCTATGCCAGGCTGCTTTCCAGTCCGGACCCGGCCGTGCGCGGGAGGGCGGCCCGCGCCTGGTGCGCGTGGGAGGACACTCATGTGTCGCTGATGCCCGGCTGGACACCCAACACGAAATACGAGGATCCAACCTTCCAAGGCGTCTTTGCCCGCCTGGTCACGCATTATTGGTCCCATGGCTGCTTCCTGGCCGACGGTCAGGTGCTCGCGGCGATGCCCCGGCTGGCCGGTATCCCAGCAGCGTTGGTGCACGGTCGCTACGATATTTCCGGGCCGCCGGAGACCGCTTGGCAACTCCACCGTGCGTGGCCGGGCAGTCGGCTGGTGGTGCTCGACGACGCCGGCCACGGCGGCGGCACCTTTCCCAACGAAATCGCCTCGGCACTGGACGGCTTCAGCGCCCTGAGCTGACCCGCTATCCCGGAATCTGAATGCGGGCAGCTTCCTGCAGCAGCAGATCGGAGATCATCACCGTCGCCGGTCCGGAAGCAATGTCGAAGGCTATGGATCCGCGCGACTTGTCGCCCGGAACAATTTTCCCCGCGCCCAACTGGTTATGGACGAAGAGATTCTGGTCGGCTTTTCGCCCTTGGCTGTCCTTGGCGCTGAAATAGAACGGATTTGAACTGGTCTCCCCGGTCTGCGTCTCCCACAGGACGTCCAGGAGCAGGTACTCGCCGTTTTTCGGCGGAACCGCCATCACCGAATCGCCCAGGCTCTGGGTGCGGACGGCTGAAGCGATGGTGATCCGCGCGACGTCGCCGTTGCGCATCGGGACGGTGAACGGCACGCCCACCTTGGGTTCCGCCGGCGCCACGGTTTTCACCGGAGCGGCGGTTTTTGCTGCGGCGGGAGCCGCAACGGGAACTCGGTCCGACGACGACGGCGACGGCGACGCGGCCGACGTCGGTGTCGCCACCGGGTGTACGGCCGCGGCGGGTTTGCCGCTGCCAGCCGAACACGAACCCACGGCAATGCCAAAGATGACAACGGCGGTCGGGATGAGAATGCGCTTCTTCCGGTAGAAGGGCTTGCGGTTCCGATTCGCCGGGTCCGGCTTGGGAGACGTGTGGACTGCGGTTTCGGTCAGTTCGGGGATTCGTGCAGACATGATGTGCCTTTCGTTGCGTGCTGAAGTTGCGTGCTGAAGCTGTTGTTGGTGGAAGGTGCGTCGCTGGCCAGTGCGAGGCTGCATTGGCACAGTGCTGGACAGAATCGCCTATTAAGTGCGGACGTTACTGCTTTTCCCAGCTGCCGCAGCGGGCCGTATTGAAATCCTGGCCGGGCGCCAGGGTCACGGCTGGGCGGCCGCCGCCTGGGAGGTCGTTTTCGACGATGTCGCTTCCGTTGGTCCCGCTCTTATAGATGGCCCAATAGCACCTGGAGCCCACAGGCGCGGTGGCGCGGTAGGTGCCAGGCGTAAGGTCCGTCCCTACCGTCCACGTGCCATCGCTGATGGTGTTCGCGGCTTTCTTTTGCTCGGCTCCGGCAACGGCGTCTTCGCGCTTCTTGACGGCCGCTTGGGCGTCTTTGACCACTCCTTCCGCGGCCGTCACATCGGTTTCACGGGTTCCAACGGCGGTCTCGCGGTCGCTGATTCCATTGAGCAGGGTGTCATAGCGACCCTTAATCGAGTCGTAACTGGATCGAGCCGAATCCCTGTCCGCCACGGCCGAAGACTTTACCGTGTCCAAGGCACGGTAGGCATCGCTGGCCTTGGGATCCGGCATGGTGTATCCCACCGCTCCCCCAGCCGCCAGCAGCAGCGCGCCGGCGACGGCAATCGCGGCCCATTTTTTGCGCTTTGAGGTACCGGTCTTACTACCGGGTATCCGTCCGCCTTCCGTTTCCTGCGTCTGATCCTGGTTCTCCGCCTGGTCCAGGTTCTGTGTCTGCTCTTGGTCCGGATCATTCGCTCGATCCTGCTGCTGGTCCCGCATCTGTTCCATCGTCATTCCCCCAAATCGTTTCGTGCTTCCTTGGCCCGGCAACTTTCGGTCTTTCGGGCCACTGCACGGGCAACCTTGCCCTCGATGCCGTCGGGCCAAATCATGGAACCGCCTCTGCGGGCGCCGAACAATCGGCCGCCCGCCAGCCCCAGCATGGTGCCATCGGCGCTGAACAGAACTTCAGATCCTCTGTCGTCCGTCGGCCGCTCGGACCCGCCGTCCGCGGGACGCTTAAGCCCGCCGTACACGACGGGACGCTCAGACCCGCCGTCCTCCGCCGAAGCCTCTGTGCCGCCGTTCATTGCATCGGCGGGGCCACGGGCGGTGGCGCCTTCATCCGGCTTTGTCACGTTCTCTCCTGATCGGGGAATGCGGGTGTGAAACCGGACGTCGGCGGCACCCCCCAACCAAAGCCACCGACGACCGGTGCGGGGCCCGATGTACCGGCCCTGCAGAATCAACCTATGGCCGTGTTGGATCCCTTTTGCAGCGGATGGTTGATAATGGGGGTTATCAAAGCTTTGGAGTCATCGCAGCGTTCGATCTGCAGTTACTCTGGAGCAGGACAGCCCGCAGGACCCCTCTGGGAGAGGGCAGACCGCAGGACGCCTTTGGGACACGGCCAGGACCGGCCAACCATCGGCCCGCTTTTGCACGGGACACCGGAAGGAAACGACAGTGCAGCAGAACGCAGCAATGGACATGACCCTGTCCGACGTCGCAGCACTGGCCCATGTGCAGCGCCCGGTGGTTTCCATGTGGCGCACCCGGGGAGTGCGCTCCGGCGTCCCTTTCCAGAACCAGCACGGACGGACCGTGGACGGGAGCTCTTTGACGCGGAGGAAGTTGCCGCCTGGCTCACGGAGACGGGCCGTGGCAATAATCCAAGTGCGCAAGCGGACGTGGCAGCCTACGCGTCGCCGGCGGCCACGCCCGGCACCATAAATTCCACGAATTCCACGGAAACTCACGCCGGACACTTTGAAGCCCTCACTGCACTGTTGGCCCTGCGGGTCACCAGCGGCAGCACGCTGGGAGGGCTCAGCAGCGCCGAGCTTTTGGACGCCGCCGACGAGTCCGATCCGGACGACCACTTCCTTTACCGGGAGCTGGAGGCCCGCGGAAAGCAACTGACGCCTTTGGCCCAGTACGCGGACCGGTTGGTGGATGGCTCCTACAACGCGGCGGCCGCCTTCGAAAAGCTCATGACCGACAGATTCCGCACGGGTCTGGGCGGTCACTCAACCGTGGCCCTGACCGCCCCTGCCATCGAGTTGGTGGCAGCCGCCGCCGTCGAGCTGGGCCGGACGGTGGGCTCCGATCCCTCCTTTGTCGATCCCACCCTGGGCGGCAGCGATCTGCTGCTGGGAGTTCTTCACCGGTTGGGCGACGCGGGCAGTCCGACATTTCTGACCACCAAGGACGACGACGGCGCCGCGCGGCTGGTTCGGCGCCGGCTGCGGGCACATGGCGTTCGGGCCGTCCCACTGGACATCGGCACGGACGGCAGTTTTGACGTTCCCGGTCCGGCCGTCCAAATGGCCCAGTTTCCCTCCCCCGGCTGCCCTTCCATGGGACCGGATCAAATCCTTGCCGGCATTGAGCAGATTCTGCTGCAAATGGATGACCCCCAGCGTGCCGTTCTCATTGCGCCAGCCGGCGTGCTGTGCGACGCAGCCGTCGCCGGCACCAGGGTTTCCGGCCTACGGGCGGACCTGCTGCGATCCGGCCGGGTCCGCGCGGTGATCCGTCTTCCGCAGGGACTGCGGCGCAGCCAACCACGCCAAGCCCAGGCGCTGTGGGTGCTGGGACCGTCCTTCGCGGAGGTGGACATTGCGGACCGCTGGACCATGGTGGCGGATCTGATCGGACAGGAACTGACGCCGGCCGCGGCGCAGGATCTTCTTGCCGACATAGCGGCCTCGATGGGTGACCGGGCCATGGTGCGCGCGCACTCCTTCCGCTTCGCCCGGCTGGTTCTTACCCGCTCGCTGTTGGCAGCACGCGGGTCGCTGGTGGCGGCCGCCCAGCCCACCGGTGCAGCCCAACGACGTGCGGCAGATCCAGCCGCGGCGGCCGTTCGGGCCGATGAGCTGCTCCGGCTGCTGACCGAAGAATCCGGCGCTGGACAGTCACCGGACCTTCGCATCCTTTCGACTGCGGCCGGCCCAGCAGCGGCAACTCCGCTCCCGGCCGCCGCCATCCACCAGCTGCTGGTTGCCGGCGCACTGAAATATCTGCAGGGAAACCGCCTCGACCCTGACGATCTGGCCGGCGCCGGCAGCACCAGACTTATTGGCACAGCCGAACTGCTCACTACGGGCCGGAGCCGATCCATCAGCCTGCTGGATTTCACCCGGCGCCATCCGCACGGCCGGCTTACCGAACCCGGAGACATCGTCTTTTGCACCAGCCCGCGGCCTGCCGCCGTCGTCGATACCCAAGGCGCCGCCGTCGTCCTCTTTCCGGCCCGGGTGCTGCGCATCAATGCCACGAAACCGCGCGGACTGCACCCGGACGTCGTCGCCGCCGACATCAACGCCCTACCGCCGGCAGCGAAGGACTGGCGCAACTGGCGGCTGCGCACGGTGCCCGAAAGCCAGCACCAGGCCCTCACCGATGCCCTACAGCAGATCCAACACGCCCAGCGCCTGGCCCGCGAACGGCTCCTGATGCTTAATGAACTCGATAACCTGATCAAGGACGGAGTGTCGTGTGGCAGTCTCAGCCTCGCTGCCGGCGTCCCCACGGAAGGAAACACCTAATGCCCCCGAAGTCTGCCCTCCGGGCAAAGACCGCCGAGCTGCCCTCGACCATGAAGGAACTGAAGGACACCCTGTGGAAGGCCGCGGACAAGCTGCGCGGTTCCATGGACGCCTCGCAGTACAAGGACGTGATCCTGGGGCTGGTGTTCCTGAAGTACGTTTCCGACGCGTTCGATGAGCGCCGCGGGCAGATCCAGACCGAGCTTGAGGCCGACGGGCTGAATGCCGAGCAGATCGGCCAGCTGATCGACGACACCGACGAGTACACCGGCCGCGGCGTCTTCTGGGTCCCGGCCCGGGCCCGCTGGACCTACCTGGCGCAGAACGCCAAGGGCACGCAGGCCGACGGCGGCGACGCAGCCCGGACCATCGGCGAACTGATCGACGACGCCATGGACCTCATCATGTCCGCCAACCCGAGCCTGGCCGCGACCCTGCCGCGCATCTTCAACCGGGACAACATCGACCAGCGCCGCCTCGGTGAACTGCTGGACCTGTTCAACTCCGCGCGCTTCACCGGCCAGGGCGCCACCAAGGCCCGCGACCTGCTCGGCGAGGTGTACGAATACTTTTTGGAGAAATTCGCCAAGGCCGAGGGTAAGCGCGGCGGCGAGTTCTACACCCCTGCTGGCGTGGTCCGGGTGCTGGTCGAAGTGCTCGAGCCGACCTACGGCCGGGTCTACGACCCCTGCTGCGGCTCCGGCGGCATGTTCGTGCAGACCGAGAAATTTCTGGAGCACCACCAAAAAGAAGGCTCCAACATCTCTGTCTACGGCCAGGAGCTCAACGAGCGCACCTGGCGGATGGCCAAAATGAACCTCGCCATCCACGGCCTCAACGCCAACCTCGCCTCCCGCTGGGGCGACACCTTCGCGCGCGACCAGCACCCCGAACTGACCGGCGACCGCGGCGCGGACTTCGTGATGGCCAACCCGCCCTTCAACATCAAGGACTGGGCCCGCGCCGAGTCTGACCCGCGCTGGAAGTACGGCGTCCCGCCCACCGGCAACGCCAACTATGCCTGGATCCAGCACATTCTCTCCAAACTCGCACCCGGCGGCTCGGCCGGCGTGGTCATGGCCAACGGCTCCATGTCCTCCAACTCCGGCGGCGAAGGCGACATCCGTGCGAACCTCGTCGAGGCGGACCTGGTTTCCTGCATGATCGCCCTGCCCACACAACTCTTCCGCTCCACCGGCATCCCCGTCTGCACCTGGTTCTTCGCCAAGGACAAAACCGTTGGGACGCACGGATCCGTGGACCGCACCGGACAGGTACTCTTTATCGACGCCCGCAACCTGGGCTATATGGTGGACCGCGCCGAGCGCGCACTCTCCGACGAAGACATCGCCAAGATCGCAGGCACCTTCCACGCCTGGCGCGGAACCACTTCCGCCGTCGACGCGGGCCTGACGTACGACGACGAACCCGGCTTCTGCTATTCGGCCACCCTCGCGGAGGTCAAGGCCGCCGACTACGCCCTCACCCCCGACGGTACGTTGGGGCCGCAGAGGTTGAGGACGACGGCGAACCGATCGAGGAAAAAATCGCCAGGTTGTCGAAGGAGCTGTTCGAACAGTTCGACGAATCCGAACGACTGGCGCACGTTGTTCGCGAACAGTTGGGGCGGGTCTCGTGACCGACTGGCGGCAGATCAAGCTAGGCGATATTGCTGAGGAAGTCACGGTCGGCCACGTCGGTTCAATGGCTCAGGAATACATATCCACTGGAATCCCTTTGCTACGATCACAGAATGTCCTTCGCCATGGTTTCGACCTTTCGGACGTGAAGTACATCGATGAGGCTTTCCACTTAAAGTTGAAGAAGAGCGCGCTTCGTGGTGGCGACGTCGTTACGGTCCGAACAGGAAAGCCTGGATCGACGGCAGTTGTACCTGCCGAATGGTCGGCAGCCAACTGCTCAGACCTAGTAATTACCCGTCCCGGGCCGCAAATCGATCCTTACTGGCTTAGCTATTACATAAACAGCGCAGCAGCAGGCTACATTGACTCTCAACTGGTCGGTGCTGTCCAGCAGCACTTCAACGTCAGTTCAGCGAAAAACATGAATCTGAACCTTCCTTCGCTCCAGGAGCAGCGGGCGATTGCGGAGGTGCTGGGCGCGCTCGACGACAAGATCGCCGCCAACACCAAGCTCGCTGCTACCGCCGTATCACTGCTTGAGGCACATTTTGCCGCGTTGGGTTTGAACCAAGATCCTGGAGAGGACACACCTCTAGTCGGACTCGACGAGCTCGTAGAACTCAATCCCAAGGTGGCCGCTCCTGTGGAAGCCGAACCTGTCTATGTGGATATGCAGAAAATCCCTGTTGCCAACATAAGCATCAGCGACTGGGATCATCGACCGGCAAAAGGCGGAGCCCGGTTCAAGAACGGCGATACGTTGCTTGCGAGGATAACGCCCTGCCTGGAAAACCGTAAAACCGGCTTCGTGGACTTCTTGGACGACGGCCAAGTGGGAATAGGCTCAACAGAGTTCATCGTCCTACGGTCCCGCGCCGGCATCCCCATCGCTCTCTCATACTTCATCGCGACAAGTGAACGTTTTAGAACCTTCGCAATCAGACACATGGTCGGCACATCGGGCAGGCAACGCGTCTCGGCCCTTGACTTGACGGGATATACAGTCAGCAAACCTGACGATCGTGATCTGGCCGAGTTCGAGGAATCTACCGGTTGCACGTTTGTTCTTATGAAGTCCCTCACCGACGAGAATCGCAGTCTTGCCGCTACCCGCGACGCGCTTCTTCCCCAGCTGATGTCCGGCAAACTGCGGGTCAGGGAAGCCGAGGAGCTGGTCTCCGCCGTCGTCTAGTCGTTTTTGGTCGGACCCGGACGCCAATGTTCAGCGTCGGGGCGCCCGTGATTTGCAGACCCAAAACCCGACCTCAGAACCGACCAGCCAGTTCCTCGTTGATTTCGTCCAGATCGAAGGCTTTCGGATCGAGAGTTTCTCCCGGCTGCAGCCCCAGCCACTCGCGGTACTCGTCGTGCTCCTCGTGGCCGGGATCGTTGACGGCCTCGACGATGTGCGCCCAGCCGTCGGGGCCGCCGCTGTCCTCCGCTGGTGGGGCGCCGCGGCCCGCGGTGCACCGCGGAAGCTGCCCGACGCCGTCGTCCGTCGAAATCTTCTCGACCTTGATCTCGTGATCCCAGCCGTCGCCAAAGTCATAGGTGTACGTCATCGAACTGCCGATGTCCGGCAGAAGTTTGACGACGCTGACTGTCGCCTCGTCCTGCGGAGCTTCTCCGAATCCGTCGTCCTCCCCGTCCGGATCAACCGGGCCGTAAGCCGGCCCGCGCAGGCCGCCGGTCTGGAATTCGTGCAGGTGGAAATCCTGCCAGGCAAACAGTGACTGGATGGTCTGGTGCAGCTGGCTGAGCGGCATGCCGGACTGCACCAGAACCCGGCGCCAGATCGGCGGCTTGGAGCCCTTCAGCGTGACTTTCAGTTGCAGGATCGACCCACCCGCCGGCCGCTGCTGCGCCGGCGCCTCGATGACAATATCGCCCGCGAGCGCCCGCTCAATTTCCTCCGCCGAAATGTCCGGCATCTCCCCCGCGCTGATGTCCGGCTCGTCTGCGCTGGCGTCGTCGAAGTCGTCGGCGTCGTCGGCGTCGTCGAAGTCTCCGCCCAATCCGAGTTCTTCCAGCACCCCGTCATGGTCCAGGACCTCCGCCACCGCTTGCACGAGTGCGGGGGGCACTCTGAAGTGGGTGTCCATTGTCAGCAGGCCGAGCTCGGTGAAACCCTTCAGCCGCTGCACCGCCAGGCCGCTCAGCAGCCGGACCAGCAGCCTTTCCCCTTCCGGCGCCTGATGTTCGGCGGCCAGAATTTGTTCCACCGACGGCGGCTCCGGAGTGGTCGCCGCGATCAGGACTGACGCCAGCAGACTGGAGACCTGGCCCTGCCACGGCTGTGCCGGGTCTACGTCGAGCACCGCCACCTCGAGAAAGTTCACCGTGAAGTTGTGGAACTCCTCCAGGCGGGCCCACGGCTCCCCGGTCAGAAAATATGCAACCACCTCGGTAGGAACCGCTTTCGATGCGCCCAGGCCGATAAGCCCGGCCCGCTCCAACGCCTTCCACAGCTGGGCAAGCGGCGGGACGTCAAACATACTGCGGACAGTGTGAACGACTTCTTCGGACGTCCCCGCAGAGGAGTCTTCGGCATGGACACGTTTGGAGCCGCCCCTGGCCCTCACACCGATGGAGGCCGCAGCAGCTTCGATGTCCTTCAGCCGAAGCGCGCCCGTTGCGGTCACCGGCTTCCCATCGCCGATCCACTCAAGCAAGGCCGCAGCCCGTTGGATGAGAGGCAGGTTGGAAAAGACTTCGTAGGCCCGCTCATCGGAGACTTCCGGCACATCGATGAGACCGCCGTCGTCGGTATCCCCATTCGTGAACTGACCGTCAACTGTTGCAAAGAAGCTAAGAATGGCGGCCAGGTTCTCCTCAGTTCCCGTCCACCGGCCCGTTTCGGAAAGGAAGTCCACGAAGGCGTGCATGGCGATCACGGTGAAGGCGCTGTCTCCCGGCTGCTCCTCGCCGGCCGGGGCCGCAACGGCGGTGCTTGCTTCGGCGACGGCCTTCGCCAACGGAATCGGGTCAAGGTTGGTGATCTCCGAGCCGGCAGTTTCCTCCATATACCGGGCCAGCACCGCCTTGGCCTGGTTCAGGAGATCCAAGGCAACAGCGGCTGGGGCTTCGGCCGGTGCTTGCGCCTTGAACCATTGAAGGAAGGCTGGTGTGAGGGCGTCCACGGCACGTGCCGAGCGAAAGGCGCTCAGGGAAGTGGATCCGGCAGAGCCAGAACCGGGGGCGCCCTTCCGCGATGGGCTCTTTCCCCTGTGCCGATTCTTGTTGTTCCTGGTCATGCCGCACCTGTCTGGTTGCTGATGTGCCGTTACGACGACGGTACCGACCTACCGGGCCGCGTGCCAGTTCTGCTCTGCTCTGCAACCGAGATGCGTCGGATCCATCGAGACCAACGATGATTAAGTTCCAACGGCACATGCTGGCGTCGGGCACCGCGAAACTGATCGGCGGGTCTTTGGACCCTTGCAGCCGGGTGGGCGGAGCGAAAGAATGGCCTTGTCCGCGACTGCGGACGCTCAACAGAAATCCAGGTCCCGTGGCGAGCTCACCATCCACCAGTACACAGTCATCCAGCGGTTCGTCACCGGGGACGGCAAAGTCGCGCGACGCCGGGGATTCTTTCCTGCCTAACATCGGTGTCTACATCCTTGATGATCATGAACTGGTCCGCCGCGGGCTGGCCGAACTCTTGGAGGGTGAGGGTTTCACTGTCGTTGGTTCGTCGGGCTCTGCAGCCGAGGCGACACGGCAGATTCCCGCGCTTCATCCCGACGTCTGCGTCTTGGATGCGCGTCTGCCCGATGGGACTGGGATCGAGGTCTGCCGCGACGTGCGCGCCGTGGACACTTCACTGCGCTGTCTCATCCTGACCAGTTACGACGACGAGCAGGCGGTCCGCGGGGCTGTGCTCGCCGGTGCGGCAGGATACGTCCTAAAAGAGATCGGCGGGACGGACCTGGTTTCCGCTCTGCGCCGGGCAGCCGACGGGGAATCTCTCTTTGACTCCGCACTCAAGAGCCGAGTGGTCCGGGGACTGGTCGAACTCGAACATCTGGATCCGCGGGTTGCGATGCTTACCGCCCAGGAACGAAAAGTGCTGAATCTGATCGGGCAGGGATTGACGAACCGGCAAATCGGCCGGGAACTGTTTCTGGCCGAGAAGACGGTCAAGAATTACGTTTCATCGCTGCTCGCCAAGCTCGGCTTTGAACGCCGCACCCAGGCAGCGGTATACGTGACGCGCATCCCCTGAAGCGCCAGGACATCCGTTGGCCTAGACCTCGGCCAGTGGCACCGACCAGCATAGCCGCGTCCCTTTTCCGGGGGCGCTGTCCACGGTCAAGGATCCATCGAGCTCCCGGGCCCGTTGATCCATGTTGGCCAGTCCACTCCGGTGCGCCGGAGCAGCAAAGCCCGTGCCGTCGTCGTCCACCTGCAGGCTGACCCGGCTGTCCTCGACGGCCACCGTCACTTCGATTGTCTGCGCGCCGGAGTGGCGCACCGTGTTGCTCAAGCCCTCGGAGAGCACTGCCAGTAAATGTACGGATGTGGCGTCGTCAATGGCCGTATCCACCGGCCCGGCCAAGTGAAGCCGTGGTGTGAAAGGAAGCGACCGGGTGGCATTCCGGACACCGCGCAGAATCCGACTACTGAGCAGTTCGACGTTCCCGGCGCTTTCCTGGAGCGAATAGATGGTGTCCCGCAGATCCCGGATCGTGGAATCCAATTCCCCGGTTACAGCGTGGATCCGCTGCACCGCTATCGGATTGTCTGTGAGCCGGCCCAGGCTTTGGATGCTCAGCCCGGCGGCGAACAACCGTTGGATAACAACGTCGTGCAGGTCCTTGGCGATCCGGTCCCGGTCTGTCAGGACCACCAACTGCTCGCGGAGCCGGTTAGTGCGCACCAGCTCGAGGGCCAGCGCCGCCTGGGCCGCATAAAGAGCAGCCATTTCGACGAACGTTGCCGAATAATTTCCGCCGGCGGCGGGGCGAAGAAAAATCAGGACGCCATTTTCCATCTCTGCGGATCCCAGCGCCACCGCGAGGGCGGGGCCGAAACCCCTCCCCTCGCCGGCTCCCATCAGCTCCGCGGCAGTCGCGAGCGTAACGGGTACCCCTGCCTCCAGTACGTGTCGGACGACGACGGCGTCGAGTTCCAGCGACCTTCCCCGGAACGCTTCAGCGCCTTTCCCGGCAGCTGCGGCGATGAAGCTCGGACCGCCGTCACCGGAAGGAACGGCGATCAGTACCATGGCGGCACCGGAGACTTCCTGGGCGCGGTTGGCAACCAGGCCCAGGCCAGCGACTCCGCCGCCCTTTCTGCTCCCCATGGCACCGGCCGCAACAGCCATGCAGGCCTCCAGCCATTGCGAACGACGCCGGGAGTCGTCGAAGAGCCGTGCGTTCTCAATGGCGACGCCTGCAGCTGTCGCCAGCGCAACGGCAAGGTCCTCGTCCTCCTTAGTGAACAGCTCTCCGTTCTCTTTTTCGGTCAGGTACAGATTGCCGAAGACGATGTCCCGGATTCGGACTGGTACGCCCAGGAAGGTCTGCATCGGCGGATGGTGAGCGGGGAAACCGTACGAGGCGGGGTGGCTGTGCAGGTCAGGCAGCCGGATTGGCTTCGGCTCGCGGATCAGCAGTCCCAAAACGCCGTGGCCAGTGGGCAGGGGTCCTATCATGGCGGCGAGGTCCGGATCGATGCCGACCGTGACGAAGTGGCTCAGTCCGCCCTCCTCGCCGATGACCCCCAACGCGCCATAGCTGGCATGAAGCAAGGTGCACGCCGACTCAACTATCTGTTTCAGTACGGAGGCCAGATCCAGCTCGACACCGATCGACACCACGGCAGCCATCAGTCCCTGCATGCGTTCCTGCGTGTACAGCAGTTCGCCCGACCTCGGGGAATCCTTCATCCGACACCTCCAAAGGGAACCAACCGCGTGCTGAAAGACTACAGCCGGACGGTCTTTCGGTCGGGAGGGTCTTTCGCCCCTGCCGCCCAAAGCCGACTTTGGATAGCCTCAAGGACATGGATGCAAAGAACCGGCCCGACGTCGAAAAGCTCGAGCAAATCGAATGCTGGCATCTGTTGGAGAGCCACGTTTTGGCCCGATTGGCTGTCGTGGTGGATGGACACCCGGACATTTTCCCTGTGAATTACGTCGTGGACAACAGATCAGTCGTATTCCGCACCGCATCCGGAACCAAATTCTTGGGCGCATTGGAGAGCACACCTGTGGCCATGGAAATCGACGGCTACGACTCGCACACCGAACTTGCGTGGAGCGTCGTGCTCCGCGGAGCCGCTCGGGAAGTCCGTCGGCAGGAAGAGCTGTCGAACGCCAGCGTCGCCTATTTGGACCCATGGCAGGGCGGGCCGAAAGAGCACGTTATCCGCGTCAATACCCTCAATCTCAGCGGACGAAGATTCAAGGTGACGAAACCCGAGATCTGGAAGACTCCCCTGTCCGATCCGCGCCGGGCATCATTCGAATAGGGGCCGGCAACGGTACCGTGCGGATGGCCGGCGACGGTACCGTGCATTAAGGACCTGGAGACATTGTGAAGCTCAAGCACTACCCCTCCCACCGCGGAAGGACGGTCCGGGGAAGCACAACAGCGGGCTTTGGAGCTGTCATTTTCGACCTCGACGGGGTAGTCACGGATACAGCTTCCGTCCATGCTGCGGCATGGAAGGCATTGTTCGACTCTGTCCTGCCTTCGTTGCACTCCCCCGAGCCGTTCGACCCTGTGCTGGACTATCGCACCTACATCGATGGCCGCAGCAGGAAAGACGGCATCCGGGCCTTCCTGCTGGCCCGGGGCTTGCGGCTTACGGAAGGTACATCGAACGATGCGGGTTCGGCACTGACCGTGAGTGCCTTGGCCGAACGCAAGCAGGAACTCTTCGTCGAGAGACTGAAAGAGTCCGGCGTCAAGGCGTACTCCGACACCGTGCTGTTGCGAGAACGGTCCGGCTCTGCTCTCGGCAGGAGCCACGATCATAGTGACCGACGTCGCGAATCTTGACTTGCGTGCTCCACGTGGTCCGGTAGTCCGGGAGAAAAAACCACGCCGCCCTAGTCTGTTCAGCAAAGGCAAGGACAGCGATTGGCTGCTCACCTACGAGGACTTCGATCCCTTCTTGGAAACCCGTAGGGAGGCCCTGTGCACGCTGGGCAATGGCTATTGGGCAACTCGCGAGTCAGCTCCCGGAAGCCTCGCAGACGGAGTTCACTGTCCCGGAACCTATGCCGCCGGGGTCTACAACCGCGTGCGGACCGAACGTGCCGGACAGACTACCGAGACCGAGCATCTGGTCAACCTTCCGGACTCGACCTTCCTGTCTTTGAAGCCAGCCGGCGGCGAACCACTGCTGCCGGGTAGAACGCGAACCCTCAGCCACCGGTAGCAGCTTGACTTGCGCCGAGGTGTCCTGGAACGCACGACGGTGTATCGCGATGCAGCGGGCCGCACCACCCGCGTCACCAGCAGGGCACCCCAATCAATGGCCGACCCGCACCTTGCAGCCCTTGAGGTGGAGGTTACCGCCGTCGACTGGGCGGGCACTCTTGAGATCGAGTCCGGTATAAACACCGCCGTTTCCAACCGTAATGCGGCCGCCGACGCAGCCCTCAACCGGCTGCACCTGCGTCCTGGCCGATGCAGCCGCACGCCAGGCGCCACCGTGCTGGTGGAAACCGACACCAACCAGTCAGGGATCCACATCGCCCTCGCCGTCCGGACCCGATTGGCCGGCCGCACGGACGCCGGAGCCGGCTCCGGTGCCCGGCAGCTCTTCAAGGTCCAGTTGAAGCGTGGGATGCCGCTGATAATCGAAAAGACGGCGGCACTTGCCACCTCCCGTGATTACGCCGTCTCAACCGCTGGCCTGGACGCGCTTGCGCGGATCGATCGGGCCGCAGGGTTTGCGGAGCTTCTGGCGCGTCACGTCGATGCCTGGGGCAGGCTTTGGAGCGTGTTCGGCATCGAACTTGCCGGCCGGCCTCGCAGCGGTATGGCCCTGAGCCTGCAAACCTTTCATGTCCTCACCGCCACAGCGGCCGCTTCCGATGACCAGGACGCCGGCATACCCGCACGTGGGTTGCACGGCGAGGGGTACCGAGGCCATATCTTCTGGGATGAACTGTTCGTCTACCCAATGCTGACACTCCGCCGGCCGGATCTCACTCGGTCCCTCCTGCTCTACCGGTTCCGACGCTTGGACGCCGCCCGCGACGCTGCCCGTCGTGCCGGGTTCCGTGGCGCAATGTACCCCTGGCAAAGTGGCAGCGATGGCCGGGATGAGACTCCAACCACCTTGTTCAACACTCGTGACGGGGACTGGATATCTGATCATTCCTACCGCCAGCGTCACGTGGGCCTTGCCATCGCCTACAGTGTATGGCGCTACTACCAGACCACCGGCGACATCGACTTCCTGACCCGTTACGGCATCGAGTTGCTGGTGGAGATCGCCCGGTTCTTCGCCTCCCTGGCCACACCCGATGAGACGGGCAACCGGTTCAGCATCGACTCGGTGATGGGACCGGATGAATTCCACGACGGCTACCCTGGCAATTCCGGTGGAGGCGTGCGAAACAACGCCTATACGAATATCCTGGCCGCCTGGGTCCTGGCCCGGGCGATCGAGGCGGCTGAAGTACCAACCGGAGGGGACCGGGAATCGCTGTGGAACCGTTTGGGGATGGACGAGGCAGAGCTGAACAGCTGGGACGCGATCAGCCGGCGGCTCACGGTAGTGTTCCACAGCGACGGCGTCATCAGCCAGTTCGAGGGATACGAGAAGCTCAAAGAGTTCGACTGGGAGGGATACCAGGCCCGCTATGGCAATATCGGCCGCCTGGACCTGATTTTGCAGTCTGAGGGCGACAGCACCAACAACTACCGGTTGTCCAAACAGGCGGATGTGCTCATGATCTTCTATCTCTTCTCGGCCGAAGAACTGCAGGACATTTTTGACCGGCTCGGCTATCACCTCCGGCCCCAGCAGATCCCGCGAACTGTGCATTTTTACCTGTCCCGCACCAGCCATGGTTCGACATTGAGCCGGGTTGCGCACAGCTGGGTGCTGGCCCGGAGCAATCGGAGGAAATCGTGGAGCCTGTTCCGGCAAGCGCTGGATTCCGATCTGGACGACACGCAGGGCGGGACGACGGCCGAAGGCATCCACCTGGGCGCCATGGCAGGCACCGTAGACATGGTGCTGCGCTGCTACGGCGGCGTCGAGACCCGTGATGGTGCTTTGTGGCTTCACCCGGTGCTCCCCCCCGGAACTGCCCGGTGTCCACTTTCAACTGCTGTACCGGGGTCAGCGCATCAGCGTTGAATGCAGCGCGCAGCGCGTGCGGCTGGAACTGCATCCTGGGCCGGCCGCAGCCATAGACGTCAATGTTGAGGGCATTCGGCAGACCCTGCACGCGGGCCAGCGTCTCGACGTTGGCCTTGTCTCAGGTCACCGACACGTTTCGGGCCCCTGAATCGCACAGGGCACTAATGCCCTACTGCGCGTCGACCGCCAGGGCTACGCTCGGTTTCATGAGCACCAACCAGCCAGCCACCCGAACCGAAGTTCTCGAAGAAAGTGCCTGCTGGGCGCTGCTGCGCGGCAACTCGGTCGGGTGGCTCGCGGTATGGGTGGACGACCACCCGGACATTTTCCCCCTTAATTACACGGTGGATCATGCCACAGTGGTCTTCCGCACCGGCGAGGGCACCAAGCTGTCCGCGGCCGCTGGAACAGTTCCGGTCGCCATGGAAGCGGACGGTGTGGACGCGGATACCGGGATTGCCTGGAGTGTCGTCGTTCGAGGTGCCTCTTCTGCCATCAGCCGCACAGACGAAGTGCTGGAAACTTTTTCCCTGATGCTCTTTCCGTGGGAGTCCGGACATAAGGACGTCTTCATCCGCATCTCGCCCGTCTCCATCACCGGCCGCCGCTTCCGGGTCACCCCGCCGGCTGAATGGTGGACCGCGCAGGCACAGGCACTTCGTTCCGCTCCAGAGTGACCATCAGCACCAGCCCACCACCAAAGGATCCGATGTGAAAGCGCTCGTGTATCAGGGCCCCGGAAAGAAGAGCTGGACCGATGTACCGCAGCCTGGGCTGCTCAACCCAACCGACGCAATCGTCAGGGTGGACACGACGACCATCTGCGGGACCGACCTGCACATCCTCAAGGGCGATGTCCCTGCCGTGCAGGAGGGGCGCATTCTGGGTCACGAAGGCGTGGGTACCGTAATGGAGGTCGGCGATGGCGTCCACGACCTCGCCGTTGGCGACAGGGTCATTATTTCCTGCATCAAGTCCTGCGGGCACTGCATCAACTGCCGCTCCGGCCTCTACTCCCACTGCCTGGGCGAGGAGGGTGCGGCGGGAATCGGCTGGGTTTTCGGGCACCTCATTGACGGCACGCAGGCCGAATTCGTCCGGGTACCCTACGCGGACAACTCCCTGTACAAAATGCCCGACGGCGTCAGCGATGCCGAGGCTGTCATGCTCTCGGACATCTTGCCCACTGGTTTCGAAATCGGCGTCCAAGCTGGCGGAGTCAAGCCGGGCGACGTCGTGGCGGTGATCGGCGCTGGCCCGGTCGGGCTCGCGGCGGTCATGACAGCGGGACTATGCGGGGCTGCCACGGTAATCGCCGTCGACTTGGATCCGTCGAGGCTGGAGCAGGCCCTGGACTTTGGTGCAACCCATACGGTCGTCTCCGGATCCCCGGGCTGGCGGGACCAGGTCCTCGCCTTGACCGACGGTGCCGGCGTGGATGTCGCCATCGAAGCCGTCGGCGTCCCGGAAACGTTTGTCATGGCCGTCGACGTCGTCCGGCCAGGTGGCAGCGTTGCCAACGTCGGGGTCCACGGGCGTTCAGTTGAGCTGCATCTGGAGGACCTGTGGATCCGCAATATCAGCATCAGCATGTGCCTGGTAAACACCAGCAGTACCGCAATGCTGCTTCGGCTGGTCACCCAGCACAAGATACAGGCCACCAAGTTTGCCACTCACCACTTCAGCTTTGATGAATTCCCAGCGGCGTATGACACGTTTACGCGGGCCGCCGAGACGAAGGCCCTCAAGGTCATCATCAGCCGCAAGTAGCCCCAAAAGCCCAAGTCGGGGCTTTCGACCCTTCTGGCCGGTTCGGCAAAAGCCTAGGCTCATTGCATGAGAGATCAAACCCGAGAAGAAGCGTTGGTGCCCAAGCCCGAAATCCTGGAAACGGCCGAATGCTGGCGGCTTTTGGCCGAAGTCGGGGTGGGCCGGTTGGGCATTGTCGTCGACGGCCATCCGGACGTCTTTCCCGTCAATTTCATGGTCGAAAAAGAAACTGTGGTCTTCCGGACAGGAGACGGGACCAAACTGCACGCCATTGAAGGGGGCGGAAACGTCGCCCTCGAAGCGGACAGCGTCAGCGCTGAGTTTGGACTCGCCTGGAGCGTCATCGTCAAGGGCACGGCCGCAGTCGTGGAGCGATCGGATGCGGTGCTGACCAGAATCGGCCGGTCACTTTTCCCTTGGCAGGGAACTGGCCAGGACCACATCATCAGGATTTCACCCGAATCAGTAACCGGGCGACGCTTTGAGGCGACAGCTCATATGCTCTCCCGTAGTCCGCTGGATGTGGCAACGAGGGCCGGGCTCGAATAGCGACGGAATCCGCCCACGGGAAGATCCCGACGAGCTCGAACACATCGAATGCTGGCAGTTTATCTGCTCGATATTCCCTGCTCGGTTCATCTGGAATGGAATCGGCGCAGTGATCTGGCCGGGGCGCTGAATCGCGCGGCGCGGCTGTGGATATGATGCTCGGCCGTACGCGGAACTGGGGCCAGATCCGGTTCCGCAGCCCGGGCAAAGAATTGCTTCTTGGCGATTTCCACGAGCACCAGGTACAGCCCTGTCATGGCCAGCAGTGCCAGGAAGAACGGCAACGGGAGCGGATCGAAGCCAAGGAATCCGCCCAGCGGCGAGAGCGGAACATAGGTGCCCACGGCCACCACGCCCACAGTGGCGAGCAGCAGACCCCCGGAGGGCCTGCTGCGCAGGAACGGCACCCGGCGGGTACGGATGGCGAAGATGATCAGGCTCTGTGTCGCGATCGACTCGATGAACCACCCGGCCCGGAATTCGCCAGGAGCCGCATGGAAAATAAACAGCATCAGAGCGAAGGTGGCGAAATCGAAGAGCGAGCTGATGGGGCCGAAGGTGAGCATGAACCGGCGGATAAACGCAATATTCCAATGTGATGGCGCACGGAGCTGCTCCGGGTCCACTCGATCTCCCGGAATGGCCAGCTGGCCGGTGTCGTAGAGCAGATTGTTCAGCAGGATCTGCCCCGGGAGCATGGGCAGGAAGCTGAGCACCACGGACGCTGCTGCGGCGCTGAACATGTTGCCGAAGTTGCTGGACGTGCCCATCAGGACGTATTTTATGGTGTTCGCGAAAATCCGCCGACCTTCCATGATGCCATCGGCCAGCACGCCAAGGTCCTTGTCCATCAGCACGATGTCGGCAGCGTCCTTGGCCACGTCGGCGCCGCTGTCCACCGAAATGCCGACGTCGGCGCCATGCAGCGCCAGTGCGTCGTTGACGCCGTCGCCCAGGAACCCCACGGACCTGCCCGAGGTGCGCAGCATTGCCACCAGCCGGGCTTTTTGCTCCGGGGACACACGGGCAAAGATACCGGTCCCGCCCACTGCCGCACGGAGTTCGTCATCACCCATGGCTTCGATTTCCACCCCGATCAGGGTCTTTCCATAGTCCAATCCCAGGTCGTTGCAGACTTTTTCGGCCACCCTTGCGTTGTCGCCTGTGGCGACCTTGACGCTGACCCCGAGTTTTGACAGCTGCGTAAGTGATTCCCTGGCGCTGATTTTGGGTTTGTCCAGGAAACTCAGGAAACCCGCGAGTGCCAGGCCTGTTCGGTCAGCATCTTTGAGGCTTTCCAGCCCACGAGCCGAGCGGCTGGCGACGGCGACAACCCTGGCACCGACGTCGAACTGCGCGTCCAACGCAGTACGCGCGGACGCCGGTACTCCGGTACAGCATTTCAGGACATCTTCGGGAGCGCCCTTGACGATCATCTGCCGGTTCCCGCCGTCGTCATCGATCAGGACTGTGGTCATCCGGCTCCGGTGGTCGAAGGGAACCAGGTCCAGCCGGCGATAACTTTTGGGGTCCCAGGACCGCCCGGCGGGCGATTCCCACAACGCCGCATCCAAGGAATTCGCCCCGGCAGCGCCGGTAGCCCCGTGCCCGAGGTCGGATTCGGTCGCCAACAGCCCCAGCACGTTCACGGCATTGGCCGGAAACGTGCTGTCAGCGGGAATCGCTTCCAGGAATTTAATCCGGCCATCGGTCAGGGTGCCGGTCTTGTCCGTGACGAGTACATCCATGTCGCCCAGATCCTCGATGCAGACCAGCCGCTTGACCAGGACTTTCCTCTTGGCCAGTGCCCGGGTTCCTGCAGCAAGGCAGGTGCTGACGACAGCGGGCAGCAGTTGCGGCGTGATTCCCACCGCGATTGCAAGGGAGAAAAGGAGGGATTCAATCAGCGGCCGGCGCAACAGGAGATTAGCGATCAGGATCAGAGTCGTCAGGACCACCGCAACCTGCAGGAGCAGATACGAAAACTTCTTTAATCCGCGTTGGAATTCCGTCTGCGGATGGCGTTCGCCCAGCGCGAGGGCGATCCGGCCGAATTCGGTGCGGCCCCCCGTGGCGGCCACCACGCCGGTGCAGGTCCCGGACGCGACGATTGTGCCCATGAAGATGCACGAGCTAAGGTCAGCCAATGCTGCCGTTCCGGTGACGGGCGCAGGATCCTTGACTGCCGGCAGGGATTCACCTGTGAGGATTCCCTCGTCGCAGAGGAGGTCTGTGGCGGAAAGGAGCCGCATATCCGCGGGAACGACCGCACCCAGGGTCAGCCGGACAATGTCACCTGGCACCAGTTCCACGACGTCCACCGATATCTCCGCTCCTTCGCGGACGACGACAGCCCGGTGCCGGACGGAGGAATGAAGCGCCTCGGCCGCGAGTTCGGCCCGATATTCGTTGCTGAATCCCAGACCGACGCTGACCAAGAGGATCACGCCAATGACGACGGAGTTGGTCCTGTCCCCCAAAAACAGCGAGATTCCTGCGGTGATGATCAGTAGAAGGAGAATCGGACTGCCCAGCTGACGCAGCAGTACTCTCCACGGATTCGCCTTGTGCGCCCGCAGGGCATTGGGCCCCCAGTCCAACAGGCGCCGCTGGACCTCAACCGAACTCAGTCCCCCGGGATCCGTCTGGAGCAAATGCAGCACCTCGCCACTGGCGGCACAGGCTAGTTCCTTCAGGGCCGGTGGCGCAGTGGAACCCGGCCCGGTGGAAGTCTTGGCCGGTTGTTGCGGATTCACAGGGAACATCCAATGCTGGCAAGTGGTCCCGGAGTCTGGCTCCGCCAGCATCAGTGTAGGCGCCGGATGTGCCTCCGACTACGGCCGAAGGTCCCCTACCGGTGTCGGAAGAACCGTGCAAGGGTTGGGTCGGAGCAACTGCCGGCCCAGCAGTTGAATTAAACCGGGCAAATCCGAACCGAACGGGCAAACCAAGCGAGGGACACCATCGTGGGCACAGCCGCCGAGCCGACACAACATGCAGCCGTCGCGGAGCTTCCGCCGCTGGAACTTGCCCTGCTCCAGCGCTACTGGGACGCGGCGAACTACCTGACGGTCGCGCAGATCTATTTGCAGGAGAACGCGCTTCTGGCGGAGCCGCTGCGGGTTGAGCACATCAAGCCCCGGCTGCTCGGTCACTGGGGGACCAGCCCCGGGCTGTCCATGATCTACCTCCACCTGAACCGGCTGATCCGCAGGACCTCCGCCGAGGTGATCTTCCTGGCTGGCCCCGGGCACGGCGGCCCAGCGGTGGTAGCCAATACCTACCTTGAAGGCACCTATTCGGAGATTTATCCGCTCGTCAGCCAGGACCAGGCGGGTCTGCGCCGGCTCATTCGGCAGTTCTCCACGCCCGGGGGCATCCCCAGCCACGTCGGTCCCGCCACCCCCGGTTCCATCCATGAGGGCGGTGAGTTGGGCTATTCCCTGATGCACGCCACCGGCGCCGTGATGGACAACCCCGACCTGATCGCCGCGTGCGTTATCGGCGACGGCGAAGCAGAGACCGGCCCATTGGAAGGGTCCTGGAAGGCGCCGGCGTTCCTGAATCCCGAACGCGACGGCGCAGTTCTGCCCATCCTGCACCTCAACGGTTACAAAATTTCAGGCGCCACCGTTCTGGGCAGAAGAACCGACGACGACGTCTGCGCCCTGCTGCGGGCCCACGGCTGGGAGCCCGTCGTCGTCTCCGGCACGGAACCTGCCTTGGTTCACGCGGCGCTCGCCGCCGCGCTCGAAACGGCCTATGCGGAGATCCGCCGGATCCAGCTCACGGCACGCCGCCATGGCGCTCACGGACCGGCCCGCTGGCCGGCTATCGTTTTTCGCACGCCTAAAGGCTGGACTGGACCGCGGATCGTTGACGGGAATCAGGTCGAAGGCACCTTCCGAGCCCACCAGGTTCCGCTGGCCGGCGTCCGGGACAACCCGGCACATCTGGCCCAGCTTGAGGCCTGGCTTCGTTCCTACCACCCGGAGGAACTCTTCGACGTGGATGGCCGCCTGCAGCCGGAACTGGCTGCCCTGGCCCCGTCGGGGGAGGCACGGATGGGGGCAACGCCGTCGTCCCGCGGGGGCCGTTCGACCCTCCCGCTGCCGCTGCGGCCCCTGGAAAACTATGAAGTTCCCATCGGATCCCCCGGTGCCACACTTGTTGAAACGACCCACCCGCTGGGCGAACTCCTGCGTGACCTGTACATCGACACGGCCGCGGATCCGCGCTTTCGGCTCTTCTGTCCGGATGAAACCAACAGCAACCGCCTTGGCGCGGTTTTCGAGGTGACAGACCGGCTCATGATGGAGCCCGGTCAGGACGTTGGCGACCGGATTTCCCAGGACGGACGTGTCGTGGAGGTCCTGTCCGAGCATCTCTGCCAAGGCTGGTTGGAGGGCTACATCCTCACCGGGCGGCATGGGCTGTTCGCCACCTACGAAGCCTTCGCCATGGTCAGCGCCTCGATGACAGTTCAGCATGCCAAGTGGCTGCAGCACGCACGAGAACTCCCCTGGCGCAAGCCCGTTCCCAGCCTGAACATCCTGCTGACGTCCACCTGCTGGCGTAATGACCACAATGGTTTCAGCCACCAGGGGCCGGGTCTGATCGATACTGTCCTGTCACTCTCCGGCAGCGTCATTCGCGTCTACCTGCCGCCGGATTCGAACTGCCTGCTTGCCGCGGCCGAACATGCGCTGCTGAGTCAGAACTATGTCAATCTGCTGGTGGTGGACAAGCAAGCGCATCCGCAATACCTCACCCTGGAACAGGCACGCGCGCACGCGGCTGCCGGCGCCTCCATCTGGAAGTGGGCTGGGAATGACGACGGCGGCCGGAATCCGGACGTCGTACTCGCGTGCGCTGGGGACGTGCCCACCGAGGAAATCCTCGCCGCTGCCTGGCTGCTCCAAATTTACGTCCCGGAGTTGCGCGTGCGGGTGGTCAATGTCATGGACGCGCTCGTCCTGCCGCCGGGAGACGTCCATCCGCATGGCCTGTCCGACGAGGCTTTCGAGGCGCTGTTCACCACGGACGTGGACGTCGTCGTCGCCTGGCATGGCTACGCGCGCGCTTTTCACCAGCTCCTGCACGGTCGCCCGGATCCCGGCCGGTTCCACGTCCGTGGATACACCGAGCAGGGGACCACGACCACGCCCTTCGACATGGTCGTGCAGAATAAGATGAGCCGCTACCATCTGGCCTTGGCAGCGTTGGAACGCCTGCAAAAGCCTTTTGCGGGAGCAGAAAAACTCGCCGGACACTGTAACGGGATGCTGGACAGGCACTCGACTTACATCCGCGAGCATCTGGAGGACATGCCGGAGATTAGCTCCTGGCTGTGGTCTCCGCCCAACCTCTGGCAGGCGACTAGCTGCTCCTACCACCTTGAAGCAGCTGACATTTTCGAGCGCCGGATGATCCTGAACTCCCCGCCCGCAGGAAACCCCAGTTAGTTCTGGGCCGCCTGCCACGGCCGGTCGGGCTCAGCGTGGCCGACGCTTGCGCAGGGCAGTCCACCCAAGGTAAGCGCTCAAGCTGCCGAGCACTCCGAGTCCGGAGCCGAGCAGCGGACGTTGCCATTTCTGCCAGCGTGACGTGTCCGCGGCGGTGAGTTCACCCACGCCACGAATGAAGGCTGCGGTGAGCATGCCGACGACGAGCCGGTTGCCGATCCGTTCCATGCGTTCCACGAGCGGTTCAAGTTCAGCGGCCCGGAGGTGGACTTCGACGCCGTCGCGGTCCACGATGGCGAGCAGGTGGCGGAGTTGCCCAGGAAGATCAAGGCCGAGTTCGACGGCGTCGCTCCCGGCCTTACCCAGCTTTCGGGCGAAGGCAGCCATCGATAGCCGATCAACAGCCAGCCGTTGTGCGTAGGGGGCGAGCACTTCCCCAAGCTGAAACGTCGGGTCCAGCAGCACCCCCAACCCCTCCGTCATGAGCACCATTTTCAGCAGCATCGCCATCTCCCGCGGCAACTGAAGGTGGTGGCGGCGCAGAATTGCCAGAGTTTCCTGAATGAGCCGGACAACCGGCACCTCTGCCAGAGGCTTGCCTTCGTAGAGTTCGATCAGCGACACCACGTCGTGTTGCAACCGTGCAGGCTCGGTAACCTGGTGTGACGTAGCCAGGTCCAGCAGGGCTGCCGTGACGCGGTCCGGGTCGTGTCGAACCAATGCCAGCAGCAGAAGTCCCAGTTGGGCGCGCAGTTTCTCGTCCACCTTCCCGACCATGCCGAAGTCGATCAGACCGATTCGTCCACCGTCTTGGATAAACAGGTTTCCCGGGTGCGGATCGGCATGGAAAAAACCGTCCTCGAAAATCATCTTTGCAGCGGCCCCGGCCGCACGCTTGGCCAAGTCCCGCCGATCTATGCCCGCGGCGTCCAGGGCCTCCAGATCGCTGACCTTGATTCCCCTGATCCGCTCCATGGTCAGGACGCGGGAGGTGGTAAAGTCCCAAAAAATCTGTGGGATATGGATCCCTTCATCGCCGGCGAAGTTGACGCTAAAACGCTCGGCGCTGCGGCCTTCCTGCAGATAGTCCAGTTCGGCCCGAAGTGTCAGCGAAAATTCCGCAGCGATTCCCATAAGGTCGTAGTCCTCGACGCCGGCCCAGCGGCGGCTGGCCTGGGCGGCAAGGTTCTGCAGAATCTCCAGATCCTCTTCGATCTGGCGGACAACACCAGGACGACGAATCTTGACGACCAGCTCTGTTCCATCGGTGGAGGTGGCGGCGTGGGCCTGACCGATGGAGGCGCAGGCGAGCGGTTCGGAGTCAAAGGCCGCAAACAAGCTGGTCGGGAGGGCGCCAAGTTCCTGAACAATCAGCTCCTCGACGGTCCCTGCGGGCAAAGCAGGAGCATCGTCCTGAAGCTTTGCCAGTTCATTCCGGAACTCGGCAGGCAACAGGTCAGAACGCGTGGAGAGGACCTGGCCGAGTTTGATGAACGTGGGGCCGAGCTCCGCCAGGGCAAGGCGAAGGTGCTCAGCACTGCTCAAAGGTGTGTGCTGCCGGCCCCCGACGCCTCGTGGGAAGGGGACAAGTCGCTCAAGGCCGGTGGCATCCAGCAGCCAGGCGAGCCCGTGTCCGGAGAGTGTCTCCGCCACCTGGCGGTAACGCTCAAGGTGATTGGCCAATCCGGACCTCCCGACGTCAGGTATCGAGCCACAGCAACCAGGTGGTGCCAGCGTATCCGACTTCTTCTTCCGACGGACGGGACCTGGTGCACTGTCTAACATGGCATCGAGGGGCCTGGCTGGGGCTCGGCGACCCAATGCCCCAGTTGTTGTTAAATGTGGTCAACGCTACTTCGATTAAGACTGGCTCGATAGGCTGGAATGCCACATACTTAGTATTTCGTTGAGGCCGTGCGACGAGGGCTGCAGAACGCGATCGGAGTGCACAAAGAGAGCCTTGCAGAGCGTGCTCCGGGCGAGGGGCAATTGGCTTCTGGCGTTAAAGCAGTTCCGCTCCTGATTTCTGAGGCCCGCAAGCAGATTGGGGAAGACGTGTGATACCAATGCTCACGCTCGCTTTCGCGGTTCTGCTGGTACTCGGCGTTCTCATTTCCGAACGCGCCAGCCGGACTGTGCTTTCCACTGCGGTGCTGTTTCTCCTGGGCGGCTTTGTCCTTGGCCGGGGCATGCTTGGCGTTGTTCCCATACAGCCCGGTGATCCGGTCGTGGGGGTTCTGGCACAGCTGGCCCTATTTTCAGTCCTGTTTACCGACGGAATGAAAGTGGGACTGTCGGACCTTAGGAGCGCGTGGCGGTTGCCCGGCCGTGCGTTGCTGCTCGGGCTGCCACTGACACTTTTTGTCACCGCGCTGCTGGCTCATTATCTTTCAGGTCTTCCATGGCTTCAGTGCTTCTTGCTTGGTGCGGTGCTGGCACCGACCGATCCAGTGTTCGCGGCCGCCATTGTCGGGCGTAAGGAAGTTCCCGGGCGCTTACGCCAACTCCTCAATGTCGAATCGGGCCTCAATGACGGGTTGGCCCTGCCCGTGGTCCTCGTGCTGCTGGCTTTCGGTGGTGGAATGGATGTCGGGATCGGCGTTCTGGCCGAAGAAATCGCTTTAGGCTTGCTTATCGGAGTTCTGGTGCCGCTGATCGTCATCTGGCTGGAGCGGCTGCCCTTTTTGATGGCAACGAAAGGTCTGCAACCGCTGGTGGCGGTATCCATTGGACTGCTCGTACTGGCCATCTGCTTGGTGACTGGGGCCAACCTCTTCCTCGCGGCTTTCTCGGCCGGCATCACCGTTGCTAACACGGGTCCGGGCTTCCGGAAGGAATTCGAACAGTTCGGGGAACTGGTGTCGGAACTGCTTAAACTGGCCGCGATCCTGGTCTTTGGCACGCTGATCACTCCAACGTTCCTGTTCGGAGAGATCGCCTGGACGGGTTGGGTATTCGCCATCTTGGCTATCGTCGCGGCACGCCCGCTGGCTCTGCTGGTTTCGTTCCTCGGCACACGACTGCCGGCCAAGGAACAGCTCGCGGCGATGTGGTTCGGTCCCAAAGGGTTCGCCTCTGTGGTGTACGGGCTTCTCGTCCTCGAATCAGGGGTGGAGCGCGCCGAGGACATATTCCATCTCGTGGCACTCGTCATTGTGCTGTCCATCCTCGCCCATTCCTCCACCGACGTCATCGTCGCCAGGCAATTCGAGAGTCGCCCTCCCTCCACACCGTAATGTCCCCCCGCACAGACGTCTCAAGAGGCGTTCGGCCGTTCGGCCGCTGTCCCACGGCGAATCGTTGCGTTGCAGACGCCGGTTAATTAGGGCAGCGTTTTGTGGACAATTCGTTAGACCCTAGCGCTGGGTATCGCCAGCTCCTAGGGTGTGACCATGGCTACTGAATTGATGGTGCCGGGCCTTGACGGGCCCGTGTCGGACGCAATGCTCAAACTTGGCCGTTTCTTCACGAAATGGGACCAGACGGACGATGGCCGGGCGGTGTTCCGCGAGGGTGGCCGCAAGGGGGACGTGTTTTACCGGGACAGGTGGAGCCACGACAAGGTGGTCCGCTCCACGCATGGGGTCAACTGCACCGGATCCTGCTCCTGGAAGGTCTATGTCAAAGACGGCATCATCACGTGGGAGTCGCAGCAAACCGACTATCCCTCCGTGGGTCCGGACAGCCCCGAATACGAGCCACGGGGCTGCCCACGCGGGGCCGCCTTCTCCTGGTACACCTACTCGCCCACCCGTGTCAGGTTCCCCTACGCCCGCGGCGTGCTGGTGGAGATGTACCGCGAGGCCAAGGGTCGGCTGAAGGATCCGGTGCTGGCCTGGGCGGACGTCGTCACCGATCCGGAACGACGGCGGCGCTACCAGCAGGCGCGCGGCAAGGGCGGTCTGGTGCGCGTCTCCTGGCAGGAGGCGATCGAGATGGCGGCCGCCGCACACACCCACACGATCAAGACCTACGGGCCGGACCGCTGCTCCGGCTTCTCCCCCATTCCTGCGATGTCCATGGTCTCCCACGCCGTCGGCAACCGCTTCATCCAGCTCATCGGCGGGGTGATGACTTCCTTCTACGACTGGTACGCGGACCTGCCGGTGGCCAGTCCGCAGGTCTTCGGGGACCAGACGGATGTGCCCGAATCCGGCGACTGGTGGGATTCGACCTACCTGATGATGTGGGGCTCCAATGTCCCGGTGACCCGGACGCCGGACGCGCACTGGATGACGGAGGTGCGCTATCGCGGGACCAAAGTGGTCGCCGTCAGTCCCGATTATGCGGACAACACCAAGTTCGCGGATGAGTGGCTGCCCGCGCAGGCTGGCACCGACGCCGCTCTCGCGATGGCCATGGGCCACGTCATGCTCAAGGAATTCTTCGTTGACCGCGACGTGCCGTATTTCTCCAACTACGTCCGGCAGTACACGGACCTGCCGTTTTTGGTGCGGTTGGAGGAGCACGACGGCGGCGGCCTGGTTCCGTCCAAGTTCCTCACCGCGGCGGACCTGCCGGCTGAGGCAGGAGCCGAGGACCCGGCGTTCCGGACGGTGCTTTTCGACAAGCTGACCGGCCGCGCCGTGGTGCCCAACGGGTCGATGGGGTTCCGTTACAACGAATCCGGCAAGGGCAAATGGAACCTGGACCTGGAGGGCGTCGATCCGGCGCTGTCGCTGCTGGAGGTCTCGTCCGAAAGCGCCGAAATCCTGCTGCCCTGCTTCGAAGACCCCGCCGGTGCCGGCAGCGTGCTGCGCCGCGGCGTGCCGGTGCTGCGGGTGGATGGGCATCTGGTCACCACCGTGTTCGACCTGATGCTGGCCCAGTATGGGGTCGGCCGGCCAGGGCTGCCCGGCGACTGGGCGGCAGACTACGACGACGCCAGCACGCCCTACACGCCGGCCTGGCAGGAGGAAATCACGTCCGTCCCGGCGCAGGCCTGCATCCGGGTTGCGCGCGAATTCGCCCGCAACGCCGAGCAATCCAAGGGCCGCTCGATGATCATCATGGGCGCCGGCATCTGCCAGTGGTTCCACGGTGACGCCACCTACCGGGCGGTGCTGTCCCTGGTGATGCTCACCGGCTGCATGGGACGCAACGGCGGCGGCTGGGCGCACTACGTGGGGCAGGAGAAAACGAGGCCCACGACCGGTTGGGTGTCCCTGGCCAACGCGCTGGACTGGGCCCGGCCGCCGCGGACCATGATCGGCACCGGCTACTGGTACATGCACACCGATCAGTGGCGGCAGGACGGCTACTCCGCGGACGCGCTGAAATCCCCGCTCTCCACCGGAAGCCTCGACGGCATGCACACGGCCGACACCCTGGCCCAGTCCGCGCGGCTGGGCTGGATGCCGTTCTATCCGCAGTTCGACCGCAACCCGCTGGACATTGCCGATGAGGCCGAGGCCGCCGTCGCGGCCGGAACCGCAAAGGATACGCCGTCCTATATCGCCGATGCCCTCAAGAACCGGACGTTGACGCCGGCCATCGAGGACGTGGACGCGCCGGAAAACTGGCCGCGGACCCTGGTGCTGTGGCGTTCGAATCTGTTCGGCTCCTCGGCCAAGGGCAACGAATACTTCCTGCGCAACCTGCTCGGAACGCACAACAACGTGATGGGCAAGGACCACGCCGAGGGGCTCAAACCGCGGGACGTCAAATGGCATGAAAAGGCTCCCGAGGGCAAGCTTGACCTGCTGGTCTCCGCCGATTTCCGGATGACCTCCACCACGCTGCTGTCCGACATCGTCTTCCCCGCGGCCACTTGGTACGAGAAGCACGATCTCTCCTCCACTGACATGCACCCGTTCGTGCACGCCTTCACCCCGGCCATCGACCCTCCCTGGGAAACGAAGACCGACTTCGAGACCTTCCATCTGCTGGCCGAAGAGCTCTCCCGGCAGGCCAAGACCCACCTGGGCGTGCGCCGGGACCTGGTCAGCGTCCCACTCCAGCACGACACCGCCGGCCAGGTGGCCCAGCCCGGCGGCGTCGTCCGTGACTGGCGCGAGCCGGACATCCCCGCGGTACCGGGGCAGAACATGCCCGTCTTCTCGGTGGTGGAGCGGGACTATACGGCCATCGCGGACAAACTCGCCGCCGTCGGACCGCTGGCGGACACCCTCGGCTTCACCGTGAAGAACGTCACCTACAAACTCGACGGCGCGCTGGACCGGCTCAGCCATGCCAACGGCGTGATGCTCGGAGGCGCCGCCGACGGCAGACCCGCCATCGATACCGATGCCAAGATGGCCGAGGCGATCCTGGCATTTTCCGGGACCACGAACGGCCAGCTGGCGGTGCAGGGATTCAAGGACCTGGAAATCCGGACCGGGCGGAAACTGGCCGATCTCGCGGAGGGGTCAGAGGAAAAATTCATCACCTTCGCCCAGACTCAGGCCGGTCCCGTTCCGGTGATCACCTCCCCGGAATGGTCCGGATCCGAGTCGGGCGGCCGGCGGTACTCCCCGTTCACCATCAATGTGGAGCGGCTCAAGCCCTGGCACACCCTCACGGGAAGGATGCACTTCTTCCTGGATCACGACTGGATCCGCGATGTCGGCGAGGCGCTGCCGATCTACCGTCCGCCGCTGGACATGCAGCGTCTGTTCGGTGAACCGAAGCTGGGGCCCAACGGAACGAAGGAAGTCGTGGTGCGCTACCTGACACCACACTCGAAGTGGTCCATCCACTCCGAATACCAGGACAACCTGCTGATGCTTTCGCTTTCCCGCGGCGGGCCTACCGTCTGGATGAGCCCGGCGGATGCGGCTTCCATCGAGGCGAAGGACAACGACTGGGTGGAGTGCGTGAACCTCAACGGGGTCTACGTGGCGCGGGCCGTGGTCAGTCACCGGATGCCGGAGGGTGTGGTGTACGTCTACCACGCCCAGGAACGCACCATCGACGTTCCCAAGTCGGAAGCGACCGGGCGGCGCGGCGGCATCCACAACTCACTGACGCGGCTGCTGGTGAAACCCTCACACCTCATCGGTGGCTATGCCCAGCTGACCTACGCCTTCAACTATCTTGGCCCGACCGGAAACCAGCGGGACAACGTTTCCACCATCCGCCGTCGTTCCCAGGAGGTGCAGTACTGATGCGAGTTATGGCTCAAATGGGCATGGTTATGAATCTGGACAAGTGCATAGGCTGCCACACCTGTTCGGTCACCTGCAAACAGGCCTGGACCAACCGGGCCGGCACCGAATACGTCTGGTTCAACAATGTGGAGACACGGCCCGGGCAGGGATATCCGCGCCGGTACGAGGATCAGGAGAAGTGGCAGGGCGGCTGGGCGCTGAACAAGCGCGGGAAGCTGGTCCTGAAGGCGGGCGGAAGGGTCAGCAAGATGCTCGGGCTTTTCGCCAGCCCGGTCCAGCCCGAGCTCAAGGACTACTACGAACCCTGGACCTACGACTATAAAACCCTCATCGATGCACCTCTGGGTGACGATTTCCCGGTGGCCCGGCCCAAATCCCTGATCACCGGCAAAGATACCAAGATCACCTGGTCCGCCAACTGGGACGATGATCTGGGCGGCTCTCCCGAAATGGGCCACCTGGATCCGATCATTGAAAAGCTCCGCCGCGAGTCCGAGGACACGATCAAGCTCGAATTCGAGAAGACGTTCATGTTCTACCTGCCGCGGATCTGCGAACACTGCCTGAACCCGTCCTGCATGGCATCCTGTCCCTCCGGGGCGATTTACAAGCGGGTCGAAGACGGCATCGTGCTGGTGGATCAGGACAAGTGCCGCGGCTGGCGGCAGTGCGTCACCGGCTGCCCCTACAAGAAGATGTATTTCAACCACAAAACCGGCAAGGCCGAAAAGTGCACCTTCTGCTACCCCCGGATCGAGGTGGGGCTTCCGACGGTGTGTTCTGAAACCTGCGTGGGCCGGCTGCGCTATCTGGGGCTCTTTTTGTACGACGCCGACAAGGTCACGGAGGCTGCATCGGTGACCGATCCGCAGGAACTCTACGATGCGCAGATGGATGTGCTGCTGGACCCGCATGACCCGGCCGTGATGGCCGCGGCCCGGGCGCAGGGTATCCAGGACGACTGGATTGACGCCGCCCAGCGCTCCCCCGTCTACGCACTGGCCAAGGTCTACAAGGTGGCGCTGCCGCTGCACCCGGAATATCGGACCATGCCGATGGTCTGGTACGTCCCGCCGCTCTCCCCCGTCGTCGACCTGCTCAAGGAACAGGGTCACGACGCGGAGGACTACGGTAACCTCTTCGGGGCCATCGATGCGCTGCGGATCCCGGTCGAGTACCTCGCGGAGCTTTTCACCGCCGGGGACGCGGACCGGGTCACCGCCGTCCTGAAAAAGCTGGCAGCTATGCGCTCCTACATGCGGGGCATCAGCCTGGGCAATGATCCCGACGATGCCATCCCCGCCGCGGTGGGCATGGAGGGCCAGGAGATGTATGAGATGTACCGGCTGATGGCCATCGCCAAATACGAGGAACGCTACGTCATCCCCCAGGCCCACATGGAACAGGCCCATGACCTGGAGGAAATGGGCTGCTCGCTGGACTTCGACGGCGGTCCCGGCATGCAGGATTCCCCGTTCGGCGAGGCCAGCGGCAAGCCGGTGCCGGTGGCGATCGAGACGTTCAATGCCCTGCGGGACAGGCAGACCTCCGATTCCGTCGCCGGTGAGCAATCTCTGCGCGGGCGGGTCAATCTGCTTAATTGGGACGGCAACGGGGCACCGCAGGGGCTGTTTCCGGAGAAGCGGGACGAGCCGCAGATGAGCGCGGACTCCCCCGCCCACGGCGGCGGCCGAGCCGGACCCAGTCCCGACGCCGCAGGTCCCAGCGCTTCGTCCTCCGGTGCGTCGGGTAACCCGGCCGACAACGCACCCGGCGCCATTGCCCGGGAGGAGTGATGAGGAAACGCGACAAACCGGCCGGCACCGATGCAATCAGTAAGAGAGCCGCAGCGGCCCGCGCAACGGCGGCCCGGAACAAAGCGGTCTACCTTGCGGCATCGTGGTGTCTTTCGTATCCGGACCAGGAGGTTCTGGACCGGCTGCCGTTGATCAGGTCCGTGCTGGCGGAGCATCCCGGCGCGGGCGACGATTTCGAGCCGGTCCTGGCGCATCTGGGATCCGAACCGCCCATGGAGGTGCAGGCTTGGTACGTGCGCGAATTCGACCTCGGTAAGCGCCATGTACTCCACCTGTCCTACTGGACCGACGGTGACACCCGCCGCCGGGGCGAGGTCCTGGGCGCCTTCAAGCAGGTCTATCGGCGCAGCGAATTCCTGGTGGATACGCATGGCGAACTGCCGGACTACCTTCCAATGGTGCTGGAATTTGCGGCCTGCGTGGACCTGGACGCAGGCCGGGACCTGCTGATCCAGTACAGACCGAGTCTGGAAATGCTCCGGCTGGGCCTGCTTGACGACAAACTGCCGCACAGCCTCATCCTGGCGGCCATCTGCGACACTCTTCCCGGAAAATCCCCGGCGGACCAACAGGCCGTCATGAAAATGGCTGGATACGGTCCACCGACCGAATCGGTTGGCCTCGAACCCTACGACCCGCGGCTGCTGCCGCTGGCAAGGAATTGACATGGACATCCTGCTCTGGGGCGTGCTGCCGTACGTCATGATGGTCGTCCTGGTTGGCGGGCTGATCTGGCGGTACAGATACGATCAGTTCGGCTGGACCACCAGGTCCTCCCAGCTGTACGAATCGAAGCTGCTCCGGATCGGTTCCCCCGTCTTCCACTTCGGCCTGCTGGCCGTCATCGCCGGGCACTTCTTTGGCCTGGTCATTCCCATGTCCTGGACCAAAGCGGTGGGCATGAGCCAGGAGTTCTACCATTTCAACGCGCTCTTCGTGGGCAGCGTAGCCGGCGTCGGCACGCTGGGGGGCATCCTGCTGCTGATCTACCGCCGTCGGACGACGGGTCCGGTCTTCATGGCCACGACGCGCAATGACAAGCTGATGTACGTGGTGCTGACCGCCGCCATCGTCTTCGGCTTGTGGACCACCCTGGCCAGCGTCTTCCTGGGCGGAGAGGGGCACAACTACCGGGAAACCGTCTCGCCCTGGTTCCGCTCGCTGTTCATTTTCCAGCCGGACATTGCGGCCATGGCCACCGCGCCGTTCGCCTTCCACCTTCATACGCTGGTGGGCATGCTGCTGTTCACGATCTGGCCCTTCACCCGCCTGGTTCACGCTTTCACTGCACCGCTGCATTATTTGTTCCGGCCGTACATCGTGTACCGGAGCCGGGACAAGGGCAGGATTGCCGGCAGGGTAGTTGCCGCACCGGTGCGCCGCGGCTGGTCCGCAGTCGGCACCCGCGACCGCGATACCCGCAACAAATGAGCGGGCAACCGTGAATGCGGAACCATTGACCACGCCAAGGAAGGACGGGCGGCGGACGCGGAACCTTGTCCTGGCGACAGCAGCCTCGGTGGTCTGTTTCTGGGCTTGGAATGTGGTGGCAACCCTAGGTGCCCGCTATACGCAGCAGCTGCACCTGACCTCGACCAGCACAGCCGTGGTGGTGGCCATGCCCGTCTTCGTCGGTTCGTTGGGCCGAATTGTGGTCGGGCCTCTGACCGACCGCTTCGGCGGCCGGGTGATGTTCGCCTTTGTGCTGCTGGCCACCATCGTGCCGGTCCTGCTGGTGGCGTTGGGCGGAAGCCTTAACTCCTTCATCGTGGTGCTGCTCGCGGGGCTGCTGCTGGGGATCGCGGGAACTGTTTTCGCGGTCGGCATTCCCTTCGTCAGTGCGTGGTTCCCGGCGGCCCGCAGAGGTTTCGCGACCGGCGTTTTTGGTGCGGGGATGGGCGGGACGGCGCTGGCGGCCTTCCTCAACCCCCGGCTGGTCGCCGCGATTGGCTATGTGCCCACGCACCTGCTGATCGCCGGACTGCTGCTTGCCATGGCCGCCGTCGTGTGGTTTTTCATGTGTGAGTCGCCCGGGTGGACCAAAAGCACCACGCCCGTAACTCCCAAACTTGCCGATGCTGCCCGCACGGCCGTGACCTGGAAAATGTGCTTCCTCTACGCAGTGGTCTTTGGTGGATTCGTATCCTTTGCCACCTACCTGCCCACCTATTTGCGGGATGTCTACCAGTTCACTCCGACCTCGGCAGGGGCCCGCGCGGCGGGATTCGCCCTTGCTGCTGTAGTGGCCAGACCAATCGGCGGGATGATCGCGGACAGAATTGGATCCAAGCCAGTCGTCTTCATTTCACTGGCCGCAGTGGCTGTCCTCGCCTGGATCGTCAACCTGACGCCCAACGGCGACATACCAGCCGGCCTGACTTTCTTGGGTATGGCGGCGGCGCTTGGATTCGGAACCGGCGGCGTCTTTGCGTGGGTCGCAGTGCTCTCACCGCAGGGGAAAGTGGGCAGCATCAGCGGCATCGTCAGTGCTGCGGGAGGTTTAGGCGGGTATTTTCCGCCGCTGGTCATGGGTGCAACCTACAATCCTGCAAGCCACAGCTATTCGATCGGGCTGCTGCTGTTGGCGGGGACTGCTGTGCTGGCGCTGGTGTTCACCCTTGTGGCCGTGCGCGGCGGGGCCAGAGTCGGGTTTCACGCCCCGCTTCCGGCTCCCGAACGGTAGGCGCCGATGAAAGGAAGCTATTCCGACTGGTATCGGCTAAGGAAAGGTGAAACGACATGGAAAAGCGGATCGCTATGACGGCGCAGGGGATGATGAGCCAGCCGGTGGTGACGGTTCCGCCCGGCGCCACCGTTGGCGACGTCGCCGAACTGCTGCGCCGGCATCGGATCAGCGTCGTTCCGGTGGTCGACGAGGTGAACCACGTGCTGGGCCTGGTCAGCGAATACGACCTGCTGGCCAAGTCCGGGGCGACGGCGGAGGAGATCATGAGCACCGCCGTGATCAGTGCCAGCCCGGACACCACTATCTCCGACATCCGCCAACTGCTGGTCGGCCAACGCATCGGCCGGCTGCCCATCCTCTCCGACGGACGGCTGGTGGGCATCATCAGCCGTGGCGATCTGGTGGCCCTGCTGGCCACCGAATGGGTATGCGGTGTCTGCGGCGAAGCCGTCCACGGTGAACACCCGCCGGCAAGTTGCCCCAAATGCGGTGGGGCCAGGAACGGTTTCAGCCTGCAGGAGCAGCCGCCGGGACCGTAAGCAACGACCGGCACCACCACGAGAGCAGGAGGAACAAGATGGCTGAACGACGCAGAGCGGCAGCGGCACGGGTGAAGGAGCCCGCTGCGCCACCCGAGGCACAAACCACTCGGGCTTTCCCCGCGGACGAACCCCCCGAACAACTTCTGGGCTACTACGCGGACATGGTCCTGATCCGCAAGTTCGAGCTCAGCGCAGACCAGATGTACAAACGGGCCAAAATTGGGGGCTACTGCCACCTGAACCTGGGCGAGGAGGCCATCGTCGTCGGGCTGATGGCCGCGCTGCTGCCCACCGACTATCTGTTCACCAACTACCGCGACCACGGATACGCTCTGATGCGCGGACTGGAGCCGGGACGGGTGATGGCCGAGCTGTTCGGCAAATCAACCGGTGTGTCCAAGGGCAGGGGTGGGTCCATGCACATGTTTGACGTCGGCGTTCGCCTGCTCGGCGGCTACGGCATTGTGGGTGGCCAGCTTCCCCCTGCCACCGGGGCCGCCCTGGCGCTGACCTACCGTGGCGCCCCCGGCCCCGATGCAGAGGTGGTGATGTGCCAGCTCGGCGACGGGACCACGAACATCGGCGCCTTCCACGAATCGCTGAACCTCGCCGCCGTCTGGCACCTGCCAATCGTCTACGTGGTGGTCAACAACCGACTGGGCATGGGGACCACGGTGGAGGCGGCCGCGGGAGAACCCGAGCTCTACAAGCGCGGCAGCTCTTACCGGATTCCCGGTGAGCGCGTCGACGGCACAGACGTCCTCGCCGTCCGGAACGGAGCGCGGCGGGCATTGGACCGCGCCCGGCTGAAACGCGAGCCGGCCCTGCTGGAGGTGATGTGTTACCGGCTGCGCGGGCACTCGGTGGTGGACCCGGCGCGGTACCGCTCCAGTGCTGACGTTGAAACGGCGCAGGCCGCGGATCCGGTGCCGTTGCTGCGTCAAAGCTTGATCGCTGCGGGGCTGCTGGACGAGGCGGAAGCACAGCGCTTCGAGGCTGATGCCGACGCAAGAGTGGCCGCCGCCGTAGCCTTCGCCGATGCCAGTCCGGATCCGTCCCCCAGCCAGCTCTTTGACTACGCCTATGCCACCCCGGTCCCCAACGCGCCCCATGCGCTTCCGGGCGAGCCCGTGGTGGTGCTCCCATGACCGCCGTCCCCACTGCAGGCGTCCCCACTGAAGGCGGTTTGCAAGCCAGTAAAGGCGACGCCATTCCCCTAATCACCTACCGCCAGGCGCTGAACGATGCCCTGCGTGCGGAGCTGACCCGCGATAAAAACGTCATTCTCGTGGGTGAGGAAATCGGCATCTTCGAGGGCTCCTACAAGATCACTGCGGGCTTGTTGACCGAATTCGGTCCCGAACGGGTGCGTGACACGCCCATTGCCGAGGAAGGCTTCGTTGGCGCCGCCATCGGAGCCGCAATGCTGGGCATGCGCCCGGTAGTGGAGATCATGACGCTGAACTTCAGCCTTATCGCGATGGACCAGATCGTCAACCACGCCGCGAAAATCTACTCCATGTTCGGCGGCCAGACGCCGGTGCCCATGGTGATCCGGATGCCCGGCGGCGGCGGACAGCAGCTGGCGGCCACTCACTCACAGAATCTGGAGGTCTGGTTCGCGCACGTGCCCGGCCTCAAGGTGGTGGCCCCCGCTACCCCTGCCGATGCCAAAGCCCTGCTGCTGGCCGCCATCCGCGACGACGATCCGGTCATCTTCCTGGAAAACCTGTCCCTTTACAACACCAAGGGAGAGGTGCCCGATGGCGACGACGTCGCGCAGATCGGCAAGGCCGCGGTCGCCAGGGAAGGCACCGATCTGACAGTAATTGCGTACTCCCGGGCCACGACGGTGGCGCTGCAGGTGGCACGCCAACTGGCCGAGGTAGGCATCTCCATTGAGGTCGTGGATTTGCGCAGCCTGCGCCCGTTGGACCGGGAAACGGTTTGCGCCTCGGTCCGCAAGACCAGCCTCGCCGTGGTCTTGGAGGACGACTGGCTCAGCTACGGCATCGGTGCCGAAATCTCCGCCACGCTCATGGAAGGGGCCTTTGACTATCTGGATGCCCCGGTGCGGCGGGTGGCCGCGGCGGAGGTTCCGCTGCCGTACGCCGAAACCCTGGAGCTGGCGGCGCTGCCGGACGCGAACGACCTGATCAAGGTCATCCGGGAAGTCCTGGCCGCCACCGGTTTTCCCCGCTGACAGCCGCAGAACCCATATACGTTGTTACCTGATAGGAGGATTCCATGCCCGAAGTAGTCATGCCCAGGCTTTCCGACACGATGGAGGAGGGCGTGCTCAGCCGCTGGCTCAAAAAAGAGGGCGATGCCGTCCGGCAGGGGGACGTGATCGGCGAGATCGACACCGACAAGGCCACCATGGAGCTGGAAAGCTTCGACGACGGAGTCCTTGAGAAACTGCTCGTTCCCGAAGGCACCACGGTGGCCATCGGCCAGCCCCTCGCAGTGATCGGGAGCGGCGGCCGGACCGCAGGCACGAGCACGGAGACTTCTCCCGACACGGCTTCCGGCACGATGCCTACCCGCACAGTGGGCATTGGGCCCTCACCACGATTGCTTAGCTCGCCGCTGGCCCGGCGGGACGCGGCCCGGCACGGCCTGGACCCGGCAACCATCACTGGCACGGGCCCCGGCGGTCGGATTGTGCGCGCGGATGTGGAGGCCGCCGTAGTTGCGATGGAAAGGAGCGCGGTGCCCGGAACTACTCCCCGCTTGGACACCAACCAGCCGGCACCGTCGTCGGCACCTCAGCCAGTACCGTCGTCGGCCCCCCAGGGGGTGCCGTCGTCGTCGCCAAAGCCGACACCGCCGCCGTCGACCTCAGACATTCACCAACTCGACGCCGGCACCCAAGCGGACTCGGTGGAGGTCCCGCTGACCCAGATGCGCAAGGTCACTGCCCGCAGGCTGACCGAAAGCGCCGCCGCGCCGCACTTCTACCTGACCATCGTCGTCGGCATGGACAGGCTGCTGGACTTCCGCCGCGAGGTCAATGAACGGTTCACCGATCGCGGCATCAGGGTCAGCGTCACTGACTTGCTGGTGCGCGCCTGCGCCGTCACACTGAGGGCGCATCCGCAGGTCAACTCGTCGTGGGCCACCGACCGGATTTTGACGCACCGCCGGATAAACGTCGGAGTTGCCGTGGCCTTGGCCGACGGCCTGATCGTACCCGTGGTGACCGAAGCGGATGCCAAGAGCTTGGACCAGATTGCAGGCGAGACTCGCAACCTCGCGGAAAAAGCCCGTGCCGGCACGCTATCGCTGCAGGAATTCAGCGGCGGCACCTTTACGATCAGCAACCTGGGCATGTTTGGCATCGACAACTTCACGGCCGTGATCAATCCGCCCGAGGCCGCCATCCTGGCGGTGGGCGCCACCACCGAGGAACCCTATGTCCAGGACGGCGAACTACGAACCCGTCGCGTCATGAAGATCACGCTGACCTCCGACCACCGGGTGCTCGACGGCGCCACCGCCGCGGCCTTCCTGTCCGACCTGAAGCGCAACTTGGAGGACCCGCTGCGGATTGTCATCTGAGCCATGACTACGCCCCTCTCGAAGACGGCACGAATTGTCCCACTTGTGGCGGTCCGCAGGCGCTGGCGTGCGCGAGCCAGTAGACACCGCACCCTGCGGAGGAGTGTCGTGCACATCCGCTGCAGACAGGAGAAGCGCATGCGCGCCACGAGAATTACGGCCAACCTAAGAGTTGCTGACATTGGGGCAACGAAGAACTTCTACACCGATTACCTCGGGCTGAGTACCGAGGAGTTCAACATGGGATGGGTGGCCCGTTACACCTCCCCCGACACCGGCGCGAACGTCCAGCTCGTAACGCGCACCGAGACTGAAACCGTTACCGCGGCCGGTACACATCGGCACGGTGATCGATGCGATGGACGTAGACGGTTCGGGTTTCAATGTCAACAGTGAAGAGAATCCGGTAGTCACCACGGCGGGCAGACCGAAATCCCTGTAGCTCGTTCACGAGGGGCTTGCTGACCCTCTGGGGGTTCTCAGCCAAGCCGCCGGTGATGAACTCGACGATGGCGGCGCCGATCTTGCCCGGCAGCCGGTTGAGTCCTCGGAGCGCCGAACTGGTGACCTCGATGTTCCAGGGCTGGTCAGGGCCGGTCACCGCAGCGGCAATCCAAACTTGGAACGCAGGTCGTCGCCACCGACAGTATTGCCGTCAATAATGTCGCGCCGGGCCTCAGCAAGATCTTCCCGAATGCCGGGCTGGGAAAGCCAATGCAACGTCTCGTGCAGTGACTCCAGATCGTCTGCCGACATGATGACGGCCGCCGGATGCCCGTGCCGGGTCACCTGAATGATCTCGTGAGTAATCTCTGCTTCGTCAATCAAGGCGGAAAGCTTGTCCTTGGCCTCACTCAACGATACCGTTTTCATGATTTCAGTGTAGCCCGTTTATTGGCCAGCAAGTAGCCCGACATCTAGCCAACCTAGCGATGAAATGTCAGCGTCTGGCGATCTGGGCCAGCCGGGCATCTACTGGTCCGCGGCCACCTGCAGGGCTCTGCGGACCCGCCGAGGATAAGCTGGACAGCAACAACTTGGGGGAAGAAAAACATGACACTAACGGCAACCACTTTCTCAGAGGCCGACTGGGAGGGCCTGGCCCTCGAACAGCTCGCTGATTTGGGCTGGCGACCAACTTCCGGCAATGCAATTGCACCGGGAACCGGTGAACGGGACAGCTGGGATGAGCTGCTGATCCGGCCACGGTTGCTGGCCGCTCTGCGGAAGTTCAACCCGGGCGTTCCGGAACAGTACGTGCAGCAGGCGCTCGCGGAAATCGCCGCCCCGAAGTCGCAGGACGCCATCACCGAAAACCACCGGATCCACAGCTGCCTAGTCGACGGGTACCGCGGCGTGAGCTACATCGAGCCCGACGGTACGGAGCTGAACCCGACTCTGCGCCTGATCAGTGCCGACGAGGATGCCAACGACTGGCTTGCCGTCAATCAGGTCACCATCGTCCGAGGCGACTACCGGCGCCGTTTCGACCTGGTGCTGTACTGCAACGGCATGCCGGTCAGCGTCGTCGAGCTCAAAAAAGCCGGCAGCGCGAACGCCGACGTCGCCGGTGCCCACGCTCAGCTCCAGACCTACCTGCGCGAGTTCCCGCTGGCGTTTCGGTTCTGCGTCTTTACGCTCGCCTCGGACGGGATCCTGGCGAAGTACGGCACGCCCTTCACTCCGCTAAACCACTTTTCGCCGTGGAACGTCGACGACGACGGCGTCCCGGTTCCGCCGGGCTTTCTGCTGGATGGCGAAGCCGTGACCCCGATGGAAACCGCGCTGGACGGTCTCTACAACCTCACCCGTTTCCTGCAGCTGACCCGAAACTTCACCGCCTTCGACGAGGGATCCGACGGGCTGGCGAAGCGGATCGCCAAGCCGCACCAGTACTTCGCCGTGAACCGGGCAGTCGGCAGCACGGTGCAGGCGGTCGGGAGCAATGGCAAGGCAGGTGTCGTTTGGCACACCCAGGGCTCCGGCAAGTCAATGGAGATGGAGCTCTACACCAACCTTGTGGTCCGGCATCCCAAGCTGCTGAACCCAACCGTCGTCGTCATCACCGACCGCAACGAACTCGACGGCCAGCTCTACGAAACATTTCAACAGAGCCTGCTGCTGCCCGAGGCTCCGAGGCAGATCCGCCGTCGTTTCGAGCTCCGGGAGGAGCTGAGCAACCGGACCACCGGCGGCATTTACTTCACGACTCTGCAGAAATTCGGCCGCAGCCAGGCGGAAAAGGATGCCGGCGACGATCACCCGCTGCTGAGCGCACGACGGAACATCATCGTCGTCGTCGACGAGGCGCACCGCAGCCACTATGACGACCTCGACGGCTACGCTCGGCACCTCCGTGACGCCCTCCCAAACGCCACCCTGATTGCCTTCACAGGCACGCCGATCTCCTTCGACGACCGCAACACGCGCGACGTTTTCGGCGACTACATCGACATTTACGACCTGTCCCGCGCCGTCGACGACGGCGCCACCGTGCCGGTCTACTTCGAACCTCGGCTGATCAAGGTCGGGCTCGCCAAAAACGTGACCGAGGAGACCCTCGACATCGCCGCGGATGAGGCTACGGCTGGCCTGGACGATACGGAACGTTCCCGCATCGAGGCGAGCGTCGCCGTCGTCAACGCCGTCTACGGCGCCCCGAAACGCATTGCGGCACTGGCGCAGGACCTGGTGGACCATTGGGAAAACCGCCGATCCCGCATGCAGCAATTCATCAGTGCCCCGGGCAAAGCCATGATCGTCGGCGGAACCCGGGAAATTTGCGCAAACCTCTACACCGCCATCGTTGCTCTGCGGCCGGACTGGCACTCATCGGATCTGGACAAAGGCAGGATCAAGGTCGTCTATTCCGGCACCGCCTCCGACGTGCCACCGGTGTCCGATCACACGCGGCGGGACTCCTTGAACGCGCGCTTGAAGGAGCGGCTCAAGGACGTCGACGACGAGTTGGAGATCGTGATCGTCAAGGACATGATGCTTACCGGCTATGACTCCCCTCCCCTGCACACCCTGTACCTGGACCGGCCGCTGAAGGGTGCCCTGCTGATGCAGACTCTGGCGCGGGTGAACCGCACGTTCCGCGGCAAGGAGGACGGCCTGTTGGTGGCTTACGCGCCGCTGGCCGAGAACCTGGCCAAGGCGCTGGGTGAGTACACGGCCGGTGACCAGAAGAACAAGCCGGTGGGAAAGAACATCGACGAAGCCATCGCCGCGACGCTGGACTTGGTGGGTAAGCTGGCCGCCCTGCTGGCGGGTTACGACTGGCGTGCCGTGCTCAATGCCGGTGGGAAGCGCCCGTTTCTGAACGCCGTCACCGGCTCTACCGCCTACCTGCGGGATCCGGCGACGCCCGGCAACCAAGCCACCGCGGGCGAGGAGACATTGGCGGCGAAGTACCGCCGGCTGTCGGGGCAACTGTCCCGGGCGTGGGCGCTGTGCTCCGGCACCGAAAACCTCGGCGCGTTCCGGCCGGAGATCCAGCTCTACGAGGAGATCCGGGTTTGGATGGCCAAGTACGATGCGGCGGCACGCCAGGCCAGCGGCGAACCCGTTCCCGAGGACATCCAGCGTCTGCTCGGTCAGCTGATCGCCGAAGCTACCTCGTCCGGCGACGTGCTGGACATCTACGACGCCGCCGGGATGCCCAAGCCGTCGCTGGATGACCTGACGCCGGAATTCGCTGCCAAGACCCAGCAGGCGCGCAACCCGCAGTTGGCCATCGAGGCACTCCGGAAGCTCATCGCCGATGAGACCGTGGCTTCGACCAGGAACAACGTCATCCGGGAGCGCGCGTTCTCTGAGCGGATCACGGAGCTGATGAAGAAGTACACCAACCAGCAGCTGACCAGCGCCGAGGTCATTGCCGAGCTGGTGGCGCTGGCGCGCGAGGTCGCCCTGGAGTCCAAGCGCGGCGAGAACTTCACTCCCCCGCTGAACTCCGACGAACTGGCCTTCTACGACGCCGTGGCTTCCAACCAATCGGCAGTGGAGGTCCACGGCGAAGGCGTCCTGGCCGACATTGCACGGGAGCTGGTTTCCGTAATGCGGCGGGACGTGCGCACCGACTGGACCGTGCGCGACGATGTGCGGGCCAAACTCCGCTCCTCCATCAAGCGGCTGCTGGTGAAGTTCGGCTACCCGCCGGACAAGCAGCCGGCTGCGATCAAGCTGGTGATGGAGCAGATGGAGTCCATGGCACCGCGCTTCGCCGAGGCCCGAGGGTAGTTCCTCAAGTAAGTGGACACCCCTACCCCAACTCAGTACGTGGACGCCCCTACCCCAAGTAAGTAACAGCAGGTGCACTCAAAACGTGTTTTGCGTGCACCTGCTGTTACTTACTTGGGACGGGCGGTGCAGGCGGCGATTGTCGAAGGGCACGGTTATGCTGGGCAGGAGGTGCCCGCCGCCGATCTGGGGGCAACGACGGTTCAACCGGTCCGGGCCCGGATGCCGTTGCAGGCTTTATGTCCGTGGGAAATAAGGGCGATGAGGGTCAACAAGGCACGGCATCCGGGCACCGGAAGGCCACATCAACTACGGCGCATGCCACCGAGCCAAAACTCCGGACCGACATCCAGGGAGCTGAGCTTCCGGAAATTGGAGTCCCGGCATTCGGGCGCGGGCAAGGCAATGTCCGGCAGGTTGACTTTTGTACGCCTGCGGGCGTTCCAGGTTGGCCTGATCGGGGCATTGGGCGTGGGCGTGGCAGTGCTGATCTGGGGCGCAGTGGCCTCTCTCGCGACCGTTCTGGCCTATATCGTCATCGCGCTTTTCATTGCCCTTGGACTCGACCCGGTGGTGGGCTGGCTGGAGCGCCTGCGCCTGCCGCGCCCGGCCGCCGTCGTACTGCTTTTCGCCGCTCTGCTGGCGGTTCTCGCCGGCATCGTGCTGCTCGTCGTACCGCTGATCATCCAGCAGGCACGGGACCTGATTGAAAGCGTCCCGGCGCTTGTCACTCAGGCGTCCGAAACGCCATGGATCCGGTACATGGAAAGGCTGCTGGCCGGGTACATCGATGTAAACGCCTTGGTTAACAATATTGGGTCCTTTTTCAAAGTACCAGCCAATTTGTTGGCCCTTGGCGGCGGCCTGCTGGCGGTCGGCAAGGGCATCGCCAGTGGTGTGACTGGCGTGGTGATCGTCTTCGTACTCACGCTCTATTTCGTCGTCTCCATGCGCGGCATGAAAAGGTCCCTCTATCAGCTGGTACCTGCCAGCAGGCGGGATAAGTTTGCCGAGGTGACCGAGGACATTTCGACGGCGGTCAGCAGTTATGTGATGGGCCAACTGTCACTCTCAGTTCTGAACGGTGTGCTTTCGGCGATTGTCCTGTCGCTGGTCGGCGCGCCCGTCCCGCTGCTGCTGGCGCTTTTCGCTTTGGTGGGAGCGCTGATTCCCCTGGTTGGAACAGCCGTTTCGGCCACCATCATCACCCTGATCTCCCTGATTGCTTCCCCGCAAACGGCACTGATCGTGGGGATCTACTATCTGATTTACATGCAGGTGGAGGCCTACATCCTGACGCCGCGGATCATGAATCGTGCCGTCGCTGTCCCCGGCTCTCTGGTGGTTGTCGCCGCCGTGACGGGTGGGACGCTGGCCGGAATACTTGGGGCCCTGGTGGCCATCCCCGTCGCCGCTGCCGCGCTGATCATCATCCGCAAGGTGATAGTTCCACGGCAAAATCTGCTGTAGACGTCAGCCGCCGAATGAACGCCACATCGGCTGCACGATCCTGCCTTTGACTTCAGGCCATCAGCGCCGGTCAGGATGTGGGACCTCGGCAACCGTCAGTCCCTCAATCCAAATGAAATCATCGGCCTAGCCCGCTTACTTTGCGTCGGCGAAAGTTTCCCGCAGCTCCCGCTTGAGGATTTTCTGGCTCGGTCCTAACGGCAGCGCCTCAATGATGCGGATGACGCGCGGATACTTGTACTTTGCCAGGTGCTCCTGGCTCCAGGCGATGATCTCCCCGGCACTGGGCGGGTTCTGCGCGTAGGACGGTTCGAGGGTGATCACGGCACAGACTTCCTCGCCGCGCAGATCATCCGGCAGTCCAATCACCGCGACCTGCGCCACTGCGGGGTGGCGCGCCAGCACCTCCTCCACCTCGCGTGGATAGACGTTGTAGCCGGAGCGGATGATCACGTCCTTGGTTCGGTCCACCACCGTGATGAAGCCGTCGTCGTCCTTCGTTCCCAGATCGCCGGTGTGGAACCAGCCGTCCGTCATGGCCGCGGCAGTGGCCTCGGGGTTGTTCAGGTAGCCGGCAAAAACGTTGTGGCCGCGCACCACGATCTCGCCCAGCTCGCCGTTGGGCAGAAACCGCAGCCGCGAGGGATCGGTATGGTCGGTGATTTCCACTTCCACGCCCCAGACGGCCGGACCAACGGTGCCGGGCTTCACTCCGGACGTGGGGGTATTGGTGCAGACCACCGGAGACGTCTCGGAAAGCCCGTAGCCCTCGTAGATGGTCACCCTGAAGGCTGCGTTGAACTTTTCCATTGCGGCAACGGGCAGCGCTGCACCGCCGGAGACGCACAGCCGCAGCTGCGGCAAGGTCTCCCGCCCCTGCGCCGCGGCGAGCAGCTGCATGTACATGGTGGGCACGCCGTGGAAAACGTTCACGTTCTGGGCGGTGATCATATCCAGCGCCGCCGCGCCGCTGAACCGGGGCAGCAGCACCAAGGTGGCGCCGAGTCGGAAGATGGCGTTCATGCTCGCGGTCTGTCCGAACACATGGAACAGCGGAAGGCAGCCGAGCGCAATGTCATCGGTGCGCACGTCATTGGCGTCCACGGCGGAAACGGTGGCGTTCATAACCATATTGAGCTGGGTCAGGATGGCGCCCTTGGGCTTTCCGGTGGTGCCGGAGGTGTAGAAAATGACGGCGGGATCCTCGGCTTGGCGCGGCACATAACTGTTCACCCGCGGCAGCGCGTCCGGGTCCAGCAGCGTCAGGCCAGCCCGCTGCTCCTCCGGAACGGGACCAACCACCAGCAGTGGGATTCCGAGTTCCTTCGCTGCGGGTGCGCCGACGGCCAGGAATGCGCTGTGGCAAATAAGCAGTTTGGCACCACTGTCGCGCAGCACCTGGACTATTTCCTCCACGGTGAGGAGCAAATGCACGGGCACGACGACGGCGCCGGCGGCCTGCACCGCGTAATAGGCCCGCGGAAACTCCACCACGTTGGGAGACATGATGCCAGCCACGTCGCCGGCGTTCAGCCCTGCATCCTGGAGTTGGGAGGCGTAGCTGCGCGCCTGCTCCCAGAGTTTCGCGTAGCTGTAGCTCCGGTCGCCGTCGACGACGGCGGTCTTCGCCGGGTAGTTGCGGGCCGATTCGGCGAGGATTGCCGCAAGGGTCAAAACTGTCATGACTGCTTCTTCCTTTGATTGTTCGACTGGTTGCCGGCGTACTGCCGATGTGTGTCCAGCAGTGCGCTTAGCGTCCGGTACAGCACTGCCGTTGCCTGCGCCCGGGGCAGTTGCAGCTGGTCCCGCAGCAGCTGCCAGTTGGCCCAGTCGGCAGTTGCGCACGCCGCGAGCGTCAGCTCTGCGCGCTCGGCAGAGTCCAGATCTTCGAGCTCCCTGGCGAACAATGCTTCGAAGGCCATCCGGATGCGCTGCAGGTTTTCCCTCAGGTTCTCCTGCAGCGCCGGGGAAAACGGCCGCTGGATATCCGCCGCCCGCGCCAGCGGAGCCAGAGCTTCGAGCATCCCGGCACGCTGATCGCAATACCGCCCGATCCGCTCCGCCAAGCTCAGGTCCGGATTTACCGGAATGAAGTCCGCGTCCTGAATCGCCAACTGGCGGCGGGCCGTGCCTGCCATCAGGCTTTCCATGTCCTTGAAGTTGTCCCACAAGGCGCGTTGGGACACGCCCGCCCGCGCGGCGATCTGTTTCGCCGAGGGCCGGAGCTCACCGTCGTTGATGAGCGCGATGTGCGCGTCCGCGATGATTTGCCGGGTCCGCTGCGCACGGGCGGCGCGGCCATCCACGGGGGCTTCACTCACGCGGCAGGCCCATTCGCCGCGGCAGGCCCGCCCAGGGCTTCCTGTCCCGAGCCCTGCCCCGCCGCGCCGAAGATGAGGCCGCCCGCGGTGGAGGCGCCGTCGTCGTCGGCCCCCCGAGCCAGCAGACCTGCCGGCCGCAGCGACTCATCCTCGGTCTGCTCCGCATAGTGGCGCAGCCGCGCGGCGACCCTCGGCAGTCCCACCTGATCCGCGTACCACATGGGACCGCCGCGGTAAGCGGGCCAGTTGTAGCCCTTGACCCAAATGACGTCGATGTCCCCGGAACGATCCGCGATGCCTTCCGCCAGGATGCGGGCACCCTCGTTGATCATCGGGAAGGTCAGCCGCTCCAGGATTTCCTCGGCGGAGATATCCCGGCGGGGAACTCCTAAGCTGGCGGAGATCCCGGCGATCAGCTCCGCCACGGCGGCATCGTCCCGGCGTCCCCGGCCATCATAGGCGTAATAGCCAGCCCCGGTTTTCTGTCCGAACCGGCCCGCTTCGCACAGGGCGTCACTGACCGGCGCTTTCACCCCCTGCGCCTTGCGGTTCCGCCAGCCGATATCCAGCCCGGCCATGTCCCCCATCGCAAAGGGGCCCATCCGAAAGCCGAAATCCGTCAGCACCTTGTCCACCTGCCCCGGCAGCGCACCCTCCAGCAGGAGCCGCTCGGCCTGCTGGGAGCGCACTTCCAGCATTCGGTTGCCCACGAAGCCATGGCACACGCCCACCACCACGGGCGTCTTGCCGATCAGCCGCGCGAGGGCAAAGCCGGTGGCCAGGGTTTGGGCGTCGGTTTTGGCGCCACGCACCACCTCCACCAGCGGCATCACGTTGGCTGGGCTGAAAAAGTGCAGGCCCAGCACACGCCCAGGATGTGCCGTTCCCGCGGCGATTTGGTCGATGTCCAGGTACGACGTGTTGGAGGCAAGCACGGCGTCGGGGCGGACATGCCGGTCAAGGGTGGCGAAGATGTCCCTTTTCACCTGCAGGTCCTCGAAGGCCGCTTCAATGACCAGGTCCGCGTCCGCGAAGGCGGCATAGTCCAGGCTGGTGCCGATCAGGGCAAGCTGATTTTGCGCATCCGACTCGGACCGGCTGCCATGCTCCACCGACCGGGTCAGGTTCTCCCGGACGCGGGCCAGTCCGCGGTCCAGCGCCTGCTGCTCCGCCTCGACAATTGTCACGGGAATCCCCGCGGCGGCCAGCGCCATGGCAATGCCGCCGCCCATGGTTCCGGCGCCGACGACGCCAGCTCGGGCCACGTGCTTGGCCGCCCGGGGATCGAGGTTCTTGGGTTTGCGGGCCGCCCGTTCCGCCGCGAAAAGATGCCGCTGGGCCCCCGACTCGGCGCTGGCACGGCGTTCCTCAAACTTTTCGCGCTCCACCCGTGCGCCCTCCTCGAAGGACAGCTCGACGCCGGCGGTGATCGCGTCGATGGCGGCCCGCGCGGCGAACGGATCTTTGGCCTTCGCGAGCCGGGCGGCCGCGAGCGTGGCGATGGAACCCGGGTTGGCACGCGCGGCGGCGATCTTGTCCTCTCGTTGCCGCGTCGGAGGACGGCGGTGCAGGGGCTCGATCGTTCCCTCGCCGTGGGAAGCCACACCAACGCTCGGCTGGGACGGATCCCCGTCGCCCTGCGCGAAACCCGTCGCCCAGAGCAGGCCTTCCTCCGAGGTCGGATCCGCCAGGACGGCATCAAGAAGTCCGTCGCGGAGCCCCTGATCCGCGGAGATCTGTTGACCGCCGAGGATCATCTCCACGGCACGCTCGGGACCCACCAATCGCGGCAACCTGCCGGTGCCCCCAGCCCCCGGCAGCAGGCCAAGCGAGATTTCCGGCAGGCCGAGCCGCGCGTCCGGAGCGGCGATCCTCGCAGCGGCGGCCATCGCCAGTTCCAAGCCGCCGCCCAGCGCGACACCGGTCAGAGCAGCAATGACCGGTACCGGAAAATCCTCCACCATTGCGACCAGTGTGGGCAGATCCGGCGGGCTGCCGGCGCCGGCACCAAATTCGCTGATGTCCGCTCCAGCGGAGAATGCCTTGGGCTGGCCGGCCAGCAGTACCGCCGTAATCCCAGGGTCGGCCGCCACAGCGGAAAGGGCGTCCGCCAGCGCCTTGCGCAGCCGCAGGCTCAGCGCGTTGACCGGCGGATGATTCATGGTGAGGCGTGCGACGCCATCGATAATCTCCACGCTGACCGGATCGGTCGAGGAATTGCTCATGCGTACTTCTCTCTTCGGTGTTGGACGGACTGCTGGTCCGTGGCCTGCTGTTGTGCTGCCGGTCCGGCCATGAAGCAACCGGGCCTACTTGAAGGCCGAGATTCCGGTAATGTCCCGTCCCACCAGCAGCGACTGGATCGAGTCGGTCCCCTCATAGGTGCTCACCACATCCATGTCGGTCAAATGGCGCGCGACATGGCGTTCCAGCAGCAGACCATTGCCGGCCAGAATGTCCCGGGCTTCAGCACAGATCCACTTCGCTTTTTGCGCGGTGGCCATCTTGACCATGGATGCCATCGGTCCGGTCAGCCGGTCCGACTCAATCAGTTCCGCCATCCGCGAGCACATCAGCTGCATCGCCGTCAGTTCGCTGAGCATGTTGGCCAGTTTGTTCTGCACCAGTTGGAAGGAACCAATCGGCTTGCCGAACTGCTCCCGCACCAGGGAATAGTGCGCAGCAATCTCGTATCCTGCCATCGCATGGCCCACCGCCTCCCACGCGGCGCCACCCCGCGTGGCCGTCAGCACCCGCGATACGTCCTTGAAGGAATCACAGTGCTCCAACCGGTTCCGCGCCGGAATGCGGAGATTCTCAATCACGATGTCCGACTGCAGAATGGCGCGCTTGCCGATCTTTCCGGTGATCACCGTGGGACGGTACCCGGGCGGAAAGCTGCCCTCGTCGTCGTCGTTCTTCTCCATCACAAAGGCCTTCACCCGCCCATCGGCAACATCACGCGCAAAGATTACGACGACGTCGGCCGCGTCGCCGTTGCCGATCCACCTTTTGTGACCGTTGAGGATGTAATCCTCCCCGTCCCGGCGCGCGCTCGTCTCCAGCGCCACCGAGTCCGAACCATGCCGCGGCTCCGTCAGCGCGAACGCGCCGGTTCGCCAGGGTGGCCATGACCGGCAGCCAGCGCTGTTTCTGCTCCTCGCTGCCGAGCATATTGATGGCGCCCATGCACAGGCTGGAATGCACGCCCAAGAATGTGTTGACCGACCCGTCGCCGCGTGCCATCTCCCGCGAGGCGATGCCCGCCGTCCGCCGGCTCAAGCCCGGGCAGCCGTACCCTTCGATCGTGCCGCCGACGATGCCGAGCCGGGCCAGACCCGGGAGCAATTCGAAGGGGAACTGTGCCCGCTCCCAATAGTCATTGATGATGGGCAGCACGTCCGACGCTGCGAAGGCCCGGACCCGGTCCCGCAGGGCACGCTCGTCCTCGGTGAGGTCGTCGTCAAGGGCGAAGTAATCCACGTTTACTGCCCCTGCGTTCCGCTGCTCCACGATGCCGACCTCTTTTCCCATGCCCACTTTCCCTGCCGGCGGGCCGGGGGTGGACGTTTCTAGTGCTCACTGCAGGACACAGAAATGCGCCGCCAGTTCCTTTCCCCGGGAACCGGCCGAACGCGTCGCCGATCACGTTCCTCAACAATTTGCACACTATCTGCAAATTGTTTGGGCTTCAAGGAGGAATGAAAGCCTGCCGTTGCGGCCGGGTTGAACGCAGTGCCATGGACCGGACCTTTTTCTTGCCATAGTTACTACTGTTCAAGCTAATGAATGCTGCTGCAAACTGCTCAACGCTGCAGGAAAATGGTTCTTGTCCAAGGAGTCAGCATGGCATCGGTCCTTGTTTGTTCCAGTCCGCTGATAGGCCACGTGACACCGATGCTGGCGGTTGCCGCGGGACTCGTGGAACGGCACCACGACGTCCGCTTCCTTACCGGGCGGCAGTTTGAGCGTCAGGTGTCGGACACCGGTGCCAGCTTCGTGGCGCTGCCACCTGAGGCAGACTTCGATGGCAGCGACCTCGACAAGGCCTTTCCGGGCCGCGTCGGGCTCAAGGGCCCCAAAGGAATCCGGTTTGACGTCAAAGAGATCTTCATGCGTCCCGGCAGGGCCCAGCTCGACGCGATCCATGGTGTGCTGGCAGAGACTCCTGCCGACGTCGTCCTCGCCGGATCGCTCTTCATGGGAGCCGCCCTGCTGCTGACCGAGCCACGGCCCGGCCGGCCGGCGGTGATCAACTGTGGCATCGTGCCGCTCAGCCTCGCCAGCCGGGATACCGCGCCGTTTGGATTGGGCCTCCCACCCATGGCGGGCCTGGCGGGGCGACTGCGGAACCGCGTGCTGCAGACTCTGACCGAGAAACTGGTCTTCGCTCCAGTGCAGAAATTCGCCGACGACATTGCCCGCCAGATCTCGGGGGCTCCGTTCCCGACCTTCTTCATGGATTGGCCACGCCTCGCCGACCACATTGCCCAATTCACCGTCCGTGCCTTCGAATACCCGCGCTCCGACCTCCCAGCCAGCGTGCATTTCGTAGGTCCCGTCTCTCAAGGCGGACGGCGCATCTCCGGGAAGGCCATCGAAGCCGAGCTGCCGCCATGGTGGAACGAGCTCGACGGCGCCCGCCCGGTGGTTCACGTCACCCAGGGGACAGTGGCCAACACGAATTTTGATGACTTGATCCAGCCGACCATCGTCGGCCTCGCCCACGAAGACGTGCTTGTGGTCGTCAGCACGGGAGGACGCCCCGTGGACGCGCTCGCCGGTCCGCTTCCCGACAATGTGCGCGTCGCGTCCTACCTGCCCTACGACGAACTGCTGCCCAAGACCGCCGTCCTCGTCACGAACGGAGGCTACGGTGGCGTCCACTTTGCGCTGCAGCACGGCGTAGCACTGGTGGTGGCCGGTGAAACCGAGGACAAAACCGAGGTGTGCGCCCGAGTCGCCTGGTCAGGCTGCGGCATCAATCTGCACACCAACCATGCCCACCCCAACGCCGTCGCCAAGGCCGTGCGGGCAGTCCTGTCCACCAACTCCTACCGGGAAGCCAGCGCCCGTATTGGCCACGAAATTCGGATGTCCCGCGGGGTGGACGAACTAGTCGACCTTGTGGAGGCAGTGCATGAGCCAGACGGAGGCCGCCGCTGGTAATCTGGGCGGATGTCCTCGGAAAAGATTCGACGCACGCCGGATCACACTTCCCTTCAATACGTCGCGGGCCGGTTTTGTCAGGGAAGTCCGCCGGAGCCCCAACCCTAAGCGCCCCGTCCCGCCACTTCGGCGCGGCGAAATCCATGCTGCTGCCCTCTCAGAGTAAATCGGCGAAAGATACTGGCTAGTGGTATCAAACAGCCAACCCAACGAGGCGTCTCAGCACCCGCCGGTCGTCAGGGTCACAACGGCGGTACGGTCCGGCCGGGTGGCATTTCCCGACGACGGCCCCGTCACAGGCTGGGTTCTTTGCGATGAGATCACCGCCATGTATCGCGACGAGGCGGTGGCAGAAGTTAACGCCCGATCCGCTGCGGTGATGACGGCGGTCGAGTCAGGTCTTCAGGTTGCGCTCGGTATGGCACAGCTGACGCCCGTGAGAGCCTTGAGCACCAAGAAGACTCCTTCCGCACACATTGCCCCTAACACCCACCGACGATGAAGTGAGAAAATCATGAGCAACACCTTAAAAGAACGGCTGCACGCCGACGTAATCGCCCACCTCAGGGACGGGAACCGGTTGGCACTGACAACGGTCCGAAACGTCCTGGGCGAAATCAGCACCCGCGAAAAGTCCGGCAAAACGCCCGTCGAATTGGATGATGCCCAGGTGACCACGCTCCTGCAGAAAGAGGCAGCCAAACGCCACGATACCGTGCGCATCTACACCGAAGCCGGTGAGACCGAACAGGCAGCGACGGAAATTACGGAGGCGCAGATCATCGAGGCGTACCTGCCCAAGCCGCTGACACGCGAAGAGGTTGAAGGTGTCGTCGATGGAACCATCGCCGCGCTGAAGGCTGACGGCCAGGAACTTTCCATGCGTTCCATCGGTGTCGTAATGAAGCCGGTAACCGCCTTGGTGGCGGGCCGCTTCGATGGTAAAACCGTCAGCGAAATCGTCCGCAGCCGGCTGGCCAGTTGAATATCACCCTTTTAGCAGCACGCACAGCGCCGACGCCCGTACCAACACCGCTAGATGTTGTCCTCCATGCTGGCCCGGCGCAGGCGTGGCAGGTGTGGGCGGCCTTTGCCCCAGTTATCGCCGCCGTTGTGGCTGCGGTGATAGCGGCTTCGCCCTGTCGCAGCGGCGTCGCGCGGATAACCGGTCTGAATCGTGGCGGCGCACGCAATGGGCGCTGGACGCCTCCCTGTCAGATCAGGCGACCCGCGCCGAGATGGGCCAAAAGGCCATCGACATTCTCGGACAAAGCAGGCTCGCCACCAATGAGGATGTCAGACTGCTCAAGATTGGCACGGAAGACCCCCTCGAAGCGGCGGATGCTGCCCGGCGCGCGGAGGTCATGCACGTGCATGACCTCGCAATGGATGCGGCAGACCGGTTGGAAATGATGGACGAAAGCGGGGCACCGGGGGACAATGGAAGCGAAGGGACCGATGACACAGTCAGGTAGGAGGGCGACGATGTCCATGACACGGCCAGTAACAGCAAGCTCCGGGTTGAGCACCCTCGCTCCTTCGAAGCGGCCCGCGTCAGTGAGCCGGGAAGACCGCCGGGTTCAGATTGCAGCGGCCCGGGCGCGCGTAACGCTCGACAAGAGAATAAAGGAATCCACCCCGGACTGGATCGTCGCCCTCTCGCACGAAAAGCCTGAATAGCTTTCACGGTTTCCGCCGGATTCAGCTGGCGGTCCTTTTCGCAGTTACCCATTTCAACGCCCCGGCTTTTTCTCGAATGCACCCTCGTCCCGTTATGCCAGGAATCCGCGTGCCGGTTTCTTCCCGGAAATGCTCGGCCCACCCCGTCTCGTACAGCGAAACCGGCGCTTTGGCGAGGCGACATGGCCGCAGACGGGGACCCCTTTAGGCGGACGATTGCGGCTGGGGGTCATGCCCGCTATATGTCGGCACGGACCGAGGAAACCCTACGTCTTCCACCTATCTGGCTCTTCGCGGTTGGGTCGCCGCGTTATGGCATCCGACAGACGAAGGGCCGATCGCCCAGGAACCGGCGGACCAGCCCACAGAACCCCGCAGCCAAGCGGCGAACACATTGCCCGCGAGGCTGCAGGGCTCGGCCTTCCACATCTGGGCGCGGCCATCGATCCGGCTGCTGCGACCTGTGCCGGTGTCGAGGCCGACGCAGCCGCCGAAACCCCAGCCTGCGGAGGCCTCAGAACCGGGCTTACTCTTGGCAGTCCCTGCCGGTTTCGGAGTAACGGGCCGTCGGCACGAACTTGTTGCCCTGACGGGGTTTTCGTCGGAATGCTCCTCATGAGGAGGTTCTGTCCTGAGGGTTGTGTGCGAAAGGCCCGTTGACAGGGCGCCGCGGCAGCGGCGGTAATGTGAGAATCAGCAGCCCTACCACCGGAGGACCACCATGACCGTCCCACCCAACAGCAGCGCACCTCAACCGGGGTGGTACCCGGCCTCCGATGGTTCCGGCCGGCAGCAGTGGTGGGACGGTTACGCCTGGACCGGGCACTTTAACTCCCCCTACCCGGCAGTTGGGTCCGCGACGCGGCCGCAGCTCAGCGACAAGATACCGATCTACAATCCGTTAATCTGGCTCGCGACGCTGCTTCCCCTGGTCCAGATACTTTTCACCCTTGGCTGGAATCCCGTCGTTCGGCTGCGCTATATCGGCTCAAACCACATCCCAACCGTGGACCCGTTCTCCATGTTTACCCCAGCATATTTCCTGGTGCTCGGCAGCGGATTGCTTGGCTACGCGATCTGCGCCCTGATGGCGTTCCTGGACTGGCAACGGCTGCGCCGGGACGGGGTGATCCGCGCGTTCCATTGGGCCTGGGTTTTCCTCAACACCGCGGTGTACGTGGTCGGCCGGTCGATCATTGTGCATCAGGTGGCGCCACGCCGCGGTCTGGCACCGGTCTGGGTCTTGATTGGAGTATTCGTCCTCAGCTTCGTTGCCACCAGCATCAAGATGGCGGCGGTGTTTTCGTCAATGTCCGCGACACTTCCGTACTGACCCGGATGCGCTGCTAAATCAAGGCCGGAACCTCACTCGCAGCGCGGCCGACTGCCTCCAGCGAACGTGCCACGTCGTCGTCGTCGGTCGCCCAGTTACTGACGGAAATCCGCAGGATGTCCCGGCCATGCACCTCGATCCAGACATCCAGGTGGTACCGCCGGCCAGCAGCCGGGCCGTCACCGCCTTGGTGCGCTCGTCCGAACCGAAGCTGACGCAGACCTGGGTGAAAACGACGTCATTGAGGACCTCGACGTCCTCCAGCTCCGCCAGCCCTGCCGCCAGGGCGCCCGCATGGCCGGCCATCCGGTCCACCATCGCAACCACTCCGGAGCGGCCCAGCGACCGCAGCGCCGCCCAGACGGGCACCCCACGGGCGCGGCGGGACAGCTCCGGCACTTTTTCGTGCGGATCCCCCGGCCCATGATCATCCGCGATGAGGTAACTCGCGTGGGTTCCAAAGACCCCGCGCAGCACCTCCGGGCGTGCAACGATAGCCACACCGCAGTCATAGGGAACGTTGAGCGTCTTGTGGGCGTCGGTGGCCCAGGAATCGGCCGTTTCCAATCCCACCAGATGTTTGCGGTAGGTGGGACTGGCGGCCGCCCACAGCCCGAACGCCCCATCCACATGAACCCAGGCACCGTGGCGATGGGCGATGGCCGTCGCCTCGCCTACCGGGTCGAACGCGCCGGAGTGAACGTTGCCGGCCTGCAGGCAGATTAGCGCCGGCCCGGAACCGGACGCAAGTGCCTCCTCAAGCGAATCCGGGCGGATCCTGCCTTGATCATCAACGGCGACGGCGGTCGGCGCGCCCAGGCCGAGATATCTCAGCGCGAGATCGACGACGTCGTGCCGCTCCTGACCTACGAAGACACGGATCCGAGGTCCACCGGCCAGCCCGTTCGCTGCGAGATCCCAACCCGCCTGTTCCAGCAGATACTGCCGCCCGGCTGCCAGCCCGGTGAAATTCGCCATCGTGGCGCCGGTGGTGAATCCCACATCCGCACCCGACGGCAGTCCCAGGAGCTCCAGAATCCAGGCACCGGCAGCCTCCTCCGCGGCAGCAACGGCCGGAGTGGCGAAGCGCATACCAGCGTTCTGGTCCCAGGCGCTTACCAACCAATCCGCCGCCATCGCCGCCGGCAACGTTCCACCGATCACCCAACCATAGAAGCGCCCGGACTGCATGGCCATCAGCCCCGGTTCCGCCGCCGTGGCCAGATAGTCGACGACGACCGCCGGGTCGGTGGGTCCGTCCGGCAGCGGCCCACCGAAATCAGCCGCCAGAGAGTCCGCATCCCGACGGGGTCCCACCGGCCGGTCGGGAACGCTCGCCAGCCACTCCATCGAGTGCGCCATTGCCCTCTGCAGGGCGGGTCCATAGGCCTCCGGAGGTGCAGACATGCCGTTATGCTACGCCTGCGGCGGGTGCGGCAACAGGTTCGGGATGGAACCCGGTGGCGATGGCTCCAGCCCATTGGCTCCGGATCATTCATATCGCAGGCCGCGTGGCCGTCTCCGGGTTCGACCCCTGCGCTCAGATAGTCGATATCGCCTGCCCCCTTGTCGTCTAGGGTGGGACAAGTGCAGACGAACCCGACCGCCCCATCCTTTTCCCCCGCCGAGCACCACGATCCGTCGGATGGCTTCGTCCGGGTCCGCGGAGCCCGCGAAAACAATCTCAAAAACGTGGATGTGGACGTCCCCCGCGATGCCATCGTCGCCTTCACTGGAGTGTCCGGTTCGGGCAAGTCCTCCCTGGCCTTCGGCACCATTTTCGCGGAGGCTCAGCGCCGCTACTTTGAATCCGTTGCCCCCTACGCGCGCCGGCTGATCCAGCAGGGAAACAATCCCCAGGTCGAGCTGATCACCGGCCTTCCCCCGGCCGTGGCACTGCAGCAACGGCGCGGAACACCCAGCGCCCGGTCCTCGGTGGGCACAGTTACCACCTTGTCCAACTCCCTGCGCATGCTCTTTTCGCGGGCGGGTAGGTATCGGGAGGGTGCGGGCATCCTGTATTCAGACTCCTTCTCCACCAACACAGCCACCGGGGCGTGTCCCGTTTGTCATGGCCTTGGCACCGCGCACACCGTCACCGAGGCCTCGCTGGTGCCGGACCCTAGCCTCACCATCCGCGACGGCGCCATCGCGGCGTGGCCTGGTGCCTGGCAAGGTAAAAACCTCCGCGACATCCTCACCCATCTGGGCTACGACGTCGACGTTCCTTGGCGCAGGCTGCCGAAAAAAGCCCGCGACTGGATTCTGTTCACCGAGGAACAGCCCGTCGTTGAGGTCACTCCGCAGCGCGACCGCGTAGCCAAACCCTACAAGGGCCGCTTCTGGAGCGCCCGCAGTTACGTCCTGCACACCTTGGCCGATTCCAAGAGCGCGCCGATGCGCGACCGCGTGCTCGCCTTCATGGAGTCTGGACCATGCCCGTCGTGCGGCGGCGCAGGGCTCAAGCCGGAGGCATTGGCAGTGACCTTCGCGGGGCTGAACATCGCGGCGATGAATGCTCTTTCCATGACGGAATTGGCCGATGCACTCCGCCCGGCGGCCGAGGGGGCCGGGGCTGACGGGGCGAGCAGTGCGGGCGGAGCCAGCGGAGGGGGAGGTTCCGGTGGCGTCGGCAACACCGGTTCCGTCACCGGTTCCGTCAGCGGTTCCGTCAGCGGTTCCGCCAGCGGTTCCGGCGGGGTAGCCGGAACCATCGCCCGGGACCTGGTCCAACGCATCACGGTGCTTCTGGAGCTCGGACTGGGCTACCTGAGCCTGAGCCGCGCCACACCGACCCTTTCACCGGGCGAGATGCAGCGCCTGCGCATTGCCACTCAACTGCGCTCCGGCCTGTTCGGGGTCATCTACGTCCTCGACGAACCGTCCGCGGGTCTGCACCCCGCCGACGCGGAGCCATTGCTGGCGGTACTGGAGGCGCTCAAAGCATCCGGCAATACCGTCTTCGTCGTCGAGCACAACATGGACGTGGTGCGCCGTGCGGACTGGCTCGTCGACGTGGGACCGATGGCGGGCGAGGCCGGCGGCCACATCGTTTACAGCGGGCCGGTTGCCGGCCTGGCGGACGTGGTGGAGTCCGTCACGCGCCCGTTCCTGCTCGGTCACGAGAGCTCGGCCGACGACGGCGGCGGGCGCGAAGGCGGCACGGGCGAAGGCGGGCGCCGGAACAACAATGACAGGGGCGGCGACGACGGCCGCGGGACAGCGCGCGGCTTGCGGAGCGCGGCGCGCTGGCTGCAACTGCGCGGCGTCACGAGCCACAACCTGCGCAACCTGGACGCGGACATCCCGCTCGGCGTGCTCACGGCGATTACCGGAGTCTCGGGCTCCGGAAAGTCCACGCTGCTCAGCAAGGTACTGGCCGACGTCGTCGGAACCCACCTGCACAATGCATCGCCGCCTGACGTGGACGAGCCAACCAACGCCCTCGAGCCTGCTGGAGCGGTCGAGCCAAACGTCGCAACCGACACAGTCGCGCCGTCCGGCGTGAACGGCGCGGCCGACACGACAACCGTTCGACAGCTTTCAGGACTCGACGCAGTGGACCGGATGGTTCGAGTGGATCAGAAGCCGATCGGCCGCACGCCACGCTCGAATCTGGCCACCTACACCGGACTCTTCGACGCCGTCCGCAAAGAATTCGCCGCCACTCCCGAGGCCAAAGCCCGTCAATTTGGGGCCGGGCGCTTCTCCTTCAACGTGGCGGGCGGCCGCTGTGAAACCTGCCTTGGCGAAGGATTCGTCGCAGTTGAACTGTTGTTCCTACCCGGCAGCTACGGCCCGTGCCCAACCTGCAACGGCTCCCGGTTCAACGCCGAAACTCTTGAGGTCCGCTACCGGGGCAAGAACGTGGCCGACGTCCTGGCCCTGACCGTGGAGGCAGCGGCAGCATTCCTAGCCGACATTCCGGCAGCGGCACGCAGCCTGGCAACCCTGCTCGATGTGGGGCTGGGATACCTGCGGCTGGGTCAGCCCGCGACCGAACTATCCGGAGGCGAAGCCCAGCGGATCAAGCTCGCCACCGAACTGCAGCGCGACCGGCGTGGCCATACCCTCTACCTGCTGGACGAGCCCACCACCGGGCTGCATCCGGCAGACGTGCGGCTGCTGCTCCGTCAGCTGAACCTGTTGGTGGATACCGGGAACACCGTCGTGGTGGTCGAGCACGAAATGGACGTCGTGGCCGCCGCCGACTGGGTCATCGATCTCGGTCCCTCCGGTGGAAACGCCGGTGGACGAATCATGGCCGCCGGTACGCCCAGGGACGTGGCGGAATCCACGGAAAGCCGCACTGCGCCCTACCTGGCCCTGCGCCTCCGCTGACTTTTTGTCGCGTACGAACCGGGCGTCCGCCAGGCCTTCAGCCGCGGTCAACCCGGTGCCGTGGTGCCGTCGGCCCAGTCCCAGCGTCAGCGTCAGCCAGTGACAGCCTGGATGATTGCACCAACAGGCATGCTGACCAGGAGGACGATGATGACCACCCACGTGACCGTGAACAGGATCCCCCGCCGGCCGTGTCGGATAGCGACCGCGAACAAAACCAGCGCCGCCAACAGTAGGATTATGCCGGCATAAAGAAGGGTCGGAACACTCGCCAGAGTGCCTGTGAGCACGGTGGCACTGCCAAGATTCCAGCAGACCGCCTCCCAGGCGATGATGCAACCCCGGACAAAACCGCCGGTGAGGGAAGCTTGCGCGACCCCCAGAATTATTTGGGCGACACCGACAACGAGGACTACGTAGGCAACCGCCCAACTGGCGTGGTAACTCGGGCCCGCAGCGGTCATGGCCGAGAGCAGTCCACCGCCAACCACCCCGAGTGTGCCAAGGACCATAAACGGCCTCGAGGTCGGGTGCGCCCACGCGGAACCCGGAGACACGGGTGCCCGCGCTCCTCAGTGGAAGAACTGCAGCAGCGTCGGCGCAACCGAATCCGGCGCCGCGGCATGCGTCTGGCCCTCAATGACGTCCTGCCGCCCATTCTGCACGGCCATCGAGACCTCAGCCGTCGCCGTCTCCGCCCACGCCGCGCTCGCCCCACCGTACAAAGCGAGGACGGGCGCCGAAATACGGCCCAGCCGCTCCACCGGCACCACGCCGTCGGCCGCCAGCGCCAGGTCGTAGGGCAACGTGGGCGCCAAGGCCACCATCGCCGGCCACCAAGGCGACTGCTTCATCCTCTCGTCGAATCCCGCTCCCGTGTGCCGGATGAATTCCTCCACCGCTTGGTCCGAATGTCCCTCATCCACCAGCGACTGAACCTTGTCCACGAACACCTGCCACAGCCCGTCGTCACCCTCGCTCGTGGCATATGGCGGCTCATACACGGCCAGCTTGCTGATCTCCACGCCAGCGGCAGCCGCCTCCAACGCCAATATGCCCCCGGACGAGTGGCCATACACGCACGCCGACCCTCCGACGCCTGCCACCAGCGCCTGGAAATCCTCCACTTCGCGTTCGACGGCGTACGGCGGCGTATTCGTACTCTCGCCTCGGCCCCGGCGGTCAAAGGTGATGACAGAGAAGTCCTCAGCGAGCAGGGGCACCAGATCTCCTGCCGAATGGCGGGTATTCATGGCTCCGCCGACCAGGATGAGCACAGGTCCGCTCCCGGCCGTCTCGTAGGTGATGGTGGTTCCGTCTGTGGACTGGACACTTTCGACCATGAAGTTCTCCCCTGTGATTGGCGTGGCCCGGCCTGCGACCCGGCCAGTCCACTTCTACCCGCAAGCGGACGGAACTGCAAGGGTTCGCGGCGAAGGCGTGCGACCCGGGGCGCCCGGGCGAATCGGCACATTCCGTCCTGCCCCACATTGAGCCGCTGCAGGTCGGTTTCGACGGCGTGTTTGGCTCGGACACGCTCCTCAAGTCGCCAATGTGGTGCAGGGCGATACCGGGGAGGGCGTGAGCCGTTCAAACTCAGGGACTCTCTGAGGCGAACATCTTGCCCTGCGGATCGAGACGTGCGAGCAGCTGCGTGGAGATGGCTGAGAGTTGGCGGATTTGTTCCCGGCTCAGGGCGTCGACGACGGCGGCGCGGACGTGCGCGACGTGTCCGGGTGCCGCGTCGACAACCTTCGCCCTCCCGGCGTCGGTCAGCACGGCGTTGGTTGCCCTGCCGTCCTCTGGACAGGGCTTCCGTTCCAGCAGCCCCTGGCGCTCCAGCCGGCTCACGACCCGGGACAGCCGCGGCAGAGTGGCATTGGTCCTCGCGGCGAGGGACGTCAGACGCAGCTTGTGCCCCTCGGCCTCGGAGAGCATGGCCAGTACCCAGTAATCGAAATGCGTGAGCTCCTGGTCTCCGGTCAGTTGGGCATCCAGCGAAGCAGGCAGCAGCTCCAGCACGGCCGCAAACTTTACCCAAGCCTCCCGCTCCTCTGAATTCAGCCACCGCTCATTTTCCATGTCCCCAGTATACGGGATAGTTGTATCTACAACAAACTGTGGTAATTTAGTTGTATCTTCAACCATCGGGCCAACCTGGTCCAACAATCAAGGAGTTCCAATGACCAGCGTTACGATTTTCGGTTCCGGCAACATGGGCACCCCCGAAGGGGCATCCGGCTTCAGTCAACCGCCGTCGTTCGTCACTCGGAGGTGGCGCCGCCGTTCGTCAGGCCCATGAACATCGTCCGGTGCAGGATATCCACGTGTTTGCGCGAGACTTCCACGGCTTTTTGGAAATCGCCAGCCCGTAGAGCTGCCACCAGCGCGATGTGGTCGCAGTTCGATTTATGCAGGAGCTGGATCGGGTAGGGGATGAAGTAGGCGTAGAGCTGTGCCAGCGTCTCGTGGTACTCCTCCACCGCGGTGCCCAGCCCCGACGCGGTGCCCACCAGCTGATGGAACTGCTTGTCTGCCTGGTGGTAGTCCGACCAGTCTGCAGATTCGGCCATGTCATGGGTCAGCCGTTCGAGCTCATCGAGCTGTTCGGTCGTGGCGTTGACGGCCGCATAGTGCGTCACGGCGCATTCGAAAAGCAGCCTCCGGTCCACCATCCGGTTCACGGCTCGGGACTCGCCTGGAGATGCGGAGAGTTCAGCCAGCACGCTCCGCGGGGGCTCGTCAGCCACGAATGTTCCGCCGCCCCGGCCACGCCGGCGGACCACCACACCGTGCTCCGCCAGGCTCATCAGCGCGCGGCGGGCGGTGATCGGGCTGACCGACAGGCCCAGTGCCACGTCCTCCTGGTCGGGCAGGCGATCGCCGGGCTTCAGCAGGCCCAGCGAAATCGCCATGCCAATCCGTAGCCGCACGGCGTCCATGGCGCTTCGACGGTCGGTTCCCGCCAGCCTTCCGGCGCCGAGAGGGTAGGTGCCGGCGGTGTCCTCCAAGTGACGGGTCATGTCCGCTACTTTACGGCCCACTCTCCCCACTTCCCATAATTAGATCATTCTGATCTAATATAGTGCAGATCACATCCCAACGTGGAGAGAACCATGCAGCGTATCCTTCCCCTCATCGCAGCCCAGGCCAGGCCCCGCCTCATCGGCGAGCCCGTCTCGGCGTTTGCGGACGAGGTCAAAGCCGCCCTCGCCGCCCAGCCCCACAGCAAGTTGGTGGTCTTTCCGGAGCTGCACCTGTTCGGGGATTCCGACCCGGACCGGCAGCGTACGGAAGCGCTTCAAGCTTCCGCGGAACCGCTGGAGGGCCCCCTGGTCAAGGAACTGCGGCAGATCGCCGGTGATCTTGGCATCTGGCTGGTCCCAGGAAGTGTGTGCGAGCGGGGCCCGGAAGGGCAGTTGTTCAACACCCAACTGGTCCTTTCCCCGGAGGGCGGGCTTGCCGGTTATTACCGGAAGGTTTTCCCCTGGCGCCCCTTCGAGCCCTACGACCCCGGTGACCGGTTCACCACCGTGGACCTGGCCGGGATCGGGAGGGTGGGCCTGAACATCTGCTACGACGCGTGGTTCCCCGAGGTGTCCCGCCAACTCGCCTGGATGGGTGCCGAAGTCATCCTCAACGTCGTGAAAACCACGACGCCGGACCGCAGGCAGGAACTGGTGCTCGCCAAGGCCAACGCCATTGTGAACCAGGTCTTTGTGGTCAGCGTCAACTGCGCCGGCCCCACCGGCAAGGGCCGAAGCATCATCGTGGACCCCGAGGGCAACACCCTCGCCGAGGCGACCGACCACACCCCGGTAGTGCTCGCGGCCGAACTCGACCTTGCCGCCGTCGAGCATGTCAGGACCCACGGAACCGAAAACCTCAACCGCCCCTGGTCCCAGTTCCTCAACGGCGACGACGCCGTTGAACTGCCCGTGTACCAGGGCCGGATTAGCCCGGCCACCTGGGCTCCCCAGTCCTTCAACGCCTAAGGAAACACCGTGACAACAACACCCGCCCTCACGCGCACGCTTAAACTGCCCTCGTTGGTCCTGTTCGGCCTGGCATACCTTACCCCGCTGATCGTCCTGGGAATCTTCGGCATCATCGCCGAAACCACCGGCGGGGCCTCACCGTCAGCGTACCTGGTGGCGCTCGTGGCCATGCTGTTCACGGCGCACAGCTACGGGCGGATGGCCGTCGCGTACCCGGTGGCCGGTTCCGCCTACACTTACGTCCGGCGGTCCATCGATCCCAGGGTGGGGTTCCTGGTGGGCTGGGCCATCCTGCTGGATTACCTCTTCCTGCCGATGGTGATCTGGCTCATCGGCGGCTCCTATCTGAGCGCCCAGTTCCCTGGAATCCCCATCGGTGTCTGGGTCGTTGGTTTCATCCTCATCACCACGGCCCTGAACATTCTGGGCATCAAGGTGGCGGACAAGGCCAACTACGTGCTGATGGCGTTCCAGCTGCTGGTCATCGTGTTCTTCGTGGCGCTGGCCATCGGCAACGTGGTGTCCACTCAAGGCGCCGGCGGCCTGGCCAGCACCCAACCATTCTTCAACGACACCTCCAGCTTCGCCACCATTTCCGCCGGTGCGGCCATCGCTGCGTATTCGTTCCTGGGGTTCGACGCCGTCACCACCCTCACCGAGGAGACCATTGAACCGCGCAAGAACATGCCACGCGCCATCATGCTCATCGCGCTGATTGGCGGAGGGATCTTCCTGGCGGTGTCCTACGTGACCCAGCTGGTCCACCCCGGCGGGGTGTTCGAGGACTCGGCTTCCGCGGCCAGCGCCATCGCGCTGCAGATCGGCGGTCAGCTGTTCGGAGCTGTGTTCCTCGCCGGCCTGGTGGTGGCGCAGTTCGCGTCCGGCCTCGCGGCACAGGCCAGCGCCTCTCGCCTGCTCTATGCCATGGGCCGGGACTCCGTCCTGCCCAAGGCGGTCTTCGGCCGGCTGAACGCGAAGTTCCACACACCGGTGGTGAACCTGATCCTTACTGGGATCGTCGGCCTGATCGCGATCTTCCTTGACGTGGCCACGTCAACTTCGTTCATCAACTTTGGTGCCTTTACCGCCTTCACCCTGGTCAACGTCTCCGTGGTGTTCCACTACGTCCGGCAGTGCCGTGCCGGGCATCGGCTGAACGCTGTCTCATACGTGGTTGTCCCGGTGGTAGGAGCCGTCGTCTGCGCGTACCTGCTCTCCCAACTGGACGTCCACGCCATTACGCTGGGACTATCCTGGCTGGGCTTGGGCATCGTGGTCCTAGCCCTTATCACCCGTGGTTTCAAAGCGGCCCCACCGGAAATGACGGCCACGGAAAAAGCGACGGTTGAGGCTGCAGCCTGATCGCAGGGAAGGAACAACCGTGAGGATAGCGCTCGGGCAGCTGGAGTCAGGCACCGACATCCAGTCCAACCTCGCTGTGATAGACCGGTTCGCCGCGGAGGCCGCGCACGACGGCGCCACGCTCGTCGTCTTCCCGGAATATGCCACCTACGAGAAAAAGAAGGTGGACGCTACCTTCCCCCTAATGGCTGAGCCGCTGGACGGTCCCATCTGCCAGGAACTGGCCAGCACTGCCCGCCGCCACCGCATCGCGCTGGTGGCGGGCGTGGTGGAAAGCTCCGAGGAGCCGGACAAGGCGTTCAACACCGTGGTGGCATTCGGGCCGGATGGGAGCCTACTGGCCCGCTACCGGAAGATCCACCTCTTCGACGCGCAGGGCTTCGGCGAGTCGACGTTCATCAAGCCCGGCCCGTCCACTGACCCGGTAGTGTTCGAGCACGCGGGGACCCACTTCGGCCTGATGACCTGCTACGACCTCCGCTTCCCGGAGCTGGCCAGGCAACTGGCCGACGCCGGCGCCCAGGTTCTGCTCGTCTGCTCATCCTGGGTGCCGGGCACCCATAAAACCGAGCAGTGGCTGGCATTGAATGCCGCGCGGGCCATCGAGAACAGCCTCTACGTAGTCGGAGTATGCCAGGCACCGCCCGTCTCGGTAGGCCGCAGCATTCTGGTCGATCCCATGGGGGTCACCGAAACCGATCTCGGGCTCGCCTCCGGCGTCACAGCGGTGAACATCTCCCCGGAAACGGTGGCACGGGTGCGGGAATTGTTCCCGACGCTCCGTCAGCGCCGGCTGTAACCGGTAGCGGCCGACGTCCGCAGTTCAGTAGTCGCCTGCGTTGCCCCTTCAAGGACTTCTGTGTGTTTCGTGGCACAGGGACGCAACAGGGCAAGGGCAGCAGCATCCGGTAACGTTCGTTCGCGGGACACTCCGGGCCAGGTCCAGCAAGCCGCGGAATCCCGGACCGGAGTTTGTAATGCATCCCGTTTGCTCGCCTATGTAACGCTCAGCAGGGTTAGGGATACGTCCGTCCGCGTGAGGCCTAGGCAGCGGACATGGCGTCGCCCCTCGAAACGAATTGATCGCCCAGAGCTTGCCAACATAGTTGTCGCTGTCGACTCCGCACTGTCTATCTGCTGTTCTAGAAGTTCCAGTCGTCGTCCTCAGTATTCACAGCCTTGCCAATCACATACGACGAGCCCGAGCCGGAGAAGAAGTCGTGGTTCTCGTCCGCATTCGGCGACAGCGCGGACAGGATCGCGGGGTTCACGTCCGTGACGGTGGAGGGGAACATGGCTTCGTAGCCAAGGTTCATCAGCGCCTTGTTGGCGTTGTAGTGCAGGAACTTCTTCACGTCCTCCGCCAGGCCGACGGCGTCGTAGAGGTCGTGGGTGTAGTGAACTTCGTTTTCGTAGAGTTCGTACATCAACTCAAAGGTGTAGTCCTTGAGCTCCTGGCGCCGCTCCTCGGAGACCTTTTCCAGCCCACGCTGGAATTTGTAGCCAATGTAGTAGCCGTGCACGGCTTCGTCGCGGATGATCAGCCGGATGAGGTCGGCGGTGTTGGTGAGCTTCGCCCGCGAGGACCAGTACATCGGCAGGTAGAAGCCTGAGTAGAACAGGAAGGACTCCAGCAGCGTGGAGGCGACCTTGCGCTTGAGCGGGTCGTCGCCGGCGTAGTAGTCCATCACGATCTGGGCCTTCTTCTGAAGGTACTCATTCTCGGTGGACCAGCGGAACGCGTCGTCGATTTCCTTGGTGGAGCACAGCGTGGAGAAGATCGACGAGTAGCTCTTGGCGTGCACGGATTCCATGAAGGCGATGTTCGTGTAAACGGCCTCTTCATGCGGAGTGAGCGCGTCGGGGATCAGGCTGACGGCGCCGACGGTGCCCTGAATGGTGTCCAGCAGTGTCAGGCCGGTGAAGACGCGCATAGTGAGCTGCTGCTCGTCCGGTGTGAGCGTGGCCCAGGACTGCACGTCGTTGGACAGCGGCACCTTCTCGGGCAGCCAGAAGTTGTTGACCAAACGGTTCCAGACTTCCACGTCCTTCTCGTCCTGGATCCGGTTCCAGTTGATGGCCTCGACGTGGCCGAGCAGCTTGACTCGCTGAGTCATCGTTCCTTCTCTCTAAAACTGTCTAAAAAGTAATGGGCGGACGACGACGACGGTCGGCTTGCGCCGTCGTCGTACCTTTTAGTTGCCGTAGGCTACAACATACAGGAAACGCAACCCTCCACCTCCGTCCCTTCCAGCGCAAGCTGGCGGAGACGGATGTAGTAGATGGTCTTGATGCCCTTGCGCCAGGCATAGATCTGGGCCTTGTTGATGTCGCGGGTGGTGGCAGTGTCCTTAAAGAACAGCGTCAGGGACAAGCCCTGGTCCACGTGCTGGGTGGCGGCGGCGTAGGTGTCGATGATCTTCTCGTAGCCGATTTCATAGGCGTCCTGGTAGAACTCCATGTTCTCGTTCGTCAGGTATGGCGCCGGGTAGTAGACGCGCCCGATCTTGCCTTCCTTGCGGATCTCAATCTTGGAGGCCACCGGGTGGATCGAGGAGGTGGAGTTGTTGATGTAGCTGATCGAACCGGTCGGCGGGACGGCCTGCAGGTTCTGGTTGTAGATGCCGTGTTCCATTACGGAGGTCTTCAGCGCACGCCAGTCGTCCTGGGTCGGGATGTCGATGCCATCGAAGAGTTCAGCCACGCGCGGTGTCTTGGGCAGCCACTCGGCGTCGGTGTACTTGTCGAAGAACTCACCAGTGGCGTACTTGGATTTCTCGAAGCCTCCGAAGGTGCTTCCCGTCTCGATGGCCAGCCGGTTGGAGGCCCGAAGTGCGTGGTACACGACGGTGTAGAAGTAGATATTGGTGAATTCCAGGCCCTCTTCGGAGCCGTAGTGCACCCGCTCCCGGGCCAAGTAACCATGCAGGTTCATCTGACCCAGACCAATGGCGTGCGACTGGTCGTTGCCCTTGGCAATGGAGGGAACGGAGGTGATGTTGGACATGTCCGAGACAGCGGACAGGGCCCGGATGGAGGTCTCGATGGTGAGGCCGAAGTCCGGTGAATCCATGGTCTTCGCGATGTTCAGCGAACCCAGATTGCAGGAGATGTCCTTGCCGGTCTCGTCATAGGAGAGATCGTCATGGTAGGTGGTGGGTTTGGAGACCTGGAGGATTTCCGAGCACAGGTTGGACATGATGATCTTGCCGTCGATCGGGTTGGCCCGGTTCACGGTGTCTTCGAACATGATGTACGGGTAGCCGGATTCGAACTGGATCTCGGCCAGGGTCTGGAAGAACTCGCGGGCCTTGATCTTGGTCTTCTTGATCCGGGCGTCGTCCACCATCTCGTAGTACTTCTCGGTGACGTTGATGTCCGAGAACGGCATGCCATAGACCTTCTGCACGTCGAACGGGGAGAACAGGTACATGTCCTCATCGCGCTTGGCCAGCTCAAAGGTGATGTCCGGAACCACGACACCGAGGGAGAGCGTCTTGATGCGGACCTTCTCGTCAGCGTTCTCCCGCTTGGTGTCCAGGAAGCGGTTGATGTCCGGGTGGTGGGCGTGCAGGTAGACCGCCCCGGCCCCCTGACGGGCACCAAGCTGGTTGGCATAGGAGAAGCTGTCCTCGAGGAGTTTCATCACCGGGATGACGCCCGAGGACTGGTTCTCGATCTGCTTGATCGGCGCGCCAACTTCGCGGATGTTGGTCAGCGCGAAGGCCACGCCGCCGCCGCGCTTGGACAGCTGCAGGGCCGAGTTGATGGAACGGCCGATCGATTCCATGTTGTCTTCGATGCGCAGCAGGAAGCAGGAGACAAGTTCGCCGCGCTGGGCCTTGCCCGCGTTGAGGAACGTCGGAGTGGCCGGCTGGAAGCGGCCGTCGATGATCTCATCCATCAGCTGGGTTGCCAGCGCTTCGTTGCCGCGGGCCAGGTGCAGGGCCACCATGCACACGCGGTCCTCGTAGCGCTCCAGGAAACGCTTGCCATCGAAGGTCTTCAGCGTGTAGGACGTGTAGAACTTGAAGGCGCCCAAAAAGGTTTCGAAACGGAACTTCTTCTTGTAGGCGCGGTTGTAGAGCTCCCGGATGAAGTTCATCGTGTACTGGTCGAGGGTTTCCCGCTCGTAGTACTCGTTCTTGACCAGGTAGTCCAACTTCTCTTCCAGGTCGTGGAAGAAGACCGTGTTGTTGTTCACGTGCTGCAGGAAGTACTGGTGCGCAGCCTCGCGGTCCGCCGCGAACTGGATTTTGCCGTCGGGTCCGTAGAGATTGAGCATGGCGTTGAGCTCGTGGTAACCGAGCCCGTGGTAGGCGGCGGGCAAAGCTGCGTTCCTTTCGGCAGGCTTTACTGCACTGCCGTCGCCGGCTACGGCCTGTGCTGCAACAGTCGTTTCCAAAACGTATCCAATCCTTGGTGAACCTTGTCGACGTCTTCCGGCGTCCCCATGAGTTCGAAACGGTAGAGATGGGGAACCTTGCATTTGCTGGCGACAACGTCGCCGGCCAAGCAGTAGGCTTCCCCGAAATTTGTGTTCCCGGCGCCGATGACGCCGCGAATAAGTGATCTGTTCTGCGCGATATTGAGGAACTTAATGACCTGCTTGGGAACCGCGCCGGCCCCCGGCTGACTCCCATACGTCGGCAAAACCAGGACGAACGTTTGCGACGCCAGCAAGGTGTCCTCGCCCGTGCGCAATGGCAGCCGAGCCGCATCTAGGTCTAGCTTTTCAACGAACCTGTGCGTGTTGCCGGACACCGAGGAAAAGTAAATCAAGGAGGTGTCGGTGTGCTGCACACGCCCGCCCGGACCCAGGACCGCCGTCGGGCCTTTAGCCTGAAGTGCTGCTAAAGCTGGTATCGCCGTCGTTTCTTACTCTTCCGGTTGGTTCATGCCGATTTATTCTAGGCCACTCAGCCCGCGATGGACGCTAGTGCCGTCGGGGAATGCTCAGGCGACGGAGCTGATGGTGGTCTGGGCCAGCTCGGCGATTTTATCCGGGCGGAAACCCGACCAGTGATCCTGGTCCGTAATCACGACGGGTGCCTGCATGTAGCCCAAGGACCGCAGACGCTCAAGGGCCTCCGGGTCTTGGGAGATATCGACGCTCTGGTAGGTGATCCCCTTCTTGTCCAAAGCGCGGTATGTGGCATTGCACTGCACGCAGGCTGGCTTCGTGTAAACCGTAACGGTCATGATCCCTGTCCCCTTCTTGGAAGCACCCGTGACGGTGACTTCCGGCTCTTCGTTATTGGCGGGCCTGACGTGTTCGTTTCCACTGCCGTGAGGCAGGTTCCGCGGCGGTTGCTGACCGGGGCGGAGGTTACGGTTTCTGCTGGCCTCCCGAGCGTACCGGGCCCAAACCCGGTCTGCTCTCTTTCTGTATTTCGATACTACATGTAGTGCGAGCCACTGAGAATGACCCCAAGATGATGTATTACAAGTATGTCATTTTATGCACCGATAGTCCACAGGGCGGCAGCGGAAAGTTCGCCGGAATCAGCGCTTTGCGGTGGCTATATCCACAGCCTGTGGAATAGTTAGGAACAGGAGATTGTGGGCGTGTCGACGGCCGCACGGCGTGTCGGAACCGCCGCCCGTGAGTCGACGGTGGAAGGTCGGCCAACCCCTACAGCCCCAACGACGGCAGGGCTCGAAAGTCCAAGCTCCAATGCCCGCCGTGTTCCAACACCCAAGCGGCCAACCCATACAGCGCTGCCGCCGGCTGCCTCGTTAGGGCACTACGCAGCCTTCGGTACAACGCACAGCTTGAGGTAATAGAAGTAGGCCCTCTGAGTCTGCCAGTCCGGAGCCTGGATGATCCCGCCCGCCGCTGCAACATATTCCTTTGCTTTCGACAGCGAGGCTGACACGACCTTGGGGACATCGACGACTTGTTCTACTTCGGCTAAGTCGTAGCCGAAGTACGTGAGCTGCTGGCTCAGATACGCCTCCATCGACTCGAAGGTCGTGCCCATTCCCTGTTCGTAAGCCGGCTGCACGTTGGCAAGCCGCTGCTTCTCGCCCGATGCCAGCATGTCGTTCGCAGCCGAGCAGACCATGCCCGTAATCATTTTGCCGGCCAAGTCATCCATACGTGTGCGGAACGCATCACTCGGGTTCTTGAGGAAAGCGGCACCGACCAAGGTGACCGCCTCGTCCGGAATGGAGGCGGCCGCAGTGTCGGCAAGCCCCAGGGTCTGCTTCGCCTGCGACCAGTACTTGACCACGGCATTTGCGTTGGCCAAAAACTGTTTCTCTTCGACAGAGAGTTCACCCGGACGAGGGGCGTTTCTCAGGGCCCGCAGGAGATCACTGGAATCCGAGACTCGGGCAAGCTCCGACAGGGAAACAGACTCGGTTGCAGCCGTCCTGGCCGCGGTCACGGCGTCGGCTATCGACTGCTTCCACGCCGAGCAGCCCACCAACATGATTGCAAGAGTTCCAGTCAAAAACCACGCCGTAACGACCGTGGAAACCGTTGCTGATCTCTTCATGAAGACCACGTCCCTGTGCAGTCGGGAGGACTCGAAATTAGCTCTGGTTTAGCACACGCCGTCGAAACTGTCGAGATCGAGGGCCGTCGCCGTCTCGCAACGGATGTCCATGCTGCAACGCGATACCGGCGTCGTGCTCTTCCTGCGTTTCGCGCAGCAGTGGTCTTACCGCAGCGGCCCTAACGAACCACGTTGAACCACACAGCGGCCGCACCGCTGTCGCCCAGCAGGACGATCTGCACGACTGACACCACCGCCAGCAGCAGCGCCACGACCCGGACGAGGGGCAGCACCACACGGTAAGACTGGATGCGGGTCCGCACTTTTACTACGGCGACCGGCGCCGGTAATTCAAGGATTGCCAGCACAGTGAGAAGAAACCCAACGGCGAAGGTCAAGGGCATAATGGTGGTGGCCAGCTCCGCGTGCTGAATGATGGCACGGTTGCTGGGCAGTGCTTCCTGCAACTGCTCCCCCGTGTTGTGCGCAACGGCAACGAATATGAATCCAAGCACGCCCGCAGCCCCGGCCATGTACGTCATTGTGCGTCGAATACGCCGGAGGAAAAGCAGCGCAGCGAACACCAGGGTCAGTGGGACAAAGACTACCGCGCCGTGCACGATGAGCGGGTGGAGTGGGATGCCATTTAGAGTCATAGTCCAAATCCTTCCAGACGAACCTAGCCAAACGCTGACGACGCGGCGCCGGGCCGCGTCCCAGCGATTGCCCTGCCGCTCCAAGAAACCTGACACGCTTATGCTTTTAGAGGGCGCGCCAAGGTTTTGCTGACCCTCAATGCCCCGCTGACCTTAAGGACCCGATGTGGTTAACCCCATACATCTGAGAACCTTGCTGGAAGTAACCCGGCTGGGTTCATTCGCCGCTGCTGCCGCACGGCTTGGATACACCGCCTCAGCCGTCTCCCAGCAGATGTCCACGCTGGAACGAGATACCGGCGTCGTGCTCTTCCAGCGCTCCGCCCGCAGCGTGCTGCCCACCGAGGCCGCCGTCGTCATGACCCGGCACGCTGCCAAAGTCCTGACGGACATCGACGCGCTGCTCGCAGCCACCTCCCGCACCGATGCAACGACGACACAGGAGCTGCGGCTGGGCATATTCCCCTCGCTGGCCACCCACGTGCTGCCGCGCCTGCTCGCCAGTTCCGCCTGGCACGATCTCGGCATCAACTTGAAGGTCTCCGTGGCCGAACCCGCACAAACCATCCAAGGCCTGCGCACCGGCGGTGAGCTGGATGTGGCTCTGGTGTACCAAGTGGGGCAGGGCGGTCTGGCTTGGCCGCATACCGTCAACCGGCAGTGGATCGGTGACGACAATTTCCGGGTTGTGCTGCCCTCCTCGTGGGGCATCCGGCCCAAGGCCGAGGTGGCCGCGGCGCAGCTCTCGGACATGCCATGGATCATGCACCATCCCGGGATCAGCGACGCGGCCGTGATCGAGCGGCTGTTTGCCAGCTGCAATCTGCATCCGCAGGTGGCCGTCTACAGCGACGACTTCAACGCCAGCCTGGCACTGGTCTCGGCCGGAATGGGCGCGGCGCTGGTTCCCGAGCTGGCGCTGCGGCACCGACCGCAGGGAATTGTGGTGCTGGACGTTCCTGAAATCCGGTTAGCGCGAAACATTTTCGCGTTGCTCATTAACGAAAAACAAACAGCGCAGGTGGAGGTCTTTGTGGATCTGCTCTCCGGAATCATGCATGATCTTGCCCGTATTCCGCAGCACGAACAGTAGCGGGTCGAGCGGCGATTACACCGCAGTTTCCCAATAAATCAACTGGTCTTGGTCCTCTTGGTGCGCCCCGTGCGGGATCGGCTGGGACGGCGGCGGGCGCGTAAGCGACCACGAGCGCGATCCAGGCCCGACGGCGGCAGACGGGTCAGCGGATAACGAAAACGGTTCGCCAGCGGAGAAGCTGGGGCACCGGTGGGATGGAGAAAAAATGTTTTCCCCTGTTGTGTGTGGTGGTGGTTGTGTGGGGCTTTTTTGTCGGTGCCCCTCGGTAGCGTTAAGACAGTTGGGGAAGGTCGTAGGGTTCCTGGTGAAGTGAGGGTGGGTGGGATGGATATTAATGCGGATAATATTGCCGCGG